>NZ_AVOP01000001.1:0-797597 GCF_000733275.2 Enterobacter sp. EGD-HP1
CTCGGCTACTGAGACCACCATTAATGGCAATGGCAACCAGTACATATACGATGGTGGTAGTGCCAATTCTACTACCATCAACAGCGGTGGTAATCAGCACGTATCCAGTGGCGGTTCGGCTACTTCCACTACCATCAATCATGGCGGTCAGCAGGCTATATTTAATGGCGGAATGGCCATTGGCACCACAATCAGCGGTTTGGCTACAAATGTAGTATCTACCCGGCAGACTATCTACGGCGGAGGTTCTGCCATCTCAACGACCATAAACAGTGGTGGCTATCAGACCATAACGTCCGGGGGCTCAGCTACAAGTACCACCATTAACAACCATGGCAATCAACAAGTCTCCAGTGGTGGTGTGGCCACGGACACCACCATCAATAACTGGGGCTTTCAGAATATCTACGCTGGAGGTTCGGCCACATCTACAACCATCGAGGATGGGGGCATTCAATACGTCAATAGTGGCGGCACTGCCACCTCTACTACCATCAGTGGTGGAGCCCAGCACGTCGTCAGTGGCGGTTCGGCAACCTCAACTTCCATCAACAGTGGTGGATATCAGGGCATCTTCAATGGTGGTTCGGCAACCTCAACTTCCATCAAAAGTGGTGGTACTCAGCACATCTCAGGCGGCATTGCCACCTCAACGACCATCAACAGTAAGGGCCAGCAAAATGTCTCCAGTGGCGGCTCGGCTACTGGTACCACAATTAGTGGTGGTTCTCAGCTCGTCTATGATGGTGGGAAGGCCAGCTCCACGAATATCGGTGGCGCATCCACCTCCTCGACCATCTACACAGGCTATCAGAACGTCTCCAGTGGCGGTTCGGTCACTGATACCTCCATCAACGCCTGGGGTAAGCAGAATGTCTTCGCTGGCGGAAAGGCAACCTCCACTACTATCAATAGTGGGGGGTATCAGTACGTCTCCAGTGGTGGGCTGGTCACCTCTACTGACATTAATAGTGGTGGCCGGCAGCACGTCTCCAGTGGCGGTTCGGCAACGCATACCACCATCATCCGCGGAGGTTATCAGTACGTCGAGGGCGGCTCTGCTACTGGTACCATTCTCGACGGTGGTTATCAGCACGTTTCCAGTGGCGGTTCAGCCACTGACACCACTATTGATGACTGGGGCTATCAGACCGTCCTCGCTGGCGGTGAGGCTACCTCTACCACGCTCAACAGTGGTGCCCGGCAGTATGTCTCCAGTGGGGGCTCGACTACCTCAACCACGATCAACAGTGCTGGTAGGCAGGATGTCTCAAATGGCGGCAGCGCCAATTCTACTATCATCAACAGCGGTGGTGCCCAACACGTTTCCAGTGGTGGTACTGCCTCGAGCACCACTATCAGCAGTGGCGGTAAACAGCACGTCTTGAGTGGTGGCTCGGCCGCCTTAGCTATCATCAGCAGCGGCGGTAATCAATTCATATCCAGTGGCGGTACTGCTAACAGCACTACCATTTATATGTATGGAAGACAAAACATTGAGAATGGCGGTACGGCAACTAGCACCACTCTTAACAGTCTCGGCTGGCAGTACGTTTCCAGTGGCGGCTCGGCTACCTTTACCAGAATCAACAGCGGCGGTGCTCAGTACGTCTCCGCAGGCGGCATAGTCACCTCTACTACAATCAACAGTGATGGGCAACAGAAGGTCTTCGGCACGGCCACCTCGACTACCATAAGCAATGGTGGTCAACAGAACGTCGAAGGTGGTACCGCCAATCACACCACCATCGAGGGTGGTATTTTGAGGGTATACCAAGGTGGCGCGGCCACATCAACAATCATTAACAGTGGTACTCAGGATATCCACTATACCGGTTCAGCCATGTTTACGACTATCCACAATGGCGGAGAACAGAATGTCTATGGTGGTGGCACGACCACTGATACCACCATCAATGGCGGCCAGTCGTGGTTGTGGGCCGGTGCAGTAGCCGACGGCGAAACCAGAGTGAGCGCCGGTGGCGAACTGCTGATGAATGCCGGCGCCCTCGCAACGGACGTCAACATCCAGGGAGGTACCCTCTCTATTAACGACCTTTCAGATGCCACATCCGGCCCGGACACGGCTCAGGTCGGTAAGCTCATCATGGAAGGCGGCAACGTCAACTTCCTGCGCAACAGCAATGGTGAATTTGCGAAGCTAACGATTACAGAGCTGAATGGCACCGGAAACTTCCTCCTGAACACATCTCTCGCCGATCGTAAAGCCAACTTCGTCACTATCGAACAGGGCACTGGTCATTTTGGTATAGCCGTGGCTGACTCCGGTAAGGAGATATCAGATCACACTGACCTGACGGTAAACCTCATCCATGAAAAGGGTGGTGACATTAATTTTGAAATGGTCACGGCATCCGGGCGAAGCACCCGTGTCGTGGACGGCGGTACGTATATGTACACCCTATTCAACCAACAGAATAAGGACGGCCTCAACGGTGGTAACGTCTGGTACCTCGGCGCCATAGATGACGGCGGCGAGAACCCGGGTGGCGAAAACCCGGGCGGTGAGAACCCGGGCGGCGAAAACCCGGGCGGTGAGAACCCGGGTGGCGAGAACCCGGGCGGCGAGAACCCGGGCGGCGAGAACCCTGGCGGTGAGAATCCGGGCGGTGAGAACCCTGGCGGTGAGAACCCCGGTGGTGGCGAGAACCCTGGCGGTGGCGAGAACCCTGGCGGTGGTGAGAA
Organism: Enterobacter sp. EGD-HP1; assembly: GCF_000733275.2. Lineage (NCBI taxonomy): Bacteria > Pseudomonadati > Pseudomonadota > Gammaproteobacteria > Enterobacterales > Enterobacteriaceae > Enterobacter > Enterobacter sp. EGD-HP1. The sequence continues at coordinate 2,707 of NZ_AVOP01000001.1, forward strand.
CCCTGGCGGTGGCGAGAACCCTGGCGGTGGCGAGAACCCTGGCGGCGGCGAGAACCCTGGCGGCGGCGAGAACCCTGGCGGTGGCGAGAACCCTGGCGGCGGTGAGAACCCCGGTGGTGGCGAGAACCCCGGTGGCGGCGAGAACCCTGGCGGTGGTGAGAACCCTGGCGGTGGCGAGAACCCTGGCGGTGGTGAGAACCCGGGCGGTGAGAACCCGGGCGGTGGTGACAACGGCAACGCGGGAGGCAACGGAAATGGCGGCAAGAAGCCAATGACCACGCCTGCAACCGATGCCATTCTGGCCATGTCCAATGCCGGTCTGAACGTTATCCACGGTGAGCTGGATGGCCTGCGCACGTATCGCGCGAGTCTGGATAAAACCGGACCAGTAAGCAACGTATGGGGACACTACCTCGGAAGTAAAAGCGATATTGATACAAGCAATGGCGCGGCCTATCAGCTTAGCCAGAACGGTATGGAGATCGGCGCTGACACCAGGACAGACTTTGCGGGGGGCAGCCTTGTCACCGGTGCGTTCATGTCCTTTAGCGATAACAAAGTGAAGCATGCCCGCGGCGGTACAAGCAAAATCGACAGCTACGGTCTCGGCCTGTATGCAACCTGGTACGACGCAAGTGGGTTCTACGCTGACGGTGTAGTCAAAGGTAACCGTCTCAACAACAAACTGAGAGCAGTTATGACTAACGGAGGTAGAACCGGCGGTGACTGGAAGCAGTACGCGCTCAGTACCGCCGTTGAAGGAGGATATCAGTTCGATCTCAAAAACGACGTAAGCATCACGCCTTATGCGCGCCTGGCGTTTGTTCAGATGACTAGTGAGGATGTGAAACTCAGTAACGGCATGAAAGGTAATACGGGCTCACCGCGTTCTGTCACGGGTGAAGCCGGTGCGAAGATTGCCGGTAAGTTCAACATTGGCTCAACTGAGTTCAAACCTTATCTGTCAGCTGCGGTGCTGCAGGAGTTTGCTAACTCCAATGAGGTCACGATCAATGAGCGCAATCGCTTTGACAACAACGTCAAAGGCACATCAGGCAAGTACGGTCTGGGTGCATCGGTTAACGTTAGTAAAGACGTAACCTTGTACGGTGAGGCTAATTATCGTCAGGGCAGCCAAATCGAGACACCGATTCAGGGTGTGGCAGGTATCCGTATCGGATTCTGATGTTACCAGAGGGGCCTTAGGGCCCCTTTTCACTTTGTTCTGAGATGTTCAGGTTTTTTTATGCCTCACATAATTTTGACGAAAGATGTATTTTTGAATAAAGCGCTGTCTGTCATCCTCCAGCAAGCGTCCCCCAGCAGAAAGGTTTGCATCGTAGATATTGAATCATTCAGAAGCCTCGGTGCTATTTACAACCTTCTGAAAAGGAAGAAACTGACGGAAAAACACCAGGTGATCTTCATAGGTGGCAAGGATGTCAGTTCAAGGGTCCTGGAGCCACTTGTGACGATCTACAGGAAATCGTGCTTTGTGGAGTTTAGAAAACAACTCACTTGCGGACGGATGCATTCTCCTGAGTATGCGTTGAACCACATATCGCGGTGCAGGAGTCTCAGTATGCTTTCAGCCCAGGAAAAGAAGACCCTTTTCGCCCTGCTGGATACTGACGATACTTACGCTGCCGCGAGAAAAATTTACCTGTCCCCTAAAACTATCTATACCTACACCAATAATATCGGGCACAAACTTAACCTCAATTCGATACTGCAAGTCAGGCAATTTATCCATTCTGAATTCGAATAGTCGTAGCGGGAATAATACAAAAAGAACCGGGCGCGAAGCCCGGTTCTTTTTTCTGACGAGCCTGACCTTATTCGCTCAGCCCGCGATTCTCCAGCATCGGTTCAATCTTCGGATCGTGCCCGCGCCAGTTGCGATACAGCTCAGCTAAATCCGTGCTGTTACCACGGGACAAAATCGCCTCGCGGAATGTTTGCCCGTTTTCACGGGTCAGGCCGCCCTGTTCAACAAACCACTGATAGCCATCGTCAGCAAGCATTTGCGTCCACAGGTAGGCGTAATATCCCGCCGCGTAGCCCCCGCCAAAGATATGGGCAAAATAGCTGCTACGATAGCGCGGCGGTACGGCGGGCAGATCCAGCCCCTCTTTTTTCAGCGCTGCTGCTTCAAAATCCTCCACGCTCGAAACAGCCTCACCGATGCCGTGCCAGTTCATGTCCAGCAGCGCGGCGCTCAGCAGTTCCGTCATGTCATAGCCCTTGTTGAAATGGGTCGCGTTGAGCATGCTTTCCCGCAGCGCGTCCGGCATCGGCTCACCGGTTTCGTAATGGCGGGCATAGTGGGTAAACACCTGCGGGTGGCTGGCCCAGTGCTCATTAATTTGTGACGGGAATTCAACGAAATCACGCGGCGTATTGGTGCCGGAGAGCGTGGCGAAACGCTGGCTGGCAAACAGGCCGTGCAGCGTATGGCCGAACTCGTGGAACAGGGTGATCACGTCATCCCAGGAGAGAAGCGCGACGCCGCCGTTAGCCGGTTTGGGGTAGTTACAGACGTTGTAGATCACCGGACGGGCAACAAACTCGAAGGATTGCTCGACGAAATTCCCCATCCAGGCCCCGCCCTGCTTGGAATCGCGGGCAAAGAAGTCGCCGTAGAACAGCGCCATGCCCTCACCGGTGTGGTCGAAAATTTCCCAGACTCGGACGTCCGGGTGATACACCGGGATATCGAAGCGCTCCACAAAGCGGATGCCAAACAGCTGGCTGGCTGCCCAGAAGACACCATCGTGCAATACGGTATTGAGTGCAAAATAGGGTTTGATTTGCGATTCATCGAGGGCATATTTTGCCTGACGCACGCGCTCGGCATAAAAAGCCCAGTCCCAGGCCTGCACGGTGAAACCACCCTGCTCGTCGTCGATGACTTTCTGAATATCGGCCTGCTCGCGCTCTGCACGGGCGCGGGCGGCAGGCACAATGCCGCGCATAAAGGCCAGCGCGGCGTCCGGGGTTTTCGCCATCTGGTCGGCGATGCTCCAGCTGGCGTAATCCTCAAAGCCCAGCAGGCGGGCCTGCCGCGCACGTAGCGCCGTAAGGCGGAGGATCAGCTCGCGAGTGTCGTTCTCATCCCCTTTCTGGGTGCGCGTCCAGCCTGCGTTAAACAGGTTTTCGCGGGTCTGACGATTGCGCAGCGCGGAAAGCGCGGGCTGCTGGGTCGTGTTCAGAAGCGGGATCAGCCAGCGATCGTTCAGCCCTCGCTCCGCGGCAGCCTGCGCCGCGTCGGCGATCTCGCTGGCGCTGAGCCCGTCAAGCTGGTGCGCGTAATCCACCACCAGCCCGCCCGTCTTATCGGCAGCCAGCAGACGCTGGTTGAACTGGCTGGTCAGGGTGGCCGCCTCGGTATTCAGCGCCTTCAGCTCGGCTTTTTCTGCTTCATTGAGACGCGCGCCCGCCAGAATAAACCGCTGCCAGGTCTCCTCGACCAGCCGACGGGATTCGGCGTCCAGCGCGGCACGGTCCTGCCAGACGCTCTCCACGCGGGCGAAAAGCACGTCATTCAGCCAGATATCGTTCGCCAGCGCGGCAAGCTCGGTGGAGAACTGCTCCTCAAGCTCCTGTAAATACGCATTGGTGTGCGCGGAGGTCATGGCGAAGAACACGCTGCTGACGCGCGCGAGCATGGCGCCGCTTTTCTCCAGCGCCAGCACGGTGTTGGTGAAGTCTGGCGCAGCGGTTTGAGACACAATGGCGTCAATGTCCGCCCGCTTCTGGCGAAGCGCTTCATCAAAGGCCGGGCGGTAGTGGCCGTCGTTGATTTCATCAAAACGGGGGGCCTGGTAAGGCAGCAGGCTGATGTCAAAAAAGGGATTCGTGGCCGTCATCTTTCGCTCCTGAGTACGGGTATCCTCCCAGAGTAGGCCAGGCCGCCATCCCCTGCAACGCCGTCATACAAATGTTGCCTTAACGCACCCTCTGCGGCCGTGCTATGTTAGTACAACACAAAAAGCGTTGAGGAACAGTGAGATGATTATTTTAGTTACCGGGGCAACGGCAGGTTTTGGTGAAAGCATCACGCGTCGCTTCGTCGCCAACGGGCACAAGGTTATTGCGACCGGTCGCCGCCAGGAGCGCCTGCAGGAGCTGAAGGACGAATTAGGCGACAGCATCCTGACCGCGCAGCTGGACGTGCGTAACCGCGCGGCCATTGAAGAGATGATTGCCAACCTGCCCGCCGAGTGGCGCGCCATCGACGTGCTGGTCAACAATGCCGGTCTGGCGCTGGGGATGGAGCCCGCGCACAAAGCCAGCGTTGAAGACTGGGAAAACATGATCGACACCAACAACAAAGGGCTGGTCTATATGACCCGCGCGGTGCTGCCGGGCATGGTCGAGCGCAACCGCGGCCACATTATCAATATCGGTTCCACCGCAGGAAGCTGGCCGTATGCGGGCGGCAACGTCTATGGCGCGACGAAGGCGTTTGTGCGCCAGTTCAGCCTTAACCTGCGTACCGACCTGCACGGCACCGCCATTCGCGTCACCGATATCGAGCCGGGCCTGGTGGGCGGCACCGAGTTTTCCAACGTGCGCTTCAAAGGCGATGACGCGAAAGCGGGCAAAACCTACGAAAATGCTAACGCGCTGACGCCGGAAGATGTGACCGAAACGGTCTGGTGGGTGGCGACGCTGCCAAAACACGTCAACATTAATACCGTAGAAATGATGCCAGTCAGCCAGAGTTTTGCCGGACTTAGCGTCCATCGTGGCTAAATCTGCCCTTCCCGGCCTGCGGGCCGGGTCTGTTTCGGGTTCTAAAAGAATGGTAGTATGTTCAGGCTAACTCTCTGAGAAATGACAACTCATGGCCGCTGAATCGCAACTCAATCCCACCCAGCCCGTAAACCAGCAAATCTATCGCATTTTGCGACGTGATATTGTCCATTGCCTGATCCCACCGGGAACGCCGCTTTCTGAAAAAGAGGTCTCCGTGCGTTTTGACGTTTCCCGTCAGCCGGTCCGTGAGGCGTTTATTAAGCTTGCTGAGAACGGACTGATTCAGATCCGCCCGCAGCGCGGCAGCTACGTGAACAAAATTTCACTCTCTCAGGTACGCAACGGCTGTTTCGTTCGCCAGGCCATTGAATGCGCGGTGGCGCGTCGTGCCGCAACGCTTATCAACGACAACCAGTGTTACCTGCTGGAGCAGAACCTTCACCAGCAGCGTATTGCCATTGACCGTAAGCAGCTGAATGATTTCTTCCAGCTTGATGATGAATTCCACCAGAAACTGGCGCAGATTGCGGATTGTCAGCTGGCCTGGGACACCATCGAGAACATCAAGGCCACCATTGACCGCGTGCGCTACATGAGTCTCGATCACGTCTCCCCGCCGGACATGTTGCTTCGACAGCATCATGATATTTTCAGCGCGCTTGAAAAACGCGATGCGGACGGCGTGGAAAAAGCGATGACGCTGCATCTGCAGGAGATCAGCGAATCCGTTCAGCTTATTCGTCAGGAAAATAGCGAGTGGTTTAGCGAAGAGTAATATTCGCCGCCCCCTTGCGGGTGCGGCGGCGTGATTAGCGAACGACTAACACCGGGATCGTAGCGTAGCGCAGAATAGATTCTGCGTTTGAGCCCAGCAGATGGGTGGAGATGCTCGGATTTTTCGACCCGATGACAATCGCATCATATTCCCCCTCCTTGCTCAGCTTGATAATTTCATCGCGGACGTTGCCAAAACGCACCATGCTGTGAATATTCTCCGGGGCGATATCGAACAGTCTTTTTAACTCATTCATTTTCTTCCCGGATTCCGCGGTCATATACTCTTCAAACTTTTTAATATCGGCGTTGAACCCGCGCAGCAGAGACCGGCTGCTGGCTGGCAGAATGTTGACCAGGGTAATCGACGCGCCCTCTGCCTTCGCCAGGTTTGCCGCGTGGCGAACCGCTTTGTCGCTCAAATCCATTTCAAACACGTCTACAGGCATCAAAATGCTCTTATACATAAGCCTGACTCCTTATTCCGATGAAGGGTTATTTCCTGCACCCAGAATGACATCTGGAATATAAACCAACCCTCAACGCTTCCCTGTCGAAACTATCAGTTAATGAAAATAACGGTCTGCTTTGTAAATTACTGTCCTCAACCGTCAGCGCACGACGAAATAAAGAAAAAAGTGTGAATTTGATCAAAAACAAAAACATGAGGCGCGGACAGGCGTATTTATATGCCCCGTGAACGGCAAACCTGAAATAGCGCCGTAACGAACAGGTTAGAGAGGAGAATATACCATGATGACATACGACCGTAACCGCAATGCAATCACCACCGGCAGCCGCGTCATGATTAGCGGCACGGGCAAAACCGGCCTGATTAAAGCGATCCACAGCGACGGGCTGGATGCCGCGCAGGTGCGCCGCAGCAAAACGGTTGAAGTGGAAGGATGCGAAGGTAAGTTCGAGCCGATTGAGCTGATTCGCCTGGGGATGCACTAAGCTGTGCGCAGACATGCCGCCGCCCGCGGCGGCATGTGCTGAATTACCGTTGAGACGCGTACTGCGCGACGGTCGCTTTCGCCCCCTTTTGCAGCAACGACCGGTATGCGGTCATCACCGCAGCAACGAAGCGCGGCTCCTGCGGTAACGCTTTACCAAAGATGGCCTCAATGCCCAGAAGCGCGTTAACCCGACTTTCCCCTTCCGCACTTCCCTTCACTGCCGCCTGAATCACCGCCAGCTGCGGATCGCTCACGTCAATGGCGTTACCCTGCTCGTCCACGCCGCCGACATAGCGCATCCACCCCGCCACGCCCAGCGCCAGCAGCGGGAAAGGCTTCTGATGCACCAGGTGCCAGCGCACGGAATCCAGCATACGCTGCGGGAGCTTCTGGCTGCCGTCCATCGCGATTTGCCATGTCCGATGGCGCAGGGCCGGGTTGCTGTATCGGGCAATCAGGAGATCGGCATAGCGGCCTAAATCAACGCCCTTTACTTTCAGCGTCGGGGCCTGCTCGTTAAGCATCAGCGCGCGCGCGGCGAGGCGGTAGTGCTCATCTTCCATACAGTCATTGATATGCTGGTATCCGGCCAGATAGCCCAGGTACGCCAGGAACGAGTGGCTGCCGTTGAGCATGCGCAGCTTCATCTCTTCAAACGGGATCACGTCTGACACCAGCTCGGCACCGGCTTTTTCCCACTCGGGACGTCCTGCCACAAAGTTATCCTCGATCACCCACTGGCGGAACGGTTCACAGGCGACCGCCGCCGGGTCACGTACGCCGGTCAGCTGCTCAATTTTATCCAGCGTATCGGGCGTAACCGCCGGCACGATGCGGTCCACCATGGTTGACGGGAAGGTAACGTTAGCCTCGATCCAGTCCGCCAGTTCGCCGTTTACCGCCCGGGCGTACGCGCAGGTGACGTTGCGCATCACGTGGCCGTTCTCCGGCATGTTGTCGCAGGACATGACGCTAAACGCAGGCAGACCCGCCGCTTTGCGACGCGCCAGCGCTTCCACCACCACGCCCGGCGCGGATTTCGGCTGGTGCGGGTTTTGCAGGTCGGCGACGATAAACGGGTGATCGAGCATCAGCTGTCCGGTCGCCGGTGAGTGGCAGTACCCTTTCTCGGTGATGGTCAGCGAGACAATCGCCACCTGAGGTTCACACATCGCTGCCAGCACGGTCTCCAGGCCGTCAACCTGCGCATGCAGCGCCTTTTTGACTACGCCAACCACGCGGGAGGTCCAGGCATCGGCAGACATTTCCGCCACGGTATAAAGATTATCCTGCGCGTTCAGATCGGCAATCTGCTGCTCGCCGCCAATCAGGTTAACCTCACAGTAGCCCCAGTCGCTGCCGTGCTCGGCGGCGAGAATGTCGGCATACACCGCCTGATGCGCGCGGTGAAATGCGCCGAAGCCTAAATGTACAATGCGTGCTTTAAGGCTATCGCGATCGTACTGAGGCAGCGTCGCGTTGGCCTTTAATAAGGTGTTTTCCATGATTAAGACTCGTTAATTAGAAAGCTGTGGATCGCTGCCGCTCCTTCTGAAGCGGCAGCGCCTGCTGACTACACCAACTAGAATGGCAGCTGGGGTAAAAAAGTAACTGCCATCAACCATACTGATACTGCCGTTTGATATTTTGATTTATATTAACTTTTGCTCATGTGGTGTGACATAAACACAAAGTTGTGTGATAGGTCACGCAAGCTATAAACCACTAGCGTCGTGAAGAGACCGCGCCGTAACCCACACGCGCTTCTGGCGCGGACTCCGCTGCGTCGTTCGCCGCGCTCAAATCACGGTCGCGCACTTCCGGCATCAAGATCGCCGAGACCAGCCCAATCACGGAATAGGCCACCAGCATGGCGACAATCGGCCACCAGGAGCCGGTCATATTGCAGAAGATCCCCGCCAGTACCGGACCAAAGCCCACCGCCACCAGACCGCCCGCCTCTTTCGAGATAGCCATACGGGTAAAGCGATTTCGTGAGCCAAACATCTCCGCCATGGTGATATTTTCCAGCGCAAACAGCCCGAGAACGGCGACGTTATGGATAACAATGATCGAGAGCATGATTGTCCCCGGCGCATAGCTCTTATCGACGATGATCGACAGCATCGGGTACGCGAGCAGAATGGCGGAGATATTGAGGATAATGTACGGCAGACGGCGTCCCACTTTATCGGAAAGCCAGCCCAGCAGCGGAATGGAGATAAACCCGAGAATGGAGCTGATCATCAGCGCATCGGTAGGGATGGCTTTATCGAACAGCAGCGTCTGGACCAGATACCCGGCAAGGAACGTCTGGATCAGCCCCGAGTTGCCCGCCTGACCGAAGCGCAGGCCGGTCGCCAGCCAGAAAGATTTACTTTTCATCATTGAACCCAGCGAAGTGTCCGGCTGCACGGTTTGTGCGTCGTTCACTTTCTCGAACACCGGGCTCTCTTTCAGGTTCATACGCAGCCAGATGGCGAAGATCATCACCACGACGCTGGCGAGGAACGGCACGCGCCAGCCCCAGGCGATCAGCTCTTCACGATCGAGAGCAAAGAACATCACCGCCCAGATCGCCGTGGCGCTCAGCGTCCCGCAGTTAGTGCCCATCGCCACCAGCGAGGAGATGATGCCGCGTTTGCCTTTCGGCGCGTACTCCGCCAGCATGGTCCCGGCCCCGGAAATCTCCGCCCCGGCCCCGAGCCCCTGAATGATACGCAGCGTCACCAGCAGAACCGGGGCAAAAATCCCAATCTGCGCATAGGTTGGCAGGACGCCAATCAGCGTGGTGCAGATCCCCATCATGGTGATGGTGATAAACAGCACCTTCTTACGGCCAATGCTGTCGCCCATTCTGCCGAAGATAAAGGCGCCGACAATACGTGCTATGTAGCCTGCGCCGTAGGTCCCCATCGCGAGGATCAGCGCCATCGCGGCTGACTGTTCCGGGAAGAAGATCTCATGGAAGACCAGGGCGGCCCCCAGCGAGTAAAGCTGAAAGTCCATAAACTCCAGGGCGGTGCCCAGCCAGCCGGAAACGGCGGCTTTCACCAGGTCGGAGGTGGTTCTTTGAGGTTGTGCTTGCGTCATAATGGCTATCTCTGAAAGGTAAGATGCGTACCACCAGAGCCTGTCTGCGCAGGCTCTTAACCGCGTATAGGATTATTGTCCGAACGTGAGCAAAACTTTGCAGCACTGCCGCTGGTCTTTCTCAAACAGTTCAATGGCGTCTGTTACATGGTGATAGTCAAAGGTATGGGTGATCAGTTTTTCCGGGTCGATCAGCCCCTTCTTAAGCCAGTCGATGACGACCGGGAATTTGTTGGCATTGAGGCGCGAGGAGAAAATCGCCAGCTCTTTGCCGGTGATGCCCTGCTGGACAATCTGGCTCGGCTCGCTGGAGAAGCCCATCAGCACGATGCGCGCCGCCGGAGAGGCCAGGGTTATTGCTTCCTGTAAAATCGTTGGATGACAGGCGGCATCAATGATTAACGTCGGTTTGATGCCCTTTTCGTCCAGCGCGGCCTGCAGCGACTGCTCGCCGTTATTCAACACCCAGTCCGCGCCGCTGCGCTGGGCCATTTCCAGGCGTTCGTCTATACGGTCAACCACGATTACCTGCTTCACCTTATAGACGCCTTTCAGCGCCTGCACGGTGACCAGCCCCATCGGGCCTGCGCCGTAAATCAGCGCAACGTCCTGCTCGGTGGGGTTGGCCTGCCCCGTCACGTTGGCGGCAATGGTGAAGGGCTCCACCATGACGGCGTGTTTATCAGGAATGTCATCAGGGATAGGCCAGGTATTTTTAGCGGGCACTGCCGCATATTCGCTGAAGCCCCCGTCGCGGTGTACGCCCAGCACCACCAGCGAGGTGCAGACGTTAGGCTTACCCACGGAGCATGGGTAGCAGTGTCCGCAGCTGATCACCGGATCAACCGAAACGCGCTGGCCCAAACGGGCACTGTCTACACCCTCGCCCACGGCGTCGATCACGCCAAAGAACTCGTGCCCGATCGTGCGTGGGTACTTCGCAAACGGATTATGGCCGCGAAAGATATGGCTGTCCGAACCGCAGATCCCCGCCAGCGTGATTTTGACGCGGACTTCGCCTGCGCCTGGCTCCGGGCGGGGCCGCTCTTCAATCACCAGTTCGTTCGGCTGTTGAATCACTACGCTTTTCATCGTTCGCTCCTCGTTTACCAGTTCCACAGCGTGCCGTCTTCAAGACGGGCCACCGGCAGATAGGCAGGATCGTACGGATACTTCGCTGCCAGTTTTTCATCAAACTCGATGCCCAGCCCCGGCTTGTCGCCCGGATGCATATAGCCGTTATCAAAGCGCCAGCTGTGCGGGAAGACGTCCAGCATCTGTTCGGAATAGCCCATGTACTCCTGCACACCGAAGTTCGGCACCCACAGGTCGAAATGCAGCGCGGCGGCGTGGCATACGGGCGAGAGATCCGACGGACCGTGCGAGCCGGTACGCACCTGGTAGAGCGAGGCAAAGTCCGCGATGCGACGCATCCCGGTGATCCCGCCCGCGTGGGTAAGGGTGGTGCGAATATAGTCGATGAGCTGCTCTTCGATGAGCTGCTTGCAGTCCCAGATGCTGTTAAACACTTCCCCCACCGCAATTGGCGTCACGGTATGCTGGCGGATCAGGCGGAAGCAGGCCTGGTTTTCCGCAGGCGTTGGATCTTCCATCCAGAACATGCGGAATTCCTCGATGCTCTTGCCGAAGCGCGCCGCTTCGATTGGCGTCAGGCGGTGGTGCATGTCGTGCAGGAGATGTTCATTAAAGCCGAATTGACTGCGCACCGCGTCGAACAGCTTCGGTGTAAAATCGAGGTATTTTTCGGTGGACCACAGCTGCTCTTCCGGCCAGTCGCCTTTGGTCGCAGGCTCGTAGGCCAGCCCTTTCCCTTTGGCCATGCCGTAGGTGGTTTTCATGCCCGGTACGCCGCACTGAACGCGGATCGCCTTAAAGCCCATCTCTTTATGACGAGCGTAGTCTTCCAGCACGTCGTCAATGGTGTGACCGGTGGTGTGGCAATAGACCATCACCCCTTCACGGGATGCGCCGCCCAGCAGCTGGTAGAGCGGCATGTTGGCCGCTTTGGCTTTGATGTCCCACAGCGCCATATCCACGGCGGAGATGGCCGACATAGTGACCGGGCCGCGACGCCAGTAGGCGCCCTTATAGAAGAACTGCCAGATGTCTTCGATGCGGTGCGCATCGCGGCCGATCAGCTGAGGGCAAAGGTGATCCTTCAGGTATGAGGCAACGGAGAGCTCGCGTCCGTTCAGCGTAGCGTCACCGAGGCCGACAATCCCCTCATCGGTGGTGATTTTCAGGGTGACAAAGTTCCGCCCCGGACAGGTAACAAACACGTCAGCCGCGACAATCTTCATAATTCCTTTCCTTACATCGTTCGTTGTGATGCTCGAAATTTACCCACCAACCCTACTACCATACAAGTATAACGATCGTGAAATCAGCTGACGATCACAAAAACCGGGAGCTCAGGCCCGCCCCCATCCCGCCACAATGATCAGCATACCGCACAGGGCAATCAGCGCGCCGGCCCAGTCGTAGGCGCTGAGCTTGACGCCGTCCACCACGCGTAGCCACAGCAGCGCGGTACAGACATAGACACCGCCGTAAGCGGCGTAGACGCGGCCGCTGGCAGCCGGATGCAGCGTTAACAGCCAGACAAACAGGGCCAGCGCAACGCTTGCCGGAATGAGCAGCAATACGGATCCGCCCTTTTTGAGCCAGAGCCAGGGCAGGAAGCAGCCGATGATTTCGCATAGCGCGGTAGCAAAAAAAAGCAGCGTTGTTTTAAGCATATTTCACATCAGGTGAGGATTTATTTAGACATCATACCTGATGATGCCCTTTACTTTTCCATACTTGCCCCGCGGGTATGCCGTCATTTCGCTTTGGTGTAGAATCTGTACGGGGTAACTTGATTATCTGCACCCATATAAAAGGAAACGCTATGACCACATTAAGCAAACGCCTTTGTCTGACAGCCCTGCTGGCGCTGTCATCGTTCGCCTTTGCCGCCTCTGCGACAGCGGAAACCAGCAAGCTCATTATTGAGTCTGGTGACAGCGCGCAAAGCCGCCAGAACGCCGCTATGGACAAAGAACAATGGAATGACACCCGTAACCTTCGTCAGAAGGTCAACAAACGTGCTGAAAAAGAGTGGGACAAAGAAGATGTCGCTTTTGACGCGCGCGACAAGTGTCAGCAAAGTGCGAACGTCAATGCCTACTGGGAGCCTAACACCCTGCGCTGCCTGGATCGCCGCACCGGCCGCACGGTAGCCCCGTAATGTCGGCTTCGTGTGACGTTAAGCTCCGTCCGCTGGAGCGTGAGGACCTGCGCTTCGTCCACCAGCTCGACAATAACGCCAGCGTGATGCGTTACTGGTTCGAAGAGCCTTATGAGGCCTTTGTCGAGCTGTCGGATCTCTACGACAAGCATATTCACGATCAGAGCGAACGTCGTTTTGTGGTGGAGTGTGAAGGTGAAAAAGCCGGACTGGTGGAGCTGGTAGAAATCAACCATGTTCACCGTCGGGCGGAGTTTCAGATCATTATTTCCCCTGAGCATCAGGGGAAAGGCCTTGCCTCACGGGCAGCGAAGCTGGCAATGGATTACGGGTTCAACGTTCTGAATCTCTACAAGCTCTATCTGATTGTGGACAAAGAGAACGAGAAAGCGATCCATATCTACCGCAAGCTGGGCTTTATGGTGGAAGGCGAGCTGATTCACGAGTTCTTTATCAACGGTGAATACCGCAATACCATTCGCATGTGTATCTTCCAGCATCAGCACCTGGCCGGACACAAGCCGTCAGGCGCCAGCCTGCTGAAACCTACCGCGCAGTGAGAGTAATGCCCCCCCATTGAGCCGTTCTTGCCGGGTGGCGCTGCGCTTACCCGGCCTACATGGTGCAAGAATATCAATATGTTGCACGCTTCATTGTAGGCCCGTGCAAGCGTAGCGCCGCCGGGCGAAACGCACAAAATGCACTTTCCTCTCAATAATATTCAATCGTGTTTTTGATGGTGTACTTGTGCTCAACGGCAGGTTTGACGCTGTCGTCCGTGATCGTCAGATCGCAGCTCACCGGGTTATTGTGTCGATCGTAATCGCAGCTCTGCTTGACGTTGCCCATCGGCTTGTCATTCAACATACTCACTGCCGTGTAATCCATCCTTTTGCGAACATCTTTAGACGGCGTTGACTGGACGGAGAGATGCCGATCGCCGGAGACGGTGGTTTTGCCCAGCGGGTAGCCATCCGCATCGTAGCGATACTTCACTTCCATCTCTTTGCCGTGCGCCGCCACCACAAAACCGTTGTCGTCGGTATCCCACGTCACCCCGGCTGACGGCAGTTCGGCCAGCTGGCATTTCCCCTGCAGCTTCACTTTTCGCTGCTGAGTTTCCGCATCAAGGTAGTAATTGGCATCCAGCACCAGCGCCACGCCGGTGTTGGCCTCCAGGTCGTGCAGCTCCAGCGTATCGAAACACCCTTCCGTCGACACGGTGCCGGTAACCCGCTTGGACACTTCCCCCTTCTCATTGAACAGCGTCTGGGTAAAGTCTTTGACCGGGCCGCGCAGAGGATCAAAATCAAACTCGTTTGAAAAACTCGCCATCTCTGGCGTAAACGACAGCGGCGTGGAGCTGTTGTCACACCCCACCAGTGCTGCTGCCAGTAGCGTTATCGCTGCGTATTTCTTCACATTTATTACCGTACAGGGAGATTATTCCCAATCATATTAGCAAATACAGTTGTTTACACGAAGCCTGCTAGAATTAATCTACACACAGAGACAAGGAGCTACAAATGAAACGGTTACCCTGGATTACCGCCCTGCTGTTAATGAGTGCCTCAACGGCCGCGCTGGCAGCACCGGATTCCTGCGAACGCGTGAAAAGCGACATTCAGCAGAAGATTATCAACAACGGCGTGCCTGAATCTGGTTTTACGCTGAGCATTGTGCCGAACGACCAGGCAGATCAGGCGGGCACACAGGTGGTGGGCCACTGCGCCAACGACACCTTTAAAATTTTGTACACCCGAACCGGCAACGGGGCTGCTGACGCCCAGTAATTTACCCTCAATCCCCTTTGATTTGATGAGGATTAAGATCTAATACCCCCAAATAAGTAACACTCACCCCATCATTAGCCCGGTTGTAATCACGGGTAAAAATAATACGTAATCTCAATGTTGGGGTGAGCCATGTCTGAGGTCGATCATCACGGCGGTATTAGCCGCCGAACTCTCGTGAAATCTACGGCTATAGGTTCTCTGGCGCTTGCCGCTGGCGGGATCTCGCTTCCTTTTGGTTTAAAAAGCGCCGCCGCGGCGGTGAAAGATGCCGTTCAGCCTGCTGAAGATAAAGTGGTGTGGGGCGCCTGCTCGGTCAACTGCGGCAGCCGCTGCGCATTGCGTCTGCACGTCCGCGACGACGAAGTGTACTGGGTCGAAACGGACAACACTGGCGAGGATATTTACGGGAACCATCAGGTGCGCGCCTGCCTGCGCGGACGCTCTATTCGCCGTCGCATTAACCATCCTGACCGTCTGAACTACCCGATGAAACGCGTGGGCAAACGCGGTGAAGGCAAGTTCGAGCGCATCACATGGGATGAGGCGCTGAACATTATCACCGCCAGCCTGAAAGACGTGGTGGCCAAATACGGCAACGAGGCGGTGTATATTAACTACTCCTCCGGCATTGTCGGCGGCAATATCACCCGCTCCTCTCCTTACGCTTCGCTGGTGGCACGCCTGATGAACTGCTACGGCGGTTTCCTGAGCCACTACGGCACCTACAGCACGGCGCAAATCGCCTGCGCCATGCCCTACACCTACGGCAGTAACGACGGCAACAGCACCTCTGACATTGAAAACACCAGGCTGGTGGTCATGTTAGGCAATAACCCGGCGGAAACGCGCATGAGCGGCGGCGGGATTACCTATTATCTGGAGCAGGCTCGCGAGCGCTCCAACGCGCGCATGATCGTTATCGATCCGCGCTATACCGATACGGCAGCCGGACGCGAAGATGAATGGATCCCGATCCGCCCGGGTACCGATGCCGCGCTGGTGGCGGGTATCGCCTGGGTCTTGATCGACGAAAACCTGGTCGACCAGCCGTTCCTGGATAAATACTGCGTTGGCTACGACGAAAAAACGCTGCCGGAAGGCGCGCCCGCTAACGGTCACTACAAAGCCTATATTCTCGGCCTGGGGGATGACCACACGGCGAAAACCCCTGAGTGGGCTTCCCGTATTACCGGCATTCCAGCGGATCGCATCGTTAAGCTTGCGCGCGAGATAGGCTCCGCGAAACCGGCCTACATCTGCCAGGGCTGGGGACCACAGCGTCAGGCGAACGGTGAGCTGACGTCCCGCGCCATCGCCATGCTGCCTATTTTGACTGGTAACGTGGGGATCAACGGCGGTAACAGCGGCGCGCGTGAGTCAACCTACACCATCACCATTGAACGTATGCCGCTGCCGGATAATCCGGTCAAAACGCAAATCTCCTGCTTCAGCTGGACGGACGCCATCGCCCGCGGACCGGAGATGACCGCCCTGCGCGACGGCGTGCGCGGCAAGGATAAGCTGGACGTGCCGATTAAGTTCATCTGGAACTACGCGGGCAACACCATCATCAACCAGCACTCCGATATCAATAAAACCCACGATATCCTGCAGGATGAGAGCAAGTGCGAAATGATTGTCGTCATCGACAACTTCATGACCTCGTCGGCGAAGTACGCCGATATCCTGCTGCCGGACCTGATGACCGTCGAGCAGGAAGACATCATTCCGAACGATTACGCCGGGAACATGGGCTACCTGATTTTCCTCCAGCCCGTGACCGCGCCGAAGTTTGAGCGCAAGCCCATCTACTGGATCATGAGCGAAGTGGCAAAACGGCTCGGGCCGGATATCCATCAGAAATTCACCGAGGGACGCACGCAGGAGCAGTGGCTGCAGTACCTGTATGCCAAAATGCTCGAAAAAGATCCTCAGCTGCCGTCCTATGACGAGCTGAAAAAAATGGGCATTTATAAGCGTAAGGATCCGAACGGACACTTTGTGGCCTATAAAAAATTCCGCGAGAACCCGGAAGCCAATCCGTTGAAAACGCCATCAGGCAAGATTGAGATATACTCCAGCAAGCTGGCGGAGATTGCGTCCACCTGGGCGCTGGAAAAAGATGAGACCATCAGCCCTCTGCCCGTCTACGCCTCGACCTTTGACGGCTGGGATGCGCCCGAGCGCGCGCAGTTCCCGCTGCAGCTGTTCGGTTTCCACTTCAAAGCCCGTACCCACTCAAGCTACAGTAACGTCGACGTGCTAAAAGCGGCCTGCCGCCAGGAGGTTTGGCTTAATCCTGTTGATGCCGAAAAACGCGGCATTAAGAACGGCGATACGGTGCGCGTCTTTAACGATCGCGGTGAGGTGCGAATTGAAGCGAAAGTGACGCCGCGCATCATGCCCGGCGTGAGCGCCATGGGCCAGGGCGCCTGGCACGATGCCAATATGAGTGGCGATCGTATCGACCACGGCTCCTGCATCAACACGCTGACGACCCATCGACCTTCTCCGCTGGCAAAGGGCAACCCGCAGCACACCAATCTGGTGCAGATTGAGAAGGTGTAGAGGTGAAACGCGAGACCCTGGTTTATTCTATGGTCAGTATTATCGGTTAATACAGCCGCGCGGGGGTCATCCGCGCGAGCAAGGAAGGTTTAATGAAAGACGTCTCACATCGTGAATCGTTCGCGTTCAGCGCCCGTGTGCTGGGCGCGCTGTTTTATTTCGCTCCCGACAGCGAGCAGACCGCGCCGCTGGTGAAAGCACTCACCGCTGGCGAATGGGTTCAGGACTGGCCCCTGCCAGCGGAAACGCTGCAGCCCGTTGCCGATACCTTTGCCTCATCTTCCGATGAGCCGCTGACGGACGCCTGGCAACGGCTGTTTATCGGCCCTTATGCCCTGCCCGCTCCGCCGTGGGGTTCCGTCTGGCTGGACCGTGAATCCGTATTGTTTGGTGACTCCACCCTCGCGCTGCGCCAGTGGATGCGGGAGAACAATATTGCGTTTGAGATGCAGCAGAATGAACCGGAAGATCATTTCGGTACTTTGCTGCTGCTGGCCGCGTGGCTGGCCGAGAATGGCCGCGAGTCGGAGTGCGCTCAGCTTCTGGCGTGGCACCTGCTGCCGTGGAGCACCCGTTTCCTGTCGGTGTTTGTCGACAACGCCGGGCATCCGTTTTATACCGCGCTGGGTAAGCTTGCGCAGCTGACGCTCGCGGACTGGCGATCCGGGCTGCTTATTCCGGTTGCGGAAAAAACGCTGTATCGCTAAGGGATGTGGCTTGCTCGCCGGTGGCGGGCAAGCCTATAGCTTATACCTCTCCACCTGATTCACTCGCACTCTCTTTGCTTTGAATGAACCGAAGTGCCAGATAGAGATCCGGTGCCAGAATCATGTCATCATCATTCATTGTTGGCCGACTCTCTTTAAACCAGCGGGTTAATTCCGTTTTCCTGCCCGCAAGGATTAATTTAATCTGTCGACCTTTCAGGTCACGTTTTAACTCATTAATGGTTGCCAGAACGCTGATGTCTGAATAGGTGAAGCAAGCAACGGCATCAATGACCACCCATTTAGGTTGTAATGCGGCACCATCAACCAGGTTCAATACCCGACGTTTAAAATAAGCCACATTAAAATAGGTCAACGGTGAGTTAAATCGATACATCAGCACGCCAGGGACCATTTTAATATCGGTTGTATTACCTAGTGAGTGAATCATTCCCTCTTCGTCAGTACCCAGTAAATGCTCAGAGGGGCGAAACACTGTACGAAGGAACTGTAACAGGCCAAGCAACACCGCAAGGCCGATGCCCTGGATAACGCCGATAATTAACACACAGCCAAACGTGAAGAAGGCCAGGCGAAACGCCTGTTTATTTCTGCGCCTCAGGTTCCATAACCCGCGTAAATCAATCAATGACCACGAGGCATACATTAGAACGATACCTAATGCAGATACCGGAATAAATTGTAATGGCTGAGTGAAAAACACCACTACGATACCGATGAGTAAGGCTGCAACGATGGAAACCAGCTGACTTTTTCCACCCACTGAGTCATTAACCGCGGTCCTGGAATCGGCGCCACTGATAGCAAACCCCTGTGATAACCCAGACATAATGTTCGCAATACCCAGCGCTCGGAACTCTGCATCAGCATTAATTTCGTAGCCATTTTTCGCGGCGAAACTGCGGGCGGTCAGCATCAGACTCACAAAACTGACCAACGCCAGGTTCAGCGCCGGGATCACTAAATCACGCATCGGACCGGGCTGGAACGCCCCCCAGTTAACGACGGGTAAACCTGACTGGAAGCCACTCCCCCCAATAGTGGCAATACCATACTGCTGCCCAGACGTCGCCCACACCAGTACCGTAGTCATCACAATGGCAATCAACGGTGCTGGCCAGTGGCTACGATACGTTTTGATAACCATTAAAATAATTAACGTTAAGAGTGATATCCCTACGGTTAATAAATGGCTTTCCGAAAGTCGGCCAGGCAAGGCCATTATTTTTTCAATAACCTGCGCTTCATCTAGCGTGATCCCCAAAACCTTGCCTAATTGCCCGACAATAATCGTCACGGCTACGCCATTAAGCAACCCCGTAAGAATGGGATGAGAAAGCAGATCGGCAAGTGCGCCCAGGCGAAACTTACTGGCAAGCAGGCACCACCCGCCCATCATCAATGTCATGATGATTGTCAGCTGCCAGTGCAGTTCGGGATTACCCGCAGAAAGAGGAAAGACGACGGCCGCGATCACCGCGCAGGTCGTGGCATCAGGCCCGACAATAAGCTGACGTGAAGAACCAAACAGTGCATACGCTATCATCGGTAAAACGCAGGAATAGAGCCCCACGATTGCCCCAACCCCCGCCAGCTCAGCATAAGCAATCGCAACGGGTAGCGCGACAGCGGCCACGGATAACCCGGCTTTAACATCCTGTTTCAGCCAGCTTTTATCGTAGGCTAACAAATTTTGTAACCCTGGCATGTAGTTTAATAAAACTTTTCCGAACACGTTATTCTCCGGATATAAATATTACCCACGCAATGTTGGCACACTTCTCAGTGAGGTTCTGGCTTTCAAATGCTCCGGATTAAGACCGCCCCTGTTCAGAATCTAATAACACTTCAACTAATTTATTATTCTGACTGGTGTTAAACATAGTTCAAAACTACCGCTTGCGACTATTCATCGTCTGTGAACGTATCGGCTTCAGGAGAATAATGTTGGCAAACGCATGCCAGCTTATGCCCGTCAGGATCGCGCAGATAGGCAACATAAAAATCGGGACCGTACGCGGTTCGTGTTCCTGGCTCGCCTTCACTCTTCCCTCCCGCAAGGAGGCCTGCTGCATGAAACCGTCTGACAAGGTCAGCGTTATCTGCATGGAATGCGAACATTGTTCCGTTTCCCGCCGTTGCGGGTTGTCGGTCAAAAGGAGGACAAATACAGAAGCTGAACCCCTCATCCGGATTATTTTTATCTCCCCACATTGCCCAGTCCTCTGTCCAGGCGGGCAAACGTGAATAGCCGAGCACGTTAAAAACAGCGTCGTAAAACGCCACGGCGCGCTGAAGGTCATTTGTACCTATAGTGATATATGTCAGCATCTTGTCACATCCTCTTTGCCGTTTATCTGAACAAACATTATACCTGAGAGGGTAAGGTCATCTCAGCCCCCCAACCCGTGACGTGAAGACCTCACGTTTCCGAATGTATGCTAAAATTTGTTCAGCTGAAGGCCGTAGAGCAGGCCTTATAATTTCAGTACGTTAGCCAAAGTGAGCGAATATGGAGAATATTCCACATAAGCAGACGGATCGGAAAAGATATCCCGCATGGCTGTGGTGCGGAAGTTTTTATCTGGTTACATTGCCTTGCTCTGCAGATGAAATAAATCTGTATTCAATAAACACTGGCTCATACGTTTATCATCTGACGCATAATCACGGACAATACACAGAGAACTTTGAAAATAAGTTTGTATCCGTGGAGAGGAAATTCTCGGATTCGTCGAAATACAGTGTTGTGCTAGGCACAATGAAAAACAGCTTTAATGACAGATGTCTGGCTGCCGGCGTGAGAAGAGACTGGGCTGGATGGGATAACGGTTGGGTTTTTAAGGGAATCTATGGTTATGTAGGTGAATTTTTCTTTGATACATTCGATGATTGTGGCGACCATGGTTCATACCATGATTTTAAAAAAGTCACAGGGATAGGATTCTCTCCGTACATTTATCATGGGTTCCAGTATAATTTTACCTCTTATTTTGGAATGGATGTGGGGCTAATCATCCCCTCTGTGTTTGTCATTACAGCACAATGGAGCTTTAGATAAATCCGACTTCGGGCTATCACCCGCTTCCCCGTGAGCTGCGAAACGTCCGCTGAGGTGAGCACTTCAGCAGAAGTCGTGGTGACGGTTGACTTCCCGGACCGCACGTTTAGCTAAATCAGAACAGGGGGTTTGATCGCAAATGCCGCAGATTGCTTCAAAATAATTACCGTATTTGTTATATTGTTGTTTATTGCTTATTCACCTCTGCGGTGCCAAAAAGAACAAGATTCACCGCAACCCAGGATACAAAAATGTTAGATTACCGCTTCCCGACAGCTTTGCAGATGGTTCTCAGCGTAGCAATGGCGGAGCAATTGGGTGAACGTTCGACGAGTGCGATTCTGGCCTATGGTCTGGAAGCAAACCCGAGCTTCATCCGCAAATTGATGGTTCCTCTCACGCGTGACGGCATTATCGTCTCAACCCTTGGCCGTAACGGCTCGATTCATCTTGGACGCCCGGCGGAAGAGATCACCCTGCGCGATATCTACCTTTCCGTCATTGAAGATAAAAAGCTGTGGGCATCGCGCCCTGACGTACCGGCCCGCTGCGTAGTCAGCGCTAACGCCTGCTGGTACTTCAAGTCTATCTCCGAAGAAGCTGAGCAGGCGTCGTTAGCGGTATTAGCCCGCCATACCGTGGCAAGCGCGCTGGAAGAAGTGAAAAAAGCCGATACCAGCGGCTGCGATCCGGTGCCTGAACTTATCGCCAAGTATAAAGAAGCCCTTTAACTTCACTTGAGTGCAAAAAAAAACCGCCTTGCTATGAAGGCGGTTTTTTATTATCTGCAGCATTCCTACGCGGGCAGAATGTCCCTTTCCTCTTTTTTCCGGCGCGTCACGAACTTACGCAGCGTCACGTAAAACACCGGCGTCAGGAACAGACCAAACAGCGTCACGCCCAGCATCCCGGAGAAGACCGTGATCCCGGTGACGCCACGCACTTCTGCGCCCGCGCCGTGGCCGAGGATCAACGGAATGGTCCCGGCAATAAAGGCAATCGAGGTCATCACAATCGGGCGTAAACGCAGGCGGCACGCCTCCAGCGCGGCTTCCATGATGCCTTTACCCTGAATTTCCAGCTCGCGGGCAAACTCCACGATAAGAATCGCGTTTTTACACGCCAACCCCATCAGAACCACCAGCCCCACCTGCACGAACACGTTGTTATCGCCACCGGTCAGCCAGACGCCAAACAGCGCGGAGAGCAGGGTCATCGGCACGATGAGGATCACCGCCAGCGGCAGCGTCCAGCTTTCATACAGCGCCGCCAGCACCAGGAACGCCAGCAGCACCGCGACCGGGAAGACGATCAGCGCCGTATTCCCCTGCGTGGCCTGCTGGAAGCTCAGATCGGTCCATTCAATGTTCATCCCGTTCGGCAGGATCTGCTTAGACATCGCGTCCAGTTGGGTCATCGCCTGCGCAGACGAGAGCACGCGCGGGTCGGCATCGCCAATGAGGTCCGCCGCCGGGTAGCCGTTGTAGCGGATCACCGGATCTGGCCCGTAGGTGGTCGTGATTTTCACCATGCTGCCAATCGAAACCATTTCGCCCTGGCTGTTACGGGTGCGCAGATTCGCAATATCTTCCACGCTGTCGCGGAACTGCCCGTCGGCCTGCGCCATCACGCGCCAGGTGCGCCCGAACTGGTTGAAGTCATTGACGTACGACGAGCCCAGATAGGTTTGCAGCGTACCGAAAAGATCGGTCAGCAACACGCCCTGCGCTTTCGCCTTATCACGGTCTACCTGCACGTCCAGCTGCGGAACGTTAGCCTGGTAGGTTGAGATCGGGAAGTGCATTCCCGGCGTCTGCATAATCGCGCCGGACATGGTGTTTACCGCATTTTGCAGCGCGCCATAGCCCAGACCGCCGCGATCCTGAATGTACAGGGAATAGCCCGACCCCTGACCCAGCCCTAAAATCGGCGGCGGCAGAATGGAGAAGCCAAAGCCTTCCTGAATTTGCGCGATTTTCGCGTTGATCTCCGCGTTAATTTCCGCCGCAGTATGTTTACGCTGGTCGAACGGCTTCAGGCCGAAGAAGACCGTCCCGGTATTCGGCGTGTTGGTGAACTGCAGCGCGTTCAGCCCCGGGAACGCCACAGCGTAGTCCACGCCTTTGGTATTCATCCCGATTTCGCTCATTTTGCGGATCACCGCGTCTGTGCGCGCCAGCGACGAACCTTCCGGCATTTTCACGCCGCCAATCAGGTACAGCTTGTCCTGCGTCGGAATAAACCCGCCGGGGACCGCTTTAAACATCACGCCTGCGGCACAGAGCAGCAGCAGATACACCACAAATACCGAGCCGCGTCGGCCCAGCGTTTTGCCTACCAGCCCCTGATAGCCGTTTGAACTGCGGTGGAAAAAGCGGTTAAACGGACGGAAAATCCAGCCGAACAGACGGTCGATAAGCCGGGTCGGGAAATCTTTCGGCGCGCCGTGCGGTTTTAACAGCAGTGCCGCCAGCGCCGGAGAGAGCGTCAGCGAGTTAATGGCGGAGATCACCGTCGAAATCGCGATCGTCACCGCAAACTGCTTGTAGAACTGCCCGGTTACGCCCGAAAGGAACGCCATTGGCACAAACACCGCGCACAGCACCAGCGCAATCGCGATGATCGGCCCGGACACTTCGCGCATCGCCTGATGCGCCGCCGCAAGCGGAGCAAGCCCCTCTTCGATATTTCGCTCGACGTTTTCCACCACCACGATGGCATCGTCCACCACGATGCCGATGGCCAGCACCAGCCCGAACAAGCTCAGGGTATTCAGCGAGAAGCCCAGCAGGTAGAGAATGCTGAAGGTACCCACCACCGAAACCGGCACCGCGATCAGCGGAATGATCGACGCACGCCAGGTTTGCAGGAACAGGATCACCACCAGCACCACCAGCACCACCGCTTCCAGCAGCGTTTGCACCACCGCACGGATGGAGTCGCGCACGAAAACGGTCGGATCGTAAGGTGCCGCCCACTTCATGTCCGCCGGGAAGCGCGTGGACAGTTCGTCCATTTTCGCACGCACCGCGTTAGACAAATCAATGGCGTTCGCCCCCGGCGACTGGAAGATACCAATCCCGACCGCGTCTTTATTGTTCAGCTGGGAACGCAGCGCATAGCTGCCGGACCCCATTTCGATACGCGCCACGTCGCGCAGGCGGACGACCGTACCGTCCTGCGTCGTTTTCAGGACAATATTGCCAAACTCGTCTTCGGTGTGCAGACGCCCCTGGGCGTTAATGGAGATCAGGAAATCGCTCTCTTTCGGCAGCGGCTCGGCGCCAAGCTGGCCGGCGGACACCTGCACGTTCTGCTCCTGCATCGCCGTAATCACGTCCGACGCGGTCAGCCCGCGGGCCGCCACCTTGTTCGGATCCAGCCAGACGCGCATTGCGTATTCACCTGAGCCGAAAATCTGGATCTGGCCGACGCCGGGCAGGCGCGCCAGCTCGTCTTTTACCTTCAGCGTGGCGTAGTTACGCATATACAGGGAATCGTACTTGCCGTTAGGCGAAAACAGATGCACCACCAGCGTCAGCGTCGGGGACTGTTTCTGGGTGGTAATCCCCAGACGCCGCACGTCTTCCGGCAGACGCGCTTCGGCCTGCGCAACGCGGTTTTGTACCTGAACCTGCGCCTGATCCGGGTCGGTTCCCGGACGGAAGGTGACGGTGGTCACCAGCACGCCATCGGAACCCGCGACGGACTTCATGTACATCATGTTCTCAACGCCGTTGATCGCCTCTTCCAGCGGCGTCGCCACGGTCTCGGCAATCACTTTCGGGTTGGCACCCGGGTACTCCGCGCGCACCTGCACGCTTGGCGGTACGACGTCAGGATATTCGCTCACCGGCAGCAGCGGGATGGCGATTAACCCTGTGATAAAAATCAGAATCGACAGGACCGCGGCAAAGATCGGCCTGTCGATGAAAAAGCGGGAAAAGTCCATGGGTTGGATTCTCAGGTCAAGGGATCAGTTGAGGGCGCTGGTGGCGGTCATGGCAACGGTTTTCGCGTTAACCGGCATACCCGGCATGAACACTTTTTGTAAACCCTCGACGATGACTTTGTCGCCAGGGTTCAGCCCCTGCCGCACGATGCGTAAACCGTCTGCCAGACGGCCCGGCGTGATGTCACGACGCTGCGCTTTCCCCTCTTTATCGACGATATAGACGTATTTACGATCCTGATCGGTCAGCACCGCTTTGTCGTCGATAAGCGTGGCTTTGAACTCCGCGCTGCCCGGCAGGCGTACGCGGGCAAACAGTCCCGGCGTGAACTGACGCTGCGCGTTATCCAGCAGCGCGCGCATACGGATGGTGCCGGTACTCGGCGTCAGCTGGTTATCCAGGAAATCTACTTTGCCCTGATGGGGATAGCCCTCCTCGCCCGTCAGGCCAATCTCAACCGGAAGCGCCGTGTGATTGCTGGACGCCCCCTGCCCGCTGCGGGCCAGATTTTGGTAGTGAAGGTAGGTCGACTCGTCCACGTCAAAGTAGACGTAAACCGTTTTCTGCGACACCAGCGTGGTGAGGACGCTGGCGGTGTCGCCCGCCGTCACCAGGTTCCCGCTGGTGATCAGCGCCCGGCTGGCGCGACCGTCGATAGGCGCGGTGACTTTGGTGAAGTCCAGGTTAAGCTGCGCGGCGTCCACTGCCGCCTGGGCGGCGCGAATATCGGCCTGCGCCTGAGTGGCGGCCGAACGACGCTGCTCCCACTCTTCACGGGAGACAACGTTGGTATTGACCAGCTTATCGGTACGGTTGGCCTCACTTTGCGCCAGGCTGGCCTGGGTTTTGGCTCTCGCCAGGTTCGCCTGCGCCTGTTCCAGCGCCGCGCGATAGGTTCGGTCGTCAATCGTAAACAGCACCTCGCCCTTCTTCACTTCCTGGCCGTCGGTGTAATTCACTTTATCAATGTAGCCGGAAACGCGCGGACGAAGCTGAACGCTCTCCACCGCCTCAATCCGACCGTTAAAGCTATCCCACTGGCTAATGGATTTCACCACCACGTCAGCCGCGCTGACGGCGGGCGCGGGTGGCGCGGCGTTTTGCGCGACGCTGTTGTCGCATCCGACGAGCAGCACGGAGAGCAACATGACCCCCAGCGCGTTCAGATGAAAGTTACCCCAGGTTTTTTGCAGGCTCATTATTTTTATTCCGGTAATTGTCGCCGCCGGGCAAGACGCAGCAGGAGGCACCGCGCCACTTCCTTTGTCCGGTGGCTGTCTTAAGGCCATTTGTGTCGTTCATCGCCACAAAACTGTAACAGTTGCGAATACACTATCGCGGCGATTGTAGGAAGGCGCTTAACTAAGTGCAAGAATAATTGTTGCACTTTATGTGCTATTTGAGCAGATGTGAAAAGACCCGTTTCGCTCAGGGATTTAAATGCAACAATAAAACTTGCAATTAATGCGAAAACGAGCCACCTTTTAATGCAACAGACAAAGATACTTTTTGACAGGCAGCGTGGGGGTAACCAGATGAACACTGGCGCATTTATGCATGATTTACTCGACTGGATCGACAACAACCTGGATAGCCGTCTGGACATTGAGTCCGTCGCCAGGCGTTCCGGCTACTCAAAATGGCACCTCCAGCGCCTGTTTAAAGAGCATACGGGCTATCCCCTCGCCGGGTATATTCGCGCGCAAAAGCTGCAAAAATCGGTTGAGCGCTTAACCCGCAGCGATGAACCGATTCTGAACGTGGCGATCGCGCTGGGCTTTGACTCCCAGCAGTCCTTCAACCGCAGCTTTAAGCGTCAGTATGGTCAGGCGCCCGGGGCATGGCGGCGGAGCATGGGTGCCCCGGAAACGCAGCAGCTACGCTAGCAATGAAGTTGTCACGGATGACATCCTCCCTGCCTGCGTCCCAGGCGATGCCCACCGTCCAGCTGATTGACTCTCCCGTTAGCGGAATCATCACCAGCTCCGGCGGTGCGATATGCGTCACGCTGGTGGGCAAAATGGCCACACCGATACCCGCAACCACCATCGCGACGATAGTTTGGATATCGTCAGTCAGCTGAGTCGATGAGATGAAAAGGCCGTTGTCATGCAGGAAGCGGTCAATCTGCGCGTTTAAACCCCGTCCTCGCTCATCATACAGCCGCAGCAGAGGGCGTTTCGCGAGCCACTCTGCGACAGACAGCGTTGGCGACGCGGCGGGCGCAACCAGGACCAGCCGATCGGTAAATAACGGCAGGTATTCAAGCGCCACGGGGGGCGGAACCCTGACAAAACCGACCTGCAGCTCATCATTTTGCAATCGCTCGTACTGCTGGAAGGAAGGCAGATCCGTCAATGACATTTCTACTTCCGGGTAGTCCCGACGAAAGTCAGCGATACAGCGTGGCGCCAGATAAAAGCTTGAGAGTCCGAACCCGACGGAAATATGCCCTTCAACCCCTTTCGATACCCGCTCAGCATGCTGCATAAATTGCTGGGTCTGCCTGACCACTTTTTCAGCCTCCGGCAACAAACGCCTGCCGCTGGCCGTCAGCATTGCGCCGTGACGACCTCGTGAAAACAGAGACATCTTCACCAGAGATTCGAGGAGATTAATCTGTTTGGTCAACGCCGGCTGCGAGATAAACAGCGCCCGCGCCGCATCGGCATAATTTCCTTTTTCAGCCAGCATCAAAAAGGCCTTTAGCAACCGGGTGTTCATTTTTGCATTCCAGATGGTTATCGAATTCGGAAATGATTTGATTATACAGTTATCGGCAATCGTTATGTAATTCAGTCTCGATCACAACCGGAGACGCATCATGAACAAACTGACATCCTTAAAGGCGGCAACCGTACAGTTTCAGCATCAGGCCAGTAACAAAAAATACAATCTCCTGATAATGGAGAAATTTATTGAACAGGCGGCGCTTGAGCAGGTGAACATTCTCACTTTTCCTGAAATGTGCATCACCGGCTACTGGCATGTCCCCAAGCTCACCGCAGCGGAGGTGTCTGCGCTGGCCGAGCCGATTGCAGACAGCCCTTCCCTGACGCTCATTCGCTCCCTCGCGATAAAACATCAAATGCTGATTGGCGCGGGTCTTATTGAACGCACCGACGATGGCCGACTGTACAATGCGTATGTTGCCTGCATGCCGGACGGCTCAATGCATACGCATCGTAAACTCCATGCTTTTGAACATCCGGCCATCAGCAGCGGGGACAGCTTTACCGTTTTTGATACGCCGTGGGGCGTGAAGGTCGGCATCCTGATTTGCTGGGACAATAATCTGGTCGAAAATGTGCGCGCGACCGCGCTGCTGGGTGCCGATATTCTTCTCGCCCCGCATCAAACAGGCGGTACCGATTCCCGCAGCCCTCACGGGATGAAGCCAATTCCGCTGGCGCTCTGGGAGGAGCGGGAAACGCGCAAGGAAGAAATTATCGCGGCATTCAAAGGGCCAAGCGGTCGGGAATGGCTCATGCGCTGGCTGCCAGCCCGCGCGCATGACAACGGCATATTTCTTCTCTTCAGCAACGGTGTCGGTGCCGATGACGACGAAGTGCGCACGGGCAATGCCATGATCCTCGACCCTTATGGCAGGATCGTGAATGAAACCTGGGCGGCCGAAGATGCGATGGTGAGCGCTGAACTCGATTTAAGCCTGCTTGCTATGAGCACAGGACGCCGCTGGATCCACGGTCGCCGCCCTGATTTATACCAGATACTGACGCAGCCCCAGGGCTATGAACGTGATGCGATCAGCGCCCGCTTTTCGAATGTGCCCCCTGCCCGCTAAAGGGTGGACAATTTTTAGCTGCAACATTAAATTGCAACTGCTATACTGTATATAATTACAGTATGAGGTGCGCAAAATGGCTGTTGAAACAAAATTTGTTGTCGTAAGAAAAGGTGAAGAGAAAATGACATTTGCCAGTAAGAAAGAGGCTGACGCTCACGACAAGCTGCTCGATATGGCAGACGCGTTCACCGACTGGCTGTTGCAAAGCGGAATGCAGATGGATGAAACGCAGGCGGAAAATCTTGGCCTGTATCTCGCCGAGCAGAAAGAGACCGTGCAGCATATTCTGCGTACCAGCAAGCTTCCCGATCTCAACGCTCCAGCTGCAGCGGATAAAACTGAATCCGACGCGGCTGACACGAAAAAAATCAGGGCGGTGAAAGCGGCCTGATTGTCATAAAAATCATCACCGCTCCGGAGGCCGTAAGCAGTAATTTGCTTACGGCTTTTTTAGTCAGAACATGAAAGAGTAAAGGAGATGGCGTGCGGCAAGGAATGAAGGAAAAGATTATCCGGATCTGTGATTCAAAAATCGCCTCTAAGGGAAGCGATGTTGGGCTTTCGTTTTATGCTTTTTTTGCTAATAAAAATGACGATCCTGAACTGCTTATGGAAGTGGCCCACTGGTGGATTATGGAGATGAAGCTGGACCATTTTGAAAAGGCAGAAAAGATCAAAAAAATTTTGTTAGCCATATAGCGCCTGTGTTTAAAACAGCGTGAAAATTTGCTTAGTGACAGAAGCAACCTGTCTAAAAATTCCGTCAAAAAATCAGAACAAATAGCTGTAGTTCACGCTGGCAAACCACAGATACGGATTATCATAGCTTCCCTTAAATTGTTCAGGTGTTTTCACGCGTGAGGACTGCATATGCAAATACGAGACGGCAAATCCAACGTTGCTTTGTGGCGTCATCTGGTACTGAGCGCCTGTCGCAAATCGCCACTCGTCGCCGGTGGGTAATGAAAGTGCAACATCATTCTGAGACTGGTATACGGTACTGTCAAACGCCACGCCTGCATTTAAGCGCCACAATTCTGTTGGGCGATACTGTAACCCCAGCGCAGTATGCCAGGAGTCTTTAAGCCGATTTTTTCGTTCGGCATCTTGCCCAGCGACAGTGACCTGCGGACTGCCAAATTGGCTCCAGTCCTGCCAGCCCAGGTCCCCCATGATCGACCACGTTTTATTGAAATCATGTACCAGACTCAACATAACTTGCTGAGGTGCCCTGACCTGCGCAGAAATGGGAATGTCATATTCAACGTTGGGTAAATTTGGGAAGCGGACTTTGCCATCAATATTAAAGTCATATTCCGTTTTACTGGTCCACGCAATGCCCGCTCGCGTTTGATCGGTGAGCGCCATCAGTAAGCCCAGACGGTAGCTCAACGCCCAGTCATGATCGTTTTCTTTTACATCCTCATTGCCCACATCACGCGTAAGTGAAAGGAATCCGTAATTCACGTTGACGGAGCCGCCAATGGACACCCGCTCGCTCAGCTTGTAGGCCAAGGATGGACTTAGGGTCATCGCAGCCATTGTACTTTTTTTGATAAGCCGGTCGCCTGCCCAGTTACCAAAATCAATACCCAGCCCATAGTTACCATACAAACCAACACCGGCATACAACGCATCATCGAGTTTCTGCGTGTAAAAGGCACTCGCATTTGGAAAAAAACGCATGATATCACCAGGACTTTTACGGTCCGAATCATCATCAAGGTGATAGGAAATATCCCCGTCCATTGCCTGTAATCCGCCGGTAAACATATGTTCAGGCAGCCGCGTCATCCCCGCCGGGTTGGTCACTATCGTGGATGCGTCCTGAGCACGGGCGGCCTGCCCCGCGCCCGCAAGCGCGGTATCCTCTGTCCCAATTTCATAGAAATAGAGCGCGCTGGCCTGAGTTGCCTGCGAAAAAAACAGTACAAGATAAAACAATGTCGATTTTCTCATGTGCCCTCTGCCTGCGATTAAATGCTCGTTTTATTTTTCCCGCTCAGGTGCGACCGCCGGGGCGGGATACCAGTTCTCTCTGGCGACCATGACGCTTCCTTCTGGCTGCATAACAAAGTTTGGCGACATGATCTGCACATTAAATTCGTTAAAGACATCCTGAATATTGCTGAACAGCGCATTGCGCGCGATAGCCAGTGACTGCTCGGGTAGCAGCCTGACCTGAAGCTCATAGGCTATATACCAGTCCATAAGTGCCAGCTGACGCACAAGCGGCGCGGTCGTAAGATCCACACACGCTGTCCGCTTTGCGGCGAGCTCAAGCATGGCATGAACCTGTCGCCAGGGCGTGTCGTAGCCGATGGTGACGCTTACGGTTAGATTGAGGCTGCCATCATTATTTTGTGCGCTGAGGTTTGTTATCTTGCCACTCACCACGACAGCATTGGGAACGGTAACGACATAGTTTTCACGCGTGATAATTTTGGTGGCGAGCATACCGATTTCACTCACCTTCCCTTCGTTGTCCGCGACCCGGATGACGTCACCTTTGCGCAGAGCGCGCGAATAAATCAGTACGAGACCGCTCATGGCGTGATTCATCACGCCAGCAGATCCCAACGTCAGCATCAGACCAAAGAAGACGCTTATGCCCTTAAAGGCCAGTGAATTTGCGCCGGGAAGAAACGGGTAGGCTGCAGAAAGAGCAAATAACCACACAACAACAGAGAGCAGTTTTCTGGTTGCTCCGACGGTTTCAGGATGCAGTCCCGGAAAATGTAACCGCCCCGCTTCTACCTGATTGAGTACCATCTTCAATAATTTAAGTATGGTGGCCGTGATGATGAAAATAATGAGAACGATCAGCAAACCCGGTAAAGCTGAGACGATGGATAAGAAAATCTGACGAACGACGCGCAGAGACCAGTCACCCAACGATGTCGCCCAAACCCGCGTCCAGGGAAATAGGCTAAACGCCCAGCTAAGCCATACATAGAAAGCTAATATGCCCAGCAATATCATTAGCAAGGCGTACAAGCGGGCTTCTACAGGGCCGAGATAACGTCGCCAGTTTTTGGGGATCCATCCTCGATTTTCAGCGATCAGACGGCGACAATATCGCTTCACCCTACGCCAGGAACGCCACGCGGCCCAGGCAAGCAATACAAAGGCCGCCAGCCCCACCACAGTTTTCACTGTGGCAAGCACAAGCCATCCGGTGTCATATTGATCGTGAAGCGCTTTACGTTGCGCCTCCATTCGCGTAAGCACGCGTTGCGCGGCCTGATCCAGCGTCAGGTCGTCACCTTCATCAAGATCCGCCTGCGTCAGCAGCATTAGCGGCTTGCCATTCATCACGAAAAGTTTGCCCTGCTGGTTATAACGTGTGATGGCGACAATTTTTATCGGTTCGCGGACATCTGCCTGAGTAAAATTACGCAGCGTATTGCGGATGCGTAAAACGCGTTCTTCTGGCGTTGTCAGGCCAAACTTAGCCTGAAGCATCACGATGGGGGTATGGAAGATATAGAGCGTGCGTGCTTTCTCCTGCTCCGTCGGTTCCTGTCGGGGTTCAGCAGCAAAGGTACTAAACACTAAAAGGGATATGATACACGTTAAAAAAGTAAGCACTCTCTTATTCATACCCGGCACCGAGTAGCGTGAAATTATCAGTTCTTTTACTCTGCCACCCGAGCGGCAGACGCGCGATTTTCTGAGCATAGACCAGCGGTTCAGATCTGCAATATTCCTGTAAGCACCACTTCTTTCATTCAGAAAGAAGAAAATTTTCATTTCGCAAATTTATTAATAAATAAATCTAAAGATTACAAATTTGCAACGTTAACTATCCTTAAATGGCATTCGACATTTTCAGTGCCAGACGTGAATGTCCTCTAAGTACTGACGACATTCACAACCGGCTTTTCTGCTAATTAATTCAGGAACATGTCATGAAAGTTCACGTAATAACCTCTGCTGTATTACTGGCATTGGCGTTTTCTCAGCCGGTATTCGCGGCCGATGCGCCGTTATCGCCGTTGATGAAACAGCTCAACAACGGCAACTGGCTGGCACCGGATGAGGCGCAGACGCTCAGCGACGAACTGTATTATCAGGATGCTATTCAGGCATACATTCAAACCTTGCCCCTTCTGAATACCATCGGTTTGCGTGATGGCTCTGAGGCCGCGTTTGGCAAAGGATATAATGTCCTGCCGATCTGGAAAGAGCGCATGGACAGCCGCGCCGTCGTGCCGACGCCAAACGGGGATGTCATTTATTCCATGAGTTACCTGGATCTGAAAGAAACAGGTCCACTGGTGATAAAAGCACCGGCAAACGTCATCGGCATGTTCACTGATTTCTTTCAGAAAACCATTACCGACGTAGGTGCTATAGGCCCGGACCGAGCCAGAGGTGGTTTATATTTGCTGTTACCGCCTGATTATGAAGGCCCGGTGCCTCAGGGTTACTACGCATTTAAATCATCGACTTATAACGTATTCCTGTTCTTCAGGACCATCATGGGAAAAGGTGACGGTAAGCCTGACCCGGTTCCTGCGGTAAAAAATGCCGAAACGACGCGTATTTATCCGCTCTGGGATGTAGAGAAAGAGGTCAAGCCGATGCAGTTCCCGGACGCCAGCGGCAAGCGCGTCAATATGATGTATCCCACCGACGCCAGTTACTGGCAGAAACTCAAAGCCTTCGTCGATTACGAGCCACTAACGGCGATTCCGGAGGAGACGCGAAGCGCATTGTTAAGTATCGGGATGGTTAAAGGGAAACCTTTCGCGCCGACAGCGAAGCAGCAGGAAATGCTCAACAAAGCGGTCGTCGCAGCGCCTCGCATGATTCTGGCTCGCCGACAGGTTGGACGTGATGACCAGCGGCAGCTTTACTACAAAGACAGGCAGTGGGAAACCTCATGGGCGGGTGCAACAGCAGAATGGATGCAATACGGCACGCTTGATGCTAACCAACGTGCAGCCTTCTTCCAGATTGCCTATTCCAGCGCGGCTGCAATGGTAATGCATACCACCGGGGCGGGGTCGAAATATCCTTTCGCGACCAAAGACAATTCCGGTAAATTCCTGAACGGCAGCAATACCTACAAACTGCATCTGCCACCAAATCCGCCAGCTGCGCTGTTCTGGGCGGTAACGGCCTACAACATTACCGATGGCACTATGCCTGAAACAGATCAGTTACTTCCTTCCACCAATGGTTACTACAACATCCCGAAAAACAATGACGGCTCAATCGATCTCTGGTTTGGCCCAAACAAACCTGACGGCGTAGAGGACAGTGCGTTTATTAAAACCGTTCCTGACCGTAATTTCCTCGTTGCCCTTCGCCTGTATGGTACAGAAGACGGTTTTTACGATCAGACTTGGGTACCTGACGATCTGGTTCAGACCAACAAATAATTGAGAGAAAATATGAATAAACGTTACCTCCCTCTCTTTGTTGCGCTGACACTTAGCGCAGGCGTACATGCACAAAGTGCACCGTTGACCATCCCACATCCAACCAAGTTTGATCAGCTAACTCAACCATCTGCTGATGTAACGATGCCTGAAAGTTATGTTAAAGCAATTGCACAGCAGGCCTACATCTGGGGCTGGCCAATGGTGAACCAGTTCAACCGTCGGGAAACTATCACCAAAGCGCCCTATCCCGCGCTTAATGGTGGAATGGTCCCCGTCGCGCCAATGGGTCAACTCAGCATGCTGACAGACTACATTAAGCCTGAAGAAACCTTCGTTACCTGCCCCAATCAGGATGTTGCATATGGCCTGGGCTTCTTCGAGTTAGATAAAGAGCCCATAGTCATCCAGGTACCGGATTTTGGCGAGCGTTTCTGGGTTTACGCTATCTATGATGCCCGCACGAACCAGATTGGTAATGTCGGTAAGCCTTACGGCACGAAGCCAGGATTCTATTTATTAGTCGGGCCGAACTGGAAAGGCGAAACGCCGAAGGGTATTGAAGGGGTCATTCGTTCCTCAACAGAAATGGCTAACGTTATTCCACGCGTACAGATGGATGATACGCCGGAAGACCGCAAAGCCATTCAGGCTCCAATTAAGGAAATCATGACCTACCCGCTAAGCCAGTTTGACCGAAAAATGAAATCCTTTGAATATTCAAAAATTCCGGCCATTGGTGATAAACCTGATGCCAGCGCGGGCGAGACGCGCTGGGTGGTGCCAGAGAAATTCTTTGACCAGTTTGCAAATGTGCTGGATAAAGTGCCACCTCTGCCTGGTGAAGAGGCAATGTACGCTCAGTACCGCCACCTGGTCGAAGCCGGGAAGAAAAACCCTGACGTTCGCAAATGGATGGATGAAGCGGCGATTGAGACGGATAAAACGGTAATTGCAGACTTCTTTAAATGGAAGAATAACGGGGTGCCCGCCGGTAATGGCTGGAACCGTTCTAAAAATAACGCCGAGTTCGGTGTCGATTATTACAACCGCACAGGCACTTCTAAATCGAATATGTTCGATAACAAACCGAACGAAACCCAATATTTTTACACCGACAATGATGCCGCTGGTGGGCAGTTATCTGGCGACCATGACTACACGATTACGTTCGCCAAAGGTGAGCTTCCTCCTGTAAAAGGATTCTGGTCACTTACGCTCTACAACAGCAAGCATCTGTTTAGCCCAAATGAACTGAATCGTTTTTCACTTGGGACGAAAAATAAAAATCTGAAGTACAACGAGGATGGCTCGCTAACGCTCTATGTCAGCAAAACCCGCCCTTCTGACGATAAGGTTAATAACTGGCTCCCCGCACCCGAAGGAAACCTGTCACTCTATATTCGCGCTTACTGGGGTGAACAACCTATTCTGGATGGCACCTGGCAGCCACCGAAAATTGAAACGGTGAAATAAACCAAATCCAAGGCCCCTTGTTGATGACCGGGGGCCCTTTTGTCTGTGCCGAAAGGAACCGAGCATTGCCCTACTGTAGGTAGCTATACAAACTCGCCAGGATGTGATGGTAATACATGTTCATCACCTAAAGAGGAAATGCGCATGACTCCACATCCGCTACGCCAGATCATCGAATCCTGCGACCACGCCATCACCACCAAAAACTATGACACCCTGATGGAGTATTACGCCGAAGACGCGGCTCTGGTGGTCAAACCCGGCATGACGGTTAAAGGCAAAGAAAAAATCCGCAGCGCGTTTATTGCCATCTCTGATTATTTTCAGGACCAGCTGAGCGTCGAACAAGGGGAGATGCAGGTGATCGAAGGTGGCGGCAATGCCCTCGTTATCATGGAAACCGTTCTGCGTTTTCCTGATGGTCAGGGTGGGATAACGGAAATGTCGCGCCGCGCGACCTATGTTTTTCGGCAGGAAAGCGACGGTCGCTGGCTTTGTACCATCGACAACTCCTACGGTACGTCGCTTCTGGATACCGTGAACTGAACACGTTAATCACCGCTTTAAAGGGGCGCTGCCGCCCCTTCACGCCCGCGCGCTTAATGTGCAGTGATGCGCGGCTCCCTCACAAACTCAGCCAGCAGCCACACCATATCGTGCAGCAGGCCCGTCAGCTCTTTCGCTACGTGAACGGGCAGCGTTCCACCCATAACCGCTTGCGTCAGCGCCAGAACATAGTCCACCTGAGTCAGGGTGTCCTGCCAGCAGTCCGGCACGCAGGAGTTCAGTTTCTCACCCATGATCAATTGCGCGATCAGGTCAGGCGGCAGATCGACATCGCAGAGTTCTCTCAGCTTACGCAGGGCGTGCAGCAGACGCTCGCAAAGCGCAGTAAACATCTTTGCATCCTCGATTTCGACCAGCACGCTCACCAGCGCGGCGCAGTTGTCGGCGACGACAAACAGATCGGCATCAGCAGGAAGCGGCCGGGAGATAAGTTGCAGAATGACGTTTTCGTCAGACGGGAGATGAGTCAGGGTTGGAATAGTAGCCATACAAGGCATCCTTCTATATGCAGTTCATTTAACCACCCAATGAGTTCCTACGCTCGGGGGGTAGCGCTGACAGAGGTAGGAATACCGCCCATATAGAAAAACGGCCAGCCTTACGGCTGCTCCGCCAGCGCCACCGCAATTGTAGCGGGATCGGCGCTGCCGCGACATACGAAATGTCACTATATGGTAGATGCGGGTTCCTACGCCCGGTTGCGGATGTGCCGCAACGCAGGCACTTTACGACCCCGATCGGTTGAAGAAAAGATATAACCATGAATTTCACGCGGTTAATTTGCGGTTTGCGAGGCGCCTTCCAGAATAACAACGCGGCCCTAAATTTTAAGCGTATCAATCACCGCTCTCAGCGCGGGCGACACGTTACGGTGCGGATAATAGAGGTACAGCCCGTCCATGCGTAGGCTATAGCGCTGCAGCACCCGGATCAGCGTTCCGCGCTCCAGATCGTCAGCCACCAGCTCCACCGGGACATAGGCCAGCCCAAGCCCCAGCCGGGCGGCTTCGGCTTCCATGTAGCTGTCAGACAGCGCCCATTGCCCCTCTGGCCGATGGGTGATTTTTTTCCCGTCCTGCACCAGCTCCCACTGATAGTCACTACCGTCGGCAAGCTGGTAGGCAATGCAGGGGTGCGCCACTAAATCCGCAGGCGTCTGGGGAAAACCGTAGCGTCTGAAGTGTTCCGGGGCAGCCACTGCGGCCATTTCCATATCAGGCGTGATGCGTACGGCAATCATTCCCTGTCCCACTTCCGGCCCCAGTCTGACGCCCGCATCGAACCGCTCGGCGATAATGTCGACGAAGCGGCTTTCATTCATCAGCTCCAGCCTGATGTCCGGGTAACGCTGTTTAAAAATGGCGAGCTTTGGCAGCAGACATTTGTCGATAGCATGCTGGCTGGCATTAATGCGCACCGTACCGGACGGCGTCTGACGATAGTGCGCCAGGGTCGCCAGGCCCGTATCGAGCGTATCGAACGCGGACTCGGCGGTCCGGTAAAGCTGTTCCCCCGCGTGGGTTAGCGACAGCTTGCGCGTGGTGCGGACCAGAAGCTGAACGCCCAACCGCTCCTCCAGCTCGCGAACCGAGCGGCTGATCCCGGATTGCGCCAGCCCTAGCCGTTGCGCAGCCGCCGTGAAGCTCCCCTCCCGTACCACCTGCATAAACAGGTACAGCTCATTATAGTTTTCCCGCTTCGCCATCACGCCCCCTATTTATAACAATATGATATGAATCCTAGCAGATTCTGGCCTCTAATCAGCACTATTTCTGCTAACTATAATGACCGCAACACAACACCACAGGGTCCATTTTCATGAAAACATTCACCCAAAAACTGTCCGTTGCGATGCTGCTATGTGCATCATTAAGTGGAGTGATAACAATGAGTTATGCAGAAACCACTAACCCAAACGCACCCGTTTCGATGGTGACTACATGGGATAAAACCTTCGCCGAAAGTGACAAAGTCGATCACCGCAAGGTGTCCTTCCAGAACCGGTACGGGATCACCCTGGTGGGCGATCTGTATCTTCCTAAAAACCGCGGCGACCGCAGGCTGGCGGCGATTGCGGTCAGCGGGCCGTTTGGCGCGGTCAAAGAGCAGTCCAGCGGACTGTACGCGCAGATCCTGGCGGAAAATGGGTTTGTCACCCTGGCGTTCGATCCATCCTATACGGGCGAAAGCGGCGGCCAGCCGCGCAACGTTGCGTCTCCGGATATCAACACCGAAGACTTTAGCGCGGCGGTGGATTTCCTGGGGTTACAGAAAGAGGTTGATCGTAACCGCATCGGTATTCTCGGCATCTGCGGCTGGGGCGGTATGGCGCTGAATGCAGCCTCCATGGACACCCGCGTGAAAGCGGTCGCCACCAGCGTGATGTACGACATGAGCCGGGCGATGGGCCACGGCGTGGGCGACGGGAAAGATCGCTATTCAACGTCTGACCGCCGCGCCGTTCTGCAGTATCTCAACGCACAGCGCTGGAAAGATGCAGAGAACGGTACCTTCGCGCACGGCGGCCATGACATTTATGTCGATGAGAACGGCAAGGTGACGGCGGCGGAACGTATTCTGCCAGAGGCGCTGCCAGCAGACCCGAACCCGGTACTGAAGGAGTTCTATGACTACTACCGCATGCCGCGCGGCTTCCATGTGCGTTCCGTCAACTCCACCGGCGCGTGGACCGCGACCACGCCATTATCCTTTATGAATATGCCGCTGCTGAGCTACGCCGGGGAAATTACTATCCCGACGCTTATCGTCACCGGTGAAAAGGCACACTCCCGCTACTTTGCAGAAGATGCGTTTAAAGCGGTCGGCAGCAAGCAGAAGGAACTGGTGATTGTTCCGGGCGCAAACCATGTCGATCTCTACGACAATGCTGCCGGGAAAATCCCGTTCGGCCAGTTTGAACAGTTCTTCAAAACCAACCTGAAATAAACCTCTCCGCCGCCCGTGTTTTGCGGGCGGCCCTCGTGAAAGATGACTATGTCCACTCTGAACCCTACCACCTCACAGAATGAGGAACGCGCGCACTGGGGCGGTATTTTTGCCATGACCCTCTGCGTATTCGTCCTGATTGCCTCGGAGTTTATGCCCGTCAGCCTGCTAACCCCCCTAGCCAGAGATTTGGGCGTTACGGAGGGGCTCGCTGGCCAGGGGATCGCGATTTCCGGCGCGATGGCGGTTCTGACCAGCCTCTTCCTTTCCCGGCTTGCCGGGAATATGAACCGCAAACATCTTCTGCTGGGCATGACGCTCCTGATGGCGCTCTCGGGGATGATTATCGCTTTCACCCCAAACTATCTGGTTTACATGACAGGCCGGGCGCTAATCGGTATCACCATCGGCGGGTTCTGGTCCATGTCTGCCGCAACGGCCATTCGCCTTGTTCCGCAGCATCAGGTCTCTCGCGCGCTGGCGATATTCAACGGGGGGAACGCGCTGGCGACGGTAGTCGCCGCTCCGCTCGGAAGCTATCTCGGCGCCACCATTGGCTGGCGCGGCGCCTTCCTGTGCCTGGTTCCCGTGGCGATAGTGGCGTTCCTCTGGCAACGTTTTAGCCTGCCCGATATGAACGGCAATAAAAATACGGCGTCACGCGCATCCGTCTTTCGGCTATTCCGGCAGCCGGTGGTTTCCATCGGTCTGCTGGCCTGCGGCCTGTTCTTTATGGGGCAGTTTGCGCTGTTTACCTATGTGCGTCCGTTTCTCGAAACCGTCACGGAGGTCACCCCCTCCGGCCTATCGCTGATTTTACTCACCATCGGCGTCGCGGGTTTTGTTGGCACACTGCTCGTTGCTCTGGTCCTGAACGCCGCATTTTACCTGACGTTAATCGCCATTCCCCTGCTGATGGCCGTCATAGCGGGCGCGTTGATACTGACCGGTCACAGCGTGTGGATCGTTGCCCTGCTGTTAGGCTTCTGGGGCATGCTGGCGACGGCGGCACCCACGGGATGGTGGACATGGATTGCGCGAACGCTGCCGGAAGATGCTGAAGCCGGTGGCGGGTTAATGGTCGCCGTGATCCAGCTTTCTATTGCGCTGGGTTCAACGGCCGGTGGCCTGGTATTCGACCATCTCGGCTGGCAGAGCACGTTTGCAATGAGCGGAATATTGCTCCTGGGCGCGGTTGTGTTGACGTTTATCACATCGCGTCAAAAATGAGCGATACGATGTTTTGACCGAAAATAGAGCGATATGACTTTTTAATGTATATATTAGCCTGCCGTTAATTTAATGATCCATCCCGGGCTAGAATTAACATTATTGATAGCAGGCTATTCATATAAAAGATGAATTAATTTCACCCGGTTCATAATTAATGTTTACATGATCACTTTCAATGTCCAATTTGAAATAAATCTATTTACCCGCTGTATGATTAAAATCAAACAACAAACATAAATATTATAATAATCGAATATCACAGTGCCTTATCATATTCACGATAACAATCCTGTTATCTCTCGTTCTATGATAAGGATTACAGATGAAAGCATTGCCAAAAGTCGTAAAAGGCTCTGTCAACGAACTTTCAGGTAAAAGTATCGTACCTGTCGTTGCGGGTATTGTTGCTGGGGTGATAGCGGGTGCGAGCGCCCCAGCGTTCGCCAGCAGCAGTACACCAACAATTGCACCAACGCAGTCCAGGGTTGCCACCAGCAACAGCGTACAGCAACCTGGTACGTCTGTTTTACTGGCTAAGCCCTCTCTGGATGGACAAGCATTCGCGGCACATTACAGCCACTCAAGTCATGCAAGCCATTCCAGCCATTATTCCTGCACACCTGGCTCTACGTGCTAACACTCAAGGCCAGCTGCAGGCTGGCCATTCTGGAAGGAGAAGCTCATGGATCACCTAAAACATGGAAAGAATGAATTAGGGGAATATTTTTTGTTGCCCCTAAACAAAACACTCTATAGCCGTGAAGCTATAATGAAAACATGCTACGCGTTTACTGATGATTTCTTCATTCATGCCGTCAAATCAGAAAATGAAGATGTCGGTATCTATATCTACAAAAAAAACGAAAGCGATAGTGATATCAATACCGTAGCAAAGCACTTTTTACATTTGCTCCATGAAAACCAGATGCGTCAAATTATTCATGATGAAACGTCAATCTTACATGAAGAGATCGTCAGGAAAGCATTCTCTCCGGCTGCCGTGTTTGTTGAAAATCGGGTACAGGCTGACACTCAAAATATTCTAAAATCGGTAGTATAAGACGATGATAATCAAGCTTGATCCACATTTTTATACTCAAAGCGCCGTAGAGAATGTAGCCCAACAATTCAACGATTATTTGAGTGTAGAGTTTA
The DNA here is from genome assembly GCF_000733275.2 of Enterobacter sp. EGD-HP1. Taxonomy (NCBI): domain Bacteria; kingdom Pseudomonadati; phylum Pseudomonadota; class Gammaproteobacteria; order Enterobacterales; family Enterobacteriaceae; genus Enterobacter; species Enterobacter sp. EGD-HP1. The sequence goes on from NZ_AVOP01000001.1 coordinate 44,225, forward strand.
CCATTAAAGAAGCGTTCTGTCTGAGGATGAATATCAATGAAGCATATCTCTCAGATGCACCTCTCATTATCAATACCTTCTTGACTAACATCCTTGATCTCAGCATACAGGACATCATGCACAATGAGCGTTAGATTTAAATCCCCCGCTGAGTTTGCTTCTCAGTCATATCAACTCCTCCCATTCAGATTCAGCCAACTGGATAATGGAAACTATTTCCTTTCGACTGATTATGGCGAGTGGATGTGTATTAGCCCTTCACAACTCACTACGCTCATCAATAAGGAGAAGATTGAAGATGAAGCGCTTTGGTATGAACTGAAAGCCAAACACATAGTCAGTAACGGCATCGATGACAACCAGATCGCATTACTCTCCTCACGATACAGAACAAAGAAATCATTTCTGGAAAACTTTTCTCAGCTCCATATTTTTGTCCTCACCGTTCGTTGCAACAACTCCTGCGTCTATTGTCAGGCCTCTCGTAAGAGCTGCCAGTCCGATCAATCTCGTTATGATATGAGTCCGGAGACGCTTGAAAAGAGTATTGATTTATTCTTATCTATGCCTTCGGACAAGCTTACGCTTGAATTTCAGGGTGGAGAGTCCACGCTGAATATGGGCCTCATCCGTCAGGCCGTCGCAGTAGTCAACAGGAAAAATATCCGGAAAGATATCCAATTCGTGGTTTGCACAAATTTGTGCGAGTTAAATGACGAAGATCTCGACTTTCTGCTAGAACATAACTTTTCAATCAGCACATCGCTTGATGGTCCCCAGGCGTTGCACGATGCTAACCGTAAATACGCAAAATCAGGTGCATGGAGTGCACTCATTTCTACGCTTAATAAACTCAAACAGCGTGATGCATTTGACAGAGTTAGCGCACTGATGACAACGACCCGGCAGAGCCTTGATATGGCTGAAGAGATTATAAATGAATATGTAAACCAGGGATTTCGCAGTATTTTCATCCGCGAACTTAATCCTTATGGTTTCGCACAAAAATACTTCCATAAAATCGGGTATACCACGGAACAGTTTCTGGCGTTTTATGAGCAGAGTCTCGATTACATCATTCGCATTAATCACGATGGAATTGTATTTCGCGAATCCTATGCTGCATTGATCATGAAAAAGCTCATGACGCCTTGGGCAACGGGCTTTGTGGATCTTCAGTCCCCCTGCGGATCGGGTTTTGGGGTCACACTGTATAACTATGATGGAAACATCTACCCAAGCGATGAAAGTCGAATGATGGCAGAAACAGGCGATCGGCATTTTAAAATGGGTAATGTTTTTGAGAATAGCCCAGAAGAACTTTTCTTTGGCTCAGCTATGCAAGAACTTGCCTCTGCAGGAGTCAATGACTGCCTGCCCGTCTGTTCTGACTGTGCGTTTGCACCCTACTGCGGCGCAGACCCTATACGCCGCTATCAGGTAACAGGTTCAGTTTATGGTCATCCGGGTAAAGACGATTTCTGTTTAAAAAACAAAGGTATTATTTCAATGGTTATTAAACGATTTGTTGAAGGCGATCGCGAAACCCGTCGTGTTCTGATGCAATGGGGAATGAAATGAAAACACGATGCACTGACGATACGCTTTTTCTTTCTACTCAGGCAGAAAGCATCTGGCACCTGAAGGCAGCGCTATTTGGTAAAATCGCTGTCGAATTAATTGAAATCACAGCGGATAGCATTGTCTTTCTGACCTCGGGAAACTCGATACCACTGTCAGCTTTGCCCCCTGTACGCGCAATCATTTGTACAAAGAACAATCCGAACATTGAAGCCTTAATCTCACAGGTGGAGACACCGATTATCGTCGTTTCAGAAGAAACTGTATTCAGTGAAGGCGATATAATAACCATCAGCGAGCGGGGGCGGATCCATCGCTTATTTCGTGCACGCTCTCAGAACAATGCATTCCTGGTGACTGAAGTTTGCAACAACCTCTGTGTAATGTGCCCGCAGCCTCCTAAACCGGAATCAGCGATTAACCAGTGTGATACTGAGCAACGGATCCTAAAAACTCTTTCCCTGATTGATGACAAGCACTTTCCGGAAGCACTCTGTATTACGGGTGGCGAACCGACAATGTTAAACGAAGGACTGCTTCATATTATTGAGGCGATTTCAGAAAGGAACCAACAGACGTTAATACACTTGCTGACGAATGGCCGCTACTTAAGCCAGGAGGACTACACGGCGCGTCTGGCACAGAAAAGTAATCATCATTTGCTCGCCGGCATCCCCCTCTTTGGTCATGTTTCAGAGATTCACGACTATGTTGTTCAATGCGCAGGGGCTTTTGATCAAACAATGGCCGGTTTGTTAAATTGCTACAAACACGGGATTGATATTGAACTGCGCGTTGTACTGAACAAAGTAACGGTAAAATATTTAACTGCGCTGGCAGAATTTATTTCCCGAAATCTTTTTTTCGTTAAGCATGTAGCGCTTATGGGCATGGAGAACATGGGATATGCAAAACTGAACCGGGAAGCCGTATTTATCGATCCCTGGGAGTACAAAGATACGCTATCCGCCACAATCGAGATTTTTCAGTTATATGGCATAGATGTAAGGGTCTTTAACCTTCCTTTATGCATTGTTAATGAAGACACTCGAGACTATTGCAAACAGAGTATCAGCGACTTTAAGAATAGCTGGAGCCCTGTTTGTGCCTCCTGTGTGAAACGCGTCACATGCTGCGGTTTCTTCAGTTCATCGACGGATAAATTTTGGTTATCCAACCGTATCAGTCCTTTTGTTACAGACCAGGAGAGAAAACACCCGAGTTTTGGAGGTTAAAGTCTGTTCAATCTGGTGTATCGTTTTGATCGTTTATTCCCCTAAAGGACACCAGCACTATGCTCAAGATCCTCGGCAAAACCACCTCCATCAACGTGCGTAAAGTGCTCTGGACCTGCGAAGAAGCAGGCCTCGCGTATCAACAGGAAGATTACGGCAGCGGTTTTGCCTCAACGGAAACGGATGCCTTCCGTGCCCTGAACCCCAACGCCATGGTGCCGGTGCTGATGGATGACGATTTCGTGCTGTGGGAGTCCAACGCCATCTGCCGCTATCTGGCGCGTAAGGCCGAACGTCACGATCTGCTGCCCGCAGAACCGCAGGCCTGCGCCAACGTTGAGCGCTGGATGGACTGGCAGGCAACCGAATTCAATAACGCCTGGCGCTATGTCTTCCCGGCGCTGGGGCGTAAAAACCCGGACTTCAACGACCCTGAGCGCATTGCGGCGGGAATAAAAGAGTGGAACCACTGCATCACCATTCTGGAAAACCAGCTGCAGCGCACCGGGGCCTTTGCTGCGGGCGAGACGTTTACTCTTGCGGACGTGGTGCTTGGGCTGTCGGTGAATCGCTGGAAGATGACGCCGTTTAATAAACCCGACGTGCCGGCGATTGAGGCCTGGTTTGAACGTCTTAACCAGCGCCCTGCTTTTTTGCGTCACGGCAATAACGGCATGATGTGAAGTATTTACACCCCCATGTTGAGCAAGGCTATTTTATTTAATTACTAAACCCTGAGAGTCGCCAGAGGGAATAATAATTAAGCCATATCCTGGACAGCCCGTTGCACCGCTTTGCTAGCCTGACTATTCAGGCAAAGCTCATCCTGGAGGTATTCTTGCTGATTAGACTCAAGAAAGAACGAACGCATAAGGAGGATCGCCGGCTTGCTCTCTGGCTGGCGACCTCGGCAGGTTTGCTAAACGCCATCGCCCTCGGGGCATTTGGCTTTTTCCCCTCACACATGACCGGCAACACCTCACAGTTATCCAGCGAAGTCTCCTCCACCGACTTGAGCGATATTATTTTCTTCGGCTCGATTATTCTCTCCTTTATCGCAGGCGCTATTCTTGCCCGCATGATTGTAATATGGGGCATTATCCATAACCTCAGGCTGATTTTTTGCCAGATCCTGTTTGTTGAGGGGATATTGCTGACCGGCGTCGCCTTCTATGAGATGTATTTTCATGCCCTCACCAGCAATCGTGAGATTATTCTTTTTCTGTGCGGCCTGATGGGCATTCACAATTCCACCTCCACGCAGCTTTCCGGCGGACGGGTGAGATCGACGCACATTACCGGCACGCTGACGGACGCGGGGATATCCCTGGCCTCCGTAATGGTGGCGATGCTGCGCAGGGATTACTCCAAAGATACGGCGGCGCAAAAAAGTCAGTTGAAAACCCATTTAACCACCCTGTTCTCGTTTATTACGGGCGGTATCGCGGGGCTGCTGCTGTTCAGATGGATCGGATTTAACGCCATGCTGGCGCTCGGGTTGATGCTCGCCGTGGTCGCTATCGTTTCAATTATCACCGTCTCGACGCGGGTTCGACGGGTTCGTGCCTCTTTATAAGATAACGGCCGATATTCGGCGTAAGAGCCCTCCAGATGTGACGTTGTCACATCTGGAGAATCGCTTTAGGACTATTCTGCCTGCCCCTCCATCAGCCCTTACGCCATAAGGCTTAACCCGAGGTTGTCACTGTTTTCATAGGGTTACTGATTTTACCCCTTCGCTGGAACCCTTCCCAAACGCTTGCTATAGGTGAAATACCCCTGCCGAAACATGGCATAACAACAGGCAACCGGTGGTTGCTATAACGCATGCGCACAGGGAGACACACCGCAATGCACCCATTACTCAAACGTTCGCTGCTGTTTGTCGGCGCCATTATCGTGGTCCTCGCCCTCCTCGTCTGGGGCATTGGGCTGGAAACGATCAGGGCGCGCCAGGTTGACCTGGTCTATCTCGGGCAACAGCACATGATTCTGGTTTTCTCGTCGATGTTTTTTGCCCTGCTGGTGGGTATTCCAGCCGGTATTCTGCTGAGTCGCCCGGCCGCGCGGGGTGTCGCCGAATACGTGATGCAAATCTTCAACGTTGGCAACACGCTGCCGCCGCTGGCCGTTCTGGCGCTGGCGATGGTGGTGATTGGCATTGGCGATACGCCCGCCATCATCGCCCTGTTCCTCGCCTCGCTGCTGCCGATAGTGCGTAATACCTACGCCGGGCTGTGCTCCGTCCCGCCGTCGCTGCTGGAAGCGGCAAACGGCATCGGGATGACGAAATGGCAGCGTCTGCGTCAAGTTGAGCTGCCTGCCGCCTGGCCGGTCATGCTCTCGGGGATCCGCATCGCCACCGCTATTAACGTCGGTACCGCGCCGCTGGCGTTCCTGATTGGCGCCAGCAGCTACGGCGAGCTGATTTTCCCAGGCATTTATCTGAACGATTTCCCGACCCTGATCCTCGGCGCGGCGGCCACCGCCCTGTTCGCCCTGATCCTCGATACCCTGCTGGCGGCGCTGGGTCGCGTGATGAGTCCCCATCTCGCTCGATAACAATAACAAGGAGCTTTTATGAGACTGTTTTCCGGCCTGACGGCGCTGTGTGCCGCGGCGCTGTTCACCAGCCAGGCGATGGCGGCCCCGCTGATTCTGGCGACCAAGAGCTTTACCGAGCAGCATATTCTCTCGGCGATGACCGTACAGTACCTGCAAAAGAAAGGTTTTCAGGTCCAGCCAAAAACCAATATCGCCACGGTGATCTCCCGCAACGCGATGATCAACAAGCAGATTGACATGACCTGGGAGTACACCGGCACGTCGCTGATCATCTTTAACCACATCAACAAGCGCATGTCGCCGCAGGAGTCTTACGAGACGGTGAAGCGCCTGGACGCCAAGCACGGTCTGGTCTGGCTCAAGCCCGCTGACATGAACAATACCTACGCTTTCGCCATGCAGCGCAAGCGCGCCGAGGCGGAACATATCAACACCATGTCGGAGATGGTGGCGAAGATTGAGCAGATCCGTAAAACCAACCCGGACAAAAACTGGCTGCTGGGCTTAGACCTGGAGTTTGCCGGACGGAGCGACGGCATGAAGCCGCTTCAGGCTGCCTACAACATGGAGCTGGATCGCCCACAGATCCGTCAGATGGACCCGGGCCTGGTATACAACGCCGTGCGCGACGGGTTTGTCGATGCCGGACTGATTTACACCACCGACGGTCGCGTGAAAGGCTTCGACCTCAAGGTGCTGGAAGATGATAAAGGTTTCTTCCCAAGCTACGCGGTGACGCCGGTGGTGCGTAAGGACACGCTGGAGGCCAACCCCGGTCTGGAAGAGGCGCTCAACACCCTTTCCGCCCAGCTCAACAACGACGTTATCACCGAGCTGAACAAGAAGGTGGATATCGACCATCAGTCACCGCAGCAGGTCGCCCGCGATTTCCTGCGTAGCAAACAGCTGCTGTAGGAGGCGCTATGGAGACGATTCACTACATTCTGGACAACTGGGATTACCTTTTAACACTGACGCTTCAGCACCTGTGGCTGGTGGCGCTGGCCGTGGGTTTAGCCATCATCATCGGCGTACCGCTGGGCATTCTGATTGTCCGCCACAGGTGGCTGGCAACGCCGGTGCTGGGAATAGCCACCATCGTGCTGACCATTCCGTCCATCGCGCTGTTTGGCCTGATGATCCCGCTGTTTTCGCTGATCGGTCAAGGTATCGGCGCCCTGCCCGCCATTACGGCGGTGTTTCTCTACTCGCTGCTGCCGATTGTGCGTAACACCCATACCGCGCTCGACAGCCTGCCGCCGGGACTGCGCGAAGCCGGGCGCGGCATCGGCATGACCTTCTGGCAGCGCCTGCGCTGGGTTGAGATCCCGATGGCGCTGCCGGTGATTTTCGGCGGTATCCGCACTGCCGTGGTGATGAACATCGGCGTGATGGCGATTGCCGCCGTGATCGGCGCGGGCGGTCTGGGCCTGCTGCTGCTCAACGGCATCGGCGGAAGCGATATTCGCATGTTGATTGCCGGCGCGCTGATGATTTGTCTTTTAGCGATTGTGCTCGACTGGCTGCTGCACCGTCTGCAGGTGGTTCTGACTCCAAAGGGGATTCGATAATGATTAAACTGGAAAACCTCACCAAACAATTTTCACAGAAGCACGGCCAGACCTTTAAGGCCGTCGATAACGTCAACCTGAACGTGCCCGAAGGGGAAATGTGCGTCCTGCTCGGCCCGTCCGGCTGCGGGAAAACCACCACGCTGAAGATGATTAACCGCCTCATTACCCCAAGCAGCGGGACGATCCTGATTAACGGTGAAGACACCAGCGGGATGGACACCGTCACCCTGCGCCGCAACATCGGCTACGTGATCCAGCAGATTGGCCTGTTCCCGAACATGACCATCGAAGAGAACATTACCGTCGTACCGCGCATGCTGGGCTGGGATAAAGCGCGCTGCAAAACCCGCGCTGAAGAATTGATGGATATGGTGGCGATGGACCCGCATAAGTTCCTGAATCGCTACCCGCGCGAGATGTCCGGCGGCCAGCAGCAGCGTATCGGCGTGATCCGCGCCCTGGCGGCGGATCCTCCGGTACTGCTGATGGATGAACCCTTCGGCGCGGTGGACCCGATCAACCGCGAGGTGATCCAGAACCAGTTCCTGGAGATGCAGCGCAAGCTGAAAAAAACCGTCATGCTGGTGAGCCACGATATCGACGAAGCCCTGAAGCTCGGCGACCGTATTGCGGTGTTCCGTCAGGGGAAAATCGTGCAGTGCGCCAGCCCGGATGAACTGCTCGCCAAACCGGCGAATGAGTTTGTCGGCTCGTTTGTCGGCCAGGACCGCACCCTGAAGCGTCTGCTGCTGGTATCGGCGGGCGACGTCACCGACCAGCAGCCAACCATTACGGTGCGGGGCTCTACGTCGCTTCCCGACGCTTTTGCGACCATGGATGATAATGATATTCGCGCCATTACCGTGGTTGACGAGGACGGCAGGCCGCTGGGCTTTGTGAAGCGTCGCGAAGCGCGAAACGCGAGCGGTACCTGCGCCGACATCCTGCATCCATTCCGCATGACCGGCAAAGCGGAAGACAACCTGCGCGTGGTGCTTTCACGCCTGTATGAGAGCAATACCAGCTGGATGCCGATCGTGGATGAGGACGGTCGCTACAACGGCGAGATTTCACAGGACTATATTGCCGAGTACCTGAGCTCCGGACGCACGCGCCGGGCGCTGAATATTCATAGCGACAGCTAACCTTTCTGGCCGGGCATCGCCCGGCTTTTTCGCACGCATACCTTTTGCTAACCCCGCGATTTGCCGCCACAATATTGTATCGTTCCCGTTTAATCGCGACTCATGCAACGTCTTCATACGTATCCCGACATCCGCGCGATGTTTCGTCGTCTCCTGATTGCCACCGTCACCGGCGTGCTGGCCGCGCTGGCCGTTGCGGTGTTCCGCCACAGCATGTACCTGCTGGAGTGGCTGCTTCTCAGCAACGACAGCGGCAGCCTGGTGAATGCCGCCGCGTCGCTCTCGCCCTGGCGGCGCGCGCTGACGCCAGCGCTGGGAGGGCTGGCTGCCGGGCTGCTGCTCTGGGGATGGCAGCGCCTGACCGCGCAACGGCCTCACGCCCCTACCGATTATATGGAAGCACTGGAGACCGATGACGGCCAGTTTGACTACGGCGCCAGCCTTGTGAAGTCCGCTGCGTCGCTGCTGGTCGTTGCCAGCGGAAGCGCCATCGGGCGTGAAGGGGCGATGATCCTGCTTGCCGCCCTCGCTGCCTCCTTTTTCGCCCGGCGTTTTACGCCCAAATCCGAATGGAAATTATGGATAGCCTGCGGTGCCGCCGCCGGGATGGCCAGCGCCTACCATGCACCCTTAGCCGGAAGCCTGTTTATTGCTGAGATTCTGTTTGGCACACTGATGCTGGCCTCGCTCGGCCCCGTGGTTATCGCGGCGGTGGTGGCGCTTCTCACCACGCAGCTTCTGGCACCGGGCGCCGGTACGCTCTACGCGGTCCATCTGAGCGGCATCCTCACCGCAGCCGATTATGCCCTGCTGGTCGCGATGGGGCTGGTGGCAGGTCTCTGCGGACCGCTGCTGATGTGGCTGATGGCGTTCAGCCACGGTCTCTTCCTGCGCCTCAAGCTTTCGCCGCCGTGGCAATTAGCGCTGGGCGGTGCGATCGTCGGGCTGCTGTCCCTCCTGACGCCGAAGGTGTGGGGGAATGGCTACAGCGTGGTTCAGGCTTTTCTTCTCGCCCCGCCGCTGCTGTCGGTAATTGCCGGCGTGTTTGTCTGTAAATTACTGGCGGTACTGGCGAGCAGCGGTTCGGGCGCGCCGGGCGGGGTGTTTACGCCGACGCTGTTTGTCGGCATGGCGACAGGAATGCTGTTTGCGCAGCTGTTCGCGCTGTGGCTACCGGATTCTGAAACGGCGATTCTGCTGGGGCTGGCAGGGATGGCAACGCTACTTGCCGCGACCACGCATGCGCCCATTATGTCGGCGCTGATGGTCTGTGAAATGACCGGGCAGTATTTTTTGCTGCCCGGCCTGCTGGTCGCCTGCGTGGTGGCGTCCGTATTGTCGCGGACGTTACGCCACGACTCGATCTACGGTCAACACGCCACCGAGGGCAGAGAGATCGACGTACTGCGCTAGCTCGCGCTGCTCGGCGCGTGGAAGATAAGGGAGCTCGCCCACCAGCGGTCCGGGCAGCTTGGTGCTCAGCACGTCGATGATCTCCGCGTAGTGCGCCAGGCCAGGGTTAATGCGGTTTGCCACCCAGCCAACCAGCGGCAGGCCGTCATTGGCGATCGCCTGCGCCGTCAGCAGCGCGTGGTTGATGCACCCTTCCTGGATACCCACCACCATCACCACCGGAAGCTGCTCCTGCACGACCCATTCAGACAGCGGACGCAGGTCATTCATCAGGCTGCGCCAGCCGCCCGTCCCTTCAACCACGACGTGATCGACCTTCGCACTCAGGTTCGCCAGGCCGTCGGACAACAGGGGATAATTAATCAGGCCGCTGTGCGCTACGCTGCTCTCCTCTTCGCTTAACGCAATGGGATTGACCGCGTGATAAGGCAGTTCCAGTGACGAGACGCTTTGCAGCACCAGGGCGTCTTTATTACGCAATCCCTCTGGCGTCTCTTTACTGCCTTTTGCGACCGGTTTGTACCCTGCCACGCGTTTACCGCTTGCTGCCAGCGCCTGCAGCAATGCGCGGGATACGACGGTCTTGCCGACAGAGGTATCTGTACCAGTAACAAAGAAACGCTTAAGCATGACTCACTCCACCTCTTGGGTATGCTTCGAAAATATAAACCAGGTAAATAATTCAGTGGAGGAAGTCTACGGGATGCGTGCGCTACCCGGCTTGAGATAGCGCAATTTTTCTTAAATCTGCGGAAAAGAGTTAACCCTGTAACAGGCGGATCAACAGCGAGCCGTTATACATGGCGTCTTTGACCAGCGCCGCGCCTGCCATCGTACCCTGGTTGGAAAACTGGGTGCTCTCTACCGCAATATTTTTGCTGTAGGCGGGAAGCGACTGCTGATGGATACAGGCCGAGATCGCCGGGAAAAGGATCTCCGCCGCCTGGCTCAGCGGTGAGCCAATGAGGATTTTTTGCGGGTTGAAGAGGTTCACCATAATGGCCAGAATGCGGCCAACGTTGTTCCCCACGCCGGTAATAATGTCCTTCGCCAGCAGATCGCCCTCGCGCGCGGCGGCGCAGAGAGAATCCACCGTTAAGGGTTGTCCGTGCAGCGAGGAGCTCATGGACTGGCTGAGCCGGACCTGCGCCAGTTCCAGCACGCTTTCCACGCTGGCAATGGTCTCCAGACAGCCGTGGTTCCCGCAGTAGCAGCGCTTGCCGTACGGGTCGACCTGGGTGTGGCCAATTTCCACCAGGCTGCTGCTTCCGGCGTGGAGAAGACGTCCGTCGGTGATCACGCCCGCCCCGACGTTATGGTCGATGACCACCTGAATCACATCCCGCGCGCCGCGCGACGCGCCAAACAGCGCCTCCGCCATCGTCCAGGCGCTGATGTCATGCTGAATATAGACCGGCACGCCGGTATGGTTTTTCAGCACCTCGCCCAGCGGCATCTCTTTGACGTCGTCGTAAAACGGCATGCGGTGGACAATACCATTTTCGGTATCAATAATGCCCGGCAGGGTGATGGCAATCGCCGTTAAGCGTTCAAGCCGCTGCTGATGGCGAATAAAGAAGCGATCGATGTGCGAGACAATCGCATCGAGGAGCGGTTCCTTCGCGTTGAGAGGCAGCTCAAGCCGGTCTTCTACCACCAGCTTGCTGCTCAGATCGCGCAGCGCAAGGAAAATCTCCCCGCGGCTGATGCGCAGAGAAAGATAGTGCCAGGCTTCCGTCTCGACCACCAGCCCAACGGCCGGACGGCCACGGCTGCCCGGCTCCTGAATTTCCGTCTCCTGAACCAGGTGCGCTTCCAGCATCTCGCGGACAATCTTGGTGATACTGGCGGGTGCCAGCTGTGCCAGGCGCGAAAGATCGATACGCGAAACCGGACCAAGCTGATCAATCAGGCGGTACACCGCGCCGGCGTTGGTCTGCTTAATCTGATCGATATGCCCTGGCTGACTATCAGCAACCACCTCGTACTCCCTTATTTTCGAGCTTCGAAATAAACTGTGGGCTATGGTGAAGCACTTGCATGGCTGTCGTCAAATATTTACTTAGCCATGTGATTTACCGCACATTTTCGCCCACTTTTCCCTATAAATATCGACCTGCTGACGCGGTAATGAGCTGATGTTTGAAGCGCTGCGCGGCGTGACTCTGTTCACGATGTTTTGACCAGACCAGCCACATCTCTGAAACGGCATCCTCTTCGGCGATGGTCACCCAGCGCATTTCGCGCAATTGTACCCGCTTAAAGGAGGCCGGGAGAATAGACACGCCAAGCCCGGCCGCGACCAGGCCGATAATGGTCATTGCCTCCCCGACTTCCTGGGTGATGACCGGGGCAAGATCGTAGCGGCGCATCAGTCCCAGGATATCGTCATACAGACCCGTTCCGACCTGCGGGTCAAAAAAGACAAACGGCTCTTTTGCCAGCTCTGCCAGCGAAACCCTCGGACGCGACGCCAGCGGGTGATCGTGTGGGATCATGGCCATCAGCGGCTCGCGCAGGATCACCTCCCAGGCCAGCGTGTCCGGCAGTTGGGTGTTACGCATCAGGCCCAGATCCAGCGAACCTTCGTTCAGCGGCGCAATCTGCTCGCGGGTGTTGATTTCACGCGTCTGAATATGAACATCCGGAAAGTGACGACGAAATGACGAAAGGGTTTCCGAGACGGCGCTGATAAACGGCGCGGACGAGGTAAACCCGATTCTTAGCTCTCCGGCCTCCCCGAGATAGAGTCGTTCTGCGCGAGCGGCGGCGTCATCGACCATGCTCAGTATTTGTCGGCTGTCGATCAGGAACTGCTTCCCCGCCGCCGTCAGGCTCACGCTGCGGTTGGTGCGGGCCAGAAGGCGCGCCCCGACCTGCTGTTCCAGGATCTGAATCTGCTGGCTTAACGGGGGCTGAGAGATATTCAGCCGTGCCGCCGCGCGGCCAAAATGCAGCTCCTCGGCGACGGCGACAAAGTAGCGAAGGTGACGCAGCTCGATATTCATATTTTTAAAGTATCATTTGAGATTATTAATATATTAGACAGAATATTTACATTTTCCTACCCTGAACATGTGGTCATACCCGTCACCAGAAATCACGGGGATGTTTAAGCAAGGAAACTGTGTGAGTCGTACAACTACCATTGATATCGATCCGGCAAGCGATATCAATGACTTACCTGCAGCATCGCAGCCGGTTCAGTTCATTAAACGTGGTACCCCCCAATTTATGCACGTCACGCTGGCGCTCTTTTCCGCCGGACTGGCAACCTTCGCCCTGCTCTATTGCGTTCAGCCGATCCTGCCCGTTCTCTCTCATGAGTTTGGCGTATCGCCTGCCAGCAGCAGTATTTCACTTTCAATTTCAACCGGGATGCTGGCGGTTGGCTTGCTCTTCACCGGCCCGCTCTCGGATGCCATAGGCCGTAAACAGGTGATGGTGACCGCGCTGATGCTGGCGTCGGTCTGCACGTTGCTCTCGACGATGATGACCAGCTGGCACGGCATTCTGGTGATGCGCGCGCTGATTGGGCTATCGCTCAGCGGCGTGGCGGCGGTCGGGATGACCTACCTCAGCGAGGAGATCCATCCGAGCTTTGTTGCTTTTTCTATGGGGCTTTACATTAGCGGGAACTCGATTGGCGGAATGAGCGGACGCCTGCTGAGCGGGGTGTTTACGGACTTCTTTAGCTGGCGTATTGCGCTGGCGGTCATCGGGTGTTTTGCGCTGGCATCAGCCCTGATGTTCTGGAAAATCCTGCCGGAATCGCGCCATTTCCGCCCGACCTCTTTACGCCCAAAAACGCTGTTTATCAACTTCCGCCTGCACTGGCGTGACAAAGGGCTGCCGCGCCTGTTTCTGGTCGGCTTCCTGCTGATGGGCTCGTTCGTCACGCTGTTTAACTATATTGGCTATCGCCTGATGCTCTCGCCGTGGCACCTGAGCCAGGCGATTGTCGGTTTACTCTCGGTTGCTTATTTGACCGGAACGTGGAGCTCGCCGAAGGCCGGGGCGATGACCGCGCGCTATGGACGCGGCCCGGTCATGCTGTTCTTCACGGCGGTGATGCTGGCCGGCCTGCTGCTGACGCTCTTCTCCTCCCTGTGGCTGGTTTTTGCCGGAATGCTGCTCTTCTCCGCGGGGTTCTTCGCCGCACATTCGGTCGCCAGCAGCTGGATTGGCCCGCGCGCGCGTCGCGCCAAAGGTCAGGCATCGTCGCTGTATCTGTTTAGCTATTACCTGGGTTCCAGCATCGCCGGGACCCTCGGCGGCGTGTTCTGGCATAACTACGGCTGGAACGGCGTGGGCGGGTTTATCGCGCTGATGCTGTGCGCGGCGCTGCTGGTGGGGGGAAACCTGCATCAGCGTTTGAAATAAATATACGCTATCCCCCGTATGACCGTAATCGTGCGGGGGAACGTTTCTCAGCTTAATTATGCTTAATTTAAAATTAAGTATAATCAATGCATTATAGCCATTACGTGCATTTATCACCCCTCATTCTCTCTGTAGTCTCGTTGATTCCATCCTTAGTTAAGAGGGATTTTAAAATGGCGATTCCAGGTAATATGTGGTTGTTCGATGGTGGTGGTGCACTGATTAAAGGCGGTTGTGATGTTCAGCACAGGGAATGCAGCATTGAGTTCAAAGGATTTCACCATAATCTTTCGACTCCGACCGATAACCTGACGGGCAAACCTACAGGTAAACGCATTCACTCCCCAATGATGATCGTAAAGGAATTCGATTACTCATCACCCTATCTCTATAAAGCGGTCGCGACAGGTCAGGCTCTGCAAAAAGCCGAACTCAAGTTCTATAAGATTAATGACGCAGGTCTTGAAGCAGAGTACTTCAATATTCTTCTGGAAGGCGTGCGGATTGTTTCGGTATCACCTGCAATGGCCGCACCGGGCGACAATAATAACAACCACCTCGAAACGGTTGAATTGCGCTATGAGAAAATTACGTGGAAACATAACGACGGCAATATCATTTTCTCTGACGCATGGAATGAACGGGCGACAGCGTAACTGGGGTACTGGTATGGATACTACGGAAGAGATTAACGGAACCTACTTCTACAGAGGCCATTCAAACGTCACTCCGGGTGAGTTACTTGAGATCATCTTTCTGGAAGAATTCTGTATGGAGTTGGGGATAGATGCCGTTTCAGGTGCGGCTATTTTGGGCGGACAACCATGGCTAGGTACTCGGGCTAAACCTAAAGGCGCAATCCTGGGGACAAGCGTTGTTTCAAAGTACGCGCGAATAATTTTACGGGACGCACGTCTCCCTTTCGGGATTAAAATTCCTACTCCCGTTGGAGTCAGAATGCAGCCCACTAACAAACTCGCAGCGGTAATTGGTCGCTACATCCCCTGGCCAGGATGGGCCTCGCTTGCAATGACTCTTCATCGAGTTTCAACGCGTACGCAAGAGAAATACAATTTGATTAAATACAATTTGATTGCACGCCCAAAAGACCGCATAGCGTGGACATCATTCTAATGAGCATCGTAGACGACGTGTTATTTATGTTTCGGGATGAAATTCCTGGTTATCTGGATAACGACTGGAAAGAAGTTCCTCTGGAACTGGATTCTGATTTATTCGATACACCGGGCGATGACCTGCATGACGCATTAAACCGGTACGAAAAAGAGTTCAACGTCGATTTGTCTGGTGTGAACTGGTCTCGTTATTTTCCCTGGCAGAATACCCCATTGTTAGATCGCTGGTTTAAGCTGAAGCGGGAAGACGTTGAAGCAACCCGCATCCCGTTGACCGTAAGAATGTTTACAGAGTCCGCAAAAGCAGGTAAGTGGCTCTACGACTGACTAGTAAGGGGCTTCGCGCCCCTTACATCAAAAGTGCACTACTCCCTCCTGAATCACGTTACACTTCCTGAACACTCCCAAAACGATAAGGAAGAACAACAATGGAAAAAGCATCAGCTTATCAACAACTCACCCGCACCTTCCAGCGCCTCTCCCGCTTCTCGCACCTCTCCTCCATCGCCAGTTGGGACATGTTCACCATGATGCCGCCAGGCGGCAGCGCCGCGCGCGGCGAGGCGCTGGCGGAGATGAGCGTCCTGCAGCACCAGATCCTGACCGATAAAAAGGTAGGCGAATGGCTGACCGCTGCGGCAGGTGAAGAACTCAATGACGTCGAACAGGCCAACCTGCGCGAAATGACGCGCCACTACCAGCAGGCCACCCTGCTGCCGGAATCGCTGGTGGAAGCCAAGTCCCTCGCGGGCAGCAGGTGTGAACACGCCTGGCGTACTCAGCGCCCCGCCAACGACTGGCAGGGTTTTTCCGCCAACCTGAAAGAGGTGGTCAAACTCAGCCGCGAAGAGGCTCGCCTGCGGGCCGAAGCCAAAGGCTGTACGCCGTACGACGCGCTGCTGGACATTTTTGAACCCGATATGACCAGCGCGCGTCTGGACGTCCTTTTCGGCGATATGAAGTCCTGGCTACCGGACCTGCTGGCAAACGTGGTGGAAAAACAGGCTCAACGGTCGTTTATTCCTCCGCAGGGTCCCTTCCCGACGGCAACACAGCGTGAGCTGGGCCTGGAAGCCATGAAGATGCTGGGCTTCGATTTTAACGGCGGTCGCCTGGACGTCAGTGCGCACCCGTTCTGCGGCGGCGTCCCGGAGGACGTGCGCATCACCACGCGCTATGACGAAGATGAACTGCTCAGCGCGCTGTTTGGCGTGATCCACGAAACCGGACACGCCCGCTACGAACAAAACCTGCCGCGCGCGTGGGCAGGACAGCCGATTGCCCTGGCCCGTTCAACCGCGATCCATGAATCACAGAGCCTGTTCTTTGAAATGCAGCTGGGGCGCAGTGAAGCCTTCCTCAAGCATCTTCTCCCTGCAGTACACGCCCGCTTTGGCAGCCAGGCGGCATTCAGTGAAGAGAACTTTATTGCCTGGAACCAGCGCGTGAAGCCTGGCTATATCCGCGTCGATGCGGACGAAGTGAGCTACCCGGCACACGTGGTGCTGCGCTATGAGATTGAGCGTGCGCTGATCAACGGCGAGATCGAGGTGGACGATATTCCCGCTCTGTGGGATGAGAAAATGCAGGCCTGGCTCGGGTTATCCACCAAAGACAACTACCGCAACGGCTGTATGCAGGATATCCACTGGACCGACGGCGGTTTTGGTTACTTCCCGTCTTATACGCTTGGCGCCATGTACGCCGCGCAGCTGTTCCATGCGGCCAAAACGGCGCTTCCGGGTCTGCAGGCCTCCATCGCTGAGGGCGATTTTTCCGCTCTCTTTGAGTGGCTACGTCAGAACATCTGGCAGCACGGCAGCCGCTTCAGCACGTCGCAGTTAATTACCCAGGCGACGGGTGAAGATCTGAATATCCGCTACTTCCGCGAACATCTGACCTCTCGCTATTTGTAATCTGTTTGGCCGGGGGTGAGGGAGCTCAAGTAAAAGAGCCGTATGTTCCCCCTCACCACAGCCCTCTCCCTCAAGTGAGAGGGGGTCGTCCGTGCAGAACCCCGGCAATGTACATATGGTTACACGCCGATACCAATCACTCACGGAAACCTCGAATTTACAGGGATATAGTTATTTCAACGGCCCCGCAGTGGGGTTAAATGAAAAACCAAATTCGAGGGTATGAGAATGAATAAAGTATTAGCTCTGGTTGTTGCCGCTGCTATGGGTCTGTCTTCTGCTGCATTTGCTGCTGACACTACCGCAACTGCTGCACCGGCTGCCGCGCCTGCTGCAACCACCACCGCTGCGCCAGCAAAAGCGGTTCACCATAAGAAACACCACAAAGCTGCAGCGAAAAAAGAAGCCGCTGCACCAGCAACCGCAGCATCAACCGAGCAGAAAGCGCAGGCCGCTAAAAAGCACCACCACAAGAAAGCCGCTAAACCGGCTGTAGAGCAGAAAGCTCAGGCTGCTAAAAAGCATCACCACAAAAAAGCCGCTAAACCGGCTGTAGAACAGAAAGCTCAGGCTGCTAAAAAGCATCACAAAAAAGCAGTAAAACACGAAGCTGCTAAACCAGCTGCACAGCCAGCTGCATAAGAGTACAAGCTTAACCGTGCCCTTCGGGGCACGTTGGTAAACCGGCGCTGAACCGGAACAGGTTCCGCGCCGTTTTTTTTATCCGGAGGGCGTATGCTGCGACGCTATCGGTTTGAGCTGATTCTGATCCTGCTTATTTTATGCGCGCTCATCGCAAGCCATTTTTATCTTTCCTGATTGTAGCACGCTGATTTTACTCCCACTTTAGCGCTGTCCCGTCTATAGTATTTTCATAGGGTTCACTTTTAATAATCATAATTACCCCCACCAGAGTGTGATATGCGTAAATCTGTTGTGTTGTTACTGGGAACGTTTGTTCTTTTTTCTGGATTCTCACATGCGGATGATGGCGGTGATGACACCATTAGCGCGAAAGAGCTAAAGACGCTTTTTTTCGGTCATGACGATCGTACGCGCGTCGCCGATCCCACCCAGGCCCCCTGGGATGCAATAGGTCAACTGGAAACCGCCAGCGGTAACTTATGTACTGCGACGTTGATCACCCCACAACTAGCCCTGACGGCAGGCCACTGCCTGTTAACACCGCCAAACGGCAAGCCGGATAAAGCGGTTGCCTTGCGGTTTGTGTCGCAAAAAGGGACCTGGCGCTATGAAATACACGGCATTGAAGGCCGGGTCGATCCGTCTCTGGGCAAACGCCTGAAACCGGATGGCGACGGCTGGATAGTGCCACCGGCGGCCGCCTCATGGGATTTTGGCCTCATTGTTTTACGCTACCCGCCTTCAGGCATTACGCCGCTGCCGTTATTTGACGGCGACAAAGCCGCACTCACCGCCGCGCTCAAAGCCGCCGACCGAAAGGTGACGCAGTCAGGTTATCCTGTCGATCATCTTGATACGCTTTATACACATACCGACTGTATTGTGACGGGCTGGGCGCAAAACAGCGTGCTTTCGCATCAGTGCGATACGTTGCCGGGCGACAGCGGTTCACCGCTGATGCTGAAAACGGAAAACGGCTGGCAGCTGATCGGAGTCCAGAGCTCTGCCCCGGCGGCAAAAGACCGGTGGCGAGCCGATAACCGGGCCTTGTCCGTTACCGGTTTCCGCGACCAGCTGGAAGCGCTGGCGCAGCAGTAAATCAGCAGCGTCTCACCTTACGTAACGCTCTGATTGACTCAATCGGCATCGGCTGGCTGAACCAAAAACCCTGCAGTTGATCGCAGCCAGCCAGCCGCAGCAGTTTCATTTGTTTCTCGGTTTCCACCCCTTCTGCCACCACCGCCATGCCCAGCGCATTGGCGATCCGCACCGTGCCGCTCACCAGCGCTGCCGCCTGTTCATCGTGGTCCACCAGCCCGGCCAGGGATTTATCGATCTTGATGGTGTCGAAGTTAAAACGCCTCAGATAGCCAATGCTGGAATAGCCGGTACCAAAGTCATCCAGCGCCACCGCGGTGCCCAACGCTTTAAGATTGGTTATCGCCATGCGGGCACGCTCCGGATTTTCCAGCACATAGCTCTCCGTGACCTCAAGCTGCAGCCGGTGGGCCGGGAAATGGGTGCTCTCCAGCACGCTGGCCACTTTTTCTTCGAAGGCAGGATCCCGAAATTGCGCGGGCGAGATATTCACGGAAAGCTTTAATTCACCGTACGGCTGCAGATCCTCACAGGCCCGCCGCAGCACAAACTGGCCCAGTTTGTAAATCAGACCGCTGGTCTCCGCAATGGCGATAAAGGTATCCGGGCCAAGCGGCCCCTCCGGGCGACGCGGCCAGCGGACCAGCGCTTCGACGCTGCTCATTGTCTGGCTGCGTGCGTCAATAATCGGCTGATACCAGACCTCAAACTCATCGCGTTCCAGGCCGTCACGAATTTGATTTTCAATCGCCAGCTTGCGTTCCCGGACGCTGTTCAGCTCCGCGTCGTAGTGGGTGATACGCCCTTTCCCGCTCATTTTGGCGTGATACATGGCAATATCGGCGCGGCGAAACAGTTCCGAGCTGTTGCATTCAGTCAGGGTTCCGCTGGCGATACCGATGCTGGCACCGATATGGATTGTGCGTTCCCCCAGCTGAACCGGAGTGGTGAGAAAATCGAGCACGGAAACGGCAAAGGCGGTAGCCAGCGCCTCTGCATCATCACCGCCAATGGTCATGGCGAACTCATCCCCGCCCATGCGCGCCAGCATCCCGCCAGGCGGCACGCGTTCATTCAGCGTTTTCGCTATCGCCACGATGAGATCGTCACCGACGCTGTGACCGTAGATGTCATTCACATCCTTAAAGCCATCGAGATCGATAAACACCACGCTTTTGACGTCGGTATCGCCGCGTAAACGCACCCGATCCAGCGCCTCGATGAGCGCGCGCCGGTTAGGCAAATGGCTTAGCCAGTCCGTTCTTGCAACCAGACGCGCCTGGCTTTCGCCGCGCGCGAGTTTGTAAAGCCCCACGCTGCTCACCAGAATGAAAAGCAGGATCAGCGCCGACGCCAGCACCACAATCTGCCGGATATCAGAAGATGCCGCCCGGGCGGCCTGTGCGCCCGGAAGCCGCGCCTGCCAGTTCAGAAATCCGACTAACTCCCCTGCTGCACTGTGCAGCGGCATGCTGCGCTCGTTAATTTTGCCTGGGGTAAAGTTGAGGTTATCGATCTGAAAGGTGCCGCCCAGGTCGGACAGGATTCTGGCGTTAAGATGGCGGGTAATGACCAGATAACGACGCGTTCCGTCGTGAACCTGTAGCCTGCCGACCATCGGGCGAATCAGCCCAATGCCGACAAAGGCCACGCCGGTGCGCGTCTGGCTGATCCCCGCATAGATATTTTTTTCACCCGCGAGCGCGCGCCCGTGCTGGTCGATAAGCGCTTTGAGGCCTTTGCCAAAAAAGTCGAGGTTTTTTTCGTTAAAGGGCCGGCTTTGAAACGATCCCCAGAGAACGTTGAAATGCTCATCCAGCACGAAGGTGCCGTCATAGAGGTTATTGATTTTAAAGCCGGCTCCCCATGTGTTGTACAGCCAGTCGGTATCGAGCGTGGGACGGTAGGCCTCCCGCACCGCATCGTCCCAGACGGCGTTATCAAGCACCAGAGAGGAGACGCGGTTAACCGAGGTCTGAATAGCTCCCTGCACGGAAAGCACCGTGCGATGTTCATCAATTTCGTTGGTTTTGGAGCTGATAAGATGCAGGGAAAGATAGAGCAGTGCGACGATGGAGATGATTAAGCCGATCCCCGCCATGAAGACCATGGCAAACAACGTTCTCGCATTGGGAATATTGCGCCAGCTTAATGTGCGATACATCAGCCATCCTCTTCATGTTTTGCTTTTCTAAGCGTAATACAGGCAGCGAATTTCGCTGCCTGTAAATCATGGTTCGAGGAGTGTCAGGCGAGTTTTATCATGATCATGCCGGCAAGCAGCAATATCAGCCCCATCCAGCCCTTGTTATTTAAGCGCTGGCCGAAGAGTACCCAGCCTGCGGCCAGCGTGGCGGCGATACCAAAACCGCCCCACAGCGCATAGGCCACCGAAAGATCGATCCCTTTTACCGCCTGGGACAGGGCGCTGAACGCCCCAAGAACCGCGGCAATCGACATCAGGCCGTAGTGTTTACGGCGAAAACCGTCCGAGAATTTCAGCAGAACGTTCGCCAGAATTTCCAGCACGATAGCGAACCCCAGCCAGGCCGCATGAACCCATTCAAACTGTTGCATGGTTCTGCTCCTTCTGCTGTTTGCCAGGCTTTCGGGTACCGGATTTAATCAGCACAATACCTGCGACCAGCGTCGTTAATCCGGCGACCTTCATTGTTGTTAATGTTTCGTCAAATATCAGCACGCTGAACAGCGTAATCAACAAAATACCGATCCCTTCCCAGAGTGCATACGCCACGCCCAGCGCAATTTTTTTCACCGCAAACGAGAGGAAAATATAGGAAAGTGAAATCATCACCAGCATCAAAATAAAACCGGTGTTGCCATCGCTAACGCTTGCCCACTTCATAGACAGCGTGCCGGTAATTTCAGCGATAATTGCCAGCGCTAATAGGATCCAGTAAAACATGTTTTTCTCCTGCTTGAGAATATAATCCATCGTGGCCCGCTGCGTGCAGCAAACCAAAAAATACGAATTGAAATCAGACAGCTAAGCGCTTAGCGCTAGCTCAGGCAGAAGAAATGACTATAGTGCGGTGCGCCAGTGTTGCTCACCAGAAAGCAGGCAGAAGGAGGTGGAGTATACAGCGGTATTGTTTGAAGAGTACGTCCTGAACATATTGTCCATAAAATTACAATTATCCGCGTTGTTGCTTCTCGTCTTTGCGGATGAAAATTGTCCTCGGTAGTTAAACACACCAATTTTGTACCATAGGCTAGGATTTTACTCAAAGTCTTTGCAATTCTTTACCCATCCCGTTTGATTTTGGTTAGTTTATTGCAACGCCTTTCACCTTTATTATAAATAAAAAGATTATTCCGGAGTCACCATGGCTAAACCCATCATTACCCTGAACGGGTTAAAAATTGTCATCATGCTGGGCATGCTGGTGATCATACTCACAGGCGTTCGTTTTGCCGCCGACATTATTGTGCCCTTTATTCTGGCTCTGTTTGTTGCGGTGATCCTTAACCCGCTGGTGCAGCGCATGACGCGGCTACGCATCCCGCGCGTGCTGGCGATTACGCTGCTTATCAGCATCATTATTGTGGCGATGGTCTTGCTGGTGGCGTATCTGGGGACCTCGCTAAACGAACTGGCGCGAACGCTGCCAAAATACCGTTCTTCGCTGGCGATACCGCTGCTGCAGCTTGAACCCTGGCTGCAGCGCGCGGGTATCGAAGTCTCGGTTGAGGAACTCCTGAAATATATCGACCCTAATGCGGCCATGACGATCGTCACCAGCCTGCTGGCGCAGCTTTCCAATGCCATGACCTCCATTTTCCTGCTGTTTTTAACGGTGGTGTTTATGCTGCTGGAGGTGCCTCAGCTGCCGGCAAAACTGCAGCAGATAATGGTCCGTCCGGTTGAAGGGATGGGGGCGATTCAGCGCGCGCTAGACAGCGTCTCTCGCTATCTGGTGCTGAAAACCGCCATTAGCCTGGTTACGGGCGGTGTCGTCTGGGTGATGCTTCTGGCGCTGGACGTTCGCTTTGCGTTTGTCTGGGGGTTGCTGGCGTTTGCGCTTAACTACATTCCCAACATCGGATCCGTGCTGGCGGCGATCCCCCCTATCCTTCAGGTGCTGGTTTTCAGCGGGCTTTATGACGCGCTGATCCTGCTGGCCGGATACCTGGTCATCAATCTGGTGTTCGGTAACATTCTTGAGCCACGCATGATGGGACGAGGCCTGGGACTCTCCACGCTGGTGGTCTTTTTGTCCCTGATTTTCTGGGGCTGGCTGCTCGGCCCCGTTGGGATGCTGCTCTCCGTCCCGCTGACCATTATCGTCAAGATTGGCCTGGAGCAGACGGCGGGCGGGCAAAGTATCGCCGTGCTGCTAAGCGATATGAGCCATCAGTAGCGGTCAATCCGCCATGGACAGGAGGGGCTTGCGGGTCCTTCCTCCTTCGCGATACGTACCGATCGCCCTCTGCCATTCCGCAAGTGGATACACCGTGACGCCGCTGTACCCGCTGTTGGGCAAATTACGCCAGATGCGGTCAAACTCCGCGCGCCACGCCTCAGCGCTGAGCGCCTCCAGACCGTTTCGGATATGGAACCACGCCACGCGCGGCACGGGCCGTTGCTGTCTGAAGGTTTGCCCGGAGAGCAGCCCGTAGCAAACAAACATCCCCTGTTCGGGCATCACGCTGAGGATCGCTTCCGCAAGCGGCCCGCCGGTGGCATCGTAGACGATGTCGGTACGCGCGGCGACGGCGCCAATCCGCTGCGCGTCATGCTGCGCGACGGGAATGATCCCCATCGACTCCAGCCGTTCAGCGTGAACGGCGGAACGGTGAATTCCGTACACCGCTTCAGCCCCCGCCTGATGCGCCCACTGTCCCAGCAGAATGGCGCAATCCGATCCGGCTGCCGTGAGCAGCACCCGCTTTCCCTGAGGCGGATAGCGGGTAAGCATCATCTGCGCCGCCAGCGGGTTGATATAGGCCCGCGCGGCCAGATGTGCGTCAACAGCGTCCGGAACGGGGATGGCATACTCTGCCGGGCAATCAACATAGCGCTGCCAGGTGCCTTGACCGCGCAGCGGCAGGACGCGTTTACCCAGCAGATGCGCAAACGACGCGGGCGCGTCGGTGACAACCCCGACACCTTCATACCCCGCTACCGCCGGTAACGGGGTTCGGTGGCGGTAGGCGCCGGTAATGGGAATGAGATCGGACGCGTTTACCGGAGAAAACAGCATTCGCACGCGAAGGTGACCCGGCACAAGCGCCCCCAGCGGCGCGGTTTCAGGTTGCAGAACGGTTTCTGGCCCGCCAAAACGGCGATACCAGAGGGCCAGGTTTTCCATTACGATCTCACGGCTGATAGCGGAACGACTATTCGCGCCAGCCCATTGCCGGTGCGACATGTTTGAGAATAGACTCAATCACGTGCGCATTATAATCCACACCCAGCTGGTTCGGCACGGTCAGTAATAGCGTATCTGCTTCAGCAATCGCGTCGTCCTTTTTCAGCTGTTCAACCAGCTTGTCAGGCTCTGCCGCATAGCTGCGTCCGAAGATCGCGCGCGTTTTCTCATCAAGGTAACCCACGCTATCGCTGTCGTTGCGGCTGGCACCAAAATACATCCGGTCGCGGTCGTCCATCAGCGCAAAAATACTGCGGCTGACCGATACCCGCGGCTGGCGCGTATGCCCTGCATCTTTCCAGGCCTGACGGTACGCGCGGATCTGTTTTGCCTGCTGAATATGGAACGGCTCACCGGTTTCATCGTCCTTCAGGGTTGAACTTTGCAGGTTCATTCCGAGCTTTGCGGCCCATACTGCCGTCGCATTTGAACCGGCGCCCCACCAGATACGCTCGCGCAGCCCTTCAGAATACGGCTCCAGGCGCAGCAGCCCCGGCGGATTCGGAAACATCGGCTGTGGATTAGGTTTTGCAAACCCTTCACCGCGCAGCACCTCAAGCAGCACCTCGGTATGACGGCGCGCCATATCCGATTCGTCTTCCCCTTCCTGCGGGACATAGCCAAAATGACGCCAGCCATCAATGACCTGCTCCGGCGAGCCGCGGCTGATGCCAAGCTGCAAACGACCGCCGGAAATCAGATCCGCCGCCCCCGCATCTTCGGCCATGTACATCGGATTTTCATAGCGCATATCAATCACGCCGGTACCGATTTCGATGGTTTTCGTTTTTGCGCCTATTGCCGCCAGCAGAGGGAACGGCGAGCTAAGCTGTCGGGCAAAGTGGTGTACGCGGAAATACGCGCCGTCTGCCCCCAGCTCTTCCGCCGCC
The DNA here is from genome assembly GCF_000733275.2 of Enterobacter sp. EGD-HP1. Taxonomy (NCBI): domain Bacteria; kingdom Pseudomonadati; phylum Pseudomonadota; class Gammaproteobacteria; order Enterobacterales; family Enterobacteriaceae; genus Enterobacter; species Enterobacter sp. EGD-HP1. The sequence continues at coordinate 69,199 of NZ_AVOP01000001.1, forward strand.
ACGGCTAAATCGATGGACTGCAGCAGCGTGTCTGCCGCCGAGCGCGTGCCGGACTGCGGTGAAGGCGTCCAGTGGCCAAAGGATAAAAACCCGATCTTTTTCATAACCCTGTGTCCTGATAATGCTTTGCGTTCTAACTACTTTACGCATTACCGGCGGAGAATAAATGCCGTTTATTTAACGGAATGATTCAAATAAATTGATTGAATTGAGCGGGGCGTCATTACGCGCCATAATGGGATATAATATCCCCCACTTTTTTCATGGCAGGTAAAACCGGCAATGGCTTTGATCCCCAAAAACTACGCGCGGCTGGAAAGCGGCTATCGCGAGAAAGCATTAAAAATCTATCCCTGGGTCTGCGGACGCTGCTCGCGGGAGTTCGTCTATTCCAATCTGCGTGAATTGACGGTTCACCATATCGATCACGACCATACCAACAACCCGGAAGATGGCAGCAACTGGGAGCTGTTGTGCCTGTTTTGCCACGATCACGAGCATTCGAAATACACCGAAGCGGATCAGTACGGCACCACCGTGGTTGCCGGGGAAGACGCGCAAAAAGACGTGGGTGTCGCCACGTTTAACCCGTTTGCCGATTTAAAAGCGATGATGGATAAGAAGAAATAATCGTTCACCGCCCATACCTGCCGTATGGGCGGCTCAGGAAAGGATAAAGGCATGGACACCCTCCGCTGCTACTGGGATATGTTTTATACCGCCTACGGTTTACTTTTCACGAGAATACTTAGCCTCATACTTCTGGTCTGGCTGTGCCATGATTTTCTGCGCCGCATCAGGAAAAACGCTGCTGATGCCGCTGGCCCGATCGCAGAAGCCGACGCCCGGGAGCGGTATCAATGGCGTTTTCAGCTGTGGTCATTGCGAACCGTACAAATCCTCTGCCTGCTCTCACTTTTCTGGATGCTTATTAAGGGGCTCTTTGCCTGACCCTTTCCCTGGTTAAAATGTCCAGGCAATAGCGGCTTTCGCCCCAACGGATTACGCGGCGGTCAGCGCAAAACGGTCCTTCAGGACATGGCGGATGTCCTCCTCCGCCAGTTTCCGCGTTTCAGTGCCGTTCGCCGTGATGGTTTTCAGCATATCGCCCAGTAAAATCTGCCGTCCCTCCGGGCTGTGCTGCACCACCACCCGCTTCTGCACAAAGATCGCATCCGGGTGCGTGGAGTTAAGGTAGTTGGCCGGGGCGAAATCAATCCATTCCTGAGGCGTAAGATCAAAGCCGTACTGCCGGGCCCATTCACCCTCAACCTGCGCCTCAAGCAGATACTCGCCTTCCGCGCTGCGGCTCAGTCGGAACGTGTCGAAATCCTGCGTGATACCCACATCAAGCGTGTCCAGCGCCATCGGCGCGCGAATGCCGTAGCTGCCGAACCCGAGGTCGCAAAGCCACTGTCGGCTCTCTACCTCAGCGACGATCGCCATGTGGGTCTTCGGCCGCCGCGCGGGGTAGAACATCGGGCGTGCCGCCACGAAGCGGTAAGGTATCCCTAACGCCGCCAGCGCCATGGCAAACAGCCCGTTTACCTCATAGCAGTAGCCGCCGCGCCCCTGCGTTAACACCTTATCGGCAATATCGTCTGGCACCAGCGAGACGATTTTACCCGCCTGCACGTCCAGATTTTCAAAGGGAACGGAAAAGAGCTGATGACGCATCAGCGCATGCAGGGTGGCCGTATCGGCACCCGCCGGTCCGGTGTAATTTATGCGTTTGAAATAGGTGGAAATGTTAAAATTATCGCTGTGCATAATGCCTCCTTGTCCTGAACATGCCGGACACTATAGATGGCGCGCATCATTGGCTGTATAGTCAGTTTTATCGAAAATTTGCCTGAACAGATACCCATGTCTGCCCCGTCCCCGTCGTCCCCACACTATCGCCGCATTGCCGAGATGCTGCGCCTCACGCTGACGTCTGGCGCGCTGCGCCCCGGTGACAGGATGATCTCCGCGCGTAAACTGGCCGAACGCGAGCACGTTAGCCTTCCGACGGCGCTGGAGGCCCTTCGCTGCCTGGAGGCTGAAGGGCTGATCGTTGCGCGCCCGCGTTCAGGTTATTACATCCGCCAGACCAGCCAGCCGCCGCGCGTTGAGCCCGCGCGTTCCTCACCAGGCCCGGTCCCCGTCACCCTGTCCGCCGTGGCCCGGTCGCTGTTCAGCAGTGCAGAAGCCCGGCTGATCCCGCTGGGCGCCGCCCTGCCCGATCCCGCGTGGCTGCCGGGTGATGCGCTGCAGCGGGCGTTGCACTCTGCGGGCCGTCGTCTGGACGCTCACGGGCAGAGCTATAGCCTGCCTCCGGGAAGGGTTGATTTGCGCAGTAAGATTGCCGCCCGTTCTGCGCAGTGGGGAGCCCGGTTCGGCGCGGACGATCTCATTATTACCGCAGGCGCGACGCAGGCGCTGCGCCTGGCCCTTCGGGCCGTGTGCCAGCCGGGCGATGTCGTGGCGATTGAGCAGCCCGCCTACTTTGGCACGCTCCTGCTGCTGGAGGATTTAGGCCTGAAGGCCTTAGCGATCCCCACCGACCCTGTCGACGGCCTGCTGCTGGAACCGCTGGCGGACGCCATCCGCTGCCACCGCCCCGCTGCCGTTCTGGCCTCGCCCACCGTGCAGAACCCGTTGGGTGCCAGCATGCCCGTCGCGCGCAAGCAGGAGCTGGTTGCCCTGCTTGAAGAGGCAGAAATTCCGTTGATTGAGGACGATGTTTACGGAGATCTGGTCGGTGACGGGCAACGACCTCCGGCCTGCAAGGCGTTCGACCAGAGCGGGAATGTGATCTACTGCAGCTCCCTGTCTAAAACGCTTGCGCCGGGCTGGCGAATCGGCTGGATTGCAGCGGGACGCTACCACGCGCAGGTCTTACAGGCCCGCATGGCCGGAGACTGGGCGGGCGCCCCGCTGCTGGAAGCCGCAACGAGCGAGATGCTGGCAAGCGGCGACTACGATCGTCACCTGCGGCGGCTAAAGCGCCGGATCGCAGAGGGGATACGCGCCGTTGTGGCGCGGGTCGAGGCCAGCTTTCCACCCGGTACGCGCGTTAGCGTACCCGCAGCCGGTTTCCTGCTGTGGGTAGAGCTGCCTCAGCAGGTCAACGCGCTGGAGGTGCACCGTCGCGCGCTGGCGCTGGGCATTGGCGTCAGCCCTGGCCCCCTGTTTTCCCCGGCTGCCGAGTTAACCCACTTTCTGCGGCTGAACTGCGCAAACGAACCCACGCCCCGCCTGCTGAACGCCGTGGAACAGATTGGCGCGCTGTGTCACGAGCTGGCTGTTTTCACACCAGACTCTCCAGCCATTCGGTAAAGACCCGTACTTTGCGGGAAAGGTGGCGGTGCGGATAGAGCAGTGACAGCTTGCGGTCCGGCGAGCGATAGTCCGGCAGGACTTCAACCAGAAGACCGCGGTCAAGGTAAGGCTGGAGAAAAAGATTCATCCCCTGCATTAACCCCAGCCCGGCAAGGCCTGCCGCGATGTAGGCCTCGGAGTTATCCACGACAAGCTTACCGGGCAGGGTAATCTCCGCGATGCCTTCCGGCGTGGTAAACGTCCACGGATGAATTTGTCTGCTGCTGTTATTAATCCAGTTGATGGCCTGATGCTGGCGTAAATCATCCGGCGTTTTTGGCGTACCGTGTTTTGCCAGCCAGGCCGGGCTGGCGCAGGTCGTGATTTTGATGTTCCCGATTTTACGCGCGATATACTCGCCGTCCTCCAGCTCTCCCACCCGCAGCACGCAGTCCAGGCCATCCCGCAGCATATCCCGACGGCGATCCGAGCTGCTCAGAATGATGTCGATCTCAGGATGCTGACGGTAAAAATCAGGCAGATTGGGGATGACCCGCAGCGTGGCAAAAGAGACAGGCATATCCACACGCAGCTGACCGTGTATTGCCCGGTCCGTACCAAACGACTCCAGTAATTCGTCCGCCTGCGCCAGCAGGGGTTTACTCCGGCGATAAAACGCTTCCCCATCCGGCGTCAGGCTAATCCGACGCGTTGTTCGCTGCAGTAGCCGCGTGCCGCTGTGTTGCTCCAGGAGCTGCAACGCTTTGGTGATGGCCGGACGATGGACCTGCAGATTCTCCGCCGCCTGGGTAAGGCTGCCTGACTCGACAATTTCAATAAAAATTCTAATAGATTCAAAAAGGTTTATTTGCATAAGAGACGCTTTTGCCGCGAGCAGGATAAAGTAATTGTTATTAATTTTATAACAGTGATGAATCTTTTTGGCTATTTTTCCTAACAATCCTGCGCCCTACACTCTCCTCCATTCAAACGAGAGGGAGAGTCCGCTATGAAAAATAACCGTATTTGTCAGATCCTGGGTATCGAAAAACCTGTTATTCAGGGACCGCTATCCTGGCTCACTGACGCCCGCTTAGTCGCTGCGGTCAGCAATGCCGGCGGGCTTGGCGTGCTGGGACCCAACGCGGGCTTAACCGCCGACACCGCGGTGTCAACGCCGGAAGAGACCGCCGAAAAAATGCGCGAGGAAATTCGTAAAACCAAACGGCTGACCGAAAAACCGTTTGGCGTGAACCTGATCCCCACAGCCGTTAATGACGTCTGGACCAGGCCTATTCTTCAGGTGGTGAAAGAGGAAGGCGTCAGGGCCGTGGTGTATACGGGCTATGGGGAAGGCAGCATTATTCCGGCGCTCTTCAGCGAGCTAAAAGAGGCGGGTATCGCCATTATCTACCGCGACATCAATCCCACCCCGGAAAACACCCGCCTCGCGGAAGACCTGGGCGCAGACATTATCGTCGCCACCGGTTTTGACGAGGGCGGAACGTTACCCGCCACGGTGCTTGGCACCTTTTCCATCGTGCCGCTGATTGCCGATGCCGTGAAGCACATCCCGGTGATGGCCGCGGGCGGCATTACCGATAATCGCACCGCCAGAGCGGCGCATGCCTTAGGCGCTGAAGGCGTGTTTGCCGGTTCGGTGTTTATCAGTACGGAAGAAAGCCGCGTGCCGCAGAGCGTCAAAGAGAAAATTGTTGCCGCCAACGGTCTCGATTTGCTGCTTTTCCGCACCGTACCCCATTACTACCGCTCTCTTCCCGGCAGGCTGGCGGAAAAACTGGCGGCGATGGATAAAGCAGGCGCAAGCAACGAAGAGCTGGGCAAGGCGATGGGAGGATTACGGGGCCTGCGTCTTGGCATGCTTGAAGGCAACACCGATGAAGGTTATATCGCGCTCGGCACGGGGATTGGGAACATCCGCAGCGTGAAAAGCGTGGCCGAGGTTGTTAATGCATTAACGGTTGAGTAAGTGCCCCGGCGTCCTGGCCTGCACCAGGACGCCCTGGTTCATCAGGGAATAATTCGCGCCGCTCTCAGCTGCGCAAACAGGCTGAAAAACATCTCATCGGTCGCCTGCATTTGCGTAAAGCCCGCCCTACGCAGCTTGCTCCCGTCCCCAAACATGTCGTAGTTCCAGCCAAAGACAAAATCGGCAAACTGCCCGTCGCTCAGCCGCAGAATATCCGCTTCCACCAGCCGCTCTCCGGCAAGCTCGCGCCATACCCCGCGATAGTCGTTAAACAGCTGATGGAATGACAGCCTCACCGGCGGCGCAGAATCCAGTTCAAACCAGCGTGCGATGCGCGGCCACAGTTCGCTCCAGCGCCAGATATCGCCATTATTCACGTTGAACGCCTGATTCTGTGCCGCAGGTGACGTGGCGGCCCACAGCGTTGCCTCGGCCAGCAGCCCGGCGTCGGTATGATCCACGATGCTGTGCCAGGCCTGTTCCGAACCGGGAAAACGCAGCGGTAACCCCAGCGCCTTACACAGGGAGGCGTACAGGGCGATGCTCAGCGCAAGGTTCATGGCATTCCCCGGTACTGCGCTCCCCACCACGCCCGGCCTGATGGCATGCCAGTGCCAGCGTTTCCCCTGCTGAAACTGGCTGAGCCACGTGAGCTGCGCGGCGTTAAATTCAGCACCCGGTACGCCGGGATCGCTTTCCCGCGCCGGGGTTTTAAACGGCCCCAGATGCGCACCATAGACTTTGTACCCCTGCATCAGGCTTACCGTCTGCAAAGGTGCCGTTTTTTCGAGGGTGCTGACCAGATTACGCAGCATGGTGACGTTCGGCTCAACCATGTCCGTCCAGTTCGCCGCGTTCGCCCAGGCGCTGTAAAAGATGTGGGTGACACCGTTCAGGGCGTGCAGCGCCCGTGCAGTGTCCTGCGCATCCAGTAAATCGACGTTCACCACGGGAATGCCGTCAGGATGAGACTCGGCATGGCGGCTAAGGCCGATCACCTCCCACTGATGGTGCAGAAGCGTGTTGACCAGCTGTCTGCCGACAATGCCGCTGGCCCCCGCGACCAGGGCGACGTTGTGTTGCTGCATCTTATTCATGGTGTTTCTCCGCAAAGGGTGACAGACGCAGTGTGATCTATTATTTTTTCTGGAGATATCCCCTGAAACCGATGGCACTTATAAGCAGAATCATTAAATGAATAACAAGCTCACGGCCATTTCTACCTTTCTACGCGTCGCTGAAGCGGGCTCGTTTTCGGCGGCCGCCCGGCAGATCGGGATTAAGCAGTCCGCCGTCAGTCAACAGATCGCGGCGCTGGAGGAATCGCTGGGTGTGGTGCTGCTGCACCGTACGACGCGTACGATGAAGCTGACCGAGCAGGGTGAACGTTACCGGCGAGATATGCAGCTTGTACTGGACGCCATGGGGGAAGCGGAGAGGCGCTTACATCCTGTCGATCATAGCGTTCAGGGACGCGTCCATGTCCAGCTACCGAGCGGCCTGGGGCAGATCTTTTTGCCGCATCTGCTGGCGCTACAGCACCGGCATCCCGAACTGCAGCTGATGATTTCCCTGGATGACCGCCTTGCCGATCTGGTGACGGAAGGCGTGGATGTCGCGATACGGCTGAGCAGTGAGCCTCCGCAGGCGCACGCGGCTCGCGTGCTGGCGCATATTGAAGCCGCGCTGTTTGCCGCTCCCGGTTTTCAGGCGGTACACGCCGTCAGCGAACTGACGACGCTGCCACACGTACGGTTCAGCGGTATTCCGCTGGATGCCCCCCTGCGCCTGATTTCTGACGAGGAAACGGTCGAGATCAGCGTAAATACCGTTTTCCGTGCCAACACCAGCGACGCGCTGCTGCAGGCGCTGGAGTCCGGCATCGGTATCGGCGGCATGCAGCAACCGCTCGTGGCCAGGGCGCTGCAGGCGGGCACGCTGGTACCGGTACTGCCCGAGTGGCGGCTCCCCGATCGTTTCCTCTATGCCGTCTATCCTGACTCCCGCTTTATTCCGCAGCGCGTCAGAAAGGTCGTCAACGTGATTGAGCAGTTACTGCCTGAGATCGCGACGCATGACGCCACAAAATAGTCGCCTTCTACTTCGCCACCGGCAAATCGGCGTATCGCGTCGTATAGGCCGGTGACAGCATCTCACGCTTCATCGCCCAGGATTTCTCAATACCCTGCCCGGCAAACCATATCTTCCCTTTGCCAGAATGATTTACGCTGTCGATCGTCTCCATCAGCGCCGCGCTGTTGGCGCGCAGACGGTTATCGTCAAACAAGTTTAGCTGGGCGACGCCGCTGCTGAAAAAATCCGCCAGCATGACCCCGGCTTTCATATAGCGATACCCGTCGAGCCATATACGCCCCAGCGCCTCTGTGGCGGCGCGGATGATATCCCGCGAGTCATTGGTGGGCGTCATCAGGGTGACAGAAGCCTGATTGCCGTAATAAATTTCGTTGTCCGCATGCGGGCTGGTGCGCACAAACACGCTGATAAAACGGCAGTATTGATGCTCGCCGCGCAGTTTCTCTGCTGCCCGCTCCGCGTAGGCGCAAATCGCCTGGTGCATCTCTTCATATTGCGTAATGCGGTGTCCAAACGAACGGCTACAGATGATTTGCTGCTTCGTGGGGGTGAACTCTTCCAGATCAAGGCAGGGCTCGCCGCGAAGCTCGCGGGCCGTACGTTCCAGCACCACGTTGAAATGTTTGCGGATGACCCAGGAGGACGCTTCCGCCAGCTCCAGCGCTGTGGTAATGCCCATCGCGTTCAGTTTTTTCGTGATGCGCCGCCCTACTCCCCACACCTCTTCTACCGGAACCTTTGCCAGCAGTTTACGCTGCCGTTCGCGGCCTGAGAGATCGACCACGCCGCCCGTGCTGGCCCAGCGTTTCGCCGCATAGTTGGCCAGCTTCGCCAGCGTTTTGGTCGGGGCAATACCGACGCCAACGGTTAAGCCCGTATTTTTAAAGACCTGCGTGCGCATCTGGTGACCGAACGCTTCCAGTGACAGGCAGTGACTGACCCCTGAGACGTTCACGAACGCCTCATCAATGGAGTAAATCTCTATTGCCGGGGCGAGATCGGTCAGCGTCTGCATGACCCGACTGCTGAGATCGGCATATAGCGCATAGTTCGAGCTAAAGACATAAACCCGCGACGGGTAGAGCTTTTCTTTGAATTTAAAATACGGCTCACCCATTTTTATGCCGAACTGCTTTGCCTCCCGCGACAGTGAAATAATGCAGCCGTCGTTATTGGACACCACTACGATGGGTTTCCCCTCCAGATCGGGGCGGAATACCCGCTCGCAGGAGGCATAGAAGCTGTTCACATCAACCAGCGCGAACATGTTTATGCGTTTTGAGCGTGTGGGTGACGACGCCGAAGATCTGCAGCTCCTCTTCGGACTGAAAGGTAATCGGCTGATAACGGGCATTATGCGGCAGAAGTCTCAGAACCGGACGGGTCTGTAGCTCTTTCACCGTAAACTCACCGGCGACCGACGCCACGACAATATCCCCATGTTCGGCATTTAACGAACGATCGACCACCAGCAGATCGCCGTCGCCGATCCCCGCCCCAATCATGGAGTCTCCACTCACCTTGATAAAATAGGTCGCACTGGGGTGCCTTACTGCCAGCCGGTTAAGATCGAGACGATCTTCCACATAATCCTGCGCCGGGCTGGGAAACCCACAGGCAACACGTTCTAAAAACAAAGGTAATTCAATGATTTGTTTTGGGTGATAAGAAAAGAGAGTGTCCATAGTGCCTTTCTCGCCAGATACTGTATATAAATACAGTATTACGGATTGTGGACAAGGATCAAGGTCATTTCCGGAGACGAATCCAAACGCGTTGAAGTTTGAGCGGTTTTAATTGAGCAACATCGCCCGCCGTTAACAGGATTGACAGCGAAAGTCATATATAAGTCATGTTGTTTATGACTTATAAAAAAATAACATCACTATGTACTAACTACATATTGACTTTAAAGTCAGATAAAAGCATATTTTACAGCACGAATTAACAAGACTTACTGGAGAATATTTCCCATGCCAGCCCGTGACTATCCAGACAAGCGTGTTGCACGCGGTCTGGCAAAGGAGGCCGATCTCAGGATGCTGAGCGCCCGTATCGATCCCGATCTGATGGAGTACATCAGAATCACCGCCTTTGAGACGCGTAAAAGTAAGCAAGAGATTGTGGCGGAAGCGTTAGCGCTCCACAGGCAGAAAAGTCAGACAGGACCCTAAGCGCGCAAAGCCGAAAGTCCCCTTCGGGCTTTGCGCGTATCACGTTTAATCTATCAGCGAATTCAGCGTTTCCAGTGCTTCAGGCGGTAACTGCAAATCCGCCGCCGCGAGGTTTTGCCGCAGATGCGCCACGGAAGAGGTGCCCGGGATCAGCAGAATATTCGGGGAACGTTGCAGCAGCCATGCCAGCGCTACCTGCATTGGCGTCGCGCCCAGTGAATCCGCGACAGCCTTCAGCCCGGAAGATTGCAGTGGCGTAAAGCCACCCAGCGGGAAGAACGGCACATAAGCAATGCCCTGCTGCGCCAGCAGATCCACCAGCGCGTCGTCACCCCGGTTCACAATATTGTACATGTTCTGCACGCACACCACCGGTACCAGCTTCTGGGCTTCCGCAACCTGGGTGGCCGTGACGTTGCTCAGGCCAATATGACGCACCAGCCCCTGCTGCTGTAATTCGGCCAGGGTGGAGAGCGGTTCAGCAATCGACCCTTCCGCCGGCCCGTGTGCGCTAAACATGATCCGCAGATTCACCACGTCCAGCACGTCAAGCTGCAGATTACGCAGGTTGTCGTGCACCGCCTGAGTCAGTTCCTGCGCGGAAAAGGCCGGCAGCCAGGCACCTTTGTCGTTGCGGCGGGCACCAATCTTGGTGACGAGCGTCAGATCGTCCCGGTACGGGTGAAGCGCCTCGCGGATCAACTGGTTAGTGACATGAGGACCATAAAAATCACTGGTATCAATGTGGTTCACCCCTGCCGCCACCGCTTCGCGCAGCACGTCCAGCGCGGCTTGCTTATCCTTCGGTGGACCAAAGACGCCCGGCCCGGCGAGCTGCATCGCACCGTAGCCCAGTCTTTTAACCGTCCGCGTTCCGAGCGCGTACGTCCCGCTTTTATCAATGCTGCTCATGTTAACCTTCCTCATAAAAATGATCCGGATTTACAACAGGTTCCCTCGCAGAACCATTAGTTAAGCGCGAGTTAATTAAAGTTTAAATTCTCTACGACGATAGTAATGAAGTACCCCTGCATCTTCTCTAACGGACGACCGCTATGCTGAAAAATCTGCACGTGATTACCGGTATTATCTTTGCCCTCACCATATTCTGTCTGTTGCAAGTTGTCACGGGAGGGTTGTTCTACTCTGCCGTCAGCAACGACCGCCATAACTTCCAGAATTCCGGCGTGCTCAATGCCCAGCAGGAAAGCCTGAGCGACAGCGTGAACACGCTGGTGAAAACGCGCGTCACCGTCACCCGCGTGGCGATCCGCTATCTGAAAAACCAGCGCGACCCGGCTTCCCTTGCGGCGATCAATAAACTGCTTGGCACCGCAGCCGACTCGCTGGCAAAAGCCGAAGCCTATAACAAAGAGTGGCAGAAACTGCCGCAGGTTAACGGCCAGGAGGCGGCATTAACCGACGAGATGCAGAAATCCTGGAACCAGATGCACGAAGTGATGCGCTTATCGATTGAGTATCTGCGTGCCGACAACTATCAGGCCTATGGCGATCTGGACGCCCAGCAGGCGCAGGACGAGATGGAAGCGGTCTATAACCGCTGGCGCGCCGAAAACAACACCCTGCTGAAGGCCGCAACCGAAGAGAACCAGAGCAGCTTCACGCAGATGCAGTGGACCCTGGCGGCGATTCTGCTGGCCGTTATCGCGGTTCTGGTGGTCATCTGGCAGGGTTTACAGCACCTGCTGTTGAAACCACTCCACTCCATTATGAACCATATTCGCGCCATTGCAGGGGGCGACCTGACGCAGGATATCGCCATCTCTGGTCGCAATGAGATGGGTCAGCTGGCCGCCGGCCTGCACGAGATGCAGCAGTCGCTGGTGACCACCGTCAGCGCCGTACGTGGAAGTACCGATTCCATCTACACCGGCGCAGGCGAAATTGCCGCAGGGAGCAACGATCTGTCCGCCCGTACAGAGCAGCAGGCCGCCTCGCTCGAAGAGACCGCCGCCAGCATGGAGGAACTGACCGCAACGGTTAAACAGAACTCCGATAACGCCCGTCAGGCCACGCTGCTGGCGAAAAACGCCTCTGAGACGGCCGCGCGCGGCGGTCACGTCGTGGATAACGTGGTTCGCACCATGAACGAAATCGCCGACAGCTCGCAGCAAATTGCGCATATTACCGGCGTGATTGACAGCATCGCGTTCCAGACCAACATTCTGGCGCTTAACGCCGCGGTGGAAGCGGCACGCGCCGGGGAACAGGGGCGTGGTTTTGCGGTTGTTGCAGGCGAAGTTCGTACGCTGGCGAGCCGCAGCGCGCAGGCGGCGAAAGAGATCAAAGGGCTTATCGAGAACTCCGTCAGCCGGGTGAATACCGGTTCTGAGCAGGTCAGCGAGGCCGGCACCACCATGAAGGAAATTGTCGCCGCCGTCACCCGCGTGACCGATATCATGGGTGAGATTTCATCAGCCTCTGACGAGCAGAGCCGCGGCATTGAGCAGGTGAGCCTGGCCGTTTCGCAGATGGACAGCGTGACGCAGCAAAACGCCGCGCTGGTGCAGGAGTCCGCCACGGCGGCGGCGGCACTGGAAGATCAGTCCGAGCAGCTGCGCCAGGCGGTGGCCGCGTTTCGTCTGAACGGCAAAGAAAAAGCGGTCGCTCCACGCCCGGCCAATCTGAAAACGCCACAGCTGCTGCGTCCGGCCACGGCAACCGCCTCTACCGACAGCAACTGGGAAACGTTCTGAGTCTCAGGCGGGCGAGGATATCGCCCGCTAGCGGCTGCGCTTGGCGTGACGCTCCCAGTTTTCCTGTTTTGCTTCATCGGATTTTCGCAGGGAAACATAACAAGCCCCGCTGCCGCCGTGATGCGGCAGCGCCACGCAAAAAGCCTGCACTTCCTCGAACTCGGTTAACCAGCGCGCCAGATAGCTGCGCACCACGTTAGGATGCGAGTTCTGCTCGCGCCCTTTCCCGTGGATGATAATCAGGTTACGTAACCCGTCGCGCCCGGCCTGGCGAATAAAAGAATAGAGCATCTGACGGCAGCGCTCTGCAGGCTGGCGTAAGAGGTTTAAGCTGGCCTGGCGGGCATATTTCCCCGTGCGCAGCTTATCCATCACGCCCTGCTGCACCCCTTCGCGCTGGAAAGCCAGCGGTTCTTCCAGGGGCAGAACGTCAAGAAAGTCCAGCGTCAGGAAGTTATCCAGCTGTTCATTATCCACCTCTTCGCGCGCCCGCGTATTGCGGCTGGGCTGCCAGTGAATATCCGCGCAGCGCTTCAGGGGCTGGACATCTTCCATGGCGTCAAGAAAAAAGGATTTGTCGTCAGGGTTCATGGGCATCCTCCGGCTACAGCTGAGGACGGTACTATACCTGCGCCTGAGGCAGGCCTCAATCATCGCTGTACGCCGTCGTGCGCCATAAATATTAACCCGATGAATATATATAGTATTTATAAAATGAACTTAAACATGACTTAACTAAAATTTCAGCAAAGATAAAATAAGTGATTTGTGTTAAATTTTCGTAAAATCAAACACTCAACCCCCTTTCCTTTTTCGGGAAAGGTGTTATACCTAAATATACCTGCCTCATGGATATAATACTCAGGATTGGCGAAAGGACGTACTGCTGTGTGTACTATAGGGTCTGTCTGATGTCGGGCAGATCCTGTTTTTTTAATAGGCATTTCACGCGACGACTATTTTTCTCGCTTCCCTTCTGAATTGCGTAATTAATGACTCAGCAAGGGGCGTCTGACGTGAATCACGGCGCTGAATTAAATAATAGGTCGCTTTAGGAAGCGATTCGACTACCGGCAGCATAACCAGGCGGTGCGCCAGCAGCGGGTCACAGCCTAGCTCCTGCGGCAGTATGCTTAAAAAATCGCTTTGCGCGACGAGGCTAATACAGGAAGAAAATGTTTCGCAAACCACGCCAATTCGCGGTATTTGCGAACGATCGCTAAATACCTCTTCTAATTGCTTGTAATAGCTTCCCCGCGGCGTCGGCATTGTCCAGTTAAAATGCAGAAGTTCATTAATTGACGTTGCCCCCATTGCCGGATGCCCTTCACGACAAAATACCGCAAACGGTTTTTCGAAGAGTTTTTCAAACGTAAACTCCTGGTCGTAAGGCCCCTGATAATAGGTGTTGATGGTGAAGTCCAGTTCGCCCTGGCGTAATTCATTGATCATCGACACCAGCTGCCCTTCCATAATCCGCACCTTGACCTGCGGATGTTGCGCGTGAAAGCGGGTAATGACGGCGGGCATAAGCGTGCGTGAAACGCTGGCCCCCATCCCGATGTTGATCTGCCCGGCCAGCTCACCCTGCCGCTGACGGATATCATCCTGCGCCGCGCGCAGCTCTTCCAGAATCAACCGGGCGCGCTGGTAAAAGCCCTCTCCACATTCGGTCAACGCGACGCCCTTACTCCTGCGCACGAAAAGCTGCGCCGCCATGCCCTCCTCCAGCTCTTTGATGGATTTGGTCAGCGCCGGCTGGGAAAGATTCAGCGTTCTGCTGGCACCGCGAATGCTGCCCTGACGTGCAACCTCAACAAACGCCCGAATTTGATGAAATTTAATCTGGAATGTCATAGCCCGACCGATAACCGTTGTTTATCAGAGTAAAGAAACTGTCATCTACTTTAATGGAAAGGGATGTGCGAGGGTAATTCCTGAACGGTTAAAACTGTGAAAAATCGGTTAGTGATAAGTAAAAACTATCACAGCGTGAAGCAGTTCACATATTTTAATGATGACAGGAACAGATATGGACACACTGGCGCAGTACATCCAGACGCTATCGCCGCAGCTGAGCGCATGGCGTCGTGATTTTCACCATTTTGCGGAATCCGGCTGGGTAGAGTTTCGTACCGCGGCGAAGGTCGCGGAAATCCTCGACTCGCTGGGTTACGAACTGGCGATGGGTCGCGACGTGGTGGATGCCGAAAGCCGGATGGGGTTGCCCGATGCCGCAACCCTGGCGCAAGAGTTTGCCCGCGCGCGGGCGCAGGGCGCGCCTGAGAAATGGCTGGCGCCGTTTGAAGGCGGGTTTACCGGCATTGTCGCCACCCTCAATACCGGGCGTCCAGGACCGACCCTGGCGTTTCGCGTCGACATGGATGCTCTTGATTTAAGCGAAGCGCTGGATGAAAGCCATCGCCCGTTTCGCGACGGTTTTGCCTCCTGCAATCCGGGAATGATGCACGCCTGCGCGCACGACGGTCACACCACGATTGGTCTGGGGCTGGCGCGGGTACTTAAAGAGAATGAAGCACAGCTCAGCGGCACCCTCAAGCTGATCTTCCAGCCTGCCGAAGAAGGGACCCGCGGCGCGCGCGCCATGGTTGCCGCCGGGGCGCTGGACAACGTGGACTATTTCACCGCCATCCATATCGGTACCGGCGTCCCTGCCGGAACGGTAATTTGCGGCAGCGATAACTTTATGGCGACCACCAAGTTCGACGTGAACTTTACCGGCGTGGCCGCACACGCGGGCGGGAAACCGGAGGACGGACGTAACGCCCTGCTCGCCGCCGCGCAGGCCGCCCTCGCCCTGCACAGCATCGCCCCGCACAGCGAAGGCGCCTCCCGGGTGAACGTCGGGGTGATGCAGGCGGGCAGCGGACGCAACGTGGTGCCTGCGAATGCCCTGATAAAGGTTGAAACCCGCGGTGAAAGCGAAGCGATTAATCAGTACGTCTTTGAGCGCGCGCAGGCGGTCATTACCGGCGCAGCGGCGCTCTACGGCGTGCGCGCCGAGATACGCCTGATGGGTGCCGCAACGTCCAGCGCGCCGACACCGGCGTGGGTTGATTATCTGCGCGAACAGGCGAGCCAGGTTTCCGGGGTTGTTCACGCCATCGATAAGGTGAAGGCGCCAGCAGGCTCCGAAGACGCCACGCTGATGATGGCCCGCGTGCAGCAGAACGGCGGCATGGCGTCCTATATGGTGTTCGGCACGGATTTGAGCGCCGGACATCACAACGAAAAATTCGACTTCGATGAGCAGGTCATGACCATCGCCATTGAAACGCTGGCGCGAACTGCGCTCAATTTCCCGTGGACGCGAGGTGTGTAATGCAGGAGAACTACGCTTTTATTGCCGATGCGATCGACACGCGATGTCGCACGTTAACCGACATTGCCGACGCGATCTGGGATCGTCCTGAAACCCGCTTTGAAGAGTTCTGGTCTGCCGAACGGCTGGCCAGCGAGCTGGAGGCCGAGGGCTTCACGCTGACGCGCGAGGCCGGCGGCATCCCCAATGCCTTTATCGCCAGCTTCGGCAGCGGGAAACCGGTCATCGCCCTGCTGGGCGAATACGACGCGCTGGCCGGGCTAAGCCAGCAGGCGCACTGCGCGACGGCGCAATCGGCCACGCCGGGAGCTAACGGCCACGGCTGCGGGCATAACCTCTTAGGCACCGCGGCGCTGGCGGGGGCGGTAGCGGTGAAAAGCTGGCTGGAACAGCACGGCGGTAGCGGAACGGTGCGTTTTTACGGCTGCCCCGGCGAGGAAGGCGGCTCCGGGAAAACCTTTATGGTGCGCGAAGGCCTGTTTGATGACGTCGATGCCGCCGTCACCTGGCACCCGGAAGCCTTCGCCGGGATGTTTAACGTCAGCACGCTGGCGAATATTCAGGCCGCCTGGCGTTTTCACGGCGTGGCGGCACACGCGGCCAACTCCCCCCATCTGGGACGCAGCGCGCTGGACGCCGTGACGCTGATGACCACCGGCACCAACTTCCTCAACGAACACATTATCGAGAAAGCGCGCGTCCATTACGCCATTACCGACACCGGAGGGATTTCGCCCAACGTGGTGCAAGCGCAGGCCGAGGTGCTGTATCTGATCCGCGCCCCGGAGATGGCCGATGCGCAGCAGATCTACGAACACATCGAAAAAATCGCCCAGGGCGCGGCGCTGATGACCGAAACCACCGTCGAGTGCCGCTTTGACAAAGCCTGCTCAAGCTACCTGCCGAACCGCACGCTCGAGGCGGCGATGTATCGCGCCCTGCAGCACTACGGCACGCCGCTCTGGACGGAGGAAGAACGCGCCTTTGCCCGCGAGATCCGCGCCACCCTGACGCCCAACGATCTGCAGAACAGCCTGAAAAATATTGCCGCGACGGGCGGTGATGCGGGTAAAGCCTTTTCCCGTCGTCATCAGGAGACGCTGCTGGTGGATGAAGTCGCGCCCTATGCCATCACCGACAACGTGCTTGCGGGTTCCACGGACGTGGGCGACGTCAGCTGGAAAATGCCGGTCGCCCAGTGCTTCAGCCCCTGCTTTACCGTCGGCACGCCGCTGCACACCTGGCAGCTGGTGGCGCAGGGGCGTACCTCCATTGCCCACAAAGGCATGCTGCTGGCTGGAAAAGTGATGGGCGCGACCGCGCTCAATCTGCTCCAGGACGCAGCGCTGCTGGAAAAATGCCGTGAAGAGTTCGAACAACAATTACATGAAAAACCGTACGTGTGTCCGATCCCACAGGGCGTGACACCGTCACCTTTAAAATAAAAAAACACAACACAACAACACAACACTCCCGAGGAACGCCCATGAGTATGTCATCCATACCTTCGCATTCCCCATCCGGTAAGCTCTATGGCTGGGTTGAAAGGATCGGCAATAAAGTGCCGCACCCTTTCCTGCTGTTTATCTATCTGATTGTGATTTTAATGGTTGCCACCGCCGTGCTCTCCGCCTTTGACGTGAGCGTGCGCAGCCCGGCTGACGGCAGCCTGGTGGCGGTAAAGAACCTGCTCAGCGTTGACGGGCTGCACTGGTTTTTGCCGAACGTCATCAAAAACTTCAGCGGTTTTGCCCCGCTGGGCGCCATTCTGGCACTGGTGCTGGGCGCCGGACTGGCTGAACGCGTGGGCTTGCTGCCCGCATTAATGGTAAAGATGGCTTCTCACGTCAGCGCGCGTTACGCGAGCTATATGGTGCTGTTTATCGCCTTCTTCAGCCATATCTCCTCCGACGCCGCGCTGGTGATCATGCCGCCGATGGGGGCGCTGATCTTCCTCGCCGTCGGGCGTCACCCCGTGGCGGGCCTGCTGTCGGCGATTGCGGGCGTGGGCTGTGGATTCACCGCCAACCTGCTGATCGTCACCACCGACGTGCTGCTGTCCGGCATCAGCACGGAGGCGGCAAAGACCATTGATGCGGCAATGCACGTCAGCGTAATCGACAACTGGTACTTTATGGCCAGCTCGGTCATTGTCCTGACGATTGTCGGCGGGCTGATTACCGATAAGATCATCGAGCCGCGCCTGGGTAAATGGGAAGGCCGTAGCGATGAAAAGCTGGAAACCCTGAGCAAAGAGCAGCGCTTCGGCCTGCGCGTGGCGGGCGTGGTCTCGCTGGCCTTTATCGCGCTGGTGGCGCTGATGGTGGTGCCGGAAAACGGCATATTGCGCGATCCGGTTAAACATACCGTCCTGCCGTCGCCGTTTATTCAGGGCATCGTGCCGCTGATTATCCTCTTCTTCTTTGTCGTTTCGCTCGCCTACGGTATCGCTACCGGCAAAATCCGCCGTCAGGGCGATCTGCCCCAGCTGATGATCGAGCCGATGAAAGAGATGGCGGGCTTTATCGTGATGGTGTTCCCGCTGGCGCAGTTTGTGGCGATGTTTAACTGGAGCAACATGGGCAAGTTTATGGCCGTGGGCCTGACCGACGCGCTGGAGGCGGCCGGGCTAAGCGGCGTGCCGGCGTTTGTCGGCCTGGCGCTGCTGTCATCCCTGCTGTGCATGTTTATCGCCAGCGGCTCCGCCATCTGGTCGATTCTGGCCCCGATCTTCGTGCCGATGTTTATGATGCTGGGGTTCCATCCGGCGTTTGCCCAGATCCTGTTCCGCATTGCGGACTCCTCGGTGATTCCGCTGGCACCGGTTTCACCGTTTGTGCCGCTGTTTTTAGGCTTCCTGCAGCGCTATAAACCGGAGGCCAAACTGGGTACCTACTATTCGCTCGTCTTGCCTTATCCGCTTATCTTTTTAGGGGTATGGCTGGTGATGCTGGTGGCGTGGTATCTTGTCGGCCTGCCGATTGGACCGGGAATATACCCGAGGCTGAACTAAAGGAATGAGGATGCTGAGATTACTCGAAGATAAGATTGCGACGCCGCTCGGGCCGCTGTGGGTGATCGCGGACGAGGAGTTTTGCCTGCGCGCCGTTGAGTGGGAAGAGCACAGCGACCGCATGGAAGAACTGCTCGCTATTCACTACCGCTCCCAGGGGTATGAACGTATCCGCGCCACCAACCCGGGCGGACTGAGCGACAAGCTGGCGGCCTACTTCGAAGGCGATCTCAGCATCATCGATACTCTGCCGACCGCCACGGCAGGCACGCCTTTTCAGCGCGAAGTGTGGCAGGCCCTGCGGTCAATACCGTGCGGGCAGGTCATGCATTACGGCCAGCTCGCGGAGCAGCTAGGCCGCGCAGGGGCAGCACGCGCGGTGGGTGCCGCGAACGGCTCTAACCCGGTCAGCATCGTGGTGCCCTGCCATCGCGTCATTGGCCGCAACGGTACCCTGACCGGCTATGCCGGCGGCGTGCAGCGAAAAGAGTGGTTGCTGCGTCACGAAGGGTATCTCCTGCTCTAGTTCCCAGGCTTTTTGTGCTTAATTTTCTACTGGTTAGGCTAAAAATCCATAATCAAGCTGTGGAATTTCAAGAAGATGGCGACACATTGCCGTCTCTTGTCTTTATTGAGGGTTTGTCAGGCTTACGTACTTACCAAAAAGATGTTAAAATTGACCAATATCAATTAAGGCTTGAGCAAACCTATGATCCCGGAAAAGCGAATTATACGACGCATTCAGTCTGGCGGTTGTGCTATCCATTGCCAGGATTGCAGCATCAGCCAGCTCTGTATCCCGTTTACCCTGAATGAGCATGAACTCGATCAGCTTGATAATATCATCGAGCGCAAAAAGCCTATTCAGAAAGGGCAGACGCTGTTTAAAGCGGGAGACGAACTGAAATCGCTCTATGCTATCCGTTCTGGCACCATCAAGAGCTACACCATCACCGAACAGGGTGATGAGCAGATCACCGGCTTCCATCTGGCGGGCGACCTGGTAGGCTTTGATGCCATCGGTACGGGCCATCACCCGAGCTTTGCTCAGGCACTCGAAACCTCAATGGTTTGCGAAATCCCGTTTGAAACCCTGGACGACCTGTCCGGCAAGATGCCTAACCTGCGTCAGCAGATGATGCGTCTGATGAGCGGTGAGATCAAAGGCGATCAGGACATGATCCTGCTGCTTTCCAAAAAGAATGCAGAAGAGCGCCTGGCCGCGTTTATCTACAACCTCTCCCGCCGCTTCGCCGAGCGTGGCTTCTCGCCGCGTGAATTCCGTCTGACGATGACGCGTGGCGATATCGGTAACTACCTGGGCCTGACCGTGGAAACCATCAGCCGTCTGCTGGGTCGTTTCCAGAAAAGCGGAATGCTGGCCGTTAAGGGTAAATACATCACTATCGAAAACGGTGAAGCGCTGGCCGTTCTTGCCGGGCACGCCCGCAACGTGGCGTAACTTCCGCCTGTTGATGACCAGACTGATAAATTCTTGTGATTTATTGGTCTGGTATAATCACTTCCGTTTCGACATATTTTCACCGCAGCACGTCCCCACACAGCGCCCGAAAGGTTCTCGTTGAGGTTATGAATTGAGAGAAAGTTTGTTTTTCGTTTCAGTCGTGATTGCCTCAGTGACCTTTATCTTCATCTGGATCATGCTTGTCGGCCCGATGAAGGGGGAGGAAAAAACCTACGTTCAGGACTCCACGACCTTTGCGATAGCGGTGATGGTGCTGCTGTTTATTGCGTTTATCGCGGTGACAACCACGGTACTTTTCCTCTGATAAATTTTCATGAAATATTGATCTGGCAAAACCTCCCCTCTGTTTCATTCAGGATATATAGGTTACTCTTTTAATTACAGACTGTGGTGACAGTAGTAAGGAGACCTGTATGGCCAAGTATCAAAACATGCTGGTAGCTATCGATCCGAATCAGGACGATCAGCCAGCATTACGACGTGCTGTGTATTTACATCAACGGATTGGTGGCAAAATCAAAGCGTTTTTGCCGATCTATGACTTCTCTTATGAGATGACCACCCTTCTGTCGCCTGACGAGCGCACCGCTATGCGTCAGGGCGTCATCAGCCAGCGTACCGCGTGGATCCGTGAACAGGCGAAGTATTACCTGGAAGCGGGTGTACCCATTGATATTAAAGTGGTCTGGCATAACCGACCTTTCGAAGCCATCATCCAGGAAATTGTCGCTGGTGGGCACGACCTGCTGCTGAAGATGGCGCACCAGCACGACAAGCTGGAGTCCGTGATTTTCACCCCGACCGACTGGCACCTGCTGCGTAAATGCCCTTGCCCGGTCTGGATGGTGAAAGACCAGCCGTGGCCTGAAGGCGGGAAAGCCGTTGTGGCGGTAAACCTCGCGAGCGAAGAGGATTACCACAATTCGCTGAACGAGAAGCTGGTGAAGGAGACCATCCAGCTTGCCGATCAGGTGAATCATACTGAAGTACATCTGGTGGGCGCCTATCCGGTTACCCCGATTAACATTGCCATTGAGCTGCCTGAATTTGACCCGAGCGTGTACAACGACGCGATCCGCGGTCAGCACCTGCTGGCCATGAAAGCCCTGCGCCAGAAATTCAGTATCGATGAGAAAATGACCCACGTGGAAAAAGGGCTGCCTGAAGAGGTGATCCCGGACCTGGCGGAACACCTGCAGGCGGGGATTGTGGTGCTGGGCACCATTGGCCGGACCGGTATTTCCGCCGCGTTCCTCGGCAATACCGCCGAACAGGTGATCGACCATCTGCGCTGCGACCTGCTGGTCATTAAGCCGGATGAGTACCAGACGCCGGTTGAGCTGGACGATCCGGAAGACGATTGACCAGCAGGATGAAAAAAAACCGTCGGGGAACCGGCGGTTTTTTTTGCCGGGTGGCGGCTTCGCCTTACCCGGCCTACGGGTTTGGTAGGCCCGGTAAGCTTGCGCCACCGGGCCTTACCCTGTCAGAGTGATTTCAGAATCGCATCCACGCTGGCTTTGGCATCGCCAAACAGCATGTGGGTGTTCTCTTTGAAGAACAGCGGGTTCTGAACCCCGGCATAGCCGGTATTCATGGAGCGTTTAAACACAATCACGTTCTGCGCCTTCCACACTTCCAGAACCGGCATACCGGCGATTGGGCTACCCGGATCGTCCTGTGCAGCAGGGTTAACGGTATCGTTAGCACCGATGACCAGCACGGTGTCGGTGTCGGCGAAATCATCGTTGATCTCATCCATTTCCAGCACGATGTCGTAAGGCACTTTCGCTTCCGCCAGCAGCACATTCATGTGGCCTGGCAGACGCCCTGCCACCGGGTGAATACCAAAGCGAACCTTGATGCCACGCGCGCGCAGCTTCTCGGTGATTTCCGCCACCGGATACTGCGCCTGCGCCACCGCCATGCCGTAGCCCGGGGTGATGATCACGGAATGCGAGTTTTTCAGCATGTCTGCGGTATCTTCCGCAGAAATTTCACGGTGCTCACCCACTTCTTCATCCGCACTGGAAGAAGACCCATCGGTCCCGAAACCACCGGCGATAACGCTGATGAACGAGCGGTTCATCGCCTTACACATGATGTAAGACAGGATCGCACCGGAAGAGCCCACCAGCGCACCGGTGACGATCAGCAGGTCGTTGCTCAGCATAAAGCCCGCCGCCGCCGCCGCCCAACCGGAGTAGGAGTTCAGCATCGAGACAACCACCGGCATATCCGCACCGCCGATGGACGCCACCAGGTGCCAGCCAAATGCCAGCGCGATGATGGTCATGACCAGCAACGCCAGCACCTGCAAACCGACGCTTTCAGTACGCACGAAGACCACCAGCAGTACAAACGACACCACCAGCGCCGCCAGGTTCAGCTTGTGACGGTTTGGCAGCATCAGCGGCTTAGAGGAGATCTTCCCGCGCAGCTTGCCGAACGCGACGATGGAGCCGGTGAAGGTCACCGCACCGATGAAGATGCCGAGGAACACTTCCGTCAGGTGGATGTTCACCAGAATCGGCTCCAGGCCCGGTTCGTGATACAGGTAGCTGTTGAAGCCCACCAGCACCGCCGCCAGACCCACGAAGCTGTGCAGAATGGCAACCAGCTCCGGCATCTCGGTCATTTCAACGCGTTTCGCCAGGCGAATACCAATCGCGCCGCCGATGATCATCGCCACCAGGATCCACGCCACGTTGCCGGTGTCCGGCCCAAAGATGGTGGCAATCAGCGCAATTGCCATCCCGGCGATACCAAAGTTATTACCCTGCTGAGACGTTTCGTGTTTGGAAAGCCCCGCCAGACTGAAAATAAACAGGATTGCAGCAACAATGTATGCGGCTGTCACTAATCCTCCAGACATATGCTACCCCTTAGCCTTTACGAAACATTTTCAGCATGCGCTGAGTCACGGTGAAACCACCGAAAATATTGATACTGGCGATCAGCACCGCGATGAAGCTCAGGAAGCTGATCCAGCCGCCGTGACCAATCTGCAGTAACGCCCCCACCACGATGATCCCGGAGATGGCGTTGGTTACCGACATCAGCGGCGTATGCAGCGCATGGGAGACGTTCCACACCACGTAGTAACCTACGACGCAGGAGAGCGCGAAGACGGTAAAGTGGCCGAGGAACTCTTTTGGCGCAACGTCAGCCAGCCAGCCGAACAGAATAATCACCAGCGCCATGATCGCGTATTTGCGCCACGGAGAAGCCGGTTTGGCAGGTTCTTTTGGCGCAGGTGCCGCCTTCGCTGCCGCCTGAGGCTGAGCAGAAACCTGAATAGGCGGTGCAGGCCAGGTAATTTCACCTTCACGGACCACGGTGACGCCGCGCACCACCACATCGTCGAAATCAACGGTGACGTTGCCGTCTTTCTCTTTGCAGAGCAGCTTCAGCAGGTTGACCAGGTTAGTGCCGTAGAGCTGAGAAGACTGCGTTGGCAGACGGCCCGGCAGATCGGTATAACCGATCACCTTCACGCCGTTAGCGGTCGTGGTCACCTGATTCGGTACGGTATATTCACAGTTACCGCCGTTTTGGGCGGCCAGGTCGACAATCACGCTGCCCGGCTTCATGGAGTCAACCATCTCACGGGTAATCAGCTTCGGCGCCGGTTTACCCGGGATAAGCGCGGTGGTGACAATAATGTCGACATCTTTCGCCTGGGCGGCGAAGAGTTCCATTTCGGCTTTGATAAACGCTTCGGACATCACCTTCGCGTAACCGTCGCCGCTGCCTGCCTCTTCCTTGAAGTCCAGCTCAAGGAATTCGGCGCCCATACTCTGGACCTGTTCCTTCACTTCAGGACGGGTATCGAAAGCGCGAACGATAGCGCCCAGGCTGTTTGCCGCACCGATGGCGGCAAGTCCCGCCACGCCCGCACCAATCACCATTACCTTCGCCGGAGGGACTTTACCCGCCGCGGTGATCTGACCGGTAAAGAAGCGACCAAATTCGTGGGCCGCTTCAACGATGGCGCGGTAGCCCGCAATGTTTGCCATCGAACTTAAGGCATCCAGCGACTGGGCGCGCGAAATGCGCGGCACGGAGTCCATCGCCATGACGGTGACGCCACGGGCCGCCAGCTTTTCCATCAGTTCAGGATTTTGTGCAGGCCAGATGAAGCTCACCAGGGTCGTCCCCGGATTCAGCAGCGCAATCTCACTCTCTTCCGGTGCGTTGACCTTCAGAATCACCGGCGACTGCCAGACGTCAGCAGCGTCGACCACTTCCGCGCCAGCCTGGATAAAGGCCTCGTCATCGAAACTCGCCAGTTTGCCTGCGCCGCTTTCAACCGCGACCGTAAAACCCAGTTTAAGCAGTTGCTCCACCGTTTTCGGTGTTGCCGCTACGCGGGTTTCATTGGCTAACCGTTCTTTTGGTACCCCAATACGCATAGTTTTCCCTTCCATCGGTTTTTGATGATGGTTTATCGATAAATGCCCGCGGTTTGTATCAATTTTCGCCATTACGCGAGCGACGAAATATGATTAACCCCGGAAAATAAAACAGTAACAAACTGTCTATAACCTACTGAAAATAGCGCCCGCGATCTACCGCCAGAAAACACTATTTCTTACTTTATCTGTGAAAAATAAGCGATCGGCGTCACTGACAGTGATATTTACCTTAAATTCCTTGCCAGAACCGATAAATCGCGCAAGCGAAGCGGTAAAAACATGATATAGCGCCATAAGAGAACAAGTTATTAACATTAAATTAACTTGTAAAAGTCATAAGCTTTATCAGTTTTACTTGTCAAACGCCTGTTTTTTCAACATATCACTAAATGTTATCGAATTCGGTGATTCAGTCAGCACGGGCAGTGAAAAATGGCGCAGACAGCGACGGGTTTTAAATGCAATAATCGGGACCGTCTCAAATTAACAACAATACCAGTACATGGTTTGCGCAAGGCGAAGGATCATTTTTATGAAGCTTAAGAACACACTCCTGGCGTCCGCACTTCTTTCCGCGACCGCCCTGTCTGCGAATGCCGCAACAGAGTTAACGCCGGAGCAAGCGGCAGCGTTAAAACCTTTTGACCATACGGTCATTGTGGGTCGTTATAACTCCATTGGCGACGCCGTCGCCGCGGCATCAAAAGCTGCTGATAAAAACGGGGCGGCCTCGTTTTATGTCGTTGACCAGTCCGATTACGGCAACAGCGGTAACCAGCGCGTGACCATTGCGCTGTACAAAGACAATGCGCCAAAAGCTGACGCACCGAAAAACCGCGTGATCAACGGTGTTGTTGAACTGCCGAAAGATCAAGCGATCGAGCTGGAACCTTACGACACCGTCACCGTTCAGGGCTTCTATCGCAGCCAGCCTGAGGTGAACGATGCCATCACTAAAGCCGCGAAAGAGAAAGGGGCCTACTCTTTCTTCATCGTGCGTCAGGTCGATGCTAACCAGGGTGGCAACCAGCGTATTACCGCATTCATCTATAAAAAAGATGCGAAAAAACGTGTTCTGCAGAGCCCGGATGCTATCCCGGCGAATTCAGAAGCAGGTCGCGCGGCGCTAGCGAAAGGCGGCGAAGAAGCGAAGAAAGTTGAAATTCCAGGCGTAGCAACGACCGCGGCCCCAAGCGCTGAAGTGGGCCGTTTCTTTGAAACACAGTCCACGAAAGGTGGCCGTTATTCCGTTACGCTGCCGGACGGTACCAAAATTGAAGAGCTGAACAACGCCACTGCCGCGCAGATGGTGCCGTTCGACAGCATCAAATTTACCGGCAACTACGGCAACATGACGGAAGTTTCCTATCAGGTCGCGAAGCGTGCGGCGAAGAAAGGAGCGAAGTACTACCACATTACCCGCCAGTGGCAGGAACGTGGTAACAACGTGACCATCAGCGCCGATCTGTACAAGTAACAAAATCGTTTACGAAAGGCGGCGCAATGCCGCCTTTTTTGTTACTTTTTTTGAATTTCTGCCACACGTCATTGCATGCTTTCGTTACACTCCGTAAAATCCCGCGCCTTAGTGTGATCCACCATTTTTATGCGCCTGAGCGAAATAATTATTCTGGATTTTGACCTTTCATAACAGGAAGCCAATGGAAAAGAAACTTGGCCTGAGTGCTCTGACTGCACTCGTTTTAAGCTCAATGCTGGGTGCGGGCGTATTCAGTTTGCCGCAGAATATGGCGGCCGTCGCCAGCCCTTCCGCGCTCATCATTGGCTGGGGCATTACGGGTGTTGGCATACTGCTGCTGGCCTTCGCCATGCTGCTGCTCACCCGCATTCGCCCGGACCTGGACGGCGGCATTTTCACCTATGCGCGTGAAGGTTTCGGCGAGCTGATTGGCTTCTGTTCCGCGTGGGGATACTGGCTGTGTGCCGTTATCGCCAACGTCTCCTATCTGGTGATCGTCTTCTCGGCGCTCAGTTTCTTTACCGATACGCCTGAACTGCGCCTCTTTGGCGACGGGAATACCTGGCAGTCTATTGTGGGCGCCTCGGTGTTACTGTGGTTCGTCCACTGGCTGGTGTTACGCGGCGTACAAACGGCCGCCAGCATCAACCTGGTGGCGACGCTGGCGAAACTGGTTCCGCTCGGCCTGTTTATCGTTCTGGCCTTTATTGCTTTCCGTATGGACGTATTCAAGCTTGATTTCAGCGGCGTTGCGCTGGGCGTTCCCGTCTGGGAGCAGGTGAAAAACACGATGCTGATTACCCTGTGGGTGTTCATCGGTGTTGAAGGCGCGGTCGTGGTTTCTGCCCGGGCCCGGAATAAACGCGATGTGGGCCGCGCGACGCTGCTGGCCGTACTGGCTGCGCTCGGGGTCTATCTGCTGGTGACGCTGCTGTCGCTGGGCGTGGTGGCGCGTCCTGAGCTGGCTGAAATGCGTAACCCGTCAATGGCAGGCCTGATGGTGAAAATGCTTGGCCCCTGGGGCGATGTGGTGATTGCCGCAGGGCTGATCGTCTCCGTCTGCGGCGCTTACCTGAGCTGGACCATCATGGCGGCTGAAGTGCCGTTCCTTGCCGCGACGCACAAGGCATTTCCACGCCTGTTTGCCCGTCAAAATAAAAACAGCGCACCGTCGGCATCACTCTGGCTGACCAACATCAGCGTTCAGGTCTGTCTGGTGCTGATCTGGCTCACAGGTTCAGACTATAACACCCTGCTGACCATCGCCTCGGAGATGATTCTGGTACCCTATTTCTTAGTGGGTGCGTATCTGTTAAAAATTGCCACACGCCCGGCGCATTATGTCGTGGGTGTCGGAGCCTGTATTTACGGCCTGTGGTTGTTGTATGCTTCCGGGCCTATGCATCTGCTGCTGTCGGTCGTGCTGTACGCACCGGGTCTGCTGGTGTTTATCTACGCCCGCCGCACGCATCAGCTGGAAAACGCGCTGAAACGCCGTGAGATGGCATTAATTGGACTGCTACTGGTTGCTGCCCTACCGGCAACCTGGATGTTAATGGGATAGCATGGCCTTTCCCATTGTTGAACTGTAAAGGAGAATACGATGGGAAATGCACCGCTTCGCCCAATACTGATTACCGGCGGAGGCCGCCGTATCGGCCTCGCCCTCGCCCATCACTTTCTCAACCTTCGCCATCCGGTCATTGTCAGCTACCGTACGGAATACCCGTCGATTGAAGGGTTACGCAAAGCCGGGGCTGTCTGCATTCAGGCTGATTTTTCAACCGATGATGGCATTCTGGCTTTCGCGGAAGAGGTGAAATCCACGACGACGGGGCTGCGCGCCGTGATCCATAACGCCAGCGCATGGCGTGCCGAAAAACCCGGTACGTCACTCAGCGAAACGCTCTCCGCCATGCTGCAGATCCACGTCAATGCGCCTTATCTGCTTAACCACGCTCTGCAGGATCTGCTGCGCGGTCATGGGCACGCTGCGGGCGACATTATTCACTTCACCGATTATGTGGTGGAGCGCGGAAGCGACAAGCACATCGCCTACGCGGCGAGTAAAGCCGCACTGGATAATATGACGCGTTCGTTTGCCCGCAAGCTCGCGCCCGAGGTGAAGGTGAACGCCATCGCCCCGGCGATGATTTTATTTAACGAAAACGATGATGCGGAGTATCGCCAGCAGGCGCTGAATAAGTCGCTCATGAAAATCGCCCCGGGCGAGAAAGAGGTCATCGACCTTGTGGATTACCTGCTCACCAGTTGCTACGTCACCGGCAGAACCTTTGCCGTGGACGGCGGCCGACCGCTGCGCTAGTGAAAGCGGCTCCAGAAGAAAATTAACACCCAGGCGCTGAGTCCCCAGCAGACCACCGCCCCGCTCAGCGCCAGGGGAAGACGCAGAAAACCGGTGAAGTACCACAGCGAAAGCAGGTAGAGGAAATACGGAATGATCGACCACATGCCAAACACGATGGTCGTACGTAACGCTTCCGTGCCCCGTTCGGAAGCCACAATATAGTGAGCAATCAGCGCAAAGGTCGGAAACAGCGGGATAAGCCCGGCAATGTAGTAGTTTTTCGTTTTTGCCAGAATGCCAATCAGTAATACCACCAGCGCGCCCAGCACGGCTTTGATCGCCAGCCCCATATTTTTCCCTGGAATAATCAACTCACAATATGAGCCAGAATAACGGAACCGGCGTTAATTTTGAAAGATTAATGGAAGGTTAAGGTTTCGCGGTGTATGTTGGCTTTTTTCACGAAAACAGACGCTGTATGAATAAGATTGTTTATGTTGAAGACGAACCCGAAGTCGGACAACTGATCGCCGCCTATCTGGGTAAACATGATATGGACGTCATTGTTGAACCTCGCGGCGATCGTGCCGAAGAGGTGGTCGTCCGTGAAAACCCGGATCTGGTGCTGCTGGATATCATGTTGCCAGGCAAAGACGGCATGACGCTTTGCCGTGACCTGCGCGCCCGCTGGGACGGCCCTATCGTTCTGCTCACCTCCCTGGACAGCGATATGAACCACATTCTCTCGCTGGAGATGGGGGCCAATGACTACATTCTGAAAACCACACCGCCTGCCGTCCTGCTTGCACGCCTGCGCCTCCACTTACGCCAGCATGCCAGCGTTGAACGCGAAGCGCCCGCGCCGTCGCTGACGCCCCACAAAGCGATGCGCTTCGGTACGCTCTCTATTGACCCCATTAACCGCCAGGTGCTGCTTTCTGGCGAGCTTATCGCCCTCTCCACCGCTGATTTTGACCTGCTGTGGGAGCTGGCAACGCACGCCGGGCAAATCATGGACCGCGACGCGCTGCTGAAAAACCTTCGCGGCGTGAGCTATGACGGCATGGACCGCAGCGTTGACGTGGCGATTTCGCGTCTGCGTAAAAAGCTGCAGGATAACGCGACCGAGCCCTACCGCATTAAAACCGTGCGTAATAAGGGTTATCTGTTTGCCCCCCACGCCTGGGAAACCTGATGCCGTTATCGGGTTTGCATAACCTGCGCGAAATGAAGGCATTACACGAGGATGCCCCCTCTTTCGCGCCTTTATTTATCCGTTTGCGCAACAAATAACTTGCTAAGCACGCGAACTATTCCATAATTAAAACTACTCCTTCCTTTTCTTCGCCCGTACCGCCCCGGCTACATCCATATTTCTGTTCACCGTGAAGCTCTCACGAAACATCGCTCATAAAATCTTGAAATGAGGATTTAAGCTCATGCATTATGTATAGCTACTATGAAGTAGAGGCCATTAAAACCAATCTTGAATGGATTGTTAATCAGGCCGCGCTTAGCCATCCCTCCCCCTCGCGTACCGATCGGAAAGCGCTCTTTGATCTCCTTGAACTCATCCAGTCTTACGAAATTCTCCTGGATTTAATTAACGAATTCGGGACCGATGTGATTGATATGCACATTGCGGAAGGACTGGCCGTAACGGAAACACTCATCGCCAAGGTAAAAAACAGCGCGAATGCCATGTAACACGCTTCACAGACATGAAAATATCGACGGGTTTTCATGTATATTCTGCACAAAGCGTTTCTTCGGTGAGATCCAATGAAAAAGCTGTTTGTGCAGTTTTATCTTTTGCTGTTTGTCTGCTTCCTGGTCATGACCATGCTGGTCGGGCTGGTCTATAAATTCACCGCCGAACGTGCGGGCAGGCAGTCGCTGGACGATCTGATGAAAAGCTCGCTCTATCTGATGCGCAGCGAGCTGAGAGAGATCCCACCGCACGACTGGGCGAAAACCCTCAAAGAGCTGGATCTGAATCTGTCGTTCGATTTACGCATCGAGCCGTTAAAAGATTTTGAGCTGGATCCGCCCGCCATGCAGCGTCTGCGCGACGGGGACATCGTTGCGATGGATGAGAAATACACCTTTATCCAGCGTATTCCGCGCAGCCATTACGTGCTGGCCGTCGGGCCGGTGCCCTATCTCTATTATCTGCACCAGATGCGTCTGCTGGACATGGCGCTGATGGCCTTTATCGCTATTTCGCTCGCGTTCCCGGTTTTTATCTGGATGCGTCCGCACTGGCAGGACATGCTGAAGCTGGAATCCGCCGCGCAGCGTTTTGGCGAAGGGCATTTTACCGAACGCATTCACTTCGACAGCGGTTCCAGCTTTGAACGTCTGGGCGTGGCCTTTAACCAGATGGCCGATAACATCAATGCCCTGATTGCCAGTAAGAAGCAGCTGATCGACGGGATTGCGCACGAGCTGCGCACACCGCTGGTTCGTCTGCGCTATCGTCTGGAGATGAGCGAGAATCTGACGGAAGCGGAGTCTCAGGCCCTGAACCGCGATATAGGCCAGCTTGAAGCGCTGATTGAGGAGCTGCTGACCTACGCGCGCCTCGATCGTCCGCAAAACGAGCTAAACCTCAGTACGCCGGACCTGCCTGACTGGCTGCAAACCCACGTTGATGATGTCCAGAGCGTGAACCCGCAGCGCACGCTGTTAACGCGGGTCACGCCGGGTGATTACGGCGCGCTCGATATGCGCCTGATGGAGCGCGTGCTGGACAATCTGATGAACAACGCCATGCGCTACAGCGAAAGTACGCTCCAGATCGGACTGGATTTGCAGGGCAATCAGGCCAGCCTGACGGTGGAGGATGACGGGCCGGGGATCGCCCCTGAAGCGCGAGAAACCGTGTTTGAACCGTTTGTCCGGCTCGACCCTAGCCGCGACCGCGCCACCGGAGGATGCGGCCTGGGGCTGGCGATTGTCTACTCTATCGCGCAGGCAATGGGCGGCACGGTGCATTGCGAGGAGAGCGAGCTCGGCGGCGCGCGCTTCTGCTTTAGCTGGCCGGTGTACCATAACATTGCCCTTCCCGTCCCTGCCTGACCTTAACCGCACGCTGGCCTGACCCGGCGTGCTGTGCTATACGATAAGTATGTTGTAACTAATGAGAGTGCTTATGGCGACCTACGATCTCCTCGAACGGCTGAACAGCACGTTTCGGGAAATAGAACACGAGCTCCTGACCCTGACCGAACGTTTGCAGACCTGCCGCCTGCTGGCCGCGCGCGTCTTTACCCTGCCCGAGGTAGCTAAAGGGGCCGAGCACGACCCGCTGGACACCATCGCAGTTGAACAACACATCGGCAGCGCCGCCCTTGAGCTGGCGCTGAAGCACTATCGCCGCCTGTTTATCCAGCAGCAGTCAGAAAACCGCAGCAGTAAGGCGGCCGTACGCCTGCCCGGCGTGATCTGCCTGCAAACCGATGCAACAACGCGCGACGCGCTGGAAACCCAGATTGCCCATATCAACACCCTGAAAGCGGCATTTGAAAAGATCATTACCGAAGAGTCCGGCCTCGCCCCTGCCGCCCGGTTTGAATGGGTGCACCGCCAGCTTCCGGGGCTGATAACCCTTAACGCCTATCGCACGCTGACGGTACTGCGTCATCCCGCCACGCTGCGCTTCGGCTGGGCGAATAAGCACATCATTAAAAACTTCACCCGGGATGAGATTCTGGCGCAGCTGGAAAAAAGCCTGAAGACGCCGCGCACCGTCGCACCGTGGTCGCGCGAGCAGTGGATCGAGCGCCTGGAGCAGGAGTACCACAGCATCGCTTCTCTGCCGGCGGATACGCGCCTCAAGATCAAGCGCCCGGTGAAGGTTCAGCCCATCGCCCGCGTCTGGTACTCCGGTCAGCAAAAACAGGTTCAGTATGCCTGCCCTACGCCGCTGATTGCGCTGTATGATGCCGATCGGGGAGCCATCGTGCCGGATGTTGGTGAGCTTTTGAATTACGATGCGGACAATGTCCAGCACCGTTACAGACCTCAGGCGCAGCCGCTACAGCTGATTATTCCGCGGCTGCACCTGTACGTGGCGGGATGACTATTTCAGGCTGCCGACCATCGCTTCCGGGCGAACCCAGGCGTCGAACTCCGCCTCCGTCAGATAGCCCAGCGTCAGGGCGGAGGCTTTCAGCGTCAGCCCCTCTTTATGCGCTTTTTTAGCGATCTCGGCGGCTTTGTCGTAGCCGATATGGGTATTCAGCGCCGTCACCAGCATCAGGGATTCATTGAGCAACTGGCTGATACGCTCGCGATTCGGCTCAATCCCTACCGCACAGTGCTCGTTAAAGCTCTCCATCCCGTCCGCCAGCAGACGAATTGATTGCAGAACGTTGTGGATCACCATCGGGCGATAGACGTTCAGCTCGAAGTTGCCGGACGCACCGCCCAGGTTGACGGCGACATCGTTGCCCAACACCTGACAGCAGAGCATGGTCATGGCTTCGCACTGGGT
Source organism: Enterobacter sp. EGD-HP1 (assembly GCF_000733275.2). NCBI lineage: Bacteria > Pseudomonadati > Pseudomonadota > Gammaproteobacteria > Enterobacterales > Enterobacteriaceae > Enterobacter > Enterobacter sp. EGD-HP1. The sequence continues at coordinate 102,023 of NZ_AVOP01000001.1, forward strand.
CGGGTTGACTTTACCCGGCATGATAGAGCTGCCCGGCTCGTTTTCCGGAATGCTGATTTCGCCAATGCCGCAGCGCGGACCCGAGGCCAGCCAGCGCACGTCGTTGGCGATTTTCATCAGCGAGGCCGCCAGCCCTTTCAGCGCGCCGTGGGTGTGGACCAGCGCATCGCAGGTCGCCAGCGCTTCGAACTTGTTGGGCGCCGTGACGAACGGCTGCCCGGTGATGTTTGCCAGCTCCTCCGCCACGCGCACCGCGTATTCGGGATGGGTGTTTAACCCGGTCCCGACCGCCGTCCCGCCGAGCGCCAGTTCCGCCAGGTGCGGCAGGCTGTACTCAATATGCTTCAGGTTATGTTCCAGCATCGCCACCCAGCCGGAAATCTCCTGGCCGAGCGTCAGCGGCGTGGCGTCCTGCAGGTGCGTACGGCCAATTTTGACGATGTCGCGGAAGGCCTGCGCTTTCTCGTTGAGCGTAGACTTCAGGACGTTGAGCTGCGGGATAAGCTGCTCGCGGATAGCAATCACCGCCGCCACGTGCATGGCCGTCGGGAAGACGTCGTTAGAACTCTGGCTCTTGTTGACGTCATCGTTCGGGTGAACCTTGCGCTCCATGCCGCGCACGCCGCCCAGCAGTTCGCTGGCCCGGTTCGCCAGCACTTCGTTCATGTTCATGTTGCTCTGGGTGCCGGAACCGGTCTGCCAGATGGCGAGGGGGAATTCGTCGGGATGCTTGCCCGCCAGCACTTCGTCGGCGGCGTTGATGATGGCGGTCGCTTTGTCTGCCGCCAGCAGGCCTAAATCCTGGTTCACTTTCGCGGCGGCGCGTTTGGTGAGCGCCAGCGCCTGAATCAGCGAGACGGGCATTTTTTCAGTCGAGATACGGAAGTGCTCCAGCGAACGCTGGGTTTGCGCGCCCCATAGCTTGTCGGCCGGGACGTCGATGGCGCCCATCGAGTCTTTCTCATGGCGTACCGTGGTCATTACTTTCTCCTTGATAACAAAAGAGGGATTGCTCACATGCTTAAGGGATAAGTATTGATGACTTCTGAGAAACGATATGGCGCTTTGTGCGCTCTTATTGGTGTCGGGTGGCGCTAGCGCCACCCGATAATTTACAGAATTACTTCACACACGCCGAACACTGGGACGACTGGATCTGTTTGAAGAAGTCGTTACCTTTGTCATCCACGAGGATAAACGCCGGGAAATCTTCCACTTCAATTTTCCAGATGGCTTCCATACCCAGTTCCGGGTATTCCACGCACTCCAGGCTCTTGATGCTGCCCTGCGCGAGCACCGCCGCTGGGCCGCCGATGCTGCCGAGGTAGAAGCCGCCGTGCTTGTGGCAGGCGTCCGTCACCTGCTGGCTGCGGTTACCTTTCGCCAGCATGATCATGCTGCCGCCGTTGGCCTGCAGTTGGTCAACGTACGAGTCCATGCGGCCCGCCGTCGTTGGGCCTAACGAGCCGGAGGCATAGCCTTCAGGCGTTTTCGCCGGGCCGGCGTAGTAGATCGGGTGATCTTTAATGTACTGCGGCAGCCCTTCACCGTTGTCCAGACGCTCTTTCAGCTTCGCGTGCGCGATGTCGCGGCCCACGATAATCGTGCCGTTCAGGGAGAGACGGGTCGAAACCGGGTACTGTGAAAGCTGCGCCAGGATCTCTTTCATCGGACGATTCAGGTCAACGTGAACCGCTTCACCCTCACCCGCTTTACGCAGCGCTTCCGGAATGTATTTGCCCGGGTTGTTTTCCAGTTTTTCGATCCACACGCCTTCGCGGTTGATCTTCGCCTTGATGTTGCGATCCGCAGAGCAGGACACGCCCATCCCGACCGGGCAGGAGGCACCGTGACGCGGCAGACGGATCACGCGCAGGTCGTGGGCAAAGTATTTGCCGCCAAACTGCGCCCCGAGGCCCAGGTTACGTGCCTCTTCCAGCAGTTCCTGCTCAAGCTGCACGTCGCGGAACGCCTGGCCGTGCTCGTTACCTTCGGTAGGCAGACCGTCATAATATTTGGTTGAGGCCAGCTTGACGGTTTTCAGCGTGCTTTCAGCCGACGTACCGCCAATCACAAACGCGATATGGTACGGCGGGCACGCCGCGGTGCCGAGGGTGCGCATCTTCTCAACCAGGTAGTTCTTCAGCTTGCCCGGGGTGAGCAGCGCCTTGGTTTCCTGGTAGAGATAGGTTTTGTTGGCTGAACCGCCGCCTTTGGCGATACAGAGGAATTTGTACTCGTCACCGTCGACGCTGTAGAGGTCGATCTGCGCAGGCAGGTTGGTGCCGGTGTTGACCTCTTTGTACATATCCAGCGCCGCATTTTGCGAATAGCGCAGGTTATCTTCGGTGTAGGTGTTGTAGACGCCGTGCGCCAGGGCCGCTTCGTCACCGCCGCCGGTCCAGACGCGCTGGCCTTTTTTACCGACGATGATCGCCGTGCCGGTGTCCTGACAGGTAGGCAGAACACCTTTCGCCGCGATGTCTGAGTTACGCAGGAACTGCAGGGCAACGTATTTATCGTTCTCACTGGCCTGCGGGTCGCTCAGGATATCGGCAACCTGCTGCTGGTGCGCAGGACGGAGCATAAACGAGGCGTCGTGGAAAGCGTGCTGCGCCAGCAGCGTCAGCGCCTGCGGTTCTACCTTGAGGATCTCTTGTCCTTCAAACTCAGAGACGGAGACGTGATCGCGGGTTAACAGGTAATACTCGGTCCGATCCTTACTGAGGGGGAAAGGATCCTGATAATGGAAGGGTTTATTCGACATTGGTCTCTCACTTACTGCTTCGGTCTGTTTATTCAGGGCAGATGTTCCGCTGCCCGGCTTAAAAGCGAGTCAGCTTATCCTACACAATTTTTTAACAAAAACTGAGACTAGTACGACTTTTTACATCCACAGGTTACTTCCATGAGGTTTATTGCTTTAATACCCGGAGTTAATTCCACAATTGAATCAGGGCTTGATAATGCAAAAACTCATTAACTCAGTGCAAAACTACGCCTGGGGAAGTAAAACTGCGTTAACGGATCTCTACGGTATCGCGAACCCGGACAACCTGCCGATGGCAGAACTGTGGATGGGGGCACACCCGAAGAGCAGCTCAAAAATTGAAGACGCCAGCGGCCAGGTACACAGCCTGCGTGACGTCATTGATGCCGATAAAACCGCGCTGCTGGGTGACAAGGTCGCTCACCGCTTCGGCGAACTGCCGTTCCTGTTTAAGGTCCTGTGCGCCGACCAGCCGCTCTCCATCCAGGTTCACCCGAACAAGAAAGCCTCCGAAATCGGCTTTGCCAAAGAGAACGCGGCGGGTATCCCGTTAGACGCCGCCGAGCGTAACTACAAAGATCCTAACCATAAGCCGGAGCTGGTCTTTGCGCTGACTCCCTTCCTGGCGATGAACGCGTTCCGCGCGTTTTCAGAGATCGTTTCCCTGCTGCAACCGGTCGCAGGTGCCCACAAGGCTATCGCCCACTTCCTCGAAAACCCGAACGCAGACGCGCTGAGCCAGCTGTTTGCCAGCCTGCTGAATATGCAGGGTGAAGAGAAATCTCACGCGCTGGCGGTGCTGAAAGCAGCCCTGGACAGCCAGCAGGGTGAACCGTGGGAGACCATCCGTCTGATCTCCGAATTCTACCCGGACGACAGCGGCCTGTTCTCCCCTCTGCTGCTGAACGTGGTGAAGCTGAACCCGGGCGAAGCAATGTTCCTGTTCGCTGAAACCCCGCACGCCTACCTGCAGGGCGTGGCGCTGGAAGTGATGGCCAACTCCGACAACGTGCTGCGTGCGGGCCTGACGCCGAAATACATCGATATTCCTGAGCTGGTTGCCAACGTGAAGTTCGTGGCAAAACCTGCCGCGGAGCTGCTGACTCAGCCGGTGAAAAACGGCGCAGAGCTGGACTTCCCGATTCCGGTTGAAGATTTTGCCTTCTCCCTGCACGACCTGAGCCAGGCCGAAACCGCCATCGCGCAGGAAAGCGCGGCGATTCTGTTCTGCGTGGAGGGCGAAGCGACGCTGCGCAAAGGCGAACAGCGTCTGGTGCTTAAGCCCGGTGAGTCAGCATTCGTTGCAGCCAATGAGTCTCCGGTTAGCGTAAGCGGCACCGGTCGTCTGGCGCGCGTTTTCAATAAGCTTTAAGCACTTACTGAATTTTTTAACAACTCTTGCTAAGCTAGTTGCAGGCTTAATATCTCCAGGCGGTTTTTACCGCCTGGTTTCATTTTAGGGATAGTCGCAATGAAAAAATCGGTCGTAGCGGTTGGAGTGATTGTAGCGTTAGGCGTGGTCTGGACGGGAGCCTCCTGGTTTACCGGGAAACAGCTGGAAGGCCGTCTGGCTGAGATGGTGGCGCAGGCTAACGGCGAAATTAAGCGCAGCGCGCCGGAGGCAGGCCTTGAGCTGAGCTACCAGAATTATCATCGCGGCGTCTTTACCAGCCGTATGCAGCTGGTAGTGAAGCCGGTTGCCGGTGCTGAAAACGGCTGGCTGAAACAGGGCCAGAGCGTGGTGCTGGACGAGGTGGTGAGCCACGGTCCGCTGCCGCTGGCGCAGCTGAAGTCCTTTAACCTGATCCCGTCGATGGCATCTGTTCATACCGTGCTGGTGAATAACGACGTCACCAAACCGCTGTTTGACCTGGCGAAGAATGAATCGCCTTTCGACATTAATACCCGAATTAGCTATGCCGGTGACACAAGTTCCGATATTGCTCTGAAAGCGCTGAACTACGAGAAAGAGAATGAGAAAGTCGCCTTCAGCGGCGGCCACTTCAAGCTTGAGGCTGACCGCGACGGAAACGTGTTCTCCCTGACGGGTGAAGCGGAAAGCGGCCTGGTCAATGCCGTGAACGAATATAACCAAAAAGTTCAGCTCACCTTCAACAACCTGAAGGCCGACGGCAACAGCCGAATGACCGATTTCCAGGAGCGTATCGGCGATCAAAAACTGTCTCTCGATAAGGTTGCCATTGCTGTTGAAGGCAAAGAGATGGCCGTGCTGGAAGGCATGGACGTCAACGGTAAATCCGACGTTTCCAAAGACGGTAAGAGCATCAACACGCAGCTGGATTACACGCTGAAGAGCCTGAAAGTGCAGAATCAGGATCTGGGCACCGGCAAACTGTCGCTGAAGATCGGCAATATCGACGGCCAGGCGTGGCACGAGTTTAGCCAGAAATACAGCAAAGAGAGCCAGGCGCTGCTGACCGATGCCGCACTGCAGCAGAACCCTGAGGTGTACCAGCAGCAGGCGATGGCGGTGCTGTTCAACAACCTGCCTATCCTGCTGAAAGGCGAGCCGGTGATCACCGTTGCGCCGCTGAGCTGGAAAAACAGCAAAGGCGAAACCAGTTTTAACCTGTCTCTGTTCCTGAAAGATCCGGCAACCGCAACGGGTGAACCGCAGACGCTGGCGCAGGAAGTGGATCGCAGCGTGAAGTCGCTCGAGAGCAAGCTGACCATCCCGATGGACATGGCGACCGAGTTTATGACCCAGATTGCGAAGCTGGAAGGCTACGGCGATGAAGACGCCGGCAAGCTGGCTAACCAGCAGGTGAAAGGCCTGGCGGCAATGGGCCAGATGTTCCGCATCACCAAAGTGGAAGACAACACGATTTCCACCAGCCTGCAGTACGCCAACGGCCAGGTCACGCTCAACGGCGACAAGATGCCGCTGGAAGACTTCGTCGGCATGTTTGGTATGCCGACGCTGGGGATGCCGGAACCGGCTGAACCGGCAGCGCCAGCCGCTCCGGCGGCACCGCAGCAGTAAACGGCAAAACCCCTCGTACGAGGGGTTTTTTATTGCCGGGTGGCGCTGACGCTTACCCGGCCTACGATTCCGGGCCATTGTAGGCCCGTGCAAGCGCAGCGCCGCCGGGCGTGACCTCAGTGCGGCAGGTAAGGTTCTCTGACAAAGTCAGCCAGAAGATAAACCAGGTCATGCAATAAGCCTGCAAGTTCTTGCGAGACAGCACTTGCCAGTGTCTGACTCAATAAGGCCTGATTAAGTGCCTGAGCATATCCCACCAGCATCGCAGTATCTTGCCAGCAATCGGGAATAGAGGATTGCGCAGGTAACCCGGTGCTCAGTCGCTCAACCAGATGAGGCGGTAAATCTTCATCGCATCGGTTTTTTAGCTCATCGAGAGTAAAAGCCAGACGTCCACACAGCGCTAAGCGCTCTGCTTTGTTTTGGGTTTCCAGCAGCACGTTAACAAAAGCGCAGCAGCAATCTGTCAGTTCGAAGAGATCAAGCGTTGAGGATATCGGCAGATCGAGAAGTTGGCAGGCAATACTGTCAGTGGATTGAGGGTTAGCAAGGGTTGGGATCGTAGCCATATGGCAGCCTCCGTGTGATGTTTTAAGGCCACCATCTAAGTTTCCACGCTCAGAGGGTGGTGGCGCTGACAGGGGTGGAAACTGAATCACACGGTCTTCAGCCAGCCTTTCGACTGCCCTATCAGCGCCACCGTTGATTTTACAAGGATATGCGCTGCACCGACACTAAAACTGTGTCGTCGTGTGATGGTTCAGGTTTCCACGCCTGACTGCGGAATTTGCCGCAGTGGGGACACCTTATACGGAATGGAAAATTTAAGGAACTAATTTTATGTATTTGCACAGGATTTATCAAATTTATGCGAGCATGATTCCAAAAAGGGGAGTCGTGCATTCGATAATACCTCCATCCAAATATATTATAAGTTGCAATACACCTCTAATTAAAAAAACCAAAACTCAAACTTTTATACACTCATCCATCATTTTGGGGTTTGTATTGTGTAACTTTGATCACATAGCATTCTCTTTATATCAGCACTTGGTATATTTAATATTTCCTCAGCCAATTCAAAGTCAAGTGGCACAGTTCTTTTTTGTAAGTTCTTCACTAACTCTGACTCATTTTTGTATCCTTGAATCATTTTATAATATTTAGATTTATCCTTCCCGATTAGCTGACTTGCAGTTTCAGGAAAATTCCTTAAGAAGTCATTTACCGAGATCGTTAAGTTATCAATCATGTTAATGATAATTTCAGTTAACTCTATGTATTTGTGCAAATCTACAGAATTGACATTAGAGAGTATCTCGTCCACGGTAAAGGATTTACGTTCGTATTCACGAGCCAAGCCATCTTTTATTTTATAATCATAAGAATTCCGCTCCTGAATAATCTTATCTAACTGATTTAATTAATCTTGCACTGACACGTATGATGAGATATTAAACCACGGTTTATTTTTAATGCTTATATCATTTGTCATTATAACTTGAAGAAGATGCTCATAATTTAGATTTAACGGTGAGAATGAATAGATAATTAGCGGTACTGCAATAGTGCGTTGCAATGGATGCTCAGATAAATTATTTGTATAATTTCCCTTGAGGCTTAATAATGTCCCCTGCATATTCTGAAAGCCCAGTATTGTCTTGTTGACAGTATCTATCTTAAGCTTATTTGTAAGAAATTTATCCTGCCATTTATAACCAGACTTAGCACTCAAGTAAGCAACAGCGGCTGAGAGCAAAAGCGTTAAAAATGGCATAATGTAATCTTTAGACCAATCGACATTATTAACCTGCTTTACTATTTCTTGAGTTTCCTTCACGGAATCGGAGAGATGATTGATAGCTATAACAATAGAAAAAAGATCTGGGCTGGACATAGAACTCCTCCATAAGAGCTAACGTTGTTACATAAAACAAGACTTATGAACATGTCATTTATTTCACTTAAGCGCAGCACATTAGAATCATGCATATAAGATATAATAAATACTTGATAATACTATTACACATAATTTTTAGCCGGGTGGCGGCTACGCCTTACCCGGCCTACGATCCGCCGTTGTAGGCCCGTGCAAGCGCAGCGCCGCCGGGCGATGTGCAGCGGAGATTACTTCACCGTTACCAGCCGCGCCGCCACAATCTGGTGTCCGGCCTGGACATCCGTATTGTCGATGCGCTGCATGATCCTGTCCGCCAGCGTGTAGCCCATTTCGCGCGCGGGGGTGGTGGCCCAGACGATCGGCAGATCGTCGAGGGCGTTTTCACCGACGTCGGCAAACGCCCCAAGCGCCACCTGGTGGCCGAAGAAGGTTTCCACCCCACCCTCGCCGCTCTGACGCCCGGCGCGGATCAGGCCAAACCAGGCGCCCATGGCAATCACGTCGTTGTAGCAAATCACGGCGCTGATCGTCGGACTGCTGCGCAGCAGCGCGCCTATCGCTTCCGCCGCTTTCTTCTGGCTGGATTCACACTCCACCACCCATTCGCTGTGGAACGGCAGGCCGTATTTAATCAGCGTCGCGCAGTAGCCGCCTACCCGCTCGGCGCGGGTCAGAGACGAGCTTTTACCGCCCAGCCAGGCAATGCGCTGATGCCCGCGACGAATAAGATGCTCGGTCAGCATTTGCGCGGCCTGCATGTTATCCGGGCGCAGCGTATCGGCCTCGTCCAGGTAGCTGGCGCGCGAAGCAAACACAAGCGGCACGCCTTTCGCGGCGGCGCGCTCGCACAGCTCGCTGCCCACGCCCGACGCCCCGGCGACGATCACCCCGTCCACCCCCTGGTTCAGCAGCATATCGAGCCGGGAGAGAAGCTGATCGGACTCGCGACCGCCGTGCAGCAGAAAGACCATCCGCCCCTGGGCTTCAAGCGCTTCGGTTAACCCGGCGGTCAGCTCCGCATAGAAAGGTGACGTCAGGTCGCGAACGATCAGGCCAATCACTCCGCTTTGCCCACCGCGCAGCGCCGACGCCTGGCGGTTACGCACAAAGCCCAGCTGTTCAACCGCCTCGTTAACCCGCTGACCGGTCGCAGGAGAGATGCGCCCTTTCCCGCTCAGCACCAGAGAAACGGTGCTGACGGAAACGCCCGCCGCCAGCGCGACATCGTTGATGGTGATTTTTTTCGCTACAGCCATGTGTCGGTGTGACTCCCTGAAATGAGATCGGTAAAACGTTTTATCAATACGTTATCTTTATACTACCAGTCAAAGCCTGAGAATGTGATTTAGCGCGCACTAAACTTTGATAAAACGTTTTATCTTCTTGCAGCATTGAAGCAGGCAAACTGATTTTAACAATAAAGGAGTCGTTTTATGACGGCGAAAGCAGCACAAAAAATATCGCTGTGGGAATTTTTCCAGCAACTGGGTAAAACCTTTATGCTGCCCGTGGCACTCCTCTCGTTCTGCGGGATCATGCTCGGGATCGGCAGCTCGCTAAGCAGTAAAGACGTCATCACGCTGATCCCGTTCCTCGGTACCCCCGTGCTGCAGGCGATCTTTATCTGGATGAGTAAAGTCGGCTCCTTTGCGTTTAGCTTCCTGCCCGTCATGTTCTGTATCGCTATTCCGCTGGGCCTGGCGCGCGAGAATAAAGGCGTCGCGGCGTTTGCCGGGTTTGTAGGTTATGCGGTGATGAACCTCGCGGTTAATTTCTGGCTGACTGCGAAAGGCATTCTGCCGACCACAGACGCTGCCGTGCTGAAAGCCAACAACATTCAGAGCGTGATTGGTATCCAGTCTATTGATACCGGGATCCTCGGTGCAGTGATCGCGGGTGTGATTATCTGGATGCTGCACGAGCGCTTCCACAATATCCGCCTGCCGGATGCCCTGGCCTTCTTCGGCGGTACCCGCTTCGTGCCGATTATCACCCTGGTGGTCATGGGTCTGTTCGGCTTAATCATTCCGCTGATCTGGCCGGTCTTTGCTATGGGCATCAACGGTATCGGCCGCATCATCAACGGCGCGGGAGATTTTGGGCCGATGATCTTCGGCACCGGCGAGCGTCTGCTCCTGCCGTTTGGCCTGCAGCATATCCTGGTGGCCCTGATTCGCTTCACCGAAGCGGGCGGGACGATGGAGGTGTGCGGTCACGACGTGAGCGGTGCGCTGACCATCTTCCAGGCGCAGCTGAGCTGCCCGACCACCCACGGCTTCTCCGAAAGCGCCACCCGCTTCCTGTCTCAGGGTAAAATGCCTGCCTTCCTCGGCGGCCTGCCGGGTGCCGCGCTGGCGATGTACCACTGCGCGCGCCCGGAAAACCGTCATAAAATTAAAGGCCTGCTGATTTCCGGCGTGATTGCCTGCGTCGTGGGCGGTACCACCGAGCCGATCGAATTCCTGTTCCTGTTCGTTGCGCCGGTACTGTATCTCATCCACGCGGTGCTGACCGGTCTGGGCTTTACCGTGATGGCGGTGCTGGGCGTGACCATCGGCAACACCGACGGCAACGTGATCGACTTCGTGGTGTTCGGGATCCTGCACGGCCTGTCCACCAAGTGGTATCTGGTGCCGGTCGTGGCGGCTATCTGGTTTGCGGTTTACTACGGCATCTTCCGCTTCGCCATCACCCGCTTTAACCTGAAAACGCCTGGCCGCGATACCGATACGGCGAGCAGCGTTGAACAGGCGGTTGCCGGGACAGTGGGCAAATCCGGCTATAACACCCCGGCCATTCTGGCGGCGCTGGGCGGTGCGGATAACATCACCTCGCTGGATAACTGCATTACCCGCCTGCGTCTGTCGGTGGCGGATATGTCAAAAGTGGATACCAACGCCCTGAAAGCCAACCGGGCCATTGGCGTGGTACAGTTAAATCAGCATAATTTGCAGGTGGTTATCGGCCCGCAGGTGCAGTCGGTGAAGGATGAGCTGGCTACCCTGATGCGAACAGTAGAAGCCTGATGCCTCACCCCCCTCTCAGGAGGGGGTTTTACTTTAAGGATTACGTCATGTTTGATTTCTCTACCGTCGTGGATCGACACGGCACCTGGTGTACGCAGTGGGACTACGTCGCCGACCGCTTTGGCGCGGCGGACCTGCTGCCCTTCACCATCTCGGATATGGATTTCGCCACCGCACCCTGCATTACCGACGCGCTGCATCAACGCATCAATCACGGCGTGTTGGGCTACAGCCGCTGGAAGAACGATGAGTTTCTCGCCGCCGTCGCGCACTGGTTCCAGCAGCGCTTTAAAAGCATGATTGATATGGAAACCGTCGTTTATGGTCCTTCCGTTATCTACATGGTGTCAGAGCTGATTCGTCTCTGGTCACACCCCGGCGACGGCGTAGTGGTTCACACCCCGGCATACGACGCGTTTTACAAAGCCATTGAAGGCAATGCGCGTCATGTGGTGCCCGTGGAGATGGAAAAGCATGCCGCAGGCTGGCAGGGGAATATGGCTGCACTGGAAGCGGCCCTGGCGAAACCTGAAAACAAGATTTTACTGCTGTGCAGCCCGCAAAACCCAACCGGCAAGGTCTGGACGCGGGATGAACTGACGCACATGGCGGAGCTGTGCGCACGCTATGACGTGGCGGTTATCAGCGATGAAATCCATATGGACATGGTGTGGGGAGAGCATCGTCACACGCCGTGGAACGCGGTGGCACGCGGCAAATGGGCGCTTCTCACCTCCGGCTCGAAAAGCTTTAATATTCCGGCGCTGACGGGCGCTTACGGCCTGATTGGTGATGAAGAGAGCCGGAACGGCTACCTCAGCGCGCTAAAAGGTCGGGACGGTCTCTCTTCCCCTTCCGTGCTGGCGCTGACGGCGCATATCGCCGCCTACCAGAAGGGAGCGCCGTGGCTGGATGCCCTGCGGGGTTATCTGGAAGAGAATTTGTTGTATATCGCGCAGGAAGTAAACAGCGCTTTTCCGAAACTGAACTGGCAGCCGCCGGAAGCGACCTATCTGGCCTGGATTGACCTGCGCCCGCTGAATATTGACGATCGGGCGCTGCAAAAAGTGCTGATCGAGCAGCAAAAGGTCGCCATCATGCCGGGATATACCTACGGCAAAGAGGGAAATGGCTTTGTTCGCCTGAATGCGGGCTGCCCGCGCAGCAAGCTCGAACAAGGCGTTCAGCGCCTCATTGCCGGGATTAACGCACTCCTGTAATCAATTTGCGCAACGGAATATTCCCTTGCGCAAATAGCTTTTTACCCCGTTTTGTTTTTATAATATGGCGCACTTTAACCAGAAAAGAGTGCGACCATGATTGATACACGCCTGCCTTTAACTGATATTCATCGTCACCTTGACGGTAACATTCGTGCCCAAACCATCCTCGATCTTGGCCGCCAGTTCAATTTAACGCTCCCCGCGCAGACGCTTGAGTCGCTGATCCCGCACGTACAGGTGACCTCCAGTGAACCGGACCTGGTCAGCTTCCTGAGCAAACTCGACTGGGGCGTGAAGATGCTGGCCTCGCTGGATGCCTGCCGCCGCGTGGCGTTTGAGAACATTGAAGATGCGGCCCGTAACGGCCTGCACTACGTCGAGCTGCGCTTCTCGCCGGGCTACATGGCGATGACCCACAGCCTGCCCGTTGCAGGCGTGGTGGAAGCCGTCATTGAAGGCGTCCGCGAAGGGTGTAAAACCTTCGACGTTCAGGCCCGTCTGATTGGCATTATGAGCCGCACGTTCGGCGAAGCCGCCTGCCTGCAGGAGCTGGAAGCGCTGCTGGCCCATCGCGATGCCATCACCGCCGTCGACCTTGCCGGCGATGAGCTGGGCTTCCCGGGCAGTCTGTTTCTCTCCCACTTCAACCGCGCGCGCGATGCCGGCTGGCACATTACCGTGCATGCGGGTGAAGCGGCTGGCCCGGAAAGCATCTGGCAGGCCATCCGCGAGCTGGGCGCCGAGCGTATCGGTCACGGCGTGAAGGCGGTCGAAGATCGCACCCTGATGGATTTCCTGGCGGAGCAGCGTATCGGGATTGAGTCGTGCCTGACGTCTAACATTCAGACCAGCACCGTGGCAACGCTGGCGCATCATCCGCTGAAAACCTTCCTCGAGCACGGCGTGCTGGCCTCGCTGAACACCGACGACCCGGCGGTTCAGGGCGTGGATATCATCCACGAGTACAACATCGCCGCACCGCAGGCGGGTCTGAGCCGCGAGCAGATCCGTCAGGCGCAGATCAACGGGCTGGAGATCGCCTTCCTGACGCCTGAAGAGAAGCAGGCGTTGAAAGATAAAGTGGCTCGCGGTTAACACCGTTGCCGGGTGGCGCTGACGCTTACCCGGCCTACAAAATATTAAAAAATTATGCCAGACAGAGCGTGGCGCGATGTTTGGCAGATTCGATACCCAGCTCGATCAGCTCCATTATCTGAATCGCCTGGCTGGCCGGAACCGGATTCTCTCCCGTGCCGTTCAGCGCATCGCGGATGCCCGCATAATAGGCCGGATAATTGCCCGGGATCGTCAGCAAGGTCTCCTCTACCAGCTCCTCACCTTCCACCCGCGTGACCACCCCGTCGCGCATATCATAGCCCCAGTCTTCCTGTGGCAGACGTTCACCGCTTTTCAGTCGGTCCTCCTGAGGATCGAGACCAAACTTTACGTAGCTCCCACGCGTACCGTGAATAATATAGCGGGCCGATTCCGCGGCCGCGACCATCGTGCCGTGCAGCACAATCCGCCGCTGCGGGTAGCTGAGCACCGCGTGGAAGTAATCGGTTGTCTGCGCCCCGGGTCTGAGCTGGGCCAGATCGACCGTCATGCTCACCGGCAGACCAAAAAGATTGACGGCCTGATCCAGCAGATGCGGGGCTAAATCGTACCAGATACCGCTGCCCGGACCGGCCTGCTCGCGCCAGCGGTTTCGCACCTGCGGACGGAAGCGGTCAAAGTGAGATTCAAAAAAGAGGATCTCCCCTAGCGTTCCTTCACTGAGAAGCCTTTTTACCGTCAGAAAGTCGCTGTCCCAGCGGCGGTTATGGAAAACCGACAGCAGCCTGCCAAGACTCTTTGCCAGCGCATCCAGTTCGCGAGCCTGAGACAGCGTGACGGTAAAGGGCTTATCGACAACCACGTGCTTACCGGCTTCCAGCGCGGCCTTTGCCAGCGGAAAGTGGGTGTCGTTCGGTGTGGGGATAACGATTAAATCAATATTCGGATCGTTGAAAAGGTGTTTAGGTTCAGAGACAACCGGCACGGAGGGCCAGTCGGCATGGACTTTAGCGGCATCGCTGCTGGATACCGCAGCCAGCGCCATCCCCGGCGTCCCGGCTATCAGAGGCGCATGAAACGTTTTGCTTGCATACCCGTAGCCGATAAGCCCAACGCGGATATTATCACTCATAGTGCCGTCCTCTTTTATGACGTTCTTATTTCACACTGGCTAGCCTGGCAAGAGCACAGATTAATAATGTGCCATATGACTTAAAATAGCAGGTTATACGGGTTGTTTTTGTTACATAGTATTAACCTACTGATTTTGTTTAAGGGAACCGTTCCCAAAGCGCTTGCCGTTGGGGAATCGTCGCTGTAACATCTGCGACCTGTATTTATGGATAAAGTACAATTACGAATCATGACGTCAATTATTAATCGAATCATTGAATTAGCGGGATGGATTGTCCTTGGGGTTTCGGTCATTTTGCTGGGCGTCGCCAGCCATATCGATAACTACCAGCCGCCGGAGCCTGTCACAGTCGCCCAACCTAAGTAACCGGTTACTGCAATAAAGAGTGACATAATATGTCAGTTACGTATTGCCAGCCCTGGTGAACACGGTTAACCTTCTCTTCCAGGCATCGTCTGATGCCTGAATTTCAGCAAAGAAAACTCCTAATTTCGTCGCGTTACCTGAGTGGGCTGTTTACGTCTTTATTAATCCGTTTATTATTCGAACGAATTACCTTAACTGGTATTACTCACTTTTATATGGAAACTTATTAATATGACAGTTCAGGACTATTTATTAAAATTTCGCAAGATCAATTCGCTTGAGAGCCTGGAAAAACTGTTTGACCATTTGAACTACACCCTGTCGGATAATCAGGACATCATTAATATGTATCGCGCCGCTGACCATCGCCGTGCGGAGCTGGTTTCCGGCGGTCGTTTGTTCAACGTCGGGGAAGTGCCTAAGTCTGTATGGCGTTACGTTTTATAAGAAAGTAGCCATCCGCGCGAAATGTTATATACTCTCCGCCCTGCAAACTGGCTGTACAACATTTCGCGCAGATTATGGGAGAGTTCATGACCGCAACGCCTGGAGAACGCATTGGAGGCTGGTTAATCGCCCCACTGGCATGGCTGCTGGTTGCCTTATTAAGCGCATCACTTGCGCTGCTGCTGTATACCACCGCACTGGTTACCCCACACGCCATCCAGACCCTGATGTCGCAAAGCTTGCTGAATATTGCGATGTGGTTTGTGTCGTTCGTTTTCGCGATTGGAATGTGGTACT
This sequence comes from Enterobacter sp. EGD-HP1, assembly GCF_000733275.2. Taxonomy (NCBI): domain Bacteria; kingdom Pseudomonadati; phylum Pseudomonadota; class Gammaproteobacteria; order Enterobacterales; family Enterobacteriaceae; genus Enterobacter; species Enterobacter sp. EGD-HP1. Next base: position 117,247 of record NZ_AVOP01000001.1, read on the forward strand.
ACACGCTGTGGCTGACCATTGCCTTCTTTAAGCGCCGCAAGAGTGTGCCGAAGCACTACATTATCTGGCTGCTGATTTCGGTCCTGCTGGCGGTGAAAGCCTTTGCTTTTTCGCCCGTTTCAGACGCTCTGGCCGTGCGTCAGCTGCTTTTCCCGTTACTGGCCGCCGCGCTGCTGGTCCCCTATTTCAAGCGTTCGACGCGGGTGAAAAACACCTTCGTGAACCCGTAATAACCCTACAGATAACCTGTTGTCGCCTGCGTGGGTTTGTCCGATAATAGGCGGCTTTTTTATTTCAGGCTAAATAATGACCGATTACTTACTGCTCTTTGTCGGCACCGTGCTGGTTAACAACTTCGTTCTGGTGAAGTTCCTTGGCCTGTGCCCGTTTATGGGCGTGTCCAAAAAGCTGGAAACGGCGATGGGCATGGGGCTGGCGACGACCTTCGTCATGACGATGGCGTCCATCTGCGCGTGGTTGATTGATACCTGGATCCTTATCCCGCTGGGCTTAATCTATCTCCGTACGCTGGCTTTTATTCTGGTCATTGCGGTTGTTGTGCAATTTACCGAAATGGTGGTGCGTAAAACCAGCCCGGCCCTCTATCGCCTGCTGGGTATCTTCCTGCCGCTGATCACCACCAACTGCGCCGTTCTCGGCGTTGCGCTGCTGAACATCAACCTTGGCCATAACTTTATGCAGTCGGCGCTGTACGGTTTTTCCGCCGCCGTCGGTTTCTCATTTGTAATGGTCCTCTTCGCGTCGATTCGCGAGCGTCTGGCGGCAGCGGATATCCCTGCGCCCTTCCGCGGTAACGCGATTGCGCTGGTGACCGCAGGTTTAATGTCTCTGGCCTTTATGGGCTTTAGTGGTCTGGTGAAGTTGTAATGAATGCTATCTGGATTGCCATCGCCTCTATCAGCGTCCTGGGGTTGGTGTTTGGCCTTATCCTGGGCTACGCCTCGCGCCGTTTCGCGGTAGAGGACGATCCTGTTGTTGAAAAAATTGATGAGCTTTTGCCGCAAAGCCAGTGCGGGCAGTGCGGCTACCCCGGCTGCCGTCCCTATGCCGAAGGGGTAGGCATTCAGGGTGAAAAAATTAACCGCTGCGCCCCCGGCGGCGAAGCAGTGATGCTGAAAATCGCGGCCCTGCTTAACGTTGATCCTCAGCCCGTTGACGGCGATGCGGACGTGCAGGAGCCGGTCCGATCGCTGGCCGTGATCGACGAAGCCAACTGCATCGGCTGCACCAAATGTATTCAGGCCTGCCCGGTTGACGCCATTGTTGGTGCCACCCGCGCCATGCACACCGTCGTGGCGGACCTCTGCACCGGCTGTAACCTCTGCGTGGCACCCTGCCCGACGCAATGTATTGAGCTGCGCCCGGTTGAAACGACTACCGAAAGCTGGAAGTGGGATCTTCAAACCATTCCGGTTCGCATCATTCCTGTGGAACAACATGCTTAAGTTATTTTCTGCTTTCAGAAAAGAGAAGATTTGGGACTTTGACGGCGGTATCCATCCACCAGAGATGAAAACCCAGTCCAACGGCACGCCGCTGCGTCAAATTCCGCTGGCGACGCGTTACGTTATGCCGCTCAAGCAGCACATCGGTGCCGAGGGTGAGCTGTGCGTGAAAGAAGGCGATACTGTGCTTCGCGGGCAGCCGCTGACCTTCGGGCGCGGACGTATGCTGCCGGTCCACGCGCCAACCTCCGGTAAGGTGGTCGCCATTGCCCCGCATACGGTGGCGCATCCATCCGCGCTGTCGGAACTGAGCGTGATGATTGAAGCCGACGGTGAAGACCGCTGGATTGAACGTGACGGCTGGAGCGACTACCGTAGCCAGAGCCGCGACGCGCTTATCGAACGCATACATCAGTTCGGCGTCGCCGGGCTGGGCGGCGCGGGCTTCCCGACCGGCGTCAAGCTGCACGGCGGTGGCGATAAGATTCAGACGTTGATTATCAATGCCGCCGAATGCGAGCCGTATATCACCGCCGACGATCGTCTGATGCAGGACTGCGCCGCCCAGGTAGTGGAAGGCATCCGCATCCTTGCGCACATCCTGCAGCCGCGGGAAGTGCTGATCGGTATCGAAGACAATAAACCGCAGGCTATTTCCATGCTGCGCGCCGTGCTGGCGGGCAGTCACGACATCAGCCTGCGCGTTATCCCGACCAAGTACCCTTCTGGCGGCGCAAAACAGCTGACGCAAATTCTCACCGGCAAGCAGGTCCCCCACGGCGGACGCTCTTCGGATATCGGCGTGCTGATGCAAAACGTCGGTACCGCTTATGCCGTGAAGCGCGCGGTGATTGACGGCGAACCGTTAACCGAGCGCGTGGTGACGCTGACCGGGGAGTCGATTTCTCGTCCGGGCAACGTCTGGGCGCGCCTCGGCACGCCGGTGCGTCATCTGCTGGAACAGGCTGAGTTCTGCCCGGCTAGCGACCAGATGGTGATCATGGGCGGCCCGCTGATGGGCTTTACCCTGCCGTGGCTGGACGTTCCGGTCGTGAAAATCACCAACTGTCTGCTCGCGCCTTCTCCGACCGAGATGGGCGAAGAGCAGGAAGAGAAAGGCTGCATCCGCTGCAGCGCCTGCGCCGATGCCTGCCCGGCGGACCTGCTCCCGCAGCAGCTGTACTGGTACAGCAAAGGCCAGCTGCACGACAAAGCTAAAGCCCACAATCTGGCCGACTGCATTGAATGCGGTGCCTGCGCCTGGGTCTGCCCGAGCAACATCCCGCTGGTGCAGTATTTCCGCCAGGAGAAGGCCGAGATTTATGCCATCTCCATGGAAGAAAAACGCGCTGCGGAAGCCAAAGCGCGCTTTGAAGCACGCCAGGCGCGACTGGAACGCGAAAAACTCGCCCGTCAGGAACGCCATAAGCAGGCCGCCGTTCAGCCTGCCGAAAAAGATCAGGATGCCATTAACGCCGCGCTGGCGCGCGTTCGTGAGAAAAAAGCGACCGCGGCACAGCCTGTAGTGATCCCAGCGGGTGAGAAACCTGATAACAGCGAAGCGATTGCCGCGCGTGAAGCACGTAAGGCCGCAGCGCGCGCCCGTCAGGCTGAAAAAGCGCAAACGGTCCAGGCAGATGCTGAGATCGATCCGCGTAAAGCCGCCGTTGAAGCGGCAATAGCCCGGGCCAAAGCCCGCAAAGCCGGTGAGCAGCAGGTAGTCGTCGAGCAGGATGCGGTCGACCCACGCAAAGCGGCCGTTGAAGCGGCTATTGCCCGTGCCAAAGCGCGCAAAGCAGCGCAGCAGGCTCCCGCGGTAGAACCTGAAGCACCGGTCGACCCGCGCAAAGCCGCCGTCGAAGCGGCAATTGCCCGCGCCAAAGCCCGTAAGGCAGCGCAGCAGGAAGAGCAGCCGCAGGCCGCCAACGATGACCCGCGCAAGGCCGCCGTTGCCGCCGCCATTGCGCGCGTTCAGGCAAAGAAAGCCGCACAGAAAGCAGTTAACGAGGATTAAATGGTTTTCAGAATCGCAAGCTCCCCTTACACCCACAATCAGCGCCAGACGTCGCGCATCATGATGCTGGTTTGCCTGGCTGCGCTGCCGGGCATTGCCGTTCAGTGCTGGTTTTTCGGCTGGGGAACCCTGTTCCAGATAATCCTGGGCTGTGTCAGTGCTTTAGCGGCTGAAGCCCTCGTCCTGAAGCTACGTAAGATGGCGGTTTCCCGCATCCTGGCTGATAACTCCGCGCTGCTAACCGGCCTGCTGCTGGCCATCAGTATTCCGCCGTTTGCCCCATGGTGGATGGTGGTCCTTGGTACCGTGTTTGCCGTGATCATTGCCAAACAGCTGTATGGCGGGCTCGGTCATAACCCGTTTAACCCGGCGATGATTGGCTACGTGGTGCTGCTGATCTCCTTCCCGGTGCAGATGACCAGCTGGCTGCCGCCGCACGAGATTGCCGCCACGGTTCCGGGCTTTATGGATGCCCTGCACGTTATCTTTACCGGCCATACGGCGCTCGGCGCTGACATGAACACACTGCGCATGGGCGTGGACGGTATTAGCCAGGCGACGCCTCTCGATACCTTTAAAACGTCCCTGCATGCCGGGCACAGCGTTAAGCAGATCATGAAATCCGCGATCTACAGCGGCATGCTGGCGGGTGCAGGCTGGCAGTGGGTCAACCTGGCGTATCTGCTGGGCGGCCTGTTCCTGCTGCAGCAGAAAGCCATTCGCTGGCATATTCCGGTCAGCTTCCTCGTGACGCTGGCGGTTTGCGCGACGCTGGGCTGGATCTTCTCTCCTGAATCACTGGCCAGCCCGCAGATGCATTTGCTCTCCGGTGCGACCATGCTAGGTGCCTTCTTTATCCTGACGGATCCGGTTACGGCGTCAACGACTAACCGCGGCCGCCTGATCTTCGGCGCGCTGGCGGGCCTGCTGGTATGGCTGATCCGCAGCTTTGGCGGTTACCCGGACGGCGTGGCATTTGCCGTCCTGCTTGCCAACATTACCGTTCCGCTCATCGACTATTACACGCGTCCGCGCGTGTACGGCCATCGCTAAGGGTTTCGCCATGTTAAAAACGATGCAAAAACACGGCGCCACGCTGGCTGTCTTCGCCGCGGTCCTGACCGGACTAACGGCTCTGGTTAACACGTTAACCAAAACGACCATTGAAGAGCAGGCTTCAAAGCAGCAAAAGGCGCTCTTCGATCAGGTGATCCCATCAGATTTCTACGATAATGACCTGCAGAAAAGCTGCTTTGTGGTAGACGCGCCGCAGCTTGGGAAAGGTCCGCACCGCGTCTTTATCGCCCGTAAAGGAGATAAACCGGTAGGTGCAGTGATGGAAGCGACGGCGCCCGACGGCTATTCCGGCGCCATTCAGCTGCTTGTCGGCAGCGATTTCTCCGGCACGATACTGGGCACTCGCGTGACGCAGCATCATGAAACCCCGGGCCTGGGCGATAAAATTGAAACCCGCCTGAGCGACTGGATTTTGCACTTCGCCGGTAAAGTTATTCATGGCGAAGATGACACCGCGTTTGCAGTGAAGAAAGATGGCGGCGAGTTCGATCAGTTCACCGGCGCGACCATCACGCCGCGCGCGGTGGTGAACGCCGTAAAACGAGCCGGGCTGTATGCTGAAACGCTGCCCGCGCAAATCAACAATCTTCCGGCCTGTGGAGAGTAATCATGAGCCAGGTTAAAGAGGTTATTGTCCAGGGGTTGTGGAAGAACAACTCCGCGCTGGTACAGCTTCTGGGGATGTGCCCCCTGCTGGCGGTAACGTCCACCGCTACCAACGCGCTCGGTCTGGGTCTGGCGACCACGCTGGTGCTGACCCTGACCAACCTCTCCATCTCCGCCCTGCGCCGCTGGACGCCGTCGGAAATTCGTATTCCGATTTACGTCATGATCATTGCGTCGGTGGTCAGTATCGTCCAGATGCTGATTAACGCCTACGCGTTTGGCCTGTACCAGTCGCTCGGGATTTTTATTCCCCTTATCGTCACCAACTGTATCGTCGTCGGGCGTGCGGAAGCCTTTGCGGTGAAAAACAGCCCCGCCATGTCGGCGCTGGATGGTTTTTCCATCGGCATGGGCGCCACGTGCGCTATGTTCGTGCTGGGCTCGCTGCGCGAAATCCTCGGTAACGGTACGCTGTTTGACGGCGCAGATGCGCTGCTCGGCGGCTGGGCCAAAGCGCTGCGCGTTGAAGTGTTCCACACCGATACGCCATTCCTGCTGGCAATGCTGCCGCCCGGCGCGTTTATTGGCCTTGGCATGATGCTGGCGGTAAAATACCTGATTGATGAGAAACGTAAGCGCCGCGCGGCTGAGCGTAGCGTTCTGGAAGGGACACCCGAGAAGGCTTCATGAATAAAGAAAAGCGCATTGCGATCCTGACCCGTCTGCGGGACGAGAACCCGCACCCGACGACGGAGCTGAATTTTACCTCCCCGTTTGAGCTGCTGATCGCCGTGTTGCTCTCTGCACAGGCGACCGATGTTAGCGTCAATAAAGCCACTGCCCTGCTCTATCCGGTCGCCAATACGCCGAAAGCCATGCTGGAGCTGGGCGTGGAAGGCGTGAAGTCCTATATCAAAACCATCGGCCTGTTTAACAGCAAAGCGGAGAACGTCATTAAGACCTGCCGGATCCTGCTGGAACAGCACGGAGGTAAAGTGCCGGAGGACCGCGCTGCGCTGGAAGCCTTACCGGGCGTGGGGCGTAAGACCGCGAACGTGGTGCTCAACACCGCGTTTGGCTGGCCCACGATCGCCGTGGATACACATATATTTCGCGTGTCTAACCGGACTAACTTCGCGCCGGGGAAAAATGTCGAGCAGGTCGAAGAGAAGCTGCTGAAGGTGGTTCCGGCAGAATTTAAGGTTGATTGCCATCACTGGCTGATTCTGCACGGCCGTTATACCTGTATTGCCCGTAAGCCTCGCTGCGGCTCCTGCATTATTGAAGATCTCTGCGAATACAAAGAAAAAGTGTATCCCTAATCATCGTAATTCCTCGCTAAAAGAAGGGCTATTGAACGTTCTTCTTTTGGCCGTTATTTGTCCGCCTTTCGCTTCCCCTGACCCGTCACTTGTTCGGTTGTTTAACGCTCAAACAGGTTAATACTTTTTTCATAGCCAAAAATTTCTATATATCTGTGATCGCGATCACCTCGATAACTTCATGTTGAATTTTTGTTGTCAAAATCGACCTAAACCCTTTGTCCGACAAGATACTTCTCTTTCTTTACCGACGATAAGACCAGCCATTTTTCAGAATATAGGCCATATCACTGCATGAAGCGGTAAATAGCAGAACATATCGCCAAAAGCCGATCGAAGAGGGTTATTGCCAGTCGAAAAAACTACCTATACTCAAGGTATGAAATTTAACGCTGAATAACATTTATATGAACCGACGATTATACCACCCCAGATATATGTAACAGATTATTACAAACGTATTGCCAGATGGGGCAGGATAGTGAACATTACCCGCCGTTTCTCCTCCCAATATAACTATAAGGCGTATGGACCACGGCCATCACGCTATGAACACCCCCGTTAATATGGGATGTAAAAAAAGAGGTATATGTGTCTACTGCAAACAATAAACCAACAGATGAAAGCGTGAGTCTTAACGCTTTCAAACAACCTAAAGCGTTCTATCTCATCTTCTCTATCGAGTTATGGGAGCGTTTTGGTTATTACGGCCTGCAAGGGATCATGGCAGTTTACCTGGTAAAACAGCTGGGTATGTCCGAAGCCGATTCCATCACGCTGTTCTCTTCCTTCAGTGCTCTGGTGTACGGTCTGGTCGCTATTGGCGGCTGGCTGGGCGATAAGGTTCTCGGAACGAAACGTGTCATCATGCTGGGCGCCATTGTCCTGGCGATTGGCTATGGTCTGGTTGCATGGTCAGGGCATGATGCCGCTGTCGTGTATATGGGTATGGCGACGATTGCCGTCGGTAACGGCCTCTTCAAAGCGAACCCGTCCTCCCTGCTCTCTACCTGTTACAACAAAGACGATCCGCGTCTGGACGGTGCATTTACCATGTACTACATGTCCATCAACATCGGTTCGTTCTTCTCAATGCTGGCAACCCCATGGCTCGCGGCGAAATTCGGCTGGAGCGTGGCGTTTGCGCTGAGCTTCGTGGGTATGCTGATCACCGTGGTGAACTTCCTGTTCTGCCGCAGCTGGGTTAAAGACTACGGTTCAAAACCTGACTTCGAGCCTGTTCATATGGGCAAACTGCTGGCGACCATCGCGGGCGTTGTTGTCCTCGCGGCAATCGCCACCTGGCTGCTGCACAACCAGGGTATCGCACGTGCGGTTCTGGGCGTGGTTGCGCTGGGTATCGTGGTCATCTTTGCGAAAGAAGCCTTCGCCATGCAGGGCGCTGCCCGTCGTAAGATGATTGTGGCGTTCATTCTGATGCTGGAAGCGATCATCTTCTTCGTGCTGTACAGCCAGATGCCAACCTCACTGAACTTCTTCGCCATTCGTAACGTTGAGCACTCAATTCTGGGCATCGCGTTCGAGCCGGAACAGTATCAGGCGCTGAACCCGTTCTGGATCATGATCGGTAGCCCGATTCTGGCCGCTATCTATAACAAGATGGGCGACCGTCTGCCAATGCCGCACAAGTTCGCCATCGGTATGGTGCTGTGCTCCGGCGCGTTCCTGGTGCTGCCGCTGGGTACCAAATTTGCTACCGACGCAGGTATCGTGTCCGTTAACTGGCTGATCCTGAGCTACGCGCTGCAGTCTATCGGTGAACTGATGATCTCCGGCCTGGGTCTGGCGATGGTTGCACAGCTGGTGCCGCAGCGTCTGATGGGCTTCATTATGGGTAGCTGGTTCCTGACCACTGCGGGTGCGGCAATCATTGCAGGTAAGATTGCTAACCTGATGGCGGTTCCGGAAAACGTGACTGACCCACTGGTCTCCCTGAACGTGTACGGCACCGTGTTCATGCAGATTGGTATCGCGACTGCGGTTATTGCGGTTCTGATGCTGCTGACCGCACCGAAGCTGAATCGTATGACTCAGGACGACGACAAGACCGCTAAAGCGACCAACACCGCTACCGCGTAAGATTATTGAGAAACGACTGACCAGAAGCCGCTAATGCATTAGCGGCTTTTTTTTTGTCCTTTGGCGCACTAACATAGCTGAAACCTCAGCAAAAAGGAGTTACCGATGAAACTGTTCTACAAACCGGGCGCGTGCTCTCTTGCTTCCCATATCACCCTGCGCGAGAGCGGCAAAGATTTCACGCTGGATGGCGTTGATCTGATGAAAAAGCGTCTGGAAAATGGCGATGATTTTCTTGCCATTAACCCCAAGGGACAAGTTCCGGCGCTCTTACTGGATGATGGTACTCTGCTGACTGAAGGCGTCGCGATTATGCAGTTCCTGGCCGATAGCGTGCCCGATCGCCATCTGCTGGCGCCGGTCAGTACCATTTCTCGCTATAAAACGCTGGAATGGCTGAACTACATTGCGACCGAACTGCACAAAGGATTTACGCCGTTGTTCCGCCCGGATACACCAGAGGAGTTCAAACCGACCCTGCGTGCGCTTCTTGAGAAAAAGCTGCAGTACGTTAACGCATCGCTGAAAGACGATCAGTGGATTGCGGGTTCGCGCTTCACGATTGCCGATGCGTATCTGTTTACCGTGCTGCGCTGGGCGCGCGCGGTTAAGCTGAACCTGGAAGGGTTAGACCATATCGCATCGTATATGAAACGCATGGCAGAGCGTCCTGCAGTGGCTGCGGCGCTGAAAGCGGAAGGTCTTAGCTAATATCGCCCGGCGGCGCTTCGCTTGCACGGGCCTACGGGTTTTGTAGGCCGCGTAAGCGCAGCGCCACCCGGCATCGTTTAAAGCCGGGTTGCGCTGAAATAGTGCTCCGGCTTCGCGATACGATCCTGTGCCGCAACCACCTGCAGTTCATATTCCTGCATCTCTTTCGTCGCAATCATGATTTCGTACACCGCCGCAGTAACGTGCTCCAGCGCGTCACGTATCGTCGCCCCTTGCAGTAATTTCACCAACAGCAGACCGCTGGTGACATCCCCGACCCCAACCGGCTGGCGCAGGCCGAAATCCACCAGCGGACGGCTGATATGCCAGGCGTCATCTTTCGTTACCAGAAGCATCTCAAAACGGTCCTGGCTCAGCCCTGCGCGCGCAAGGTGTTTTACTAACACAACTTCAGGCCCCAGAGCGATCAGTTCACGAGATGCGCTTACCGCCTCTTCTACGTTGTTAACCGAACGCTCGCAGAGAATTTCCAGTTCGACCAGGTTTGGCGCAATGATATCGCTGGCGGGCAGCGCGTGGCGGACGTGAAACTCTGCAACGCCTGGCGCCACGATGCAGCCTTTCTCTGGATGGCCCATGACGGGGTCGCAGAAGTATTTTGCCGACGGGTTTGCGGCCTTCACCTGGCGTACGATGCCGAGGATATGCTCCCCCTGCTCCGCTGAGCCGAGGTAGCCGCTCAGCACCGCGTCACAGCGTTTAAGCTGATCGATATCGGCAATCCCCTGCACAACCTCGGTGAGGTGCGATGGCGGCATCACGCAGCCGGTCCATTTGCCGTATTGCGTGTGGTTAGAGAACTGCACGGTATTAAGGGGCCAGACGTTGACGCCGAGGCGACGCATCGGGAATTCCGCGGCGCTATTGCCAGCGTGTCCAAAAACAACGTGGGACTGAATGGCGAGGATGTTCTTCATTTTGTTCTTACCAAACCCTGAAAAAACAAAAGGGGCGTGGTTTCCCACGCCCCCTCGAGACTGTTAATTACTTCCAGCAGACAAGACAGTAGTTCTTCTTGCCGCGACGCAGCAGCGTGTAGCGACCATACAGACGATCGCCGTCAACAAAGGTGTATTCCGGGTCGGCCTGTTTCTCACCGTTGATGGTAATAGCGTTTGACGCGATGGTTTTACGCGCCTGACCGCGGGAAGGCTGGAGCTCAGAGTCCACCAGCGCCTGCATCAGGTCAGCCCCTTTTTCCATCTCAACCATCGGCACGCCGTCCTGCGCCAGCTGTTCGAAGTCCGCTTCGCTCAGATCGCTCAGGGTACCGTTGAACAGGCTTGCGGTAATGCGTTTTGCGGCAGCCAGACCTTCTTCACCGTGAACCAGTTTGGTCACTTCATCCGCCAGCACGTACTGAGCGCGCGGCGCTTTACCGCTGTTCTTGTCTTCTTCTTCCAGCGCATTGATTTCTTCAATGTCCATAAAGGTGAAGAACTTCAGGAAGCGGTAAACATCGGCATCCGCCGTGTTGATCCAGAACTGGTAGAATTTGTACGGGCTGGTTTTCTTCGGATCGAGCCATACCGCGCCGCCTTCGGTTTTACCAAATTTGGTGCCGTCGGCTTTGGTAATCAGCGGAACGGTCAGACCGAAGACCTGATTCTGGTGCAGACGACGGGTCAGGTCGATACCGGAGGTGATGTTACCCCACTGATCGGAACCGCCAATCTGCAGAGAAACACCGTGCAGTTTGTTCAGGCAGGCAAAGTCATACCCCTGCAGCAGGTTGTAGGAGAACTCGGTGAAGGAGATACCCTGATCGTCACGGTTCAGACGCTGCTTCACGGCTTCTTTGTTAATCATCTGGTTAACGGAGAAGTGCTTGCCGATGTCGCGCAGGAAGGTCAGCACGTTCATGCTGCCAAACCAGTCGTAGTTGTTCGCGGCAATGGCGGCGTTATCACCACAGTTGAAGTCGAGGAACGGTGCAACCTGTTTGCGGATCTTATCCACCCACTCCTGCACGGTATCTTCGGTATTCAGTTTACGCTCAGCGGCTTTAAAGCTTGGGTCACCAATCAGACCGGTCGCGCCGCCCACCAGGGCAACAGGCTTATGGCCCGCCATCTGGAAGCGTTTCAGGCATAACAATGGAACAAGATGCCCCAAATGCAAGCTGTCAGCGGTGGGGTCGAAGCCGCAATAGAGCGCGATCGGGCCTTGCGCCAGTCGCTCTGCTAACGCTTCCTCGTCCGTCACCTGGGCCACGAGGCCCCGCTCTTGCAATTGTTTAATCAAGTTACTGCTTGCCATCAAATTCTCCATGTATAAACGACTGCACCTTTGCCGGTACACGACTTTTCGCCTGATGCGAAAGGACCATAGAATAAAGCGCAAGCGCGGCGTGCGCTAGCGCTTAAATCAACAAATTTCGGGGATTACGGTGCCAGTCTGTCGATTTTCCAGCCGCCATTGTCGCGCTGGTATAAAAAGCGGTCATGCAGGCGATGTTCGCCCCCCTGCCAGAACTCCATCTGTTCAATCGGGATGCGGAACCCGCCCCAGAAACTTGGCAGTGGGATTTCACCCTGCTGGAACTTCTGTTTCAGCTCCAGGAATTTACTTTCCAGCACGCCGCGGGCAGAAATTCGGCTGGACTGTTTTGATACCCAGGCGCCAATCTGGCTGTCACGCGGGCGGCTGTGGAAATACTTCACCACTTCCAGCGTCGAGAGACGTTCCGCCTTGCCGGTGACCATTACCTGACGTTCCAGCATGTGCCAGGGGAACAGCAGGCTGATACGCGGATTGTGTTCTAAATGGTGTGCCTTGCGGCTGCCGAGGTTGGTATAGAACACCAGCCCTTTCTCGTCATAATGCTTGAGCAATACGATGCGCTGATACGGTTGACCGTTTTCATCCACCGTCGCGACAACCATGGCCGTTGGGTCGGCGAGTTTCGCTTCGCAGGCCTGTTTCAGCCAGCGTTCGAAAAGCACGAGGGGTTCAGCGGGAAGATCCTGGCGACGCAGGCCGCCTTTAGTGTATTCACGGCGCAGATGCGCAATTTGCTGCAGTTCGTCGTTATCTGACATGGCGTTAGCTGACATTGAGAGTGGGTGGCGCTATTGTGCGCCGCCCCTGTAAAAATCTCAACGCTTCGGATTTTCAAGCTGGCAATTGTTCAGCACGATGCGGTCGCGTTTGTAGATCGTGGCGCTGTCGCCTTTCGACCAGAAGACGTAGATACCGTCGGTATAACGCGCGCCAGAGGCCGACATGCCCTGCTTCAGGGTCAGCAATTTATTGTCGTAAACAAAGCTGGCTTCCTGGCGCGGGTTATTCAGCTTCACGGTCAGCGGTTTTTCGTCGCAGCGATACTCCAGCGTATCGGTCTGCATGCGCTCAAGGAGCTGGTTATAGACGCTGCATCCTGACAGCAATAAAGGCGCGGCAATAAGAAGAAGTTTTTTCATGGGCGTATTCCGAAGACTTTCCTGGTCCTGGAGGGCATGGCTGCCCTCCTGTTTCGTTCCATTCTAACGACGACACGCCGCGCTGAATTTCAGTTAACTCTGATTATGACGCGGATTTGCCGGGAAAATTGCCCCGAGGACGCTCGCCTCGCGTGCACCGGTTACCGACGGCAGGTTGCCCGGCAGTCCGGCAATAGTGCGCCAGGCGAGCCAGGCGAAGGCCAGCGCCTCCATATCATCGCCGCTGATGCCAGCCTCATCGGTCGTGGTCACTTCGGTACCCGGCAGTAGCCCCGCAAGACGCGCCATCACCAGAGGGTTGCGGCTTCCTCCGCCGCACACCAGCAGGCGTTCGCATCCGCCGCTGAGCAGAACCTGTTCGGAGATCGACACGGCCGTAAGCTCAGCAAGCGTCGCCTGGATATCCTGCGGCGCGAGCGCCGGGAATGGCGCCAGCTGACGCTCAAGCCAGCCTAAGTTGAAGTATTCACGCCCGGTGCTTTTAGGGGCCGGCAGGGCAAAATAAGGATCGCTTAGCATTGACTGCAACAGCGGAATAATCACTTTCCCCTCGCTCGCCCACTCCGCGTTTTTATCATACGGTTGGCCGCACTGACGCCAGATCCAGGCATCCATTAACATATTACCCGGGCCGGTATCATAGCCGCGGACAGGCTGTCCCGGAATGAGCATCGACAGGTTGGCAATCCCACCAATGTTGAGCACCATCCGCCGTTCTGTTGGGTGCGCCAGTAACGCCTGGTGGAACGCGGGTACCAGCGGCGCGCCCTGCCCGCCAAGGGCGATATCGCGACGACGGAAATCGCCAACCACCGTCACGCCCGTCTTCGCCACAATCTGGTTGTTATCGCCGATTTGCAATGTGTGCGGGGCGTCGCCGACGGGCTCATGCCAGACCGTTTGTCCGTGACAGCCGATGGCCACCACATCCTGCGGGCGAAGATGTTCTTTTTGCATCAAAGCCTGTACCGCATCCGCAAACAGCGCCCCCAGGCGAACATCAAGTTGTCCAAGTTGGGAGAGGGTCAGCTGTTGCCCCTGACAGATACTGAGAATATCTTCTTTCAGTGAAATGGGGATTGGCCAGGTCAGGCTCGCCTGCTGTGCCACCATATTTTCGTCAATGGCAGCCAGAACGACATCTACCCCATCCAGACTGGTGCCTGACATCACACCAATGTAGCGACCCGATTTCATGCGCTTTCCTTACGTTGCGTGGGCTAAGGATATCCACTCAACCATAAACGGCGCAGCTTTGCCATCCGGCAATAATATTTTTTAACAATGTCAGACGGGTAACACAGGTGGCCCCTGTTTATCTCTCGTTAAGTCAAATTCAAGTACAATTTTCTTATTGTTAGTGCAAAGATATGAACTATGGCTCCTTATGCCATATAATTTAGCCATAACGGATGCCCCCAATCGGGCGTTTTTGGTGAACAGGAGATTCAAATGATTTTACGTGTACTGGGCGTTTCGCTGATTGGTTTAACTCTGGCTGGCTGTGTGAATGACAGTTCACTTTCTGGCGACGTTTACAGCGCTTCTGAAGCGAAACAGGTTCAGAACGTGACTTACGGTACCGTTGTTAACGCACGCCCTGTACAGATCCAGGGTGGTGATGAAAACAACGTGATGGGCGCAATCGGCGGTGCCGTACTGGGTGGCTTCCTGGGTAATACCGTCGGTGGCGGTACAGGCCGCTCGCTGGCAACAGCCGCAGGCGCCGTTGCGGGTGGCGTAGCCGGCCAGGGCGTTCAGGGTGCGATGAACAAAACCCAGGGCGTAGAGCTGGAGATCCGTAAAGACGACGGCAGCACTATTATGGTTGTACAGAAACAAGGCAGCACCCGCTTCTCTGCAGGCCAGCGCGTTGTTCTGGCAAGCAACGGAAGCCAGGTGACTGTTTCTCCACGTTAATTAAAAATGGATGTGGTCTTCAGGCCACATCCATTTACAATATATATCACTCCCACAAATATATTTACAAAATATATTCGCCATATCTATTTTTTACCACAGCATATATTGTTTCTGCGCAAAGTATTTAGCGCGCTAATTGATTAAACTCCTCGCAATACCCTCATCTTCATTGATTATAAAGTCATTAAAAAACGTATATGCTTGCGAATCGTCGTTCTCTAAAAAGTCGTTATATCGCGTTCTGCCTCGGTTGCATTGTTGTCATCGAGATATTACAAACTCTGTTTTTAAAACTCGTTGAATGGGTTCCCTCCTTTTCGCCGCTGCTATTCCCTACGCTTACCATTTTTCTGCTGGTGTTCCACCTGTTTATTGCCTGTTTCATGGCGATGAAATACTGGTGCGACAGAAAACGGTTGTATCTGGTGGCGTTCGCCTTCGCCTTTGCGGGCTCCGCATTGCTGATGGTCGGCACGCTGTCCAGCTTTCCCGCCTGGCTGGACCTCTACCAGTTTAACGTCGTGAACTACAACGATGCGATGATCTACTATATGTTCCGCCATCTAATAATGGCGGTGCTCATCATCGTTGCGACAATACTTTATACCATGCGCAATTATCCCCTTTCACGATTAGCACATATCGCGATTGTGAGCGGCGAATTTCTCTTTACGGCCTGTGCGGTGGGATTGGCCTGGTTTTATTCCAGTCATTCACAACTCTTATCAATTGACCTGGTTGATAATGAAACGCGTCAGTTTATGGTTCTCTGGAGCCAGTTCATTAATATTTCATTAATTGCTCTGTGGGTAGTGACATTAGCAACGCTGATGTTTATTACGCGCGTACGTAATTTATTCTGGGTGGGCGGTAATTTTTTGTGCGTCTGCTATATCGTCACACTCTCAATGCTGTTGATGGGGGGACATGCCGAAGGTATCTCCTGGTATCGCGCCCGCTTATTTGAAACGGCCGCCACGCTGCTGATTATTTTTGTTCTGCTCTACGATGTCTTCAGGCTGTATCGCGACTCGCACGTAAAATACCAGCAGTCTTACCAGAACTCGATTCGCGACCCGCTCACGCGCCTGTATAACCGCAGTTATTTTTATGAATCATTAAAGCAGGCACTGGATATCGCCAAACCCAGCCGCCCTGTTTCCGTCATCGTCAGCGATCTCGATCGCTTCAAGCGCATCAACGACACCTACGGGCATCTTCAGGGCGACAAAGTGCTGCAGTTTGTTGCCAACCTGCTGATGGATTCCGTGCGCCCGCAGGATATCGCAGCCCGTATCGGCGGTGAGGAGTTTGTTCTGATGCTGGCCAACACCTCATCAGACGCGGCGTACCAGGTGGCAGAACGCATACGGTTACACCTGAGCAGCTTTGATAACACCAGCAGCGGCGGACAGTTACCGGAGCCGATCACCATCAGCATGGGGGTGTTTACGGCAACGTCACCGACGATTACCGCAGAAGCATGCGTGGAAAGTGCCGACAAGGCGATGTATGAAGCGAAGGAAACCGGGCGTAACCGTGTGGTCGTCTTTAAGTAAAAAAAAGGCCTTGCTGCTGCAGGGCCTTGTTGTTTGTCAGTCTCGCGACTGCAGTTCATGGATGTTTTGCTCAAGGCGCCCAATGAGGCTGATGAGCATTTCCAGCTCCGCCGGTGAAACGCCTGACAGGATCTCACCGCGCGTCTTGGTAATCACGGCTTCCATTTCCGTGATGATAGGCGCCGCTTTCTCGGTGAGTTTAATCCGTTTCGCGCGACGATCGCTGGCGCAGGTTTGCCGCGAGATCAACCCCTTTTCTTCCAGCTGGTCAAGCGTGCGCACCAGCGACGGTTGCTCAATTCCTATCGCTTTTGCCAGTTGAATTTGCGACTGATCGGGCGGCAGCTGATGAATGTTGTGCAGCGTGACCCAATGCGTCTGTGTGAGTTCCAGAGGTTTCAGGCGATGGTCAATCAGAGCACGCCAGACGCGTACCAACCTTGCCAGATCAGAACCTAATGGCGATTCCAATTTCATCTCCTTATAATTAGCTTGCTAAGTTATTATACTGATTTTAGAATAGTGTGCAGCATTTGTATTGCCAAAACAAATGCAATACTGCATTCATCGAACTTAAAAGTATGACTTACACTGAATTGTGATGCTTCATCATACTAAGACAAGCCAACGCGGCATTCTGTTCACTGCAAAGGATTTCTGCCCGTGACGTTTTTTCATCGCTCAGAGGGTTTACCCCTTCAGGACCTGATCTTCGGTGCGTCAGTCTACTTTCCTCCCCTGTTTAAAGCCGTTCTGGTGGGCTTTATACTCTGGCTCATCGCGCATCGTCTGCTTCGCGACTGGATGTACTCCGGCGAAATCTGGCATCCCATGCTGATGGATCTTTCCCTGTTTGCCCTCTCCGTAAGCCTGGGCCTTGCCGTTTTGACCGCGTGGTAAATATGTCTCTGAAAACGCTAAAATACTTTTCCACCCTGTTTGTTCTTGCCCTCGCGCTGGTTGCGGGGTGGTGGATGTGGAATTTTTATATGCAGTCGCCCTGGACGCGCGACGGCAAAGTTCGTGCTGAACAAGTCAGCATCACTCCTCAGGTGTCGGGAAGTATCACGACGCTGTTGGTTAAGGATAACCAGTTCGTCAAAAAGGGAGACGTTTTATTCCGAATCGACGACACCCCGTACCACATTGCGATTCTGAACGCCCAGGCACAGCTGGCGAAAGCCCAGTCTGACCTGGCAAAGGCCAACAACGAGGCCAATCGTCGTCGCCACCTGTCGCAAAATTATATCTCAGCGGAAGATTTAGACACCGCCAACATCAACGTTAAGGCGATGCAGGCGAGCGTCAACGTGGCGGAGGCGACGCTGAAGCAGGCGCAGTGGCAACTGACCCAAACCGTGATTACGGCGCCGGTCGATGGATGGGTGACCAACCTCTCCGCCCGCGTGGGTAACTACGCCACCACCGGCCAGCCGGTTTTTGCCCTCGTCGACAGCCACTCCTTCTACGTCGTGGGCTATTTCGAAGAGACCAAGCTTCGGCATATTCGCGAGGGATCGCCCGCCGCGATTACGCTTTACAGCGGCTCGAAAACGTTACAGGGTCACGTATCCAGCATTGGCCGGGCCATTTACGATCAAAGCGTTGAAACGGATTCAGGGCTGGTGCCGGACATTAAGCCGAACGTGCCCTGGGTGCGTCTGGCCCAGCGCGTTCCGGTTCGCGTAGAATTTGACCGTGTACCGGAGGACATTACCCTGGTATCCGGCACCACCTGCACCGTCTCCATCGGAACCCGCTAATGAGGCTGCAGGGGCTCACCTGGCACAACACGCCGTGGATGAAAGCGACGCGTCCCCAGTGGCGCTACGCGCTGCGTAACGGCATTGCCATGTGCCTTGCGCTCACCGTAGCCTACTACCTGAACCTGGATGAACCCTACTGGGCGATGACGTCTGCAGCGGTGGTCAGTTTCCCAACGGTCGGCGGGGTGATCAGTAAAAGCCTTGGCCGTATCGCAGGCAGCCTGCTCGGTGCCACCGCGGCGTTAATTATCGCGGGCCATACGCTGAACGATCCGTGGCTGTTCCTGCTGAGCATGGCGGCATGGCTGGGATGCTGTACCTGGGCCTGCGCCCATTTTACCAATAACGTCGCCTACGCGTTCCAGCTGGCGGGCTATACCGCGGCCATTATCGCTTTCCCGGTGGTTAACGTTCTCGACACCACCGAGCTGTGGGA
Source organism: Enterobacter sp. EGD-HP1 (assembly GCF_000733275.2). Lineage (NCBI taxonomy): Bacteria > Pseudomonadati > Pseudomonadota > Gammaproteobacteria > Enterobacterales > Enterobacteriaceae > Enterobacter > Enterobacter sp. EGD-HP1. Next base: position 135,691 of record NZ_AVOP01000001.1, read on the forward strand.
TATCGCGCAGGCGCGCGTCTGCGAAGTGATTGTCGGGATCCTCAGCGGCGGCTTCATGATGATGATCCTTCCCAGCACGTCAGACGGCACCGCGCTCATCACCGCACTGAGAACCATGCATACCCGGCTGCTGGAACATGCGAGCCTGCTGTGGCAACCGGATAACAGCGATGATATCCGCCTCGCGCACGAAAAGGTTATCGGGCAGATCCTGACCATGAATCTTTTGCGCATTCAGGCGTTCTGGAGCCACTACCGCTTTCGCCGTCAGAACACCCTGCTTAACTATTTGCTGCACCAGCAGCTGCGCATGACCAGCGCCATCTCCAGCCTGCGCCGGATGCTGCTCAGCTGGCCGACGCCGCCTGAAAACACCCGTGCCGTGATTGAAGCGCTACTCGCGGCCCTTGCGCGCCCGGATGCGGACATCTACACCGTGGCGCGGATTATCGCCCCGCTCGCTCCGGCTGATGAGTACGACTACCGCCATCGCGCCTTCTGGCAGCGCCTGAATTACTTTTGTCGGCTGTACCTGCGCAGCAGTCGCTGGATCACGGCCGTTGAAAATGCGACCCCATTAACGGAGTTCAACGTCCCCGGCAGCCCGGCACTCGCACGCCATACCGACTACCTGGAAGCGCTGTGGAGCGGCTTTCGCACCTTCTGTGCGCTGATGCTGGTGGGGGCGTGGAGCATTACCACACAGTGGGAGTCCGGCACGGCGGCCCTGACGCTTGCCGCCATCAGCTGCGTGCTTTACTCCGTCGCGGCCTCGCCGTTCAACTCGCTTACGCTCCTGCTGCGCACGCTGGTGCTGCTGTCGCTGTTCAGCTTCGTGGTGAAGTTTGGACTGATGGTGCAGATAAGCGATCTGTGGCAGTTCCTGCTCTTTCTGTTCCCCCTGTTGACCACCATGCAGCTTCTGAAGCTGCAAATGCCAAAACTGGCGGGCCTCTGGGGACAGCTGATTGTCTTTATGGGCTCGTTTATCTCCGTGACGAATCCGCCGGTTTACGATTACGCCGACTTTCTCAATGATAACCTGGCGAAAATCCTTGGCGTGGGGCTGGCGTGGCTGGCTTTCGCGGTGTTGCGTCCCGGCTCCGATGCCCGCAAGAGCCGCAGGCATATCCGGGAACTACGCAGAGGGTTTGTCGACCAGCTCAGCCGTAAACCGCATCTGGGTGAAAACGAGTATGAATCGCTGGTGTATCACCACGTCAGCCAGCTCAATAACAGCCAGGACGCGCTGTCCCGACGCTGGCTGCTGCGCTGGGGCGTGGTGCTGTTGAATTGCTCGCACGTGGTCTGGCAGCTTCGCGCGTGGGAAACGCGTTCCGATCCGCTGTCGCAGGTTCGTGATGTTTGCATCTCCCTGCTGCGCGATGTGATGAGCGAGCGCGGCGTCCAGCAGCGGCCGCTGGAAACCACGCTGAATGAACTGCAGCGGATCTGCGATACGCTGGCACGGCATCACCTGCCCGCAGCGCGTGATTTGGCCTCGATAATCTGGCGCCTGCACTGCTCGCTGTCGCAGCTGGAACAGGCCCCGCCGCCGGGAACGATTGGGGATCAGATCACCCCGCACGCATAGCGTGCCCCGCCGCCGCCAAGCGGTTTAGGGCTGTCGGACATGTTATCCCCACCGACATGGATCATCAGCGCTTTGCCTTTCACCTCATCCAGCTTTTTCAGTCGCGGCGCGACGACGGGTTCGGTGGCTTTACCGTCGTTATTCACCACCAGCACAGGCAGATCGCCTAAATGTCCCATTCCATCCGGGCCTTCATGCTTGCCGGAATGCTGCGGATCGAGGTGACCCCCTGCCGCTTCCGCCGCCGACGGTTTGCCCTCTTTTAACGCGGGCTGACAGATGCCTTTGGCGTGAACATGGAAACCATGTTCACCGGGAGGGAGGGCTTTAAGGTTGGGGGCAAACTCCAGTCCTTTATCGGTTTCAGTGATTTTCACCGTTCCGATGGACTGACCTACACCCTGTGAGGTGACGAGATTCATTTCCACTTCGTCGCTAGCTGCCTGCGCCCCTGCGCAAACAACCAGCGTGACCAGTGCCAGAGCAAAACGCTTCATAATGACCTCCGCGGGTTATTTTTTGCCCCTTAAGTGTATACCAGGGGCAAAGATTTCACCGGAAAGTCACCTGCCTGCGGTTTAAGGCACGTCGTAACCCAGCGCGGCCTTGCGGATGCGGAACCACTGCTGGCGGGTCATCTGCAGCTCTTCAGCCGCCAGCGCAGAACGCACGCGTTCAATTTTGCCGGAACCGATAATCGGCAGTGGTTTTGACGGCAGGCGCAGGATCCAGGCGTAAACCACCTGTTCGATGCTCTCAGCGTTCAGCTCGCGGGCGATGGTTTCAAGCTCGTTGCGCAGCGGCTGGAATTCATCATCATTGAACAGACGTCCTCCCCCCAGGCACGACCAGGCCATTGGGCGAATGCGCAGTTGCTGCAGCTGGTCGAGGGTACCGTCCAGCAGCAGCGGCTGGTGTACCGGGGAGATCTCAACCTGGTTAGTGGCCAGGGTAAACGGCAAACGGGACTGAAGCAGCGCAAACTGTGCCGGGGTAAAGTTAGACACGCCGAAGTGACGCACTTTCCCACTCTGGTGCAGGTTCAGGAAGGCTTCCGCCACCTCATCGGCATCCATCAGCGGGTCGGGGCGGTGGATTAACAGCAGGTCAATACGATCGGTCGCCAGATTGACCAGCGACTGCTCGGCGCTCTTGATGATATGCGCGCTGTCGGTGATGTAATGACCGAGGGCGTGTTCAGGTTTTGCCGTGGTGGCAATCCCACACTTCGTGACGATCTCCATGCGATCGCGGAGTGCCGGAACCAGCTTGAGCGCCTCCCCGAACGCGGCCTCGCACTGATAGCCACCGTAAATATCCGCATGATCGACCGTGGTGATGCCTAAATCGAGGTGCTCTTCAATAAAGCTCGCCAGCTGGAGGGGGGACATATTCCAGTCCATCAGGCGCCAGTAGCCCATGACAAAACGGGAGAATTCTGGCCCCTGGGGGGCAAGGGTAATTCGCTGAACCATAACATTTTCCTCAAGGACGTAATGTCATGAGTATACGCAATTACGGTGTTAAAAAAGTGAAGGTTGCTGCGGTTCTTCGGTCTCACCGGCTTTGTTTGCGCGTATTTTGCGCAGAAAGCGCTGTCTGCAGAGGCGTAGCACCTCCTGCTTTTGCGTGTCGCTAAAGTTTTGCCAGTTAAAACGCTCATCACGGGTGCGCATGCACCCGCGGCAATACCCGCGTTCATCGACCTGACAAATACCCCGGCACGGGCTCTGGATGGGGAAAAACTCCAGCTGCTCTGCCACACTCACCTCCCGATAGCCATTCTCACCTACAGTGAAGACGCTAAACGCGCCGCGTGCAAGGCCTGTATCACAGATTTATGGCATTAAGGTTTCACTAATCTTCCCTCTCTATACTCGGCCCATCATGACAATGACAGGTTCACCGATCGATGTGGTTAATCAAAAAGTTACAATGTAACGACATTAAATTTACTCTGGGCTGTGCACTCTTCTTTACTCTGCTTAACGGGCTGTTTATCCAGCGCAGCTGGGCCATTATCGCCCCTGCCCATCTGCACGACATCCTCTTTGCCGCGTCCGTACCGCTGGTGCTGTTTTGCGGCTGGGTGATTGTTTTTAGCCTGCTGAATATCCCGTATCTCCGTAAGCCGCTGCTGATTGTGTTGACGATCGGATGCGCCGCGGCAACCTACTTTATGTACACCTATGGCGCGGTGATCGATCAGAACATGATCGTGAACGTGTTCGAAACCAACTCTCAGGAAGCGACCGCTCTGGTGACCCCGCAGATGATCCTGTGGATTGTCATTGCCGGCCTCGTGCCTTCCGTGGTGGTGGCGTTGATCCGCATTCGTACCGGGAAATGGTGGTATGCCCTGCTGACGCGGGTTGCTGCGATGCTCGGCGCCCTGCTGGTGATTATCCTGGTTGCCGCGCTGTTTTATAAAGATTACGCGTCGCTGTTCCGCAATAACAAAAGCATCGTCAAAATGGTCACCCCGGCGAACTATGTCAGCGCCGTGGTGAAGTACAGCAAGATGCGCTGGTTTGCCGGCGATCAAACGCTGGTGCGCATTGGTGAAGATGCCCATAAAGGGCCACTGATTACCGGTCAACAAAAGAAAACCGTTCTGGTGCTTGTCGTCGGCGAAGCCTCGCGTGCGGCAAACTATTCCCTGAATGGTTACGGGCGCGAAACCAACCCGGAGCTGAAAAAGCAGGATGTGATTAACTTCCCGCAGGCCTCCTCGTGTGGGACGGAAACCGCGGTTTCCGTTCCCTGCATGTTCTCCGGCATGACCCGCAGCAAATACGATGCTGACCTGGCTCACCATCGGGAAGGACTGCTCGACGTGCTTAAGCATGCGGGTATCAACCTGCTGTGGCGCGACAACGACGGCGGCTGTAAAGGTGCCTGCGATCGCGTGCCCCATACCGACATGACGCAGTGGCAGCTGGATCAGTTCTGCAAAGACAAATCCTGTATTGACGACGTGAACTTCTACCGTCTGGACAACGTGCTGGATGGCGTGAAGCAAGACACGGTGCTGGTTATCCACCTGATGGGGAGCCACGGTCCGGCATACTATCGCCGTTACCCGGACAACTTCCGTAAATTCACCCCAACCTGCGACACCAATGAAATTCAGGATTGCGACCATCAGGCGCTGATGAACACCTATGACAACACCATCCTGTATACCGACAGCATGGTCAGTAAAACCATTGATGCGCTGAAAGCCCGCCAGTCGAGCATGAACACCGCGCTGATTTATCTCTCAGATCACGGTGAATCGCTGGGTGAGAGCGGTATTTATCTGCACGGTACGCCCTACATGCTGGCGCCGGAGCAGCAAACGCATATTCCGTTTATGTTCTGGCTCTCACCGGATTACGCGAAAAACTTTGGCATCAACGAACAGTGTTTGCGTGACCATGCAGCAAAAAATGCGGTTTCTCAGGACAATTTGTTCTCAACCGTGCTGGGTATGATGGACGTGAAATCAATGGTTTATCAACAGCAGCTGGATATCCTGAGCGCATGTCGTCAGTAAACTTGCTTGCATTAGACCGAACGGTCTATTAGAGTGCGGCCATGAGCAGAAATACTGAACACGATACCCGCGAACATTTACTGGCGACCGGCGAGCAGCTTTGCATGCATCGCGGGTTCACCGGTATGGGGTTGAGCGAGCTTTTAAAAACCGCTGAGGTACCGAAGGGGTCGTTTTACCACTACTTTCGGTCCAAAGAGGCCTTCGGCGTGGCGATGCTGGAGCGTCATTATGCTGGCTACCACCAGCGTCTGGCGACCCACTTTGCGTCGGGTGAAGGTAACTACCGCGATCGTGTTCTGAACTACTATCAGGAAACGCTGAACCAGTTCTGTCAGCAGGGCATTATCAGCGGTTGCCTGACCGTTAAGCTTTCTGCAGAAGTGTGCGATCTCTCTGAAGATATGCGCACGGCGATGGATAAAGGTGCCCGCGGCGTTATCGCTCTGCTGGCCGAGGCGCTGGAGAAAGGCCGCGATGAAAAAACGCTGGTCTTTTTTGGCGAGCCGTTAACCCAGGCGCAGGTATTATATGCGCTCTGGCTAGGCGCTAACCTGCAGGCAAAAATTTCGCGCAGTGCCGTGCCGCTGGAAAGCGCGCTGGCACATGTGAAAAACAGCATTACTGCGCCTGGCATTTAACAGGCGTTTTTATTTACCCAACTACTAGTCGACTGGTCTACTCAGGAGTCTTTATGTCAGCTGAAAAATTATTTACCCCACTGAAAGTGGGTGCCGTCACTGCGCCAAACCGCGTGTTTATGGCTCCGCTTACCCGTCTGCGCAGCATTGAGCCGGGCGACATCCCAACCCCACTGATGGGTGAATACTATCGTCAGCGCGCCAGCTCTGGCCTGATCATCACCGAAGCCACGCAGATCTCTGCTCAGGCGAAGGGTTACGCCGGTGCGCCGGGCCTTCACAGCCCGGAGCAAATCGCCGCATGGCAGAAAATCACCGCGGGCGTTCACGCTGAAGAAGGTCGCATTGCGGTCCAGCTGTGGCATACCGGTCGTATCTCTCACAGCAGCATTCAGCCTGGCGGCCAGGCACCGGTCTCCGCTTCCGCCCTGAGTGCAAATACCCGTACGTCCCTGCGTGATGAAAATGGCAATGCGATCCGCGTGGATACCTCTATGCCTCGCGCGCTCGAGCTGGATGAAATTCCGGGTATCGTGAACGACTTCCGCCAGGCCGTAGCCAACGCCCGTGAAGCCGGTTTTGACCTGATTGAGCTGCACTCCGCCCATGGCTACCTGCTGCACCAGTTCCTGTCACCGTCGTCCAACCATCGCACCGACCAGTACGGCGGCAGCGTCGAAAACCGCGCTCGCCTGGTGCTGGAAGTGGTTGATGCCGTATGCCAGGAGTGGAGCCCGGATCGTATCGGGATCCGCGTCTCCCCAATCGGTTCTTTCCAGAACGTCGACAACGGTCCGAACGAAGAAGCCGATGCCCTGTACCTGATCGAAGAGCTGGCTAAACGTGGCATCGCTTATCTGCACATGTCCGAGCCGGACTGGGCTGGCGGCAAGCCTTACACGGACGCTTTCCGTCAGAAAGTGCGCGAGCGTTTCCACGGGGTGATCATCGGTGCGGGGGCCTATACCCCGGAGAAAGCCGAAGACCTGATCGGCAAAGGGCTGATTGATGCCGTCGCGTTTGGCCGCGACTACATCGCCAACCCGGATCTGGTTGCCCGCCTGCAGAAAAAAGCGGCCCTGAACCCGCAGCGCCCGGAAAGCTTCTACGGCGGCGGCGCGGAAGGCTACACCGACTACCCTTCTCTGTAATCTCGCCATTGTTCATTGATAGCGGCGATACTTCGCCGCTATACTAAAACATCGTTTCTGTTCAAAAAGACAGTCTATTCCATTGGTTAATGAGGAAATTATGCGCCTACTTCACACCATGCTGCGCGTTGGCGATCTGCAACGTTCCATTGATTTCTACACTAACGTCCTGGGCATGAAGCTGCTGCGCACCAGCGAAAACCCGGAATACAAATACTCGCTCGCGTTCGTGGGTTACGGACCTGAAACGGATGAAGCGGTGATCGAACTGACCTACAACTGGGGCGTAGACAGCTATGAGCTGGGCACCGCCTACGGCCACATCGCGCTGGAAGTGGACAACGCGGCTGAAGCCTGTGAGCGCATTCGCAGCAACGGCGGTAACGTTACGCGCGAAGCGGGCCCGGTAAAAGGCGGCACCACCGTGATTGCGTTCGTGGAAGATCCGGACGGTTACAAAATCGAGCTGATTGAAGCCAAAGACGCGGGTCGCGGTCTGGGCAACTGATCCCTCAGGGCGCAACATGCGCCCGTAGTTTTACTGCATCACCCAGCAAAATTTGCCATAATGCGCTCTGCTTTTTCCCCTTGTAAGAGACCCTGATGTCCGATAACGCTCAATTTAGCGGTCTGTGCGACCGTTTTCGTGGTTTTTATCCCGTTGTTATAGATGTAGAAACAGCCGGATTTAACGCTAAAACCGATGCGCTGCTTGAAATTGCCGCCATCACGCTGAAGATGGATGAACAGGGCTGGCTTACACCGGACACCACGCTGCATTTCCACGTTGAACCTTTTGAAGGGGCAAACTTACAGCCGGAAGCGCTGGCGTTTAACGGTATCGATCCGCATAACCCGCTGCGTGGTGCAGTCAGTGAATATGATGCGCTGCACGCCATTTTTAAAATGGTGCGTAAAGGCATGAAAGAGAGTAACTGCAGCCGCGCCATCATGGTGGCCCATAACGCCACTTTCGATCACAGCTTTACCATGGCCGCCGCCGAGCGCGCCGCGCTTAAACGCAACCCCTTCCATCCTTTTGTGACCTTCGACACCGCCGCACTGAGCGGCCTGGCCCTGGGACAAACGGTGTTATCAAAGGCCTGTATCACCGCAGGAATTGAGTTTGACGGCACGCAGGCGCACTCCGCTTTATACGACACCGAGCGCACCGCAGAGCTGTTCTGTGAGATCGTCAACCGCTGGAAGCGTCTGGGCGGCTGGCCGCTGCCGATGAGTGATGAGGCCGATCGCCAATCGTAGGCCGGGTAAGCGCAGCGCCACCCGGCAAAAAAAAAGCGACCACACTAAGCGGGTCGCTTTTTTATTTGCGCAGAAAATTACTCTGCGTCCGGCTCTTCAGTTTTGTACTTCGCCGCAGTCTCTTTGATCAGCTGCTGCAGCTCGCCGCGCTGATACATTTCAATCAGGATATCGCAGCCGCCAACCAGTTCACCGTCAACCCACAGCTGCGGGAAAGTCGGCCAGTTAGCGTACTTAGGCAGCTCAGCGCGGATGTCCGGGTTCTGCAGGATATCAACGTAAGCAAAACGCTCACCACAGGCTGACAGCGCCTGAACCGCTTGTGCGGAGAAGCCGCAGCTTGGCAGCTTCGGAGAACCTTTCATATACAGCAGAATCGGGTTTTCAGCGATCTGGCGCTGGATTTTTTCAATAGTGGTGCTCATGTCTTGCTTCCTTTAACTTCTGTTACGGCATTCGTCTGACATTGTAGCGGGTCAGACTGGCATCGGAAAATAACATTTTTGTCACGTTTATACATTCTACCCCGAGTCACGGAAAGTTGCATTGCAAATGGTGTTTACCCCTGCGGCGGTCAGGGTTTTGCTTAGGGAGTGGGCAAATGTGCGACAGAACGATGAATTTTTTTGCACTTGCTAACGAAACAGGATTGTAGATTGAAAAATGCTATTAACTTTCTGTGTTTTTATAGATTAGAATCGACGGGCTTTGTAAATCACACGCGGGTATTATTGATGACCTGCATTTATCAGGGGACTGCCCAGTGGCGCGGATAAATAAAATCTCGATCACGCTCTGTGCTTTACTGTTTACTTCACTCACTTTCACGCCAGTGGCAGACGCCTCTCAGCAGGCGCGGCATTCTGCTGTACAAAAAAACCATCTGGTGAAAGCCACAGAACGTAAGAAAAAAACCACCGCTAAGAACGACAAGAAAAAAACACCGGCTCAGACGAAACAGACCGCTTCCAGCAAGACGAAAACAAAACCTTCCCGCACTGCCCACTCCGCTAAAAGTAAAGCTTCGCAAACCGCCGCTAACCTCGTTACTGAAAAATGCATCACGCGTAAAGGCCACAAGGCGAAATGCACGAAGGTCACGAAAATAGCGGAAGTGCATAAAGTGCGTGTACAGAAAGCGCAAAAAACCGCGATGAACAAGCTGATGGGGCAGATTGGCAAACCTTATCACTGGGGGGGCAGCTCGCCACGAACCGGGTTTGACTGCAGCGGCCTCGTCTATTACGCCTATAAAGATCTGGTCAAATTCCGCATTCCTCGTACCGCCAATGAGATGTACCACCTGCGCGATGCCTCACCGGTTGACCGCGGTGAGCTTGAAAACGGCGATCTGGTATTCTTCCGCACTCAGGGTCGCGGCACGGCTGACCATGTTGGCGTCTATGTCGGCAACGGGAAATTCATCCAGTCACCGCGTAGCGGCCAGGATATTCAGATCACCTCTCTCAGCGAAGACTACTGGGTACGCCACTACGTCGGCGCGCGTCGCGTGATGACGCCGAAAACCATTCGCTAACCCCTGCCCTGCCACATCCGTGGCAGGGTAAGTTCCTCTTTTGCATACCCTTTCAATTTGCTATCCTGTCCATGTTGTCTGTGTGGTTATTGGCAACGCAAAATACAATAAGGAGAGAAGCAATGTCGTTCGAATTACCTGCACTACCGTATGCAAAAGACGCCCTGGCACCGCACATTTCTGCGGAAACCCTGGAATATCATTACGGCAAGCATCACCAGACGTACGTCACCAACCTGAACAACCTGATCAAGGGTACCGATTTCGAAGGCAAAACGCTGGAAGAGATCGTCCGCAGCTCAGAGGGTGGCGTCTTTAACAACGCCGCTCAGGTGTGGAACCACACCTTCTACTGGCACTGCCTGGCGCCGAATGCCGGCGGTGAACCTGCCGGTGAACTGGCTACCGCTATCAACGCCGCATTTGGCAGCTTCGCAGATTTCAAAGCGAAATTTACCGATGCCGCCATCAAGAACTTCGGTTCTGGCTGGACGTGGCTGGTGAAAGAGGCTGACGGCAAACTGGCTATCGTGTCCACTTCTAACGCGGGCACCCCGCTGACCACCAGCGCTAAGCCGCTGATGACCGTGGACGTGTGGGAACACGCTTACTACATTGATTACCGCAACGCGCGCCCGAACTACCTGGAGCACTTCTGGGCACTGGTTAACTGGGACTTTGTGGCGAAGAACTTCGCCGCGTAAGAGACACGCAGAAGGGTTCGCCCTTCTGCGTTTTTGGTTTATTCCGCAGCGCAGGCTGCTTCAGGCTGTTTACGACCCGACATCATCACCAGCAGCAGGCCGAGCGCGGCAATAATCGCCCCCATCACCGGCACAAAGCTGTACCCCAGTCCCCCTGAAATCACGGCCCCACCGGCCGCCGCACCGAGCGCATTGCCCAGGTTGAAGGCGCCGATGTTGACCGACGATGAGAGGCCCGGCGCTTCATGCGCAACACGCATCACGCGCATCTGCAGCGGCGGCACCACGGCAAAGGTGGCGGCCCCCCAGACGACCATCGCGATCGCGGCGCCAAACTCATTACGCGCCAGCCACGGAATGGCAATCATGATGACAATCAGCAGGGTTAAGAAGCCCTTCAGCGTGCCGCTTACGGAACGGTCGGCAAATTTCCCACCGAGATAGTTGCCAATCGAGAAGCCCACGCCAATCAGTACCAGCATCGCGGTCACAAAGAGAGGCGTTGCGTGGGTGATGTCATGCAATACCGGTGAAATATAGGTGTAGAGGGTAAACATCGCCCCAGCCCCGAGAACGGTGGTAAGCAGCGCGGAAAGCACCTGCGGGCGCATCAGCACCGCCAGCTCTTTACGCACTTCCGGACGTTCTCCGGCGCTGCCTTTCGGCAGGGAGAAGAACAGCGCTACCATCGCAATCACGCCCAGCCCGGCGGTCGCCAGGAAGGACATACGCCACCCGATCGCTTCTCCCAGCCAGGTTGCCGCAGGGACCCCGCCGATGTTGGCAATCGTTAGCCCCATAAACATGGTTGCCACGGCGCTCGCCTGCTTATGTTTTGGCACCACGCTGGCAGCCACGACCGACCCCAGCCCAAAGAACGCGCCGTGGTTAAGGCTGGTCAGAATGCGTGACAGCATCAGTGTGGTGTAGTCCGGCGCAATGGCCGAAAGCACGTTGCCCAGGGTGAAGATCGCCATCAGGAAAATCAGCGCACTGCGTCGCGCGCGGTGCGAAAGCAGAAGCGTCATCAGCGGCGCCCCGACCATCACGCCGATAGCATAGGCGCTAATTAACATCCCTGCCGCAGGGATAGAGACATCTACGCCCCGGGCAATAACAGGCAGTAACCCCATCGGGGAGAATTCAGTGGTGCCAATCCCAAAAGCGCCAATCGCCAGGGCCAGCAGGGGAAAATTGATTTTCATGCGTCAACTCCGGATGCCGTGTCATGTGGTGACACAGAACAAAGAAGTGGAAAGCATGACATCAATCACAAAAAATGAGAAGTTAACAAAATGGCAAAAGATTTTTGCCAGAGAAGTAACAATCCGGGGGGGGGTCGGGAGGGAGAAGGCTCTCCCTCCGCGTAAATCAGTGCAGCGCAGCCGTCAGACCGGCCGCGACAATCAGAGCCAGCACAACAACGGTGGTGAACAGCGAAAACTTCAGATCGGTACTCATCAATTTTTCTCCTTTTAATCCCCCCACGAAAAGTGAGCTTGCTCATTTTTGCACAGATTACGTCAAAAATCTTCCTGGATTTATACTGATAACCACTTTACCTCTTCCCCTTTTCATCAAGATAGGACAAAATTCCACGCTAAATTTATTAGCGTACCGGCCATTGACCCCCTCCTGACGTCCCGTGTCGTTTTCCCGGCGTGCCGCAATTCAAGATTGCGAGATAAGGGTGAGAGAAGGCAAACGTTTACCTTCAAGTTTTTCAGGAGCTTAGGATATGGTCTGGAGTGACATTTAATGGCAACAATTAAAGACGTAGCAAAACGCGCAAACGTTTCCACTACAACCGTATCACATGTAATTAACAAAACCCGCTTTGTGGCGGAAGAGACGCGCAATGCAGTCTGGGCAGCAATCAAAGAGCTGCACTATTCGCCAAGTGCGGTTGCGCGTAGCCTCAAGGTTAATCACACCAAGTCCATTGGATTGCTGGCGACCAGCAGTGAAGCGGCCTATTTTGCCGAGATCATTGAAGCGGTTGAAAAAAACTGCTTCCAGAAAGGCTATACCCTGATTCTGGGCAACGCGTGGAACAGCATTGAAAAACAGCGCGCCTACCTGTCAATGATGGCGCAAAAGCGCGTTGATGGCCTGCTGGTAATGTGTTCAGAGTACCCGGAGTCCGTACTGTCGATGCTGGAAGAGTATCGCCATATTCCGATGGTAGTGATGGACTGGGGCGAAGCGCGCGCTGACTTCACCGATTCCGTTATCGACAACGCCTTTGAAGGCGGCTATATGGCCGGTCGTTATCTGATCGAACGCGGTCACCGAGAGATTGGCGTGATCCCCGGTCCGCTGGAGCGCAACACCGGCGCGGGCCGTCTGGCTGGTTTTATGAAAGCGATGGAAGAAGCGCTGATCAACGTGCCGGAAAACTGGATTGTGCAGGGCGACTTTGAGCCGGAGTCGGGATACCGCGCGATGCAGCAGATTGTCTCCCAGCCGCACCGTCCAACCGCCGTGTTCTGCGGGGGTGACATCATGGCAATGGGCGCGCTCTGCGCTGCCGACGAGCTGGGCCTGCGCGTCCCGCAGGATATTTCCGTGATCGGGTATGACAACGTGCGTAACGCGCGTTTCTTCACGCCAGCATTGACCACCATTCACCAGCCGAAAGATTCGCTGGGCGAAACGGCCTTCAATATGCTGATGGACAGGATCGTCAACAAGCGTGAAGAGTCGCAGTCCATTGAAGTTCACCCGCGTCTTATCGAACGCCGTTCCGTTGCGGATGGTCCGTTCCGCGACTACCGTCGTTAATCGCTTTACGGGGGCCAGCTATGCTGGCCCCCGTAACCATTCCCGGTTCAGCGTTTCGCTGTCTCCCAGATAATCCAGCAGCCAGGCCATCGCAGGCGAGACGTCATTTTGCTGCCAAGTGAGGCAGCAGGCCGCATCCGGGAACGGATTATCCAGCGTCAGTTCAACCCATTCTCCGGTATCGATGCGCGGACGCGCAAAATGAACGGGCACCATCGCGACGCACAGCCCGGCACTGAGGCACGTTGCCGACGATTCCCAGTCAGGGGCCACCACCCGCCGCTGGTTGTCCAGAAGCCAGGTGATACGCTTGGGCAATGAACGGGACGTATCCTCCAGCACCAGCGACGGCCAGTTGCGCAGCGTGTCATCGCTCAGCGGCCCTTCCATCGCCGCCAGCGGATGATCGCTTGCCACCACGCACTTCCAGCTCAGCATTCCCATATCGCGAAAGGCGTAACGTCCCCCGACCGGGATCGCCTGCGTGGCCCCAATCGCCATCTCTGCCCTGCCGTCCGCCAGCGCATCCCAGACGCCGTTGAACACCTCCTGCGAGACCCGCAGCTCGACGTCAGAGAAATGACGATAAAAGTCGACGATCATCTGCCGGGTGCGTTCCGGCTTAACGATGTTATCCACCGCGATGGAAAGATGTCCCCGCCAGCCGTTGGCGATCTGCTGACACTGTTCGCGGGTGATCTGCATTTTTTTGATAACAGAACGCCCTTCCTTCAAAAACCACGCGCCTGCGGGCGTTAATTCCACATCACGATGCCGCCGTTCAAACAGCGGAACCGCCAGCCACTCCTCCAGCTGACGCACCGTGTAGCTGATTGCCGAAGGGACGCGGTGCAGCTCCTGCGCTGCACCACTAAAGCTGCCGTTACGCGCGACAGCATCGACCACTTCAAGAGAATAATCTGACCACATTTTCTGCCTGCAAAAAATTTGAATGCACCCGCCAAATATTAGCGTTTCACAAGCGGCTTTGCACTCCCTACACTCAGCGCCAATGTATACCTGCCTCCTCAGGAGAATAAAATAATGCAACCCAGGAACGGTTTTTTAGTCTGGCTCGGCGGCTTAAGCGTGCTGGGCTTTTTGGCCACCGATATGTACCTGCCGGCGTTTGCCGCCATGCAGGAAGATCTGCAAACCCCCGCTGCCGCTATCAGCGCCAGCCTGAGTTTGTTCCTCGCCGGTTTTGCTTTCGCACAGCTGCTCTGGGGACCGCTCTCGGATCGCTTTGGTCGTAAACCGGTACTGCTGCTGGGCCTGGCCATTTTTGCCTTGGGCTGCCTGGGGATGTTATGGGTACGCGATGCCACCTGGCTGCTGGTGCTGCGGTTTATTCAGGCCGTGGGCGTCTGTGCCGCGGCCGTGACCTGGCAGGCGCTGGTCACCGACTATTACCCGGCTAACCGCACTAACCGTATTTTCGCCACCATTATGCCGCTTGTGGGTCTCTCGCCTGCCCTCGCCCCTCTGCTGGGCAGCTGGATCCTCGCGCATTTCGACTGGCAGGCCATCTTCGCCACGCTGTTTGCCATTACCCTGGTACTGATGCTGCCGGCGTTCGCCCTCAAGCCCGCGCATAAAAAAGAAGCGCATGCTGACGCGAAGCCGATTACCTTCACTTCCCTGCTCAGCACCAAAGCGTATCGCGGTAATGTCCTGATCTATGCCGCCTGCTCGGCAAGCTTCTTCGCGTGGCTCACCGGCTCGCCGTTCATTCTGCATGATATGGGCTACAGCCCGGCAGCCATCGGCCTGAGCTATGTTCCGCAGACCATTGCGTTCCTGGTGGGCGGGTACGGCTGTCGCGCGGCGCTGCAAAAGTGGGAAGGTCAGCAGATGCTGCCATGGCTGCTGGTGCTGTATGCGCTGAGCGTCATTGGGACCTGGGCCGTTGGCTTTATTCCGGGTGCCGGTCTGGCCGAAATTTTGATCCCATTCTGCGTGATGGCCGTCGCGAACGGGGCGATTTACCCGATTGTTGTGGCCCAGGCGCTGCGCCCCTTCCCGCAGGCGACGGGCCGCGCCGCCGCGCTGCAGAACACCCTGCAGCTGGGGCTGTGCTTCCTGGCAAGTCTGGTGGTCTCTGCGCTGATTGCTACGCCGCTCCTGACCACCACCAGCGTGATGCTGGTGACCGTTGCGCTGGCGGTGATGGGTTATCGCATGCAGGCCTCCGCGCAGCGTGAGCAGGCTAACCGCGCTCAGGCTGAAACGTCACATGCATAATCGCGCCGGAAATCATGTTAATTTTCAGTGATTAGGTTGCTAAGAATTTTCTATTGAATCACCAAATTTTGAGGCCTATACTAAATTTGGTTCGATTAAATACGATAAATATTAAGTGTTAACGGGAGCCGGAGCGCTCCCGTTTTACCATGGAAGGCATTTCGGCAAGGGTTATCTCCCTTCCTCTGTTCTACGTCGGATATTAGCCTCGCGGTATTTACCGTGAGATTTCTCACAAACCAAAAAAAGCGTCTACGCTGTTTTAAGGTTCTGATCACAGTAGGGTGATGGAGAAGCTATGAGTTCATCGTGTATAGAAGAAGTCAGCGTTCCGGACGATAACTGGTCCCGGATCGTCAGTGAACTGTTAGGTCGAGCAGGCATCACTATCAATGGATCATCACCATCCGATCCTCAGGTTAAACATCCCGACTTTTTTAAACGCGTGCTGCGGGAGGGATCGTTAGGCCTGGGAGAAAGCTATATGGACGGCTGGTGGGAGTGCGAACGTCTGGATACCTTTTTCGCCAGCGTGCTGCGTGCCGGTCTTGAAAATCAACTCCCTCGCAATCTGAAAGACACCCTGCGTGTCGCCTCTGCCCGACTGTTCAATCTGCAAAGTAAAAAACGCGCGTGGATCGTTGGCAAAGAACACTACGATCTTGGCAATGACCTGTTCAGCCGTATGCTGGACCCTTTCATGCAATACTCCTGCGCCTACTGGAAAGACGCCTCGACGCTTGAAGAGGCTCAGCAGGCCAAGCTGCGTCTGATTAGCGAGAAGCTGCAGCTGCAGCCCGGTATGCGCGTGCTGGATATCGGCTGTGGCTGGGGCGGGCTGGCGTATTTTATGGCGAAGCACTACGGCGTCAGCGTCGTCGGCGTGACAATTTCAGCGGAACAGCAAAAAATGGCGCGGGAGCGCTGCCAGGGCCTTGATGTCGATATCCGGCTGCAGGATTACCGCGACCTGAACGAACAGTTTGACCGGATCGTTTCCGTCGGCATGTTCGAGCACGTCGGGCCGAAAAACTACGCTACCTATTTTGAGGTGGTGGATCGTAATCTGAAACCGGACGGCATCTTCCTGCTGCACACCATCGGCTCTAAGCGGACCGACAATAACGTCGACCCGTGGATCAACAAATACATCTTTCCGAATGGCTGTTTACCGTCCGTCCGCCAGATTGCCAACGCCAGTGAACCCCATTTCGTGATGGAAGACTGGCATAACTTTGGCGCGGATTACGACACCACGTTGATGGCATGGCATGCGCGTTTCCAGGAGACCTGGCCTGAGATTGCGGACAACTATTCTGAACGATTCAGGCGGATGTTTAGCTATTATCTGAATGCCTGCGCGGGGGCGTTTCGCGCACGGGATATTCAGCTCTGGCAGGTGGTCTTCAGCCGTGGGATTGAACACGGACTCCGTGTCGCACGCTAAAAAATAACCCCGGAAGCCCGGGGTTATTTTTTATTCTTCTTCTGCGGCAGTCTTTATTATTGCGGCTTCTTTTGCGGCCAGCACGCGCTCAACCGTATCCACCACCGCCTGGGTTTGCGGATCGATTTCGATATTCACGCGATGCCCCAGTTTTTTCGCACCCAGCGTGGTGCGCTGCAGCGTTTCGGGAATTAAATGCACGCAAAAACGCGTTGGCGTTACTTCCCCCACCGTCAGGCTAATCCCATCAATGCCAATAAATCCTTTATAGAGGATGTATTTCATTAATGAGGGATCCTGCATTTTAAACCAGATTTGACGGTTATTTTCCGAGGTCACGATTTTTGCCACTTCAGCGGTGGTCATAATGTGCCCGGACATCAGGTGGCCGCCAATCTCATCGCTGAACTTGGCCGCCCGCTCAACGTTGACGGTATCTCCCACCGCCAGCTCGCCCAGGTTGGTGATGCGCAGCGTCTCTTTCATTAAATCAAAGCTAATCTGGTTGCCGTTAATTTCGGTAACGGTCAGGCAGCAGCCGTTATGGGCAATCGACGCACCGGTTTCAATGCCCTCAAGCATATATTCCGGCAGCTCAACTACGTGAGTACGGAAATTAGGTTTTTCATCAATGGACACCACTTTGGCGGTGCCCTGCACAATGCCAGTAAACATGCTTACAACTCCTGTTTTTTCCGGACGGTGGTGACACCGTTTAATCCCACCACAATAACAGTTGGAAAAAGAGGTTGCCAGCAGAGCGCATTTTCTGGCGATTTTTTCACTAGATAAATAGCTAAAGCCCGCTACAATAGCTGGCACCCCCCTGCATTTTCTTCTTGCTGCCCGTTTCGGCGGCTTTTTTACTCGCTCAAATAACTACAAAATAAAGGTGTTCACGTGCAGAAGTACATGAATGAAGCGCGCCAGCTATTGGCACTGGCTATACCAGTGATCGTCGCGCAAGTGGCCCAGACCGCAATGGGATTTGTGGATACGGTAATGGCAGGTGGCTATAGCGCCACCGATATGGCGGCCGTAGCTATCGGCACGTCAATCTGGCTTCCGGCCATCCTGTTCGGCCACGGTCTGCTGCTCGCGCTCACGCCTGTTATCGCTCAGCTCAATGGCTCGGGTCGTCGCGAGCGCATTGCCCATCAGGTCCGTCAGGGTTTCTGGCTGGCAGGGTTTGTCTCCCTGCTGATCATGGTCGTGCTCTGGAACGCGGGTCATATTATTCGCGCTATGCATAACATTGACCCGGCACTGGCTGATAAAGCCGTGGGCTATCTGCGCGCCCTGCTCTGGGGTGCCCCTGGCTACCTCTTTTTCCAGGTGGCGCGTAACCAGTGCGAAGGCCTGGCGAAAACCAAGCCCGGGATGGTGATGGGCTTTATCGGTTTGCTGGTCAACATTCCGGTGAACTATGTCTTTATTTACGGTCATTTCGGGATGCCCGAACTGGGGGGCGTCGGCTGCGGCGTGGCGACGGCAGCCGTTTACTGGGTGATGTTCTTCTCGATGATCGTCTTTGTAAAACGCGCCCGTTCCATGCGCGATATTCGCAACGAGAACAGATTTAGCACGCCGGACTGGAGCATCATGATGCGTCTGGTGCAGTTAGGGTTGCCAATTGCCCTGGCGCTGTTCTTTGAGGTGACGCTCTTTGCCGTGGTCGCCCTGCTGGTCTCCCCGCTGGGCATTGTGAACGTGGCCGGGCACCAGATTGCGCTGAACTTCAGCTCCCTGATGTTCGTCCTGCCGATGTCGCTGGCCGCGGCGGTGACAATTCGCGTGGGCTTCCGCCTGGGACAGGGCTCAACCCTGGATGCGCAAACGGCCGCCCGGACGGGGTTAGGCGTGGGTGTTTGTATGGCTGCCTGTACGGCACTTTTTACCGTTGCGTTACGCGAGCAGATTGCCCTGCTCTATAACGACAACCCGGAAGTGGTCGCGCTGGCCTCGCACCTGATGCTGCTGGCCGCAATTTACCAGATTTCTGACTCCATCCAGGTGATTGGCAGCGGCGTGCTGCGCGGATACAAAGACACGCGTTCGATCTTCTTTATCACCTTCATCGCCTACTGGGTGCTAGGCCTGCCGTGTGGCTATATTCTGGCTCTGACTGATTTAGTGGTTGAGCGCATGGGCCCGGCAGGGTTCTGGATGGGCTTTATCATCGGCCTGACGTCGGCGGCGATTATGATGATGATGCGAATGCGCTTCCTGCAACGCCAACCGTCAACGGTCATTTTGCAGCGCGCGGCACGTTAACGACGCAGTAGCCGCCACCCGGCGGCTACTTTCTCTTCACTTTGCGCGGTAATGAAGCAATCGCGTGAAATCAGAGAGAAAAATGCATTTTCCCTCTTGCCACCTCGATGCTGTGCCGCTAATATTCGTCCCCGTTGTCACCGACAACACGTTGCGTTCATAGCTCAGTTGGTTAGAGCACCACCTTGACATGGTGGGGGTCGTTGGTTCGAGTCCAATTGAACGCACCATTCTGCGTCCGTAGCTCAGTTGGTTAGAGCACCACCTTGACATGGTGGGGGTCGGTGGTTCGAGTCCACTCGGACGCACCATTTCAGTCCTGAAATGGTGCAAATCCTCTTATGATATCCTGATTTTTCCTAATCCCTTATTTTCATCATTGTTCTCCTGCTACGCTTTTCTTATGGAAAAAAAACAGGAAGACCGTCGATGAAGAAAATCGCGATTATCGGCTCCGGCCCCACAGGGATTTATACTTTTTATCATCTCCTTAAAAACAGCACCCCGCTCTCAGTTTCCATCTTTGAACAAGCCGAAGACGCTGGCGTGGGCATGCCCTATAACGATGACGATAATTCCCGGCTGATGCTGGCGAACATTGCGAGCATTGAAATCCCGCCCATTTTTATGACCTACCTCGACTGGCTCAAGGAACAGAGTGACGCTCATCTTGCGCGTTTCAGGGTTGATAAAGCCCGCCTGCATGACAGACAGTTCCTGCCCAGGCTCTTGTTGGGCGAGTATTTCCGCGACAGCTTTCTCTCCATCGTTAAAGAGGCAAAAAAGCGGGGATTCAACGTTGATGTCCATGAATCTGCGAAGGTCACCGACATCATTCCAGCGACAGCCGGCGTTACGCTTTCCGTAAACGGCAGCGTCTTGCCCGATCAATTCGACCTGGCGGTTATCGCCACCGGCCACGTCTGGCCAGATGAGGAGGAGGCCACGCGCACGTTCTTCCCAAGCCCCTGGTCCGGACTGATGGACGCCAGGATTCCTCCCTGCCGCGTCGGTATTATGGGGACATCGTTAAGCGGTCTCGACGCGGCCATGGCGGTAGTGATGCAGCACGGCGCGTTTCGCGACGATAAATTCGTGCTGGATAAGGGCAGCGAGGCATTAAACATTGTCCTGATGTCCCGGACGGGCATTCTGCCGGAAGCCGATTTTTACTGCCCTATCCCCTACGAACCACTGTCGGTACTGACCGAACGCGCGGCTGAAAGCGAGATTGCCAAAGGATCGGATGGCCTGCTCGACCGCATCTTTACCCTGATGGTGAAAGAGCTTCAGCTCGCTGACCCGACGTGGTGCGGGAAAATATCGCTGCATAAGCAGAACACGGACAGCATTCGTGAGGCCTGGTTTGAGGATCGTAAACGGCACGGCCCCTTTACCTGGGCGGAAGAAAATCTCAACGAGGTTGAGCGGAACAAACGCGAGCGGCGCACCGTAGCCTGGCGCTATACCGTGCTTCGGCTGCATGAGGTGGTTCAGGAGATTGTGCCCCACCTCAACGAACGTGACAGAGAGCGCTTTAAGCAAGGCCTGGCCCGGGTATTTATCGATAACTATGCGGCCATTCCTCCGCAGTCTATCCGCAGGCTGCTCGCGCTTCGCGAAGCCGGCATCATTAGCGTGGCTGCGCTCGGCGACGATTACGCGCTGGATGTTGGCAGCGATCGCACGGTAATCACCACAAAAGAGACCGTTTACCGCTTCGACGTTTTTATTGACGCGCGCGGGCAAAAGCCGCTCAAAACGAAAGATCTGCCCTTCCCGACGCTGCGCAAACAGCTGGAAGCCACGGGCGAAGAGATACCCGACATCGGCGAGGATTACACCTTAAAAGCGCCTGACACCGTTCGCGGGCGCATCGCCTTCGGCGCGATACCGTGGCTGATGCACGATCGTCCCTTCATTCAGGGGCTGGCGGAGTGTGCAGAGATTGCGCAAGCAATGGCGAAGGCGGCGGAAAAACCCGCGTCAGGATCGCGGCGGAGATTACCGTATATTGAGAACTGACAGGGCTTCCATGCCCTGCTGTTGCTGATTACTCGAAGAAGACTTCCGGGTTTTCAGACAGCGAAACGAAGGTTTTCGTCTCTTTATCCAGCGCGAGGATTTTGCCGCTTTCAATGTCGTACACCCAGCCGTGCAGTCGGATAGAGTTATTACGCAGGCCCACCGCAACGGACGGGTGGGTCTTAATGTTGCTCAGCTGCGCAAACACGTTCTCCTGCACCATCGCATTGACCTTATCGATCGGCTTATCCCAGGTTTTCTTCTCCACCACGGCTTTCGCCGCGTCGGAATAGCGCAGCCAGTGTGACACAGCAGGCATCGGCTCCAGGTTCGCGTTATCGGCAATCGCCTTCATCGCGCCACAGTTGGAGTGACCACAAATCACGATATCCGTGACGCCCAGCGCCACCACGGCGTATTCGATGGTGGCTGACACACCGCCAGGCTCCGGTCCGAACGGCGGCACAATGTTGCCAGCATTACGAATGACAAAGAGTTGTCCTGGCTCTTGCTGGGTGACCAGTTCCGGGACCAGACGGCTGTCGGAGCATGAGATGAACAGCGCTTTGGGATTCTGGCTGGACGCTAAACTGCGGAAGAGTTCTTTACGTTGCGGGAAAATCTCTTTTTGAAAGCTGAGAAAACCTTCAATGATATGTTGCATAGCAATGTCTCTTTTATCTGTTTTAGTTTAGGTATGATCGCGATCACACTCGTAAAGTTTACCCATCGTGGTTTACTTCAGACAAGCAATATATTTCTGGCCCGACCGCTGCACAATCTCGTCCGCACTGGCCTGGATGTTCTGTCCTTCAAACGCGCCGTAAAGACGTTCAAACGTTCTGCCTTCGAGATGACTCACCACCGACGCCACGGTGCGGGCCGGCAGCGGAAGATAATTCGGATAGCTCCACATAAACGAGACGGCGTCTTTACCCGGCGTCACCTGCAGAATATCGCCCACCAGCAACACCCCATCCCCCTCCTGCCAGTGCAGCACCGTTCCACCGGCAAAATGCCCACCCAGACGCAGCAGGGTGATCGACGGGAAAATCTCCAGCGCATCGCCATCCCAGAAATGAATCGCCGGGCTGTCGCGCATGACCCACTCTCTGTCGCTGGCGTGCAGGTACACCGGCGCATCAAACGCCGCCGCCCACTCCTGCATCGTGGTGTAATAGTGCGGATGTGAAATCGCAATCGCGCTGATGCCGCCGAGGGCGGTAATGAGCGTTTTGGTTGCGGGGTCGAGGTTGGCGATGCAGTCCCAGAGGATATTCCCGTGGGGCGTTTGCAGGAGCAGCGCCCGCTGGTTGATCGCAAACGCTGGCACCATTTTGATCCCAAACAGCCGCGGCTCCAGCTGCTGCCATTTGTTGGTATGCGTGGCGGTGACGGTGTCCAGATCGGTCCACGCCTGGCCCGTTGCGGGCACATACTGGCGCTCGTCCTCGCAAATTGGGCAACTGTCCGGCTGCGTATCGTAGGCGGTTCCACAGGTTTTACAGAGTGTAATCATGTGCTCTCCTCAGCGATAAAGCACTGAGTATGGCAGGGATTATCCTTATGTGCTGCGAGGTGCATTGCTGGCGTTTTTTACCCTATACTGTGCCAGTATCAAAAACTGAACAGAGCAGGTGCCACATGGAAATTGATCTCGATAACTTAGTCTTTAACGGTCTGGATGAAGCCGAAGAGCGTAATGCCGAGCGTCTGGACGATGCAGACAAAAAAGCGCAGGCGATTGTCGCCGACGACGACTGCGGCGACGCCTGCAAGATCTAATAAAAAAGCACCGGGAAACCGGTGCTTTTTTATTTCACTCGTTAAACGTCACGCACACCTCGTTCCAGTACGTTTCGCGCGTGCGGCGCAGTTCAGCGTGACGTTTTATCATGGAACCACTCCGGGTCAATGTTGGCAACGTCCACGCCATACAGGCTGGCGACAGGCAGTATTGACTCAAGAACACGTTGCGCGCTGTTCTCCGCATTCACTGGTCGGGTCGCAAAAAACCGCCGTAACGTGCTGATCCACTTTTTCATCGTCTTACCCTCTCTCGCCGTGTCTGCCTTAAGTTAAACACCCAAACCTCGCGCGGGGGAAATACCAAAATCCACTGTCGATGTGCAGGATTTGCAAATAGCCTCCCGTTCTTTTCACTCCTCATTAACACCTTGTTCACTAATGCTTTTTTGCTCATAGCAAAGAACGATTTCTTATTTGGCGATAGCTTTCGCTTATGGGAGCGTAGCTGGGTAAAACAAAAACAATGGGATGGCGAATGACTATGGCAGCAAACATGAAAGGGTTTACCAAACGGACATGGGTTCTGGGATTACTGGCGGCGGGCAGCCTGCTTTCAGCGCAGGCGCAGGCCGATCAGCTGGCCGATATTAAGGCCGCAGGGGTGGTGAAAGTGGCCACCTTTGACGCCAACCCGCCGTTTGGCTCTATTGATGCAAAAACGCACGAGATCGTGGGCTATGACGTGGACTTCGCCAAAGCGCTGGCAAAATCGCTCGGCGTGAAGCTTGAACTGGTTGCCACCAACCCGGCTAACCGCATTCCGCTGCTGCAGTCCGGTAAAGCAGACCTGATCGTGGCGGATATCACTATCACCCCGGAACGCGCGCAGGTGATTGATTTCTCGACGCCTTACTTTGTCACCGGCCAGCAGTTCCTGGTCCCGGCTAAGTCCCCGGACAAGCTTGATGACTATAGCCGGGCGCGCATTGGCGCGGTCAAAGGAACGACGGGCGAACAGGCGCTGCACCAGCGTTTCCCGCAGTCACGCGTGCTCTCTTATGACGATATTCCCCTGGCGCTGACGGCACTGCGCAACGGCAACGTGCAGGCCATTACCCAGGACAGCACCATTCTGGCCGGTCTGCTGGCGCAGGCGCCGGATAAAGCGAACTTCAAAATCCTGCCCGATCTGCTCAGTAAAGAAGAGATTGGCGTAGGGGTGAAAAAAGGTGAAACGGCGCTGCTGAAGGCCGTCAACGACGAGCTGGTCAATCTCGAGAAGAACGGCCAGGCGGCAAAAATCTACGACGTCTGGTTTGGTCCAGGCACCCCAGCTCCACAGCCTCGCGCCTTTAAGATAGAAGCTAAGTAATATGCTCTCAGGTTTATTTTCACACTCCGCGGCCGGTGCCGCGGATTTTTCACATCTGGAACAGGCCAGCGTCGAGTTTCGTCATGTGGACAAACGCTACGGTGACCATCAGGTTTTAAACGACATTAACCTCACCATTACGCCCGGTGAAGTGGTCGCCATCCTCGGTCCTTCGGGTTCCGGTAAATCCACCCTGATTCGTCTCATCAACCAGCTTGAAGCCCTGAGCGGCGGGGAGATTCTGGTCGACAACAAGCCGACAGGAAAGCTCTCCGGTACCGGGCTGCGTCAGCTGCGCAGCCGCGTGGGGTTTGTGTTCCAGCAGTTCAATCTTTACGCCCATCTTACCGCCAGCCAGAACATCACCCTGGCGCTGGAGCACGTTCACGGCTGGAAGCCGCAGCCTGCCCATGAGCGCGCGCTGGCATTGCTCGAGAAAGTCGGGATGCGGGAAAAAGCCCACCATTTCCCGGCAGAGCTTTCCGGTGGACAGCAGCAGCGCGTCGCGATTGCCCGCGCCCTGGCCTCTTCACCGCAAATCATCCTGTTCGATGAACCCACCTCCGCGCTGGATCCGGAGATGATTGGTGAAGTGCTGTACGTGATGAAAGCCCTCGCCCACAGCGGGATCACGATGATCGTGGTGACCCACGAGATGCAGTTTGCCCGGGAAATTGCCGACCGGATTGTGTTTATCGACGGCGGGCAAATTCTGGAAACCGCGCCACCGGCGCAGTTTTTCAGCCAGCCCTCGCATCCGCGCGCGCAGCGGTTCCTGCAAAAGGTGCTCAACCCGCTGCACCAGGAGCAGCTGTAATGCCCGCGCTCGACTGGCAGGGGGTACTGACCGGACAGCCTCTGCAGTGGATACTCTCCGGATTCCTCACCACCCTGTGGGTAACGCTTGCCGGGATGCTGCTGGCCAGCCTGCTCGCACTGCTCTTTATGCTTCTGCGCCTTTCCGGCGGACGCCTCGGGAACGCGGTCGTCAGCGGCTGGGTGTCGCTTTTTCGCAATACGCCGCTGCTGGTGCAGCTGCTGTTCTGGTATTTTGCCGCCTGGAACGGACTGCCGCAGGCGTTCCGCGACGCGGTGAACGCGGATCACAGCTGGTCAATTCTGCCCGGTGACGTCTGGTGGTTTACGCCCGAATTTTTATGTTCTGCCTGGGGGTTGGGCGTTTTTACCTCGGCGTTTTTAATTGAAGAAGTGGAATCGGGATTGCGTTCTGTTCCGGCCGGACAGCGGGAGGCGGCGCTCGCCCAGGGTTTCTCCGCGTGGCGTCTGTTTCGTTACATCCTTCTGCCGCAGGGGCTGGCCAACGCCTGGCAGCCGGTTGTGGGCCAGTACCTGAATCTGATGAAGCTCTCGTCGCTCGCCAGCGGAATTGGCTTTGCCGAGCTGACCTATCAGGTCAGGCAGATCGAGAGCTATAACGCGCACGCGCTGGAGGCCTTTACCCTCGGTACCGCACTCTATCTCCTGACCGGTCTGGCGATGGGGATGGTGCTGGTTCGCGTCGGACCTCAAGCGAAACGTAAGCGCCCGATCGTCGTCACCTCAGGGAGTGAGAAACATGATTGCCGGACTTAACGTCATCACCGATAACCTCGATTACCTGCTGTGGGGACGCGCGGCAACGGGTGAACCGGGGGGCGTACTGCTCTCGTTGATGATGGCGGTTGGGGCCGCCGTCATCGCTCTGCCCGGTGGCATAGTGCTCGCGTGTCTGGCCTGGCGCTTTACCGGGCTGGTGCGAAAGGCCCTCTTTTTGTGGGCAGAGTTGATTCGCGGTATCCCGCTCATCTTCGTGATTTTCTGGATGTGGTATCTCCTGCCGCTTATGACCGGAGGCGATCTGCCGGGGGCGCTGACCGTCACGCTGGCCCTGGCCTGGTTTACCGCGGCAACCGTAATGCACTCGGTGCTGGCCGGACTTAATGCGCTACCGTCCGGGCAGTACGAGGCCGCCCTGTCTCAGGGCTTCAGCACGCAGCAAACCCTGTGGCGCGTGCTGCTGCCGCAGGCGCTGAGGAATATTCTGCCGTCGCTGGTGGGGATATTTATCAGCCTGCTGAAGGATACATCGCTGGCGTTTATCGTGAACGTTCCTGAGCTGACCACGGTGGCGGGACAGGTCAACAACCGGGTGCAAATTTACCCGGCGGCCATTTTTATCTTTACGGGCGTGGTCTACTACCTGCTCTGCTGCTCGCTCGAGCAGCTTGCGAAACGCTGGCGCATTACCCGGCCAGCGCTTTAACCACCGTTTCCATCGCTTCGGTTGTCAATTCACTGCGCTTAACGCGCTGGTTCGCCAGCGCGGTACGCAGGACTCCGGCAATGACAATATGCTTCGGCTCCTGCCCTAAATCACGCATCTCAAGCACCACCTTCCCGACCACCCGGCACATCTCCTGATACAGCGCTTCATCTTTGGTCACGTTACCCATCGTCATCACTCCATTGCCTTTTAAACGTTGAGCTTAAATGATTCTCCTGCCGGATACAAAAAAGAAGCCCGGCGAGAGACTCGCCGGGCTTCATCTGTAAAATCAGTGAATTAGTTGTTTACTGGGATGACCGCACCTTTGTACTTGGTGCGGATCCAGTCCTGAATCTCTTTCGAGTGCAGCACGTTCACCAGCGCAACGATATCTTTCTTCTTCTCGTCACCGCGATGCACGGTAATGATGTTGGCGTACGGGTTATTTTCACCGCTCTCTACCGCAATCGGGTCGTGAACCGGATCCAGACCCGCGTCAATCGCGTAGTTGGCGTTGATCACCACCGCATCACCTTCGTTGTTGTTGTACATCTGCGGCAGCAGAGAGGCTTCCACGTTCGGCGTGAACTTCAGCTTTTTCGGGTTCTCAACGATGTCGCTGATGCGCGCGGTCACTTTGTCGATGCCCGGCTTCAGCTTGATCACGCCCTCTTTCTCGAAGATGGAGAGAATGCGGCCCTCTTCGGAAACCGCGTCACGCATGATGATCTTGCCGCCTTCCGGCAGATCTTTCAGCGACTTGTATTTTTTAGAGTAGATGCCGATTGGCTCAATGTGGATCGCGCCTGCGCTGACAAAATCGTAGTCCTTATCGCCCGCATGATCCTTCAGCACGCTGTTCAGGTAAGGAATGTGCTGGAAATAGTTCGCGTCGATGTCATGACCCGCCAGCGCGGTGTTCGGCAGAATGTAGTCCTGGAACGGTTTAATCTCCAGGTCGATACCCTGCTTCGCCAGAATCGGCTTTGCCTGCTCCAGAATTTCGGCGTGCGGCGTGTTGGATGCGCCCACGGTCAGGGTGTCGGCCCAGGAGGCGAAGCTCAGGGCGCTCAGGGTTGCGGCGGCGATCAGTGTCAGTGTCTTTTTCATGATGTGGTTCCTGTGAGTATTTATTAGCGTTTATCTAACAGTGAAGTAATGACATCGCCGCAGAACTGGATAATGAAAACGATGATTAAAATGGTCACCGTTGCCACCAGCGTGACGTCACCATGGTTGCGCTGGAATCCTTCCAGATAAGCCAGATTTCCCAAACCACCGGCGCCAATCACCCCCGCCATTGCGCTATAGCTCACCAGCGCAATCAGCGTCACCGTAATACCCGATACCAGTGCGGGTGATGATTCCGGCAGTAAAACCCGAAACACTAACGTGCTCAGTCGTGCGCCCATCGAGCGCGTTGCTTCGATGACGCCTTTATCCACTTCACGCAGGGCGATTTCCACCAGGCGCGCGTAGAACGGTGCCGCGCCCACAATCAGCGCCGGCAGCGCCGCGTTGGCGCCAAGAATGGTGCCGACGACGGTCTTGGTGAACGGGATCAGCAGGACAATCAAAATGATGAACGGAATGGAGCGGAACACGTTCACCACAATCGAAATGACGCTATAGACCGTGCGGTTGTGGAACAATCCGCCGCGCGCGGTTAAAAACAGCGCCAGCCCCAGCACGATACCCAGCACAAAGGTCGCCACGCCGGACAGTGCGGTCATGTACAGCGTCTCCAGCGTCGCCGCCCAGAGCTGATCCCACTTCAGATGCGGAAAGAGATTCTCAGCCATGTTTAATCACCTCGCCTTCAATATCGCTGTGCTTCAGGTCGGCGAGGATATTGTTCAGTTGTTCATCGGATGCCACTACATGTACCCAGAGCTGGCCAAACACGCCGTGGGCGGTTTGCGTCATTTTTCCGTGCAGGATGTTAAACGGCAGGCCGTAGCGCAGGGTCAGCTCACCCACGATCGGCTTATGGGTGCTGTGCCCGGTAAAGGTCAGCCTGATGACCGTGCCTTCCAGATCGTTTGCCAGTTCGGTATTGAAGGTTTCTTCCTCAGCGTACTGGCTTACCTGACGGACAAACTGCTGCGTAATCGGCTGCTGCGGATGGGTAAAGACGCTCAGCACGTCGCCCTCTTCCACAACTTTACCGTTCTCCATCACCGCCACGCGGTCGCAGATTTTGCGCACCACGTGCATCTCGTGGGTGATCAGCACGATGGTCAGCCTGAAGCGGCGGTTAATATCCAGCAGCAGATCGAGGATCTGATCGGTGGTCTGCGGGTCGAGCGCGGACGTGGCCTCATCGCAGAGCAGCACGTCAGGGCTGTTAGCCAAAGCGCGCGCAATGCCCACGCGCTGCTTTTGCCCGCCGCTCAGCTGAGACGGGTACGCATTCTCGCGCCCCTTCAGGCCTACCAACTCCACCAGTTCCGCGACGCGGGCGGTGATTTTTGCTTTAGGTACTCCGGCGATCTGCATGGAGAAAGCAATGTTTTCGTTTACCGTGCGCGACCACAGCAGGTTGAAGTGCTGGAACACCATGCTGATTTTCAGGCGCGCCTGGCGCAGCGCTTCACCTTTTGCCGCAGAGATATCCTGCCCGTTGATGGTCACGCTTCCGGCGCTGGGTTTTTCCAGGCCGTTCAGCAGACGGATCAGCGTGCTTTTCCCGGCTCCGCTGTAGCCAATAATTCCGTAAATCTGTCCCTGCTCTATCGTCAAATTGACGTTATCAACGGCAGTCAGCGCGACCTTTCCGTTGTCAAAAACCTTCGAAATATTCCTGAGTACGATCATTATTATTCTTTATCCGTTTCGCGCATGGCTGTTTAGCAGTATGGATGTCCAAACGATAGTAAACAGGCGTTATCAGCTTTTAAATGAACAAAAAAGAATTTGTTATAACTTTCAGAAATAAACAGCGGATTTACAGGGTGGGAAGCATTTAGACCAATTTCAGCAATGATTATCTGCCGGATGCATATCTGCCGGTAGATGCCCGCAAAAAATGGTCATTTTTGCAGCATTTCATGCCGATATAGCCATCCTCACATCCAGACAACTTTACGTCTTGCTGTCCTGACTTCCAAAAATAGCATTTATATTCTTTTCTGTTCTAAAGAGCAGTGAATGGTTCTTTATTGAGAAAATTTCGCCGCCCTATCATCCCGTCATGACATCCAGAAAGGAAAACATCATGACGATTTATCACTCCGTCACTGAACTGATTGGCCGTACCCCGCTTATCCAGCTGCACAAGCTTGATACCGGTCCCTGCTCGCTGTTCCTGAAGCTGGAAAACCAGAATCCGGGCGGCTCTATTAAGGATCGCGTTGCGCTGTCGATGATTAACGAAGCGGAGCGTACCGGCCAGCTGCAGCCGGGCGGCACGATTATTGAGGCAACGGCGGGGAATACCGGTCTCGGTCTGGCGCTGATCGCCGCCCAGAAAGGCTACTCGCTGATCCTGGTGGTGCCGGACAAAATGAGCCGCGAGAAGATTTTCCACCTGCGCGCGCTGGGTGCCCAGGTGGTGCTGACCCGCTCCGACGTTAACAAGGGCCACCCCGCCTATTACCAGGATTACGCCCAGCGCCTGGCCAATGAGCTGCCCGGCGCGTTTTACATCGACCAGTTCAATAACGAAGCCAACCCGCTGGCGCACCGCACCACCACGGCACCTGAACTGTACGAGCAGCTTGACGGCAGGATCGACGCCATCGTGGTGGGCGTCGGCTCAGGCGGTACGCTGGGCGGCCTGCAGGCGTGGTTCGCCGAGCACTCTCCGCACACGGAGTTTGTCCTGGCTGACCCGGCCGGATCGGTGCTGGCCGACCAGGTGGAAACCGGACGCTATCACGACGCGGGCTCCTGGCTGGTTGAGGGTATTGGCGAAGACTTTATTCCGCCGCTGGCCCACATTGAAGGGGTGAATCGCGCCTGGCGCATCACCGACCGCGAGGCCTTCACCACCGCGCGCGATCTTCTGAAAACGGAAGGTATTCTGGCGGGCTCCTCCAGCGGTACGCTGCTGGCGGCTGCGCTGAAATATTGCCAGGCGCAGAGCACGCCGAAGCGCGTGGTGACCTTCGCCTGCGATAGCGGCAATAAGTATCTCTCGAAGATGTTCAACGATGACTGGATGCGTCAGCAAGGGCTCATCACGCGCCCTCAGGCCGGCGATCTCTCGGACTACATCGCCCTGCGCCACGATGAAGGCGCCACCGTTACCGCCGCCCCGGACGACACGCTTTCCACCGTCCTGGCGCGCATGCGCCTGTATGACATCTCCCAGCTGCCGGTGCTGGAGAACGGCAAGGTGGTGGGCATTATCGACGAGTGGGATCTCCTTCGGCACATCGGCGGCGACGGCGATCGCTTCGCGCTTCCGGTGACGGCAGCCATGACGCGTCAGGTGGAGTTCCTCGATAAACACGCCCCGGAAAGCGCCCTGAACGCCATCTTCGACCGCGGTCTGGTGGCCGTGATTAATGACAATGACCGTTTTCTCGGTCTGATTACGCGCAGCGACGTGCTGACCGCATGGCGCAACCGTCTACAGCAATAAAGGAATAGATGATGAAAAACCTGGCAACCCTGAGCGTCCACAGCGGCGAGTTCAACGACCAGCACGGTGCCGTCATGCCGCCGATTTACGCCACCTCGACGTTTGCGCAGCCATCACCCGGCGAGCATACCGGCTATGAGTATTCCCGCAGCGGTAACCCCACCCGCCACGCGCTGGAAACCGCCATCGCCGAACTGGAAGGCGGCACGCGCGGCTACGCCTTCGCCTCCGGTCTGGCGGCCATCTCCACGGTGCTCGAACTGCTGGATAAAGACAGCCATATCGTCGCCATTGATGACGTTTACGGCGGGACGTACCGCCTGATTGAAAACGTGCGCAAGCGCAGCACCGGCCTGCAGGTCAGCTGGGTTAAACCGGACGACCTGGCCGGGCTTGAGGCCGCCATCCGCCCGGATACCCGCATGGTGTGGGTCGAAACGCCAACCAACCCGCGGCTGAAGCTGGCCGATCTGGCAGCGATTGCGGCGATCGCCCGTCGTCATAACGTCATCAGCGTGGCGGATAACACCTTCGCGTCGCCAGTGATCCACCGTCCGCTGGAGTCGGGTTTCGATATCGTGGTGCACTCCGCCACCAAATACCTGAACGGCCACTCTGACGTGGTGGCCGGGCTGGCGATTGTCGGGGACAACAGGGAACTGGCGGATAAGCTGGGCTATCTGCAAAACGCGGTGGGCGGCGTACTGGATCCGTTCAGCAGCTTCCTGACGCTGCGCGGTATTCGCACGCTGGCGTTGAGGGTAGAAAAGCACAGCACCAACGCGCTGGCGATTGCGCAATGGCTGGAGCAGCATCCTCTGGTCGAAAAGGTGTTCTATCCCGGCCTGGAATCGCATCCACAGTATCAGCTTGCCCGCACGCAGATGGCCCTGCCCGGTGGGATGATTTCCGTCGTGGTAAAAGGCGATGCGCAACGCGCCACCGAGGTGATTCGCAACCTGAAGCTGTTCACCCTCGCGGAGAGCCTCGGCGGTGTGGAAAGTCTGGTGAGCCAGCCTTACAGCATGACCCACGCCTCGATTCCGCTTGAGCAACGGCTGGCAAACGGCATTGTGCCGCAGCTGATCCGGCTGTCAGTCGGGATTGAAGATCCGAAAGACCTGATTGCCGATCTCAGCCAGGCGCTGCAAAAATAAGCAAAACGCGGCAGGTCAATCACCTGCCGCCATAACTTGTCATCATGGCTTAACGCCTTGATAACAATATTATGTGAAACTGCACAGATTATTTCTGAAACACCGTTTCCATTTTCCTTTTATCTTAAAATCAGCGTATAATGCGCGCCTAATCCCTGGTGAATGGTTTCAGCGCTTGGAATACAAAAAACAACGTACAACTTCTCCTCTCCTTCGTTGGGCTGTCACTCAGGCACACTTTCTTCTGCACGCTCATTTGATGTCTCCTATCCTTAGTGCGTGTCATATACTCTTTTGCAACACAGGTTTGACTCCGCGGCGGTGCGCCCCCGGAGCGAGATTTCCATATCCTTCCCAACTTAAAGACTAAGACTGTCATGAAAAAGACGAAAATTGTTTGTACTATCGGCCCGAAAACCGAATCTGAAGAGATGCTGACCAAAATGCTGGACGCCGGCATGAACGTGATGCGTCTGAACTTCTCCCACGGTGACTATGCAGAACACGGTCAGCGTATCCAGAACTTGCGCAACGTGATGAGCAAGACCGGTAAAAAAGCCGCGATCCTGCTGGATACCAAAGGTCCAGAAATCCGTACCATCAAACTGGAAGGCGGTAACGACGTCTCTCTGAAAGCGGGCCAGACCTTCACCTTCACTACCGACAAATCCGTTGTCGGCAACAGCGAAATCGTTGCAGTGACCTATGAAGGCTTCACCAGCGATCTGTCCGTCGGTAACACCGTGCTGGTAGACGATGGTCTGATCGGTATGGAAGTCACCGCTATCGAAGGTAACAAGGTTATCTGTAAAGTGCTGAACAACGGCGACCTGGGCGAGAACAAAGGCGTTAACCTGCCGGGCGTTTCCATCGCGCTGCCAGCCCTGGCTGAAAAAGACAAGCAAGACCTGATCTTCGGTTGCGAGCAAGGCGTTGACTTCGTTGCGGCATCCTTCATCCGTAAACGTTCCGACGTGGTTGAAATTCGTGAGCACCTGAAAGCGCACGGCGGCGAGAAGATCCA
This sequence comes from Enterobacter sp. EGD-HP1, assembly GCF_000733275.2. Lineage (NCBI taxonomy): Bacteria > Pseudomonadati > Pseudomonadota > Gammaproteobacteria > Enterobacterales > Enterobacteriaceae > Enterobacter > Enterobacter sp. EGD-HP1. The sequence continues at coordinate 169,049 of NZ_AVOP01000001.1, forward strand.
GATCATCTCCAAAATTGAAAATCAGGAAGGCCTGAACAACTTCGACGAAATCCTCGAAGCGTCTGACGGCATCATGGTTGCACGTGGCGACCTGGGCGTAGAAATCCCGGTTGAAGAAGTGATCTTCGCGCAGAAGATGATGATCGAGAAATGTGTTCGCGCGCGTAAAGTGGTAATCACCGCAACGCAGATGCTGGACTCCATGATCAAAAACCCACGCCCAACCCGCGCAGAAGCAGGCGACGTGGCAAACGCCATCCTCGACGGTACTGATGCCGTTATGCTGTCCGGCGAATCCGCAAAAGGTAAATATCCGCTGGAAGCGGTGTCCATCATGGCCACCATCTGCGAACGTACCGACCGCGTAATGAAAAGCCGTCTGGACTACAACAACGACAGCCGCAAGCTGCGCATCACCGAAGCGGTATGCCGCGGTGCAGTAGAAACGGCTGAGAAACTGGAAGCACCACTGATCGTAGTGGCCACCCAGGGCGGTAAATCAGCTCGCGCGGTGCGTAAATACTTCCCGGATGCGACTATCCTGGCGCTGACCACCAACGAAACCACTGCCCGTCAGCTGGTGCTGAGCAAAGGCGTGATCCCTCACCTGGTGAAAGAGATCGCGTCTACGGATGATTTCTATCGTCTGGGTAAAGAAGTGGCGCTGGAGCTGGTTGATCGCGGTCTGGCACAGAAAGGTGACGTTGTGGTCATGGTTTCTGGCGCGCTGGTACCAAGCGGAACGACCAATACCGCATCTGTTCACGTGCTGTAATAATTCCCGAACGAATTAATTTTGATAAAAAGCGCCCTCCGGGCGCTTTTTTTATTCCTGGCATTAGCCAAAGTCATTCAAATTGCAAATCGGGTTTCTCTATTTAATTGCGAATTATCTAAGATGAATCCGATGATAAATGTCTTTTTTTACATAGATTTTTGCCTGAAAAGGGCTGATTCGATGCTTCTTTGAGCGAACGATCAAAAATAGGTGTATTCCCATCAAAAAAATATTCTCAACCCAAAAAACTTTGTGTAATACTTGTAACGCTACATGGAGATTAACTCAATCTAGAGGGTATTAATAATGAATCGTACTAAACTGGTACTGGGCGCGGTAATCCTGGGTTCTACTCTGCTGGCTGGTTGCTCCAGCAACGCTAAAATCGATCAGCTGTCTTCTGACGTTCAGACTCTGAACGCTAAAGTTGACCAGCTGAGCAACGACGTGAACGCAATGCGTTCCGACGTTCAGGCTGCTAAAGACGACGCAGCTCGCGCTAACCAGCGTCTGGACAACCAGGCTACTAAATACCGTAAGTAATAGTACCTGTTAATAAAATGGCGCACATCGTGCGCCATTTTTTTTGCCTGCGACAAACGGCTACTGCGTCACCTTCTCCCCTTCATCTTCCGCTACCGCTGCGGACACCCGACTGTTCTGCACCGACAACACGCTATTGCTGGCTGACGGACCGCTGCCTGACGACACGATAACCGGGATCCCGGCGCGGCGTGACAGGGCTTTCTCAATCAGCGCCTTATCGCTTCCGGCCTGAGAAACAAAGGTTGCAAACTCTGCGGAATGGGTAATGGGCGAGACCTGCGGGTTTTCTCCCTCGACCTGCGCCAGCGGACGGTGGACTTCAATATAGCGTTTACCATCCGGCTCCACGGCGAACTTCACGGGTTCATTGATAATCTGTACCCGCGTACCAACCCGCACCTGTTCGAACAGGGCTTTGATGTCCGGGGCATTCATCCGCATGCAGCCGGAGCTAACGCGCAGGCCGACACTGTCCGGCGCGCTGGTGCCGTGAATGAGATATTCCCCATTACCTACGCCTAAACGCAGTGCGAAGCGTCCCAGAGGGTTATTTGGCCCGGCAGGTACCACCGGTGGTAATTTAATTCCCTGCTCCAGAGAGCGTGCTCTGATGCCCGGCGTAGGTGTCCAGGTAGGATTCGGGATTTTCTGGCTCACGCGCGTGGTCGTGACCGGTGTTTCCAGCCCCAGCTGTCCTATGCCGAGCGGGAAGACCTGAACGATGTTTTCTCCCGGCGGGAAGTAGTAGAGCCGAAGCTCTGCGAGGTTCACCACGATACCCTCGCGCGGCGTGTCCGGCAGCAGCATCTGCGACGGGATGGTAATGACGGTTCCCGGCGCAGGATTTACCGGCGCAATGGTATTGTTCGTTTCCAGGATCACCTGCGCCGCCGTATTAAACCGGCGGGCGATGGTCTGCAGCTTATTATCCCCTTCCTGTATCGTGTAGGTTTGATTTTGCCCAATCAGACGACTGCCTGCGGGCGGCAACGGATAGTCCATCGCGCGGGCCGAATTAAGTGCGCCGAGCGAACTGAGGAGTAATAGAGTTATTAGAGACGCGCGCTTCATGCTGAGATTCCTTATTCACTGACAGAACGCCAGAAAGCTGAAAAACCAGCGAGGCGGGAACCACCTCGCGAAACAGAATGAATGCTGTTCTGTAAGTCTAGCTAAGGATTGCAGCTTTGGCGCGGATCGCGCGAATCATCGCTTCCAGTCCCTGGGATCGGGACGGGGTGAGGTGTTGGGTCAGGGCCATTTTTTCAAACCACGGACGGACGTCGAACGCGACAATATCCTGCGCCGACATCCGGTGATAAAGAATAAAGACGACCGCAATAAGCCCTTTTACAATTGCCGCATCGCTGTCGCCGTGCAGTTCAATCGTGCCGTCATCCGACTGCGCCATCACAATCCACACCTGGCTCTGACAGCCCTGAATACTGTTTTCCGGGGTATGCGCCTCTTCACCGAGCGGCGGCAGACGCTGCCCCAGCTCGATGATATAAAGGTACTTCTCTTCCCAGTTTGCGCAACGCCCAAAGTTGCGCAGTAATTTATCTTTGTCCGGCAGTTCCGCCATCTATCGCCTCTCCGTTAGCCCAGGAGTTGGTGAATGTGCTTAAGCCCCGCCACCAGCCTGTCGACCTCTTCCGTTGTGTTGTACATCACCAGCGACGCGCGGCACATTGCTGGTACCTGGTAAAACGCCATCAGCGGCATGGCGCAGTGGTGCCCGGTACGGACCGCCACGCCGTAGTTATCGAGGAAACTACCCACGTCATAGGCGTGATGTTTCCCAAGATTGAACGCAATCACCCCTTGCCGGTCGGCAGGCCCGTAGAGGGTCAGATCCGGCACGCTGGCAAGCTCGGCAAGCGCATAGTGCATAAGCAGCTGTTCGTACTCCTGAATGCTGTCAAGGCCGATCGCGGAGACGTAGGACACCGCCGCCCCCAGCCCGATAATCCCGCCAGTGTTGGGCGTACCCGCCTCAAAACGCCACGGCGCGCGGGCGTAGGTGGTGCCTTCCGACAGGCTAACGGTGGCGATCATCGACCCGCCCCCTTCCCACGGCGGCATCGCCTGCAGGATGTCTTCTTTCACATACAGCACGCCAATCCCCGTCGGCCCGTAGAGCTTGTGTCCCGAGAACACGTAGAAATCGCAGTCCAGCGCCTGGACGTCAACCGCGTGGTGCATCACCGCCTGAGCGCCGTCAATCAGCACCTTCGCGCCCGTCTGGTGGGCCTTTTCGACAATCTCTGCCACCGGGTTTTCCGTCCCCAGCACGTTGGAGACCTGGGTGACCGCCACCAGCCGCGTTTTATCGTCGAGCAATGCGTCCAGCTGCTCGAGCTGCAGCGTCCCGTCAGCATTCAGCGGGATCACCCGCAGCTGCGCGCCAACGCGCTCGCAGAGCATCTGCCACGGCACGATATTGGCGTGGTGCTCCATCTGGGTGATGATGATGTTATCCCCCGCGTGGACCTGCGCGTTGCCCCAGCTGTTAGCGACAAGGTTGATCCCTTCGGTGGTTCCGCGCACGAAGACCAGCTCTTCAGGCGAACGCGCATTGAGGAAGGCGGCCAGCTGCGTACGCACGTTTTCCATTCGCTGGGTCGCCTCGGCGCTCAGGGTATGAATGCCGCGATGCACGGCGGCGTAGCCGTGGCGATAAAACTCGGCTTCCGCATCCACCACCTGATTCGGCTTCTGCGCGCTGGCCGCGCTGTCCAGATAGGCCAGAGGAAGACCGTTTACTTCACGGGTCAGAACCGGAAAATCTGCCCGGACTTTCTCAACGGGAAAACTCATGCTTCGCCTCCAGGCAGACGCTGACCGATACGCGCCAGCACCTGCTGTTTTAACTGACCATCGTGCAGCGCTTCCGTCAGTTCGGCGGCAAACGCATAGATAATCATTTTCTGCGCCGCCTGCTCGTCGATGCCGCGGGAACGCAGATAGAACATCTGCTCGTCGTCGATCCGCCCGACCGTCGCACCGTGGCTACATTTCACGTCGTCGGCGTAGATCTCCAGCTGCGGTTTGGTGTCCACCTCCGCCAGGCGCCCTAACAGCAGATTGTTGTTGGTCATCTGCCCATCGGTTTTAATGGCGTGCTGTGCCACGTTAATCAGCCCGTTAAACACCGCGCGGCCTCTGTCGCTGACGATGGTTTTATGCAGCTGGCGGCTGTTGCAGTAGCCCCTGTTGTGCTCCAGCCAGGTGCGCGTGTCGCACACCTCTGATTTAACCGGCATCGCCAGGCTGTTGATGCGCAGCGTAGTGTTTTCACCGTTAAGCTGCGTGCTGGTGTTGTGGCGCAGCACCGCCCCGCCGAGCAGGAAGCTATGGCTGTACGCTGCGGCATCCTGACCCAGCACGATATCGTTATGGGCAAAGTGGTGGCTCTGCGCATTTTCAAACGCCAGCTTGATATGGTGAAGCTGCGCGTTAGCGGCTACGTTCATTGTCAGACGCGAACCGGTAAAGTGGCGGGTATCGTTGAGGCTGACGTAATGTTCGATTACCGTGGCCTCCGCCCCCTCCGCCAGCTCAAGATGATGACGATAGTGCGCGGTGTTGATTTCGTCGCCGTCCAGCCCCTGGGTGATGTGCATCAGCAGCAGCGGTTTGGCCGGACGCTGGTTACGCTTCACGCGGATGTGCGTCACGCCGCGGGCCAGGCTCTCGGTCAGGTGCAGGAACACCTCAGGCTGAACCGGGGCGCTCAGGGGCGGGCGTTCGTCGTTTATCTCAACCTCAAATCCGCTCGCCTGGAGAGCATCGCTCAGTTCCGGACGGAACTCACCGTCGACGAACACCATGCGCACGGCATCCACGCGCACTGCCAGCGCATCACGCTGCGCAGGCGTGAGATCCGCCAGACGGGTCACAAACTCGGCGTTCAGCAGGCCATCAAGTGGGGTGTACTTCCAGTTCTCATGCTTACGCGTCGGCAGGCCGAGACGCAGCATCTGCTGCAGATGCTGCTGCGCCTGCTCAGAGCGCGTGCCGCCCTGCGCTTCAAACAGCCTGTGCCACTGCTGGAGAGCATTACTGCTGTTCGGTAAGCCAGCCATAACCCTGCTCCTCCAGTTGTTTAACCAGCGTGAAATCACCGGATTTCACAATACGTCCCTGGTAAAGCACGTGAACGTAATCCGGCTTGATGTAGTCCAGAATGCGCTGGTAGTGAGTGACGATGATGAACGAACGCTTGCCGTCGCGCAGGGAGTTCACGCCGTCAGCGACAATCTTCAGGGCGTCGATATCCAGACCGGAGTCGGTCTCATCCAGAATGCACAGCTCGGGCTCCAGCACCGCCATCTGCAGAATGTCGTTACGCTTTTTCTCGCCGCCGGAGAAGCCAACGTTCACCGAACGGGTCAGCAGATCCTCCGGCATTTTCAGCAGCTTGATCTTCTCTTCCATCAGGTCCTGGAAGTCAAAGCGGTCCAGCGCCTCCAGGCCGCGATACTTACGCACCGCATTCAGCGCCGTCTGCAGGAAGAACTGGTTGCTGACGCCCGGAATTTCGACCGGGTACTGGAAGGCCATAAAGATGCCCTCTCCCGCGCGGTCTTCCGGCGACATCTCCAGCAGGTTTTTGCCGTTAAACTCGACCGAGCCGTTGGTCACCTCATAATCTTCGCGCCCCGCCAGCGTCGCAGAAAGCGTACTTTTCCCGGAACCGTTCGGCCCCATGATGGCGTGGACTTCACCCGGTTTGACGTCAAAATTGAGGCCACGCAGGATGGCTTTGTCTTCTACGCTAACCTGTAAATCTTTAATGCTTAACATGTGCTTTCCTTAACCGACGCTGTGTTCAAGACTAATGGCGAGGAGTTTCTGGGCTTCAACGGCAAATTCCAGCGGCAGTTCAGAGAACACGTCCTTACAGAAGCCGTTGACGATCATCGAGATGGCGTCTTCTTCGCTGATCCCGCGCTGCAGGCAGTAGAAGAGCTGATCTTCCCCAATCCGCGACGTCGTCGCCTCGTGCTCCAGCTGGGCCGTGTTGTTACGGCACTCGACGTACGGGAAGGTATGCGCCCCGCAGTCGGCACCGATCAGCATCGAGTCACACTGGGTGAAGTTACGCGCATTGGTGGCCGTCGGCATGATTTTCACCAGCCCGCGATAGCTGTTCTGGCTATGCCCGGCGGAAATCCCTTTCGAGATGATGGTGGATTTGGTGTTTTTACCGATATGGATCATCTTGGTGCCGGTATCGGCCTGCTGATGCCCGCTGGTCAGCGCCACGGAGTAAAACTCGCCGATGGAGTTATCCCCGCGCAGAATGCAGCTCGGGTATTTCCAGGTGATGGCAGAGCCGGTTTCTGACTGGGTCCACGACATCTTGCTGTTTTCGCCTTCGCACAGCGCGCGCTTGGTGACGAAGTTCAGGATACCGCCGGTATTGCCGTCGCCCGGGAACCAGTTTTGCACCGTGGAGTATTTCACCTCGGCGTCTTTGTGGATGATGACCTCCACCACCGCCGCGTGCAGCTGGTAGCTGTCGCGAACCGGGGCGGAGCACCCTTCGATATAGCTGACGTAGCTGCCTTCATCCGCGACCAGTATCGTGCGCTCGAACTGACCGGTTTTTTCGGCATTGATGCGGAAATAGGTGGAAAGCTCCATCGGACAGCGCACGCCCTTCGGCACATAGATAAAGGTGCCGTCGGAGGCTACCGCCGCGTTGAGCGCCGCGAAGAAGTTGTCGTTAGAGGGCACCACGGTCCCAATGTACTTTTTCACCAGTTCCGGATGATCGTGAATCGCTTCTCCGAAGGAGCAGAAAATGATCCCCTGCTCTGCCAGCTTCTCGCGGTAGGTGGTCGCCACCGAGACGGAGTCGAAAATGGCGTCCACCGCCACCTCTTTGCCCTCGCGCACGGGCACGCCCAGCTGGTTAAAGGCTTCTTCCACCTCTTTGCTGAGGAAGCTGTTCTCCGCGCCGGTTTGCTGCACCGCGCCGGGCTGCGAGGCGCAGGTGTCGTCACAGCTGCCGCAGGACGGGGCAGAATAGTAGCTGTAATCCTGATAGTTCAGCTTGTCATAATGCGCTTTCAGCCAGTGCGGCTCTTCCATCTCCAGCCAGGCGCGGAAGGCGCTCAGGCGGAACTCCAGCATCCACTCCGGCTCGTTTCGTTTCGCCGAGATCGCCCGCACGACATCTTCGTTGATGCCTTTCGCCAGCTCGTCGGTCTGCAGCTGGGTGAAGAACCCCTCTTTATAGTTGAGGTGCCCACCGCTCCAGGTATTTACTTCACTCGTTGCTTCAGTATTACGAGACATAGTACCGCCTATACCCCAAAGCTTTCGCCGCAGCCGCATTCGTTCTGGACTTTCGGGTTATGAAATTTGAATAACTGGTTTAAGCCTTCGCGGACGTAGTCCACTTCGGTGCCGTCAATAAACGGCATGGCCTGCAGCGCGACGTACAGTTTCGCGCCGTCCGTCTCGAACACCAGGTCATCTTTCTCGGGTTCGGTGACGGTATCGAGCACGTAGCCAAAACCCGCGCAACCGGTCTGTTTGACGCCCAACCGCACGCCGAGGATCTCGGGCTTTTTCGCCACCAGCTCGTGAATATGTGCCGCCGCCGCTGGCGTGAGCGTTAAGCCGCGCCAGGCAAAATCGGCAGGATTAAAGGTTTCTGAATGCAGTTCCATAGGTCCACCTCATCTGATAAGCCATCAGGGCATAACACCATGTTAGTGATAACGATTATCACTTCAACCCTCTGTCAGCAGGGGCATTCGGATAAACCGCCCTTTTTGCCTACTTTTATTAAGCATAGACCCTATGGCAGGATGCAGTCAGGATGGATGTATTTGTTCAATGCATTGATAAATAATGCATTTCGTCGCGGCATTTATGACGGAGAGGAGAAAAGTAAAATATGCATCGGAAATGCCTATTTTTGAGATAGCTTTTGCTCAGAAAATGACAAAAACAAAAAAAGGCCCTCAAGGCCTCTGACGATCAGTGATGAAATGAGACAGCAAACCCCTGTTCACGCCAGTGGTCGAGCTGTTCCTGCTGGCGAGGCGTTGGGGATTTCCCCGTCCATACGAAGATTTTTTGCCCCGGGAAGAGTTCAGGACGCGGCGAATCAATAGGTTCCGCCAGGACGTCAATGTGCCAGCCTTTCTGCGATAAGCGCGCGGCTTCGAGCCACAGGTGGGTGCGGTCATCGCATTCCCAGCCAATCAGGAGCGCGTCTTTGCCGGCTTTTTTGCGGGACTCCGCCAGGCTTGCAATGGCGAACTCGATCAGTACGCCGTCAAACAGGCTCGCCATGTGACGCACGGTGTTTTGATCCTGATTCATTCGCTGACGGACAGGAGAGATAATGCTGTCAATCAGCGCGTCTATCGCGTGATCGCGGCGGAATTCACTGATTTTGGCGCGCAGCTTTGCCGGGCTGGCGTAACGCAGAACGGTCATCATCTCTTCCTGGAACGAGACCCAGTTACCCTGAGTCAATACTTCCTTGTTTTCCAGCAAGGCTTTGACTTTTCCGACCGAGACGCCGCTCTTCATCAGGCGCTTGATCTCTTCGATACGCAGGATATCTTCATCGTCAAACTGACGATGCCCCCCTTCGCTTCGCTGCGGCTTCAACAATCCATAACGGCGCTGCCAGGCACGCAGCGTAACGGGGTTGATACCGCATCGTTCGGCCACTTCGCCGATACTGTAATAGGCCATTAACTCCCTCACGCTCAGAACTTCCATACCTAACTACACCAACCTTATCAGATTGTACACACCATTTGTATAACTAAGACCGCATTTGAACGCGTGAATGGGCTTCTTTTCCGTCCACCTGTTAATACATTGTTGTATAAAATTTGCCGCCCGTACAGTGAAGTCTACCAAATTGTGTACAACTTCATCAGAAGTCGAACTTTTTCTCCGGCCACGCAATCGCGGGAATACCGCCATGTCGCGGGCTGGCGAAAAGATGCCCCTGGAACTGGGAAATCCCCGCGGACTCCAGCCACATCCACTCTTCAGCCTTCTCTACCCCCACCGCGCAGAACTGAATCTCAAGCGAGGAGCAGCATTTGATAATCGCCTGAATAATGGCCTGCCGGGGGCCACTTTTATGCACGTTCGCGACCAGATCGCGATTAATCTTAATTCTGTCCGGCTGGAATTGAGCCAGCAGCTGCAGCCCGGCAAAACCGGCGCCAAAGTGATCGATCGTCACGCTGATGCCCGCGCTTTTTAACTGCCTCACTGAATCCGTGAATTCATCAAAACGGGAAATGGCTTCGCTCTCAGTGAACTCCACGACGATTTGCTCGGGTACAAACCCATTTGCTTCAATCGCGGTGAGCAGGAAATCCACGGCGTTGGGAATGTTGACGAGCGTCATGGGCAACAGGTTAAGTGACAACGTCTGATCCTGTAGCCCCAGCGCGCTGGCCATGGAGAGTGCCACCTGCTTGCTCTGTAAATCAGAGGCATACACCTCGTCACGCGGCAGATTGGCAAAGTAATCTCCCGGCGCACCGCCGTCAGGCGTGCGGAGAAGCGCCTCCCAGGAGACGACCTGCTGCATAAACGGATCGACTATCGGCTGGAACGCAAAGCTGCAATCCGCCCCTTTCGCGACCACCTCGGGCTGTGCAGACAAACGCGTTTCCTCGCGAACGAATTCCCAGGAATCCGCAGGCGGCAGTTCAAAATAGTTCGCTTTTTCCGTGGCCTCGACAAAGGTGCGGAAAAACTGCAGCGGACGGTCGTTATACGTCAGCTGATAGCGTGTCGTCCCCTTGTTGAGCACCTGTTGCAGCACTTCGTCCCTGTCGAAGTGGCGCAAATCAAAAAGCTCCATGCCCGCGTTGCCAAAGCGTCGGACAGGCCCGTGATCGCGCATCAGCTCCACCACGTTATGGTGGCGCGGGTCGCTGCAAATCTGCTCATAGATGGCAGAAACGTGTTCCACTGGCCCTTCAAGCAGCTGGAAAAAATGTGTGCCGTTGAAAAGCAGGATCCCCGTGACGTTGGATTGCCGATTTTTACTATTTGCTGCAGCGACCATTGTTTCCAGCGCCTTCACTGGAACGTCCTCGCAGATATGACTGCGGTAAATGATGGTTGTGAGCATGCGATTCCTGGGGTTAGGGTTTTGACCACAAAAAAGGTGGATAAGGATCTTTTATAGCACATTAATTGCCTGACAAATAATTTACATCTCAACCGTTTATGGCAGTTAATGATACTTTTTTCCGTGCTGTACAACTTACCAGCGCCAGACCTTTTTGTACAATATATCCTGTAACATTACCGTCTCACTAAACAACCATAACAATATGAAATTAAAGTAATTTATAAAATATATCGAAAAAACATTAAAAATCTGTACATTTTAAGTGTACAGATTTGGAAATTATGTATACCTTAATTGTAACGTTAGTGATTACAAAATTTTACAGGAGCGAAACATGCAGCAGAAAGGTTACGCCACAGATTCCGCAGCAGCGATCGCACAGTACTTCGAAAAGGCCGCGCTTCCTACTCAACAGGAGACGCTGGGCCAGGTGGTTGTCGAAATCCTCAGCGACGGGCGAAACCTTAATCGCAAATCGCTCTGTACCAAACTGCTCAGCCGCCTCGAAAAGGCCGAGGGGCCGGAAGAGGAAGAGCATTACCACATGCTGCTTGGTCTGCTCTTCGAACGATAACGTGATGAATAGCAGTGACGCAGATCGACTGATCGACCAGCTTATCGGTGAAGCCGTTCTCTCTCTTCTGAAAGAGCGGGGGCCAGTGACAACCGAAGGATTGCTGCAGCGTCTGCGGAGCATGAAAGAACATGAAAAGGATCCCCGGCGGCGGGAGACACTTGCGGTGGTGATTGCCGACATCGGCTCAAACAGCATCGCCTTTACACGTCGCAGAACCGCGCAAGGACGAACAAACAGAGAGGGACCTCTCAACGATAACAGAGACAATGTAGTGCCGTTATTTGGAAGTGGAAAACCGTCCGACCCCAAAAAAATACATTGACTGCAATTTAACAGCTACGGTGAGAACAAATGAGACAAAATATTCAGCTTCAACCCGAATACCATTCTGCTTTTTTAGACAGTGCGCTGTCGGAGTATTTCCGTCACGCAGGCGATCGTTTTGCTGAAGAGTCCGCTGTTTTTTCTACTGCAGTACGCTGTGTTCTGGCCTCTGAAGGTCATCTGTCTAATAAAGCGATCATCCTCTGGCTCATTCAGACGCTGGAAGCCACCCACGATGTGGTTCAGGCGGATGTGATTCGTAAGACTCTTGAAATCGTGGTGGGTTACACGATGGACGATCTGTAAGCTCCTGCGCTCAACGCCTCCTAACGTGTCATCGTCAAAACTGACGAACAGTCTGACGATGACACGCGCCTTTCCCGCGTAACACCCTGTAAAACTGGCAAAGCCAACCTGGCACGGTTCCTGCTTACCTCTGCTTACGGGACTGGGTTTTCCAGTCAACTTTGCTTCATTTCTTAACAGGTCTGTTATTGATGAAAAAGATCGCCAGCGTCTGCCCCTACTGCGGTGCAGGCTGTAAACTAAACCTTGTCGTTGAAAATAACCGTATCATCCGTGCCGAAGCCGCAGAAGGCGTCACAAACCAGGGCACCCTGTGTCTGAAAGGCTTTTACGGCTGGGACTTCCTCAACGATACCCGACTGCTCACCCCGCGCCTGACCCAGCCGATGATCCGCTACCACAAAGGCGAGGCATTCACCCCCGTTACCTGGGAAGAGGCTATCCGCTACACCGCCCACAGGCTCAGCAGCATTAAAGCGCAGCACGGGCCGCGCTCAATCATGACAACCGGCTCCTCCCGTGGAACCGGCAATGAAACAAACTATGTGATGCAAAAGTTTGCCCGCGCGGTGCTGAACACCAACAACGTGGACTGCTGCGCGCGCGTCTGCCATGGCCCTTCCGTGGCCGGTTTACAGGAAACGCTTGGAAACGGCGCAATGAGTAACTCTATCAACGATATTGAAAACTCAAAATGCCTGCTGGTATTTGGCTATAACTGCGCGGACTCCCACCCTATCGTTGCCCGGCGCGTGCTTAAAGCGCGTGAAAACGGCGCGAAAATTATCGTCTGCGATCCGCGGCGCATTGAAACGGCGCGCATCGCAGACCAGCATCTGCAGCTGAAAAACGGCAGTAACATGGCGCTGGTGAACGCCTTTGGCTACGTGCTGCTGGAAGAGGAGCTCTACGACAAAAGCTACGTGGCGCGCTTTACGGAGGGGCTTGAGGCCTACCGCCAGACGGTGAAAGACTATGCGCCGGAGAAGGTCGAGCATCTTACCGGCATTCCCGCCCGCGACGTTCGTCAGGCAATGCGCACCTTCGCGGCGGCCCCTTCTGCCACCGTGATGTGGGGAATGGGCGTGACCCAGTTTGGTCAGGCTGTGGATGTGGTCAAAGGGCTTTCCAGCCTGGCGCTGCTGACAGGTAACCTGGGCCGACCCGCCGTCGGCGTCGGGCCCGTGCGCGGTCAAAATAACGTCCAGGGCGCCTGCGATATGGGCGTTCTGCCGAATATGTTCCCCGGCTATCAGGATGTGACCGATCCGGCAGTCAGGCAGAAGTTCGCCGATGCCTGGGGCATTGACGTCAAACACATGGACGATCGGGTCGGGACGCGCATTACCGAGGTGCCTCACCTTGCGCTGGAAGGCAAGATCAAAGCCTATTACATCATGGGGGAAGATCCGCTTCAGACCGAAGCCGATCTCGGTCTCGTGCGCAGCGGTTTTGAGGCGCTCGATTTTGTCGTGGTTCAGGACATCTTTATGACCAAAACGGCAGAAGTGGCGGACGTTCTGCTGCCTGCCACCTCCTGGGGTGAGCACGGCGGCGTCTTTACCTGTGCCGATCGCGGTTTCCAGCGTTTTGGCAAAGCCATTGAGGCCAGCGGCAACGTGAAGCGCGACTGGGAGATTATCAGCCTGCTCGCCACCGAGATGGGCTACCCGATGCATTATGACTCCAACCAGCAGATCTGGGATGAGATGCGCGAACTGTGCCCGCTCTTCTACGGCGTAACGTATGAAAAAATGGGTGAGATGGGCCACGTGCAGTGGCCGTGCCCGACGCTGGACCATCCCGGCACGCCGTACCTGTATAAAGATAATCAGTTCGACACCCCAACCGGTAAAGGACAGCTCTTCGCCGCGCCGTGGCGCGCACCGGCGGAAACTCCGGATGCGGATTTTCCGCTGGTGCTCTGTACGGTACGCGAGGTTGGGCACTACTCCTGCCGCTCGATGACCGGGAACTGCGCCGCGCTGCAGAGCCTGGCCGACGAGCCGGGTCGGGTGCAAATTCACCCTGCCGATGCGGAAAAGCTGGGTATCAAGGAGGGTCAGCTGGTCTGGGTACGTTCGCGTCGCGGCAAAGTGATTACCCGCGCCAGCACTAGCGAGCGTATCAACGTCGGGGCCGTCTATATGACCTATCAGTGGTGGATTGGCGCCTGCAACGAGCTGACCCAGGACAACCTCGACCCCATCTCCAAAACGCCGGAAACGAAGTACTGCGCGGTGCAGCTGGAGGCGATTGAGGACCAGCGCTGGGCGGAGGATTTTGCAGCGTCGGCGTATCAGTCCATGAAGTCGCGGCTGATTAGCGCGGTGAATGTCTGATACAACTATCGGGTGGCGTAACCGCCACCCGACAACTCACGACGACGGTTCCACCCTCTCTTCCACTTATCCGTCGTAACCGATCAGATGGTCACGCAATTTGTTCGGGTAGGCATTTTTTTCGACCATCCGGTGAATCAGCGCCATAAGCTCATAATCACTGCGCAGATCGAATTTTTGCATCAGCAAATACTTATGCGTGAATATCGTTTTATCACTCGTCCTGAGCACATCAGCAATTTGCCCTACCGATAACCCTTTGTAAAAATTCACCGTAACGCGGATCTGCTGCGGCGAAAGTATTTTATGCTCGCACTCGAAACAGCCTTTATGCTGCCAGCGATATCCCGGCAATTGCGTACGGTACCATGCAATAAAGAGCATCTCGCTAACCTGGCCAAGCGGGGCGCGGCGGGAGATGAACATCATATCCTGAAAACAGGATGAAAATGCGGAAAAACGCCGCTCATCGTCCACCAGCCCAATCACAATCCCTTTTTTTCGCGCTTTCAATTCAGGAATACAGGTCAGCGTTTCCCCGGGGCATAAAGCGAGAATAATAATATCCGCGGCACTGACGCTGTCATAAGTCAGCTCAGTGTCAAAATGAATGTGATGCCTGAAATTATGCAGGAAGAAATCCACAAGAAAATATTGCAGGCCATTTTTAAAAAAAGAATCTGGTTCTTTAATCAGAATATTCAACATAACAATTACCGACATCTGCATAAAAATAGGAGTAAACAACGCGCGTGCCGATCAGTTGTATTGCATCGTCATGACCACGACGGCACTGATGCTCCCGGGCGTCGCACCGCCGGTAACGGACTTGACTAACGCCTGCATGGCCATCGTCGCGGTTCTGTCTGCCGCAATAGTCTGCGTAATGCTTGTTCCCGTGCCTTTTAACGCACCGGTTGCGGCCTCGCTCATCGCAATCGCGACGTTCGTGGCCGAGCCGCTGTTCATGTAATAATCCGCCCCCGCGATGGGGTCGGGGTTTCCGGTAAAGGAGACCGTAACGCTGCGCGTGCCTGCCGGACACCGGGTAAACGGCAGGCTAAAAGGCACAGGATCGGATGTCGACCCCGGCGTGGCCATATTGGATGCCTGAATACTGCCGAGATTGATATCCAGAGTGTTATTCCCACCGTTAAAGATACAGGGGGAGGCAACAATATTTCCGGTAACGTTGACGTTAACACTGTCCGCCGCAAATAAATGACAGCTGATAAATGTGGCGCCGAGCGCTGCCGTGCGCAGTATATTCATCGTTTTATCCATCACTGATACGTCAAATTTAAGGTTGCTGACGCATTGGCGGTGCCGGGTTCAACCGTCGTTTGCGTCTGGTAATACCGTGCTGTTAATGGAAACGCCTGCTGCCCGCCTGCGGCCACACTTAACGGCAAACGCGCATTTAGCGTAAGAGGCGTACCGTTATAGAGCAGTTGAACGCCAACCCCTTTCGCCGTGCCGGTATTACCCTGCCCCGTCAGCGCCAGGACGCTCGTTGTTGCCACGTCCGGGTTCTGAATACCGCTGAACGACACGTTGACGTTTGCGCCCGGATCGCAGTTCAGTCCCAGGTTCTGCGTATTCTGGGCGCCTGCGGGCGTGGTTCCCACCGTTGACCCAAACGTCGCGGCAGAAATATCGCCGATGGGAAACGTCAGCTGCGGTGTCGTAATGCTGCAGGCCAGTACGTTAATGGTTCCGCCCAACAGGGTGGTCGTCAGGCCATCACGATAAACCCCGTCACTGCCCTGCAGCATCACCACGCCCAGCACGCCCGGCGTCAGCGACCCCGACGCGACCGGTCCGGTCACAACGAGTTCTATTTTACCGCCCCACCACTCGACATAATCCGACTGCGCGTTATAGGAGAAGGTATTGGTCGGGTTTTCAAAATAATTACCCGATGAAAAGCGCACGCCTATACCGTTTACATTGGTGTTATAAACATGATTCCCATAAGTGCTCGGCGTCGCATTGAGGTAGCGCATGCTAAAACCCAGCATTAATGGATTGGCACACCCCGTTAAATAGGAACCGGTTATTGTGGCGTTTCGCGAAAATAATACGGTACCCACGGCAACGTCGCGCTGAACCGTAATCGTGCCGATGGACAAGGTTGATTCCTGTGGCGTAATCGTCGTGCAGGTTCCTGCACGAGCACTGTTCCAGCCTGCTGCAATGCACAGCAGGAATATGATGTAAATTGAGCGCATGTTAAAAAGCCCTAAAGACACTTGACGTTAATTTCGGTAATTCCACCTGCCGAAGGCTGCGGGGAAAGCACGTACGGTGCGCGGCACTGCCGATCGCTTTCCGCTCCCCACGAGACGAAGACGGTTCCCTCTGTATCCAGACCGGTGAGATAAGCCTGACCTTTATCGCCAACAATAACGCTGCTGCCGTCGGTGCCTTTCAGGCTTGCCGTTGCGCCAAAGGGAACAAACTGGCCGTTATGCATTAAATTAAATAACGCCCGTCGCCCCACCTTCGCCTTATAGTCGGCCAAAACGATCGCGCCGCGCGTCGGCGTCACCGTCCGGGTATTAATATCCAGCTCAACATCATCCGGCAGGCTTTCCGAAGCAAGGGTGACGTCATTTTTACGGTATACGGAGAGATTGCTGACCACCGTATATCCGCGGTAATCCGTTCTCGCGCCCGGCTGATTGCGGATATCGACGCCGCGCGCGCCCGGCGCGCTAATCAGAACGTTGGTCTCACCCAGGGGCTGAGAAAGCGTGATCCCCTTTCTGTGAGCGAGAATGCCCCCCTGCAGACCGTAGTTAAGCCGCTCGCTGTTTTTGTCGTAACTGTAGCCCGCCGTCGCTTCGCCGTAGGTTCCCTTATAATCGCCATTCATATTGCCCGTGTAGCCAACGCCGTCCGACCCGTATCCCTGCTGCACGTTCCAGTTCAGGGCGTGATTTTCCAGCGCCACGCCGTTCAGGCCGATGTTCTGTGTGGTGCCGTTATTCTTGCTGGCGCTCACGCTATAGTTAGCCCAGGTCTGCGGCAAAAATTTATCGAGAGGAATGCTGACGTTAAAGGCCAGCAGCCGATCGTTGTCGTACCGTTTATTGTCATCGTATGAACCCGCGCTGCCGTTTTTACTGTAGGTCCAGGTGAGTCCGTAACTGATGTTGTGCCAGGAGTTGTTGTAACCCAGGCTGTATGACGCCATCGTTTTACCCGAGTTCCAGTAGTCTTCTCGAGCCGCGCTCAGCGTCAGCGAGCCAAGGTTGCCGCCCAGGGTCTGGCTCATCGTCAGCTCGGCCCGGTTGCGGCGTCGGTCCTGAAGCGCGGAGCTGTCACCCCAGGAATCGAGGATCTCCTGCATGCCGTAGTAACCGCTGGTCGAATAGCGGTAGCCCGCAATCGAAAACTGGGTTCCGGTACCCACAAAGTTCTTGCTGTATCGCGCGCGCCAGGACTGGCCGTTGGATTTCTCCCCGCCCTGCGGAATGGACCAGGCCTGGGTCATGTCCGCAGAAATGGCACCGAGATCACCCATATTTTTCCCAAGCCCGGTGGCGATCGACTGATATTTGCTCGACTCCTGCAGCCCGCCATAGAGCGTGAGGCCATACGGCAAACCATAAATCCCGGTAATTTGCCCAAACGGGGTCTTATCAACGCTGCTGCTATAAGAACGATACTGCCCTCCGGTCACCGCATATTTCAGGCGACCTTCACGCTGCAAAACCGGTAATGAGGCATAAGGTAGGGTGAAGTGCTGCTCGCTTCCGTCCGCTTCCTTAACGGTGACGTCCAGATCTCCGGCGCCGCCCGTGGGGTACATATCGGTAATCTCAAAAGCGCCTGGCGCCACGTAGGTCTGATAAATCTGATAGCCGTTCTGCCGCACCACCACCTGGGCACTGGTACGCGCGATGCCCCGCACCACGGGCGCATAGCCTTTGAGCGAATCCGGGAGCATGTCATCGTCAGAAGCCAGCTGTCCGCCGCGAAACGGCATGCTGTCGAACACGTCGGCCGGCGCGGAGCTATCCCCCAGGGTGAGCTGCGCTTTGAGCGGAATAATGGCCCGCTGCGCATAGGTGTAGACGGTATCCCATTTGTCCTGACCGCTCTCATCACGCGACCAGGTGGTGTAATTTCGCAGTCGCCACGGCCCAACGTTGAGACCCGGGCGCAGGTTGGCATATTGACTGTCGCTGTTTTTACTGCCGTTTTGTTTTGCCCTGGTATTTGCACCACTCACGCTGTAGTTCAGCATCGCAGCGGCGATCCCCTCATCCCATAGCGCTGGCGAGACATCCCCCCGTGCCGGCAGGTCGATCGCGGCCTGAGGAATGCTGATAACCAGCCGCTGTGCGCCAAACTGAAAATCCGTACTGGCATGAGGTATAGCCTGCAGGTTAACGCAGGACGCGCCATTGCTGGCTAAGTCGGGAAAAAGCGCGGTTTTGACGCCCCACTTTTCGAGCTGCTCAATCCTCAGACAAGGCTGGAGGCTATCGCCGTCATTCCCACCTTTTACAGTGGTAAAATCAATATCGCTTGTCTCAATGAGCTGGTCGTCAAGGATGATGTCAACGTGGTATATCCCTGGTGCCTGCGAACCTGATTCAAAAGCAGATAAATCAGCTTTACTCGTACCCGGGTTGTCCAGTTCAACCAGTTCGGCGTTGAACGAATCACGGGCATCAACAGTCTGCACAGCATTAACCAGCGCAAAGGCGATACAGATCGCCAGACGCGCAGGCTGCATTTTTATCGTTTTCGTTGCCATCATCATTAAGCTGACCTGAGATGAAGATCGCCGCTTTTGATAAATTAAAAGCTGGCCTGATGTATTCTTCCGGGGCTACCGTAATCATTAATAACTTTGAATGAAATATGGTTACCATTGGCATCTGCGGGTAAAATAAATGCTGCCGTTGACCCAGGCGCCACCCAGGTGACCTCATCCAGTTTTTTATTACCGACGCTTATTTCATTAAAGTTGATGATATATTGCGTTGGATTGGTGACCATAAGCTTATTCCCGCTACGCGACCAGGTTAATTTACTCGCTTGTTCTTCCGGTGTTGATGCCTTCAGACTCGCCGGGCGATATATAAGCTTGATGCGCGTTTTGACGGCAATTTGCAGTGAGTTTGCCTGTTTTGAGGAAGACGGTATCGCTTTAATATTCAGCCAAAAAAGACTTTCTTTATCCTGGGGTAGCGAACCCGAGAGTAAAATACGCTCAATGTTTTGCTGCCCACCCTCCAGTCGATATAAAGGCGGAGTAACAATGAACGGCGCTTTATTAGCATTACCCTCTGGCATGTCAACCCAGGACTGGATTAAGTAAGGCACGCTATCGGCATTATTGATGCTAATTGATGCCTCTTTTTTCCCACCCTCAAAAATGACGCGGGTACCGCCAATAATGACCCCGGCATAGGCGTTCGAAAACGATGCGGTCAGCGCGGCAGCGATGAGCAGAGTCTTGCTAATAAAATTCATGTTACACTTCTTGAAACACGGGGGCAGTGGCTGCCCCCACGCAGAACGTCGTGGAACCGGCTCGGGTTCTGCTTAATGACTAGTTATAAACAACGGAGAAATTTGCCACGGAGTTTGCAGGACCGGCAGTCACCGATGCCGCCGTTGAAATATACTGCGCGTAGAAATTCAGCGTATTATCGGCGGTACTGCTTAACGCATAGCTATAGCTGTTGCTGCCGTGCAACGGCAGATCCGCTTTATCAGCGGTCATCAAATTGATAGCAACGCCCGTTGCCGCACCGGCGACGGAGGTATCAATAGCCAGCAGATCGGCGTTAGTCAGGTCAGGCGTACCGTCAAAACGGACTTTGGCACCGGTGACCGTGACCGGGCAGTTCTTCAGGATAATATCGAATTTCGTTGCCGCAGTTCTGGCGCCTGTTGCCGGAAATTCTGTTTTATTGTAATCGCCTAATACCACCACCTGATTTTGAGAGGCAACCGCGACATCGCAGGCGGAATCCAGGATGTTACCGTTAAAATTAACGGTTCCTGCAGCAGCGAGTGCATTACCCATCATTAAGGCGGAACCTGTCGCTACCATCGCTAAAATAATATTCTTTTGCATAATCTTCATTTTCCTGTTTACGGGATAATTTTATTTATTATTAAAATCAAAACAGCAGAAAGTTGACAAATGAATCACTGTGGGTTCATTTTTAATTAACGCCATAAGGTCTTTCTGACTGATTGGTTAAAATCTATATAATCATTTTGGCGAATACAACTTTTTGCTGGTCTAGCTGTAGACTCTGATTTAACGTAAATTCAACATTTCTTCAGGATAAACTTACGCCTTATTTCCCTGGTCTATTAGTAGACTTGATCGTCTTTTTGTTTTCATTCAATACGTTAGATGTCAGGCACTCAACGGTCTACTTTTGGACCCTGGCGAAACATCCCTGACCCCTTCATTTTTAAGATAATTCTCTGCACAGATCAAAAAATGATCGACCCCGAAGTCGCTGTGAGGTATCTTATGAATACGCGTTTAACCACGCCATTGAATAACCACGAGTCAACCGTTCTTGGTTTAAAACCGTTTATCCATATAGACGCCCTGATTAAATCAGTGCTACCTGATGCGAACAGAATGATCATTTCCCGGGGAGAAACCGTACATTATTATAAAGATGATGTGCGTCAGTGCTTTTTACTTCTCCAGGGAAGCGTGGCGCTTCATCGTCGCGGCGACGGTATTGTATTAAACTCAGAGTCTGCGCCTTTTATTCTTGGCGTCAGCAGTCAATTTTCTTCGGAACATCTCTACGTCAGGGCCCTGGAGACGGCAGAAATCGCCCGCGTATCGCTGGAGACGTTTAATCAGATTGTTTCACAGCAGAATTTATGGGAGCACTTTTCAAAGCTGCTGATTTATACGGCCTCACGGGTATATGAGCATTGTGCGCAAATATCGCAAATGTCTGCCTACGACATCATCCGCTTCCAGCTTGTTGAGCTCATGCAGGAGCCCGATGCCATACGGAAAAATACGACGGCAGCCGCGTACATCAAAAGCCGGACGTATCTTTCACGTAGCGGAATTATGCGTATTCTGGCAGAACTGCGGACCGGGAAGTACATCACCATGGAGCGTGGGGTGCTGCTTGACATTCACCATCTGCCGCGAAAATATTGACAGCCAGCGTGCCTGTACCCGGGAGAAGCGCTATAATTAGCCAGATTATTTTTAAGGTTCTCGGCTACTATGTCCCTTCCCGAAAAGTCTCAACGGGGTTCCCCCTACGCGCAAGAGCTTATTTCCCACCTGTTGCCTGATTGCACAACGCATCGTGCCGCCCGCGGCGAGCGACTGGACCTGCAAGTCAACGGTCAGGGCATGTGCTATTTAATTCTTGAAGGAACCATCGCCGTCTACAGAAGAAGCGATGACATGATGCTGTCCACGGCTCGCAGCCCCGCGGTGTTCGGCCTCGCTAACCTTACCGATATCTATTTCAATGATTATATTAAGACCGTCAGCCCTTGTCTGATAGGGACGCTCGCAACCGAGCGGGTGAATGAAATTATCAAAGAGAAGGCGCTATGGGGCCTGCTTTCTAAACAGCTCATGTTTGTGTATAGCCGTCTTTATAACAACGTGATGCCGCAGGGCGCGCCGACGGCGTATGAGATGATTCGCCAGCAGCTGGTCAAGCTGATGGAGGAAGATGAGGCTTATCGGCTCAGCATGACGGCGGAAAGGTATATCAGGGAGAAAACTCAGCTCTCCCGCAGCGGCGTAATGCGCATTCTGGCGGATTTAAAAACCGGCGGATTCATCGAAATGGAAGAAGGCAGGCTCATTAAAATCAACAAACTCCCCGCCCGATACTGAATGTCAGACACAAAAAAGGCCGCACTCGCGGCCCTTTTATTCTCATGTACTCAATGGACGTGAACGCCCAACCGCCAGGCAAAGTAGATCTCTTCTTTCAGTTCATTCGAAGAGAGCGCCAGCAAATCTGTAAATTCCAGCTCAAGCTGTTTCAGCTTTTTCAGGTACTGCGCCGGAGACAGGTTGCTCTTATCGCGACGTAAATATTCAATTGCCAGCTGTGTTGGGGTTATTTCAGTATCCATGATGTCCTCGCTTATGTACAAAACCTGACCAGTATATCACAACGCACTGGCTAGTTTTTGACCAAAGGCAAAACATCTGAAAACTTTACACAACCGCCGTGGTCAGCCGCGACGAGCAGCACAGGCGATCCTGCTCATCGAGAATGTCTATCTGCCACACCTGATGACGGCTTCCGGCGTGCAGCGCGCGGCAAACGCCGCGCACGCGCCCGCTGCGCACCGAGCGAATGTGGTTAGCATTCACCTCGAGTCCGACAACCTTCTGCTCCCCTTCGGTACAGAGATACCCCGCCACCGAGCCCAGCGTTTCGGCCAGCACAACGGATGCTCCGCCGTGCAATAAACCAAACGGCTGATGGGTGCGACTATCGACAGGCATGGTGGCCTCTATCTCATCGTCGCCAATGCGGATGAACTGGATATCCAGCAGCCCCACCATATTCCCTTCGCCCATGGCGTTCAGCGCCTGCAGCGTCACGGCACGTTTCCAGATCATCCAATTATCTCCAGTAAAGCCTGCAATGGGTGACGCACACCGTTACCTTCTACCCGTTTTACCTGACTGCGGCAGGAGTAACCCGTCGCCAGACAGCGGTTTCGCGGTAAACGCTGCATCGCCTGATGCCAGGACAACTCATAGATGCCGAGCGAGTTGGCGTGGTTTTTCACTTCGTGTCCGTAGGTTCCGGCCATCCCGCAGCAGCCTACGTTGACGCTCTCGAGCTTCGCACCGAAGCGGGCAAAAACAGACGCCCACTGCGCGGGTGCCCCCGGCAGCGCGGTCACTTCCGTGCAGTGACCGAACAGATACCACGGTTCACCGCTGACATCCTGAACAGCCTTATCTTTCAGCGCCACCGGCAGCCACTCGTGCACCAGCATCACGTTAAAATCGCCGCGCTTATCGCCCAGCGTCTGCCTGTATTCATCGCGATAGCAAAGCACCAGCGCCGGATCGACGCCGACCATCGGTATCCCGAGTTGCGCCACGCGGTTTAAGAAGTCAGACGTTTTCTGCGCGGTCTTCGCAAAGCGGTTCAGGAAACCCTTAATATGCTGCGCCTTGCCGTTCGGAGAGAACGGCAACACAACCGGCTGGTAACCCACTTTCTCCGCCAGACGGACGAAATCCGCCACGACCTGCGCATCGTAGTAGCTGGTGAACGGATCCTGCACCACCAGCACTACATTGGCTTTTTGCTCCGGAGCGAGCGCCTCCAGCTGTTCCAGGGTCATGTTTGCCGAACGGTGGCCAACAAGCTGGCGCTGCAGAGACGGGACCGACAGCAGCGGCAGATCGACCATGCCGATGTGTTTTTCGGAAAGCTTGCGCACCAGCGGCTGGTTAATAAAGAAGTTGAAGGTCTTTGGCGCACGCGCCATCAGCGGCGCGTAGCTTTCCACCGTCGCCACCAGATGGTCGCGCACCGGGCGGAGGTATCGGGTGTGATAAAGCTGCAGGAAACGCGAGCGGAATTCCGGCACGTCGATTTTAATCGGGCACTGGGTGGAGCAGGCTTTACAGGCCAGACAGCCGGACATCGCCTCTTTCACCTCATGGGAGAAATCATACTCTCCCTTGTTGGCATGCCAGCTGTTGCGGGTGCGCTCAATCAGCGAGCGCAGGCTGGCCCGTTTTTCCGGCAGCTCCTGCTCCAGCTTGAGCGGATCCACCCCGCGGTCGGCCAGCAGACGCAGCCACTCGCGCACCAGCGTCGCCCGCCCTTTCGGCGAGTGGATACGGTTGCTGGTGATTTTCATCGACGGGCACATCGGGCTTTTCACATCAAAGTTAAAGCACAGGCCGTTGCCGTTGCACTCCATCGCGCCACGCCAGGAGGATCGCACCGCAATCGGGATCTGCCTGTCGTACGTGCCGCGCTTGACGGCATCCACCTGCAGCATCGGGGCATCGACACCTTCCGGCGGGCAGATTTTACCCGGATTGAGGCGGTTATGCGGGTCGAACGCCGCTTTCACCTTACGCAGCTCCGCGTAGAGCTGTTCACCGAAGAATGCCTGGCTGTATTCCGCGCGGAACCCTTTCCCGTGCTCGCCCCACAGCAGACCGCCGTATTTGGCGGTTAAGGCCACCACGTCGTCGGAGATCTGCTTCATCAGGATCTCCTGCTGCGGGTCGCACATATCCAGCGCCGGACGCACGTGCAGTACCCCGGCGTCAACGTGGCCGAACATGCCGTAGCTCAGGCCGTGGCTGTCCAGCAGGGCGCGAAACTCAACGATATAATCCGCCAGATGTTCAGGCGGCACGCAGGTATCTTCGGCAAAGGGAATGGGCTTCGCCGCCCCTTTCGCATTGCCGAGCAGGCCCACGGCTTTTTTACGCATCGCATAGATACGTTCAATCCCGGCCAGATCGTTACAGAGCTGCCAGCCGATCGCGCCGCCTTCGCCCTGTGCAATCAGCTCATCCAGCCGCTGGCAGAGCGTGGTGACCTGACGATCAATCAGCTCCGCATCATCGCCGGCAAATTCCACGATGTTGAGACCGAGCATCTCTTTATCCGGCACGTCGGTAATCAGATCGCTTACGGAGTGCCAGACAATATCTTCCCGGGCCAGATTGAGCACCTTAGAGTCGACGGTTTCCACCGACAGCGCCTGCGCTTTCACCATAAACGGCGCATTGCGCAGTGCGGAGTCGAAGGAGTCATATTTGACGTTCACCAGACGACGCACCTTCGGCAACCGGGTAATATCCAGCCGCGCTTCGGTAATAAACGCCAGGGTTCCTTCGGAGCCGGTCAGCACGCGGGTTAAATCAAACTGGGTCAGGTCATCGTTGAAGACGTGTCGCAGATCGTACCCGGTCAGGAAGCGGTTCAGTTTCGGGAACTTATCGAGAATAAGCTGGCGGTTGTCGCGGCAGCGTTCCAGCACGGTGCGATAGATACGCCCGCTGGCGGTGTTGTCTTTGCCCAGCGTTTCCGCCAGTTCGACCGGCATCGGCTGGGTATCGAGGATATCGCCGCCCAGCAGAACCGCACGCACGCCCAGCACGTGATCGGAGGTTTTACCGTAGACCAGCGAGCCCTGCCCGGAGGCATCCGTGTTAATCATCCCGCCAAGGGTCGCGCGGTTGCTGGTGGAGAGCTCTGGGGCAAAAAAGTAGCCGTAAGGCTTGAGATACTGATTAAGCTGATCTTTGATAACGCCCGCTTCGACCCGCACCCACCCCTCTTCCGGGTTGATCTCAATGATGCGGTTCATATAGCGCGACATATCAACAATGATGCCCTGGTTCAGCGCCTGACCGTTGGTCCCGGTGCCGCCACCGCGCGGCGTAAAGACCAGCGAGGCAAACCGCTCCTGCGTAGCCAGCCGGGCAATCAGCGCCACGTCGGCCGTTGAACGCGGGAAAACGACGGCATCGGGAAGAAGCTGGTAGATACTGTTATCGGTCGCCATCGTCAGCCTGTCGGCATAGTTTGTGGCGGTATCACCTGTAAAACCCTGTTGCTCCAGTGCTTGCAAAAAATTAAGCACCAGCTGAACGACGCCAGGTGCCTGAGAAATCTGTGGGATCATGAATGTCGACCCTAATTAGAGTTATGGGAATCGTTTGCGTGTATCTTAAAAGTTTTATCACATTTTTTTCTTATAATCTCTGCTGAATTACAGGCAAAATCCGCCTGTCAAAAACCGCGGAGATCATCAATGATTAGAGAGACGCGGTTTTCCGTTCCCGCCAGCCCCGCTGGCGTTCTTTTAAGGAAAGTTTCATTTATGGTCAATCTTCGCCAGCCCAGGGATGTTGCGCAAATTTTGCTGTCGGTGCTGTTCCTGGCCCTCATGATTATTGCGTGTCTGTGGATTGTTCAACCCTTTATTCTTGGCTTCGCGTGGGCTGGGACCGTTGTCGTCGCCACGTGGCCTTTGCTGCTGCGCCTGCAGAAGCTGCTGTTTGGCCGTCGCGGGTTAGCCGTGCTGGTCATGACGCTCCTGCTGTTCCTGCTGTTTATTATTCCTATTGCCCTGCTGGTGAATAGCCTGGTGGATTCCAGTGGCCCCGTTATTCGCGCCATTAGCAGCGGTGACCTGACGCTGCCGGATCTCGCCTGGCTGAACAGCATTCCGGTGGTGGGCTCAAAACTCTACAGCGGCTGGCATAGCCTGCTGGAGATGGGCGGCAGCGCGCTGATGGCAAAAGTCCGCCCGTACATTGGCACCACCACCACCTGGTTTGTCGGTCAGGCGGCGCATATCGGCCGCTTTATGATGCACTGTACCCTGATGCTGCTCTTCAGCGCCCTGCTCTACTGGCGCGGCGAGCAGGTGGCTTTGGGCGTTCGTCACTTTGCCACCCGCCTGGCGGGCAAACGCGGTGACGCGGCGGTACTGCTGGCCGCGCAGGCCGTACGCGCGGTTGCGCTGGGCGTAGTGGTCACCGCGCTGGTGCAGGCTGTGCTGGGCGGGATCGGTCTGGCAATTTCCGGCGTACCGTACGCCACCGTGTTCACCGTTGTCATGCTGATGACCTGTCTTGCACAGCTGGGACCGCTGCTGGTGCTGGTACCCTGCATTATCTGGCTCTACTGGACGGGCGATACCACGTGGGGAACGGTGCTGCTGGTCTGGAGCTGCGTGGTCGGCACCATGGATAACGTCATTCGTCCGATCCTCATCCGGATGGGCGCAGACCTGCCGCTGATCCTGATCCTCTCCGGGGTGATTGGCGGTCTGATTGCCTTTGGCATGATCGGCCTGTTTATTGGCCCGGTGCTGCTCGCCGTCACCTGGCGTCTGTTCTCCGCCTGGGTGCATGAAATTCCGCCGCCGGGTACTGACCCGGACGTGATTTTGAGCGAACTGGAAGAGCTGGAAGAGAAGAACACGCATTAAGTTTTTTTGCCGGGTGGCGCTAACGCTCACCCGGCCTACACACTCCCGCATAATACTTAAACACCGCTAAAGTATTTATTCGTTAATCACTGGTCAGACCCGCCATTTCAGCAGTCAGTCTGCTATTAACCTCAAGAAATCTTTACGTCTCTTAAACTATTGAGACGAATCCGATCGACGCTAAATAACACAATGCCTACTATTAGCACACGGTTATAAATCAACACCTTGATTTATAAGCATGGAAATCCCCTGAGTGAAACAACGAATTGCTGTGTGTAGTCTTTGCCCATCTCCCACGATGGGCTTTTTTTTATCCTGACTACGCGCGCTTCACCTCACAGGTACTGAGCATCCGCCACTCCGCTGGCAGCACCCGCGTTTCCCCCGTCACATTGACCGTCACCGCCTGGCGGATATCCGCCGACGATGCGCCAACCTGCAGCTCAAACTCGCCCGGCTCAACGATGCGTTTCCCGTCCCGACGGGTGAAGTTGAACATCTCAACCGGCAGCGTAAAGGCGAGCGTGGCGGTTTCGCCCGGCGAGAGCGTGACGCGCTGGAAGGCTTTCAGCTCCTGAAGCGGCCGCACCTGCGTGGCAACCTTATCCCTGACGTAAACCTGCACCACTTCGCTGCCGCTGCGCTCCCCGGTATTAGTGATATCTACGCTCAGCGTCACCTCGCCGTCGACCGGCACGCTGGATGCCGCTACTTTTGCCGCTCCCCAGCTAAACTGCGTCCAGCCGAGGCCGAAGCCAAACGGATAACGTGAGCCGAAATGGAACGCAAACGGCGTACCGCCGCTTTTGAGCTTGTGATTGTAGTAATACGGCATTGCCCCGGCGCTTTTCGGCACGCTCACCACCAGACGCCCCTGCGGCTCCGCACGCCCCGTTAGTACGTCCGCAATCGCCCAGCCCCCTTCCTGCCCCGGCGCCCACGCCACGATCAGCGCCGCGACCTTGTCCTCCAGCCCCTGCAGGTTGTACGGACGTCCACCGGTCATCACGACAATCACCGGCTTGCCCGTTGCCACCAGCGCGTCCAGCAGCTGTTGCTGCACTCCCGGCAGGTTCAGGGAGTCGGTATCGGAACCTTCCCCCACGGTGCCGCTCTGGAACAGCCCGGCGAGATCGCCCACGCAGGCCACCACCACGTCACTCTCCTGAGCAGCCTTCACGGCCTCGGGGATCAGGGCGGTACTTTGCGATACCGGCGACTGCTGCATCGGTTTGCCGCCGCTGTCGCCCGGGAAGACCGGGGCGCCCGCCATCCGTTTTTCGATGATGTGGCACCCTTTGGCATAGCGGACCTGAGAGGCACCGAGGTACTGCTCCAGCGCCGCGCGCGGGGTGGTGACCTGCGAGGTCTCTTCCACCATATCGCTGATGATCAAATGCACCGGGAAGCTGTAGCCGCTCAGTAACGCCAGCGGGTCATCCGCCGTCGGCCCCACCACCGCCACGCGAGGTTTGCCGCCGAGCGGTAAAATGCCGTTATTTTCCAGCAGCGTGATAGATTTCGTCGCCACCTCCCGCGCGGCCTGGCGGGTCATAGCGTTTTGCAGATCGATACCGTTTTCATCCGCGTACGGTTTTTCAAACAGCCCCAGACGGAATTTTTCGGTCAGCACGCGCGCCACGATCTCATCCACTTTCGCCATAGAGATCAGCCCGCGCTCTACCGCTTCCGCCAGATGCCGCGCGCAGTCGTCTTTCGGCAGCTCAACGTCCAGCCCGGCGTTGAACGCCAGCGCGGCAGATTCGGCCGCATCGTGGGAAATCCCATGATGCTGGTGCAGCAGGCTGACGCCGCCGTAATCCGCCACAATAATCCCGTCGAATCCCCACCGTTCGCGCAGGACGGTGGTCAGCAGGAAGCTGTCGCTGTGCCCCGGCTGGTTATCAATATCGTGGTACGCGGGCATGACCGAACCGGCGTGTGCCAGCTTGACCGCCATTTCAAACGGCAGCAGGAAGGTGTCGTTCAGCTCGCTGAACCCCAGGTGGACCGGCGCATGGTTGCGCGCCCCCTCGCTGAACGAGTGCCCCACGTAATGTTTCAGGGTTGCCAGCAGGTCGCGTTTATCGCCCTGTAAGCCCTTCACGTAGGCCGTCGCCATCACGCCCACCAGCCAGGGATCTTCCCCGAAGGTCTCTTCGGTTCGCCCCCAGCGCACGTCGCGGGATACGTCAAGCACCGGCGCAAGCCCCTGCTGGCAGCCGACGGAGCGCGCCTCTTTGCCAATCTGCTCTGCCGCCCGCTGCACAAGCTCCGGGTCCCAGGTCGATCCGTAGTTCAATGACGACGGGAACAGGGTGGCGTCTTTGCAGAGCAGCCCCACCAGACACTCTTCATGGAACAGCGCCGGGATGCCAAGACGCGTCTCTTCCATCATCATCCGCTGCAGGCGGTTCGCGGCGCGCACGCCGGTTTTCGCGTCAACGATGTGGGTGCCCAGCGGACGGGTGATCTGCCCGACGCCCAGCTTCAGCCGTTCGCTAAGCGACGCCTGCTCGCTCACGCCGGCGAATTCGTCGCTGAGGTCGCTGCGCTCGCGGTGGTTGCCGTTTTCATCGAGGATCAGCCAGTACGCGTGCATCTGGGCGAACTTCTCTTCCGGGGTCATGCGCGCCAGTAAATCGGCGACGCGCTCGTGCACGGGACGTCCCGCGTCCTTATAGATAGCTGTCATGTTTTACTCCTGTAGTGCGGAAGGGGTTGCCGGGCTGAGCTGCCCCGCTTCGGGTCTGACTTCACGCTTGCTGGCCAGCTCCCGGGCGATGGAATCCACCAGCCGGCTGTTGAGCTTGTAGATGGCAAGAAGCGCGACCATGCAGAGGAACAACGCGCATGGGATAAGGGTGAACAGCGCGTTGATGGTCGAGAGAACGTTCGGTGCCTGGGTAGCCTGTCCCGGGGCGTAATCCACCATGCCAAGCACCCAGCCAACCACCGCCCCGCCCAGCGCCAGGCCAAACTTGATGGCAAACAGCGCGGTGGAGAAGACCAACCCGTCGAGGCGGCGGCCGCTGCGGTGCTCTTCGTAGTCGACCACATCGGAGAACATGGTCCACTGGAGCGGCGTGGTGAGGTTTTGAATAAAGCTAAAGACGATGTTAAGGCCAAAGATGAGCCACACCTGCGAAGGCGGCAGGAAGAAAATCAGCGCGCCGAAAATCACGAAGGAAATAATGGTCCACTGATAGGCGCGTACGCGGTCAAATTTCCCCAGCAGCCGTTCAGATAATAATGCGCCGCTTAGGGAGGCCACCATGCCGGAAACAATAAAGGCAAAAACCAGATCCGGACGCAACAGCACATAGTTCACGTAATACATGGTGGCGGAACCGCGCGTCACCACCGCCGTTAACAGCAAAATATTAAACAGGAACACAATACGCCACTGGCTGTTTCCGGCCAGCAGTTTTAAATCGGTGAGCATAGAGCCGGAGGTATCGTTACGCGGTGAATAGCGCTCGCGGGTCATCAGGAAGCAGCAGAAGAATAAAACAATGCCCAGCAGCCCCATCAGGCTCATGGCATAGAAATAGCCTTTCTGCACGTTGCCCTGGCCTAACAGTGAGACCAGCGGCAGGGCGATAACCGTCACAATCAACCCGCCGATAAACGACAGGCCAAAGCGCCACGACTGCAGAGAGTGACGCTCGCGCGGATCCAGCGTCAGCGCGCCGGGCATGGCGCAGTAAGGCACGTTAATCGCGGAGTAAATCAGGCTTAAGATCGCGTAGGTTACGCAGGCGTACACGATTTTCGCCGTCGGCCCAACGTCCGGCACATAGAAGGTCATCAGGCAGCTCACGCCAAACGGGATGGCGAACCACAGCAGCCAGGGACGGAAACGGCCGTGACGCGTCTGAGTGCGATCGACCAGTGCGCCAATGCACGGGTCGACAAACGCATCGACCACGCGCACCACTAAAAACATGGTGCCCATAATCGCGGCGGGCAGGCCAAAAACGTCTGTATAAAAATAAGCGAGAAATAACGTTGCCGTTTGCCAGACCAGCGCGCTGGCCATATCGCCTAAGCCATAGCCTATTTTATCTTTGGTACGCAATACAGAGGAGAGTGTCATTGTTATTTGCCTTTTTATCAGGTTAAAACGTATTTCAACCAGTTGCGCATCTTCTTAAGGGAAATGCGCAGTAAGGCTCAAGTATTAGCAACGGTTTGCGCGCTAACAATTGTCTAAATTGACAGACAAATTATGATATTTGGTTTTTTGTTTTATTTGTGATGGGGAGCATATTCGGACGGAAATAAAAAAGGCGAGGAGATATCTCCTCGCCTTTATCCGTTTTTAAGCGGTTACTTATTCAGTTCCGCCAGGCTCAGCCAGGTTTGCACCACGGTGTCCGGGTTCAGGGACAGGCTATCAATCCCCTCTTCCATCAGCCATGCGGCAAAGTCTTCATGGTCGGATGGACCCTGACCACAAATCCCGACGTATTTACCCTGCTTCTTCGCCGCGCGGATGGACATGGAGAGCAGCGCTTTCACCGCCTCGTTGCGCTCGTCGAACAGTTCGGAAACCACGCCGGAGTCGCGGTCCAGACCCAGCGTCAGCTGCGTCATGTCGTTCGAGCCGATAGAGAAGCCGTCGAAGTGCTCGAGGAACTGCTCGGCCAGCAGGGCGTTGGACGGGATTTCGCACATCATGATGATCTTCAGCCCGTTCTCGCCGCGCTTCAGACCCTGACGCGCCAGCTCGTCCACAACGGCTTTCGCCTGATCCACGGTACGCACGAACGGGATCATGATCTCCACGTTGGTCAGCCCCATGTCGTTGCGCACGCGTTTCACCGCCTCACACTCCAGCGCGAAGCAGTCGCGGAAGCTGTCGGACACGTAGCGTCCGGCCCCGCGGAAGCCCAGCATCGGGTTCTCTTCTTCCGGCTCGTAGCGCTCGCCGCCGACCAGGTTGGCGTATTCGTTGGACTTAAAGTCCGACAGACGCACGATCACGCGTTTCGGATAGAAGGCGGCGCCCAGCGTCGCGATCCCTTCCGTCAGACGGCCGACGTAGAACTCTTTCGGTGAGTCATAGCCTTTCATCATCTCGCGGATTTCGTTCTGCAGCTTCGGATCCTGATCGTCAAACTCCAGCAGCGCACGCGGGTGAACGCCGATCATACGGTTGATGATAAATTCCAGACGCGCCAGGCCAACGCCTTCGTTCGGCAGGCAGGCGAAGTCAAACGCGCGGTCCGGGTTGCCGACGTTCATCATGATCTTCAGCGGCAGGTCCGGCATAGTATCCACGCTGGAGCTCTTCACGCTGAAGTCGAGGATATCGGCGTAGACGTAGCCGGTATCGCCTTCGGCACAGGAGACGGTCACGTTCTGCCCGTCCTTCATGCGCTCGGTGGCGTCACCGCAGCCGACAACCGCAGGAATACCCAGCTCGCGGGCAATGATCGCCGCGTGACAGGTACGACCGCCGCGGTTGGTGACGATAGCCGCCGCTTTCTTCATGATCGGTTCCCAGTCCGGGTCGGTCATGTCGGTCACCAGCACGTCGCCTGGCTCAATACGGTTCATCTCGCTGATGTCGTGGATCACTTTGACCGGACCGGCACCGATACGGTGACCGATGGCACGGCCTTCCGCCACGATTTTGCCCTGCGCGTGCAGCGTATAACGCTCCATCACCTGACCGCGAGAGCGGACGGTTTCCGGACGCGCCTGCACGATAAACAGCTTGCCGGTGTTCCCGTCTTTCGCCCATTCGATATCCATCGGACGGCCGTAGTGTTTTTCGATCTGCACCGCCTGCTTCGCCAGTTCCTGCACTTCGGCGTCGGTCAGGGAGAAGCGGTCGCGCTGCTCCTGCGGTACATCTTCAATTTTAACCTGCTTGCCATGCTCCTGGGTCGGGGCATAGATCATGCGGATTTTTTTCGAGCCCATGGTGCGGCGCACCACCGCCGGACGGCCAGCGGCCAGCGTAGGCTTGTGGACGTAGAATTCGTCAGGGTTTACCGCGCCCTGCACCACCATCTCACCCAGACCCCACGCGGAGGTGATAAACACCACCTGGTCGAAGCCGGATTCGGTATCAATGGAGAACATCACGCCGGATGAGCCCACGTCCGAGCGCACCATGCGCTGCACGCCAGCGGAGAGCGCCACGCCGCGATGGTCGTAGCCCTGGTGCACGCGATAGGAGATGGCACGGTCGTTGAACAGGGAAGCAAACACGTGCTTCACCGCCACCAGCACCGCATCGTAACCCTGGACGTTCAGGAAGGTTTCCTGCTGCCCGGCAAATGAGGCGTCCGGCATATCTTCCGCAGTCGCAGAGGAACGCACGGCAAAGGAGGCCTGCGCATCGTCAGCGGAGAGCTGGTTGTACGCGTCGTGAATGGCTTTTTCCAGTTCCGGCTGGAAAGGTGTGTCGATGATCCACTGGCGGATCTGCGCCCCGGCTTTGGCAAGCTCGGTAACGTCATCAATATCCGTTTTATCCAGCAGGTCGTAAATGCGCTGGTTAACACCGCTCTGGTCTAAAAACAGGTTAAAGGCATCGGCGGTGGTGGCAAACCCGTTCGGTACGGAGACACCCATACCCGACAGATTTGTAATCATTTCACCCAGGGAGGCATTTTTGCCCCCAACTCTGTCTACATCATTCATGCCGAGTTGGTTATACCAAAGCACCAGCGGTGACGAGCCATTGTTGGACATCGAAACAATCCTTTTGTGATATTTGATCGGAGTAAGAAACACCTGACTACGTATTTATACTGGCATAATTATTTCCGCTAAAAAAACGGTGAATCGTGTAAGCAATTTAAAATTTCAACTTTTCGGATACTTTCCCACCAGGCATTAACCCGATGATTCCTCTATATTCAGCCAAAAACCACAGAAATAAAGTCGCTATTTGAAAAATGAAATCCACTTTTCAGGAAAATCAAAAACAGCGTTTCATTTTTACCCTAAATAATTCGAGTTGCAGGAAGGCGGCGACGCAGAGAGTCCCAGGAGCGTACATTTAGTACGTGACTGGGCGAGCGAGGAAAGCCAACGCGCCTGCAGCTTGAATTATGACGGGCAAATAATTAGGACAAGTTCTTTGCTGTCTAATTTACTTTTTTAATTTATGCTTTCAGACAATTAGGTCTGATATTCAGGGTGAGTAAAATGGATAGTGCTGTCGATCGCCACGTTTTTTATATTTCTGATGGTACGGCGATCACCGCCGAGGTGCTGGGCCACGCGGTGATGTCGCAGTTTCCCGTTTCGATTAACAGCATCACGCTGCCGTTTGTTGAAAACGAAAGCCGCGCCAGGGCGGTGAAGGACCAGATTGACGCCATCTACCAGCAGACCGGCGTCCGCCCGCTGGTGTTCTACTCTATCGTGATCCCCGAGATTCGCTCCATCATTCTGCAAAGTGAAGGCTTCTGTCAGGATATCGTGCAGGCGCTGGTGGCTCCGCTCCAGAGCGAGCTGAAGCTCGACCCGACGCCTATCGCCCACCGCACCCACGGGTTGAACCCCGGCAACCTGACCAAGTACGACGCGCGTATTGCCGCCATCGACTACACCCTTGCCCACGACGACGGTATCTCGCTGCGAAATCTCGACCAGGCGCAGGTGATCCTGCTCGGCGTGTCGCGCTGCGGCAAAACCCCGACCAGCCTCTATCTGGCGATGCAGTTTGGCATTCGCGCCGCAAACTACCCGTTTATCGCAGATGACATGGATAACCTGGTCCTGCCCGCCGCCCTGAAGCCGCTGCAGCACAAGCTGTTCGGCCTGACGATCAACCCGGAACGCCTTGCCGCAATCCGCGAAGAGCGACGCGAGAACAGCCGCTACGCCTCCATGCGTCAGTGCCGGATGGAGGTCTCCGAAGTGGAAGCGCTGTACCGTAAAAACCAAATCCCGTGGCTGAACAGCACCAACTATTCGGTTGAAGAAATTGCCACCAAAATTCTCGACATCATGGGGCTTAATCGTCGCATGTACTAATATGCTAGTACATTAGCTCAGATTCAGGTATCATCATCGGCAACCACGGGGCGGTGTCGCCCCGAACTTGAAATCAGCAGGGATTGGTTTAAGGTGATGCCCATCACTTCCCGGTAGTCTGCCGATGAAGCAAAAATTTTCTGAGACATTCCATGAATAAAACCGATGAACTCCGCACTGCGCGCATTGACAGCCTGGTCACGCCGGCTGAACTGGCACAGCGGCACCCTGTTTCCGCCGCCGTCGCGGAACACGTGACGGCTTCCCGCCGCCGCATTGAAAAAATCCTGAATGGTGAAGACAAACGTCTTCTGGTGGTGATTGGGCCTTGCTCCATCCACGATCTGGATGCCGCGATGGATTATGCAAAACGGCTTCAGGGCCTGCGGGATAAGTACCAGCATCGCCTTGAGATCGTCATGCGTACCTACTTTGAAAAACCGCGTACCGTGGTGGGCTGGAAGGGACTGATTTCCGACCCTGACCTCAACGGCAGCTATCGCGTGAACCACGGTATCGAGCTGGCGCGGAAGCTGCTTTTACAGGTCAACGAGCTGGGCGTTCCGACGGCGACCGAGTTTCTCGATATGGTGACCGGGCAGTTTATCGCCGATCTGATCAGCTGGGGCGCGATTGGCGCGCGCACTACCGAAAGCCAGATCCACCGTGAGATGGCCTCCGCCCTCTCCTGTCCGGTCGGCTTTAAAAACGGAACCGACGGCAACACCCGTATCGCGGTTGATGCCATCCGCGCTGCCCGTGCCAGCCACATGTTCCTGTCGCCGGATAAGAGCGGTCATATGACCATCTACCAGACCAGCGGTAACCCGTACGGGCATATCATTATGCGCGGCGGGAAGAAACCCAATTACCATGCCCAAGATATTGCGGCGGCCTGTGAAACGCTGGCCGAGTTTGACCTGCCGGAACATCTGGTGGTGGATTTCAGCCACGGCAACTGCCAGAAGCAGCATCGCCGCCAGCTGGACGTCTGCGATGAGATCTGTCAGCAGATCCGCAGCGGCTCGACCGCCGTTGCAGGCATTATGGCCGAGAGCTTCATCAAGGAAGGCACGCAGAAAATCGTTGCCGGACAGCCGATGGTTTACGGTCAGTCGATCACCGACCCGTGCCTGAGCTGGGAAGACAGCGAACTGCTGCTGGAAAAGCTGGCTTCAGCCGTGGACACGCGCTTTTAAAATCCTGCCGGGTGGCGCTGCGCTTACCCGGCCTACGGTACGTGCCCTTCTCCCTCTCCCACAGGGAGAGGGGCGGAGTGAGGGCATCAGACCGCACCTCACCCCCAAATTTGATCCCCTCACCCTTTTTTCACAAAAACGCTTGCCGTCAATTTGTAGTTTATTGATAATGATTATCATTGTTACATTGATTGCTATTTATAAACATTATGTCACGTACGGATAACAGCGCGGCAACGCCAGCAAAAACACACACAGCGCCAGCCCCCGCCGAGCGTCGCATTGACAGCAAAACCCTCCTCGGCGATGAGGGACGGGTCATTATCGAGCATGACGGCCAGCGCTATCTTCTGCGCCAGACCCATGCCGGAAAACTGATCCTCACAAAATAAACAACACCTAAAAATACGCCAGCCACCCAGGTGATACCCAGGCAGCCAGCGCTTTTCACTTCTTATGGAGAGTTGCTATGCCACACCTGCCTTCCGCATCTTTACGTCCGTCACTTCTGGCGCTGGCGATTGTCAGTGCCCTGCCGGGCATCGCGTTCGCCGCCACAGACGACATTACCGTCACCGCCACGGGCAACGCCCGTAGCACCTTTGAAGCGCCCATGATGGTAAGCGTCATTGACGTCACCGCCCCGGAAAACCAGACCGCCAGCTCTGCCGCCGACCTGCTGCGTAACGTCCCCGGCCTGACGCTGGACGGCACCGGGCGCACCAACGGGCAGGACGTCAACCTGCGCGGCTATGACCGTCGCGGCGTGCTGGTGCTGGTTGACGGCGTGCGTCAGGGCACCGACACCGGTCATCTGAACAGCACCTTTCTCGATCCCGCGCTAATCAAACGCATCGAGGTGGTTCGCGGCCCGTCGGCCCTGCTGTACGGCAGCGGCGCGCTGGGCGGCGTGATCTCCTATGACACCGCCGATGCGAAAGATCTGCTCGAACCCGGTAAAAACAGCGGCTACCGCGTGTTTGGAACAGGCGCGACGGGCGATCGTAGCCTCGGGATGGGGGCCAGCGCCTACGGTCGCACCGATACGCTGGACGGTCTGGTCTCCTGGTCCAGCCGGGATCGCGGTGATATCCGCCAGAGCGACGGTGCAACCGCGCCTAACGACGAATCCATCAACAATATGCTGGCGAAAGGCAGCTGGAAACTCGACCCGGCCCAGACCCTGAGCGGCTCCCTGCGCTACTACAACAACGCCGCTCAGGAGCCGAAAAACCCGCAAACCACCGGAGCCGACAGCAGTAATCCGATGACCGACCGCTCCACCATTCAGCGCGATGCGCAGGTTGGCTACCACATTGCACCGGAAGGATACGACTGGCTGAACGCTGACGCGAAGATCTACTGGTCCGAAGCGCGCATTAACGCCCAGAACGTCGACGGCAGCGGTGAGTTTCGCAAGCAGACGACCAAAGGCGGCAAGGTGGAAAACCGCACCCGCCTGTTCACCGACACCTTTGCAGCACACCTTCTGACCTACGGCGGGGAATACTATCGTCAGGAACAGCATCCGGGCGGGGCAACCACCGGCTTCCCTGACGCGAAAATCGACTTCAGCTCCGGCTGGCTTCAGGATGAGATCACCCTGCGCGATCTGCCTGTTACCCTGCTGGGCGGCACGCGCTATGACAGCTACCGCGGCAGCAGCGACGGCTACAACGATGTGGATGCCGATAAGTGGTCATCCCGCGCCGGGTTAACCGTCAGCCCAACCGACTGGCTGATGCTGTTTGGCTCTTACGCGCAGGCCTTCCGCGCGCCGACCATGGGCGAGATGTATAACGACGCCAAACACTTCTCCATTGGCCGCTTCTATACCAACTACTGGGTGCCAAACCCGAACCTGCGCCCGGAAACCAACGAAACGCAGGAGTTTGGTTTTGGCCTGCGCTTTGACGATCTGATGCTTGCCAACGATGCGCTGGAGTTTAAAGCCAGCTATTTCGACACCAAAGCCAAAGACTATATCTCCACCACCGTCGATTTTGCCGCCGCGACCACCATGTCGTACAACGTTCCGAACGCCAAAATCTGGGGTTGGGATATGATGGCAAAATACTCTGCCGACCTCTTCAGCCTCGATCTGGCCTACAACCGCACGCGCGGGAAAGACACCGAAACGGGCGAGTATATCTCCAGCATCAACCCGGATACCGTCACCAGCAAGCTGGATCTCCCGGTGGCGCAAAGCGGGTTCTCCGTCGGCTGGATCGGTACTTTTGTCGATCGCTCAACGCATATCAGCAGCAGTTACAGCAAACAGCCGGGCTATGCGGTCAACGATTTCTACGTGAGCTACAAAGGCCAGGAGCGGCTCAAAGGCGTGACCACCACGCTGGTGCTGGGCAACGCCTTTGACAAAGCGTACTGGTCACCTCAGGGCATTCCGCAGGACGGTCGCAACGGCAAGATTTTCGTAAGCTATCAGTGGTAATTCCCTTCGGGGCAACTATTCAGAAGGAAGAAAAAATGAATCACTACACGCGCTGGCTTGAGCTAAAAGAAGCCAATCCGGGTAAGTACGCCCGCGACGTCGCGGGGTTAATGAACATCAGTGAAGCGGAGCTGACCTTTGCCCGCGTGGGTCACGACGCCTGGCGACTGCGCGGTGAAATCCGCGAGATCCTGGGCGCGCTGGAGGCGGTGGGCGAAACCAAATGTATCTGCCGCAACGATTACGCCGTCCACGAACAGGTAGGGAGCTTCACCAACCAGCACCTGAACGGCCACGCCGGGCTGGTGCTGAACCCGCGCGCGCTGGATCTGCGCCTGTTCCTCAACCAGTGGGCGAGCGCGTTTCACATCAGTGAAGCCACCGCCCGGGGCGAGCGGCAGAGCATTCAGTTCTTCGACCACCAGGGCGATGCCCTGCTGAAAGTCTACGCCACGGATAATACCGACGTTTCCGCCTGGGGCGACGTGCTGACCCGCTTTATCTTTGCCGAGAATCCTCCGCTGGCGTTGAAGATGGCCGATGCCCCGGCTCACGCTGAAAACGCGGATGCCGCGCTTGTGGACAAAGAGTGGCGCGCCATGACCGACGTTCATCAGTTCTTCAGCCTGCTCAAGCGCCATAACCTCAGCCGCCAGCAGGCGTTTCGTCTGGTGGGTGACGATCTGGCCTGCCGGGTAGAAAACACCGCGCTGGCGCACCTCCTGGAAACGGCGCGCCGGGACGGCAACGAAATCATGGTCTTCGTCGGCAACCGCGGCTGCGTGCAGATCTTCACCGGCGCGGTGGAAAAGCTGGTGCCGATGAAAGGCTGGCTGAACGTCTTTAACCCAACCTTTACCCTGCATCTGCTTGAAGGATCCATTGCGGAAACGTGGGTCACGCGCAAGCCGACGGCTGATGGTCATGTTACCAGCCTGGAGCTGTTTGCTGCCGACGGAACGCAAATCGCCCAGCTGTACGGCCAGCGTACGGAAGGCGAGCCGGAGCAGAGCCAGTGGCGCAGCCAGATTGACGACTTAACGGCGAAAGGGCTGGCAGCATGAAACGGTGGCTTGCCCTGCTCAGCGCCCTGCCCCTGCTGGCGTTTGCTGCGCCGCAGGAGAAAATCGTTACCCTCGGCGGCGACGTCACCGAGATTGTCTACGCCCTCGGCGCGGCGTCTTCGCTGGTGGCCCGCGACAGCACCAGCCAGTGGCCGTCGGCGGCGAATGCGCTGCCTGACGTGGGCTATCTGCGTCAGCTCAATGCGGAGGGGATCTTATCCATGCGCCCCACGCTGGTGCTGGCAAGCGCCCAGGCGCAGCCGTCTCTGGCGCTAAAGCAGGTAGAGCAAAGCCACGTCAGGGTGATCGCTGTTCCTGCCGGTAACGATCTAAACGTCATTGACGAAAAAGTGCGGATCGTCGCTGAAGCGACGCACCGCGAGGCCGAGGGGGAGATCCTGCGCAGCACGCTGCGTCAGGCGTTGTCGGCGCTGCCCGCGTCAGCGCTCAATAAGCGGGTGCTGTTTATTCTCAACCACGGCGGGATGACCGCCATGGCCGCCGGGCAGCAGACCGCCGCGGACGCTGCCATTCGTGCGGCGGGGCTGCAGAACGCGATGCAGGGGTTCACCCGCTATCAGCCGCTGTCGCAGGAGGGCACGATCGCCAGCCGACCCGATCTGGTGGTGATTTCTCAGGACGGTCTCAACGCGCTGGGCGGTGAAGCGAATCTGTGGACGCTGCCCGGCCTGGCGCAAACCCCGGCGGGACGGAATAAGCAGGTGCTGGCGATTGACGATATGGCGCTGCTGGGCTTCAGCGTGCGAACGCCGGAAGCCATCCAGCAGCTGCGTGCCAAAGCGGAGCAACTGCCCTGATGTCCCGGCGGATCGCCTTATCGTTATGGATGCTGACCGCGATCCTGACCATCATGACGCTCGCAGCGACCGGGGTTGGGGCATTACACCTGTCGGTGAGCCTGCTATGGAACGGCGCCGACGAGGCGCTGCGTCAGATCTGGCTGACGATCCGCCTGCCTCGCGTGCTGCTGGCGCTGGCAATTGGCGGTTCACTGGCGCTGGCGGGCTGCGTGATGCAGGGACTGTTCCGCAACCCGCTGGCGGACCCGGGTTTGCTGGGGATCAGCAGCGGCGCGGCACTTGCCGTTGCGCTGTGGGTGGTGCTTCCGCTCTCGCTGCCTGCACTGGTGATGCTGTACGCCCCGATGCTGGCGGCGTTTCTCGGCGCGCTGGCCGCCACCGTTATGATCTTCCTGCTCAGCCAGCAGCGTAACAGTTCCCTGTCCCGCCTGCTGCTGGTAGGCATTGCCATCAACGCCCTGTGCGGCGCGGCCGTCGGCGTGCTCTCCTGGCTCAGCAACGATGCCCAGCTTCGCCAGCTTTCGCTCTGGGGAATGGGCAGCCTCGGCCAGGCGCAGTGGTCCACCCTGCTTGCGGTAACGTCGCTGATGGTGCCTGCGGTTCTGGCCATCTGGCGGCTGGCCGGGCCGCTCAACCTGCTGCAGCTGGGCGAAGAAGAGGCGCACTACCTCGGGGTGGATGTTGCCACGGTGCAGCGGATCCTGCTGTTGTGCAGCGCCCTGCTGGTCGCCGCGGCGGTGGCCGTTAGCGGCGTGATCGGCTTCGTTGGTCTCGTGGTACCGCATTTGATGCGTATGTGGCTGGGATCCGACCATCGGGCCGTCGTCCCCGGATCGGTGCTGGCCGGTGCGCTGCTGCTGTTGGTTGCCGATACGCTGGCACGCACGCTGGCCGCCCCGGCGGAAATCCCCGTCGGCCTGCTGACCAGCCTTCTTGGCGCGCCGTGGTTCCTCTGGCTTATCTTTCGTCGCGGAGGTGCACATGGCTGAGCGCTATTGTGCCGAGAACATTTCCTTTTACGCCGGTCAACGGACGCTGATCGACGACGTTTCGCTTACCCTGTCTCAGGGTGAGCTGGTCGCGCTGATTGGCCCTAACGGTGCCGGAAAATCGACATTATTGCGTCTGCTTACCGGCTATCTCAAACCGGCAAGCGGACTGTGCACTCTGGCTGGTACACCGCTTGCGGCCTGGTCACCAAATATCCTCGCCCGCTATCGGGCGGTGATGCGCCAGAGCACGCAGCCGGGATTCGACTGGCCGGTGGAAGCGGTGGTCGGAATGGGTCGCGCCCCGTGGACACGCGTCCCTGAAGCGTCGGTGGTTGAGGAGGTCATGGCAATTACCGGCTGTTTACCGCTGGCGGGCAGGCAGTTCGCGGCGCTCTCCGGCGGCGAGCAGCAGCGGATCCAGCTCGCCCGCGCGCTGGCCCAGCTCTGGTGCGACGGCACTCCGCGCGGCTGGCTGTTTCTCGATGAACCCACCTCCGCGCTGGATCTCTACCACCAGCAGCATCTGCTGCGCCTGCTGAAATCCCTGACCCGCCGGGGCCATCTCCACGTCTGCGTGGTACTGCACGATCTTAATCTGGCGTCACTGTGGGCGGATCGTATCCTGCTGCTGCATGGCGGCAGGCTGGTCTCCCGGGGCGCACCGGAAGACGTGTTGAAGACCGAGGAGGTTGCGCGCTGGTACGGCGCGCAGGTGCTCGTCGGCAGCCATCCGGCTCACCCCGTGCCGCAGGTATTTCTCGCGCCCTAGCTTGAGCAGCTGACCTCCAGCCGCTTGCCCCAGTCCGGCGGGCGGCTGACGTAGTCATCATCCCGGTCGGCAAACGGCGTGCGCAGCGCCAGGTGCAGGCGGTGTAATTCGCTGTACTCACCCTGCTCTGCCTGCTCAATCGCCCGCTGCGCCAGCCAGTTGCGCAACACCATCGCGGGATTCGTCGCGTTCATATGCGTTTGGCGGGTGGCGTCATCCACCTGCTCCTGCTGCAGCCGCGCGCGGTACTGTGCAAACCAGTCGTCAAACGCCTGCCTGTCAATAAATTCGTCGCGCAGCGGGGAGGCCGCGCTGTGCTGCTCCGTCTGGCCCAGCATTCTGAAGGTACGGGTATAATCACTACCCTCGCGCGCCATCAGGGCAAACAGGCCATTGAGGATATCGTTATCGCCCCTCTCCTGCGTCATCAGCCCCAGCTTGTTGCGCATCAGCGTGCCATATTCTCGCAGCAAGATGTCCTGATAGCTGTCGAGCGCATCGTTGAGGGCATCAACGTCGATAAACGGCGACAGGGTTTGCGCAAGCCGCTGCAGGTTCCACAGGCCAACCGCTGGCTGATTGTCAAAGCTGTAACGTCCCTGATAGTCGGAGTGGTTGCAGATATAGCCCGGCTGGTAATCGTCCAGGAAACCAAACGGACCGTAATCAAAGGTCAACCCGAGGATCGACATGTTGTCCGTATTCATCACGCCATGGGCAAAGCCTACCGTTTGCCAGCGGGCAATCAGGGCTGCGGTTCGGGCAACCACATCCCTGAACCAGAGAACGTATTTATCCGCGTCGTCCTGCAAATGCGCCCAGTGGTGACGAA
Organism: Enterobacter sp. EGD-HP1; assembly: GCF_000733275.2. Taxonomy (NCBI): domain Bacteria; kingdom Pseudomonadati; phylum Pseudomonadota; class Gammaproteobacteria; order Enterobacterales; family Enterobacteriaceae; genus Enterobacter; species Enterobacter sp. EGD-HP1. Next base: position 212,178 of record NZ_AVOP01000001.1, read on the forward strand.
TGGCAAAGTCAGCCAGCTGGCGAACCTTGTCCGGCTCCCGGCGATAGTAAAAGTGCTCAAAATGGCCGAAGCGCAAATGGCTTTGCGCAATGCGCATCAGCATTGCCCCCTTTTCTACCGTTTCGCGCACTATCGGCGTATCGCTGGTGACAATGGACAGCGCGCGAGTGGTGGGGATCCCCAGGGCATGCATCGCTTCGGACGCCAGGCTCTCGCGAATCGTTGAACGCAGCACCGCGCGCCCGTCGCCCATTCGCGACCAGGGAGTAAGGCCTGCGCCTTTCAGGTGCCAGTCAACCGTCTCCCCGTTGGGCAGCTGTTGTTCACCGAGCAGGATCCCCCTGCCGTCGCCCAGCTGTCCCGCCCAGACGCCAAACTGATGTCCGCTATAGACCTGAGCCAGAGGTTGCATACCGGCGAGAAGCGTTTCACCGCCCCAGACGCCTGCGCCCTCTGAACGCTGAAACAGTTCAGGCGGAATGGCCAGCTCTTCTGCCAGCAAATCGTTATGCCAGATAAGGCGTGAATTTTGTAACGGTGTTGGTTTGAGTGCGGTGTAAAAGCCAGGCAACTCGTCATGCCAGTGAGCAGTAAAAGACAGGGTCATAGGTCCTCCTGCTTTTAGTGTAGAGGGTTTACCGGCACTTAAACACGGGCGAAAGCAAGGGTTATCGCTGCTGAACCAGCGTAGTGACATGTTCTGCAGAGACGGCTGGCCAGAGAGCCCCCTGCATTGCGCCAAAATTGAAGGACAAAACGCGCTGCAACAGGCCGTGGTCGTCAATGCCCGAGACGATCACTGACTGGCAGTGCGGCGTGATTTGCCAGAGGATGGCGCGCATAAAAGGCTCAAAAGAGAGCTCCGGAGCACGCTGCTGAATGAATCCTTTATCAAGGATTACCCGTTTAAATAATCCATCATAGACCGCTTTGAGCGATGCGGCGCCTGCACCAAAGTTTGCCAGGACCAGCGGGAAATGGATTGCCATTCTCGCCAGCTGCAGATCGTCCTTTCCGTTATTTAAACCTGGATAATTCTCATTAACAGTAAACTCAAGAAACGGATAACGCTCAAGAATTGAAACAGCGTTTCCATTACTTAATAAAAACTCAACTATTGCAGGTGTAATATTGATCCATGCAATTAACTGATGCTGAATAAAAAACAGTTTACAGGTATCAAGCAATTGCAGTTTTTCGTTAAACAGCGCTAACTCTTCAGCCGCTGAAAGCCGAGGGATAACAAGCTCAGTGGGGATCCGCACATCGCTGCCGACGCCAGTAAAGTTAACCAGAATTTCTAAACCTTTAAGCTCACCTGCGCTATTACGGGCAGGTAAAAGCAGCAGTTCAGACTGGTAAGCATTATCTAGCGTAATAATCATTGCACTCGCCCCGCATTAAAGATGAGAGAGGACATCCTGGAGCAATTGCCGACACAATTCCACTGTCTTGATTTTAATAAGATTAATTTCATTAGTTCCGTATTAATTTTCAGATTTATCCCTGAATCTAAAATAATTTTATCCTGGTTGCAGAATAATAGCCAGTTTTAGATAAAACAGACACATGCAGGATTAGCTAATTTTAGGTAAATTTAACTTTAAGCATCTTATTTGAGAAAAAACGGCATGCTTTATTACTTATCATGCCGTCATAAGAGAAGAATCCAACAAAGACTATATACGTCGTGCCTGCCAGAAATTTTTACGCCAGTAAACATTATCAAGAGAAGAGCGCATCACGCCGCGGCTGGTCGACGCGTGAATGAACTGATTGTCTGTATCATATATTCCTACATGAAGACCGCTTTCACCCGATCCGGTTTTGAAGAAAACGAGGTCCCCGGGCAGAAGATCGTCTCTATCAATTTCAGTGCCTATTTCTGCCTGTTTGCGCGTTTCGCGGGGAAGCTGTAAATCAAACTTATCGCGAAACGTCATCAGAACGAAGCCGGAGCAATCCACACCGCCGCGGCTCATGCCGCCGTAGCGATAAGGCGTGCCGCGCCAGTTGCTCAGCTGATCGTTAAGGCTGGCAATGACGGTGATCGAATCTGAAAGCCGTGGGTTAGGCGGCGGCGCACGATGGCTACTGCATCCTGCAAGAAAGAGTATGGCCATCAGGAGAAACCAGAATCGCATTTCAGACGAATCCTCTGCTTTTTTTGTTCTTTTCGTAATTTAGCGTGCAATTGTGCTAAGAGGCAAGAAACGGTTACGCCTGCCCGGTAGAAATCAGCATCTTATGACCCTCTATATCCAGCCTGCGGAACGACATGTTGTACGCGCGGGCAAGATGGGGCGGCGTAAGAACCCGATCCCTCGCACCGCTGGCGATCATCTTTCCCTTCGACAACAGCCACACCCGGTGGGCATGACGCAGGGTATGATTGAGGTCATGACTGCTCATGACTACGGCGATACCTTTTCGGCTCAGGGCGCTTAGCAGCGTATCCAGTGCCGCCTGCTGCGCCACGTCCAGACCGCTCATGGGCTCGTCGAGAATCAGCATCCGCCCGTGAGGATTGCCTGCCGGGTGGATCTGAAGGATCACGGCCGCCAGGCGCACCCGCTGCCACTCTCCGCCGGAAAGCTGGCTGGCATGCCGGGACAGTTTATCTTCCAGCCCCAAAGCCGCGGCCACGTCCGTCAGCAGTGACGTCTGTTGTTTGTCGTGCAAATGCAGCATCAGATAGTGCCAGACCGGCATCGCAAAAGGCGGCACCTGCTGCTGCACCAGGTAGCTGCGCCGATGCGCCAGCGAGACCGGCGACCAGTCGGCGAGCGTATGCTCCAGCAGCGTTATCTGCCCTTCTCCGTCGGTCATGCCTGCCATCCGCGCCAGCAGCGTGCTCTTCCCCGCACCGTTTGGCCCGACAAGATGCAGGATTTCGCCCGCATTGACGGTATCGGTTATCGGCTCCAGACGCCCCTTCTCGGCAACGTCCGTGAGCTGCATCAGCAACGACATTATTTCGCCAGCGCCAGCTTGATCGATTCCATGACGATCGGATCCTCAGGAGTCATATCCGGCGAAAAGCGCTGAACAACCTGGCCGTCGCGGCCAATCAGGAATTTTTCAAAATTCCACAGGATATCGTCCGGGTAAAGCGGCGCGCGGCCTTTGCTGGCCATGCGTTCATAAAAACCGCTTCCTTCCGGCGCAACGGCCTTCGGCGCGGCAGCGATCAGCTTCGCATACAGCGGATGGCGGTCTTCACCGTTGACATCGATTTTGCTGAACATCGGGAACGTCACGCCATAGGTGGTGCTGCAGAAGGTTTTAATCTCCTCTTCGCTGCCCGGCTCCTGGCCCAGGAACTGATTGCACGGGAAGCCCAGCACGGTGAAACCGTCTTTCTCCCAGGCCTTCTGAATGTTTTCCAGCTGCTCGTACTGCGGCGTCAGGCCACATTTGGATGCCACGTTGACGACAAGCAACACGTTGCCTTTGTAGCCTTCCAGCGTGGTTTTCTCGCCGTCAATGGTGGTCACTTCGGTATTCAGAATAGTAGTCTGCATAGCATTCCCTCAGGTTGTCTTACGGCTAGTTGATTTAACGTCCAGCTTTTAATAGTAGCCAGATAAATACCGGCGCGCCCAGCGTGGCGGTCACCACGCCAATCGGCAGCTCTGCGGCCGTCAGGGCTAGCCGGGCGATGATATCGGCCACCAGCAGCGTGACGGCCCCGGCAACCGCCGAAGCCGGAAGCAGGGTCCGATGGTCCGTGAGGCCACACAGGCGCAGCATGTGCGGAATCACCAGCCCGATGAAGCCGATCGCGCCCGCCAGAGCCACGCTGACGCCCACCAGCCAGCCAATGGCTATTACCAGCACATTACGCCAGAAGCCAATCGGCATACCGAGCTGGCGGGCAGAGGTTTCACCCAGCGCGAGCATATTCAGCGGCTGTGCCTGCAGGGCAGCCCACACGATGACCGGTACCAGCAGCGCCATCAGCCAGCCCTGGTGCCAGTCAACGCCCCCAAAGCCGCCCATCATCCAGTACATCAGCTGACGCAGGTCAAAAGATGTTGAGAAGTAGACCGCCCAGGTCATTAACGCGCTACAGATGATCCCCAGCGCCACGCCGGCAAGCAGCAGACGGCTGGTCGATAGGTGCCGTCTGGCGAAGCGAAGAAGAATCGCGGTGATCAGTAATGCGCCGAGAATAGCGCTCAGGCTAATACTCCATCCGGAGAGCTCTCCCCCGCCCAGCATCACCGCCGCAATCAGACCCACGCCAGCTCCGTTCGACACGCCGAGCAGCCCGGGCTCCGCTAACGGATTATCAAACAACGCCTGCATAATGGTGCCGCACAGCGCCAGCGCGGCACCCACCAGAACCACCGCGACGGTGCGCGGAAGGCGAATTTGCCAGACGAAGAGCTGCCCGTCTGGCCCCCACCAGCTTTCAGGCCCAATCCACCGGTCTCCGGCGCAGAGGCTCACGGCCGCGGCGACAATGAGCAACAGCACCAGCAAAAGCAGGTGACGCCGATCGGAACGGTGCTGGAAATGGGCATAATCAAGCATGTGTACGGTTTTAGTAGCGTGAGATGTAATTGATTTTACGGCGGGTTTGCCGGGGAGCGCAAAGAAAAAAGGCCGCGTGGGCGGCCTTTTTAGTTAGTTCATATTACTCTGCTTTGGGCGTTGCGTTTTCGACACGGCTTTTTAACTTCTGGCCGGGTCTGAAGGTCACCACGCGGCGGGCTGTAATGGGAATATCTTCCCCCGTCTTCGGGTTGCGGCCCGGACGTTGGTTTTTGTCTCGCAAATCAAAATTGCCAAAACCGGAGAGTTTTACCTGCTCACCATTTTCCAGAGCACGACGGATCTCTTCGAAAAACAGCTCTACCAGCTCTTTGGCATCCCGTTTGCTAAGCCCAAGCTTATCAAACAGATATTCTGACATTTCAGCTTTTGTAAGCGCCATAGGTTCAATCCCTCAATGATGCCTGGAATCGCTCTTTTAATGCCTCTACACATTTGGCGACGGTAGCGGCAATCTCCTCTTCTTCGAGTGTACGGCTGGTATCCTGAAGGATAAGGCTAATAGCGAGGCTCTTGAAACCTTCTGCTACGCCCTTGCCGCGGTACACGTCAAATAAGTTTACGCCAACTACCTGATTTACGCCAACTTTCTTACATTCGGCCAAAATATCTGCTGCGGGCACATTTTCCGCGACCACAACCGCGATATCACGGCGGTTTGCCGGGAAGCGGGAGACGTCCTGAGCCTGAGGAATAACGCGGTCAGCCACCGGGTTCCATTCCAGCTCGAACACGATGGTACGGCCGTTCAGGTCTAGCTTGCGCTCCAGCTCAGGGTGAACAACTCCAATAAAACCAACGCGTTTGCCGTCTAAATAGATGGCTGCGCTCTGGCCCGGATGCAGAGCCGGGATGGCTTCTGCGCGGAATTCAATTTCAGATAATTTACCGGTCAGATCCAGAACTGCTTCCAGATCGCCCTTCATATCGTAGAAATCAACCGTGCCTTTTGCCAGGTCCCAGTGCTCTTCATAGCGGTTGCCGCTGATGGCGCCAGCCAGCATGAGATCCTGACGGATGCCTAAATTTGCCTGATTATCCGGTACAAAGCGCAAACCGCTTTCGAAAATTCGCACGCGGTTTTGCTGGCGATTCTGGTTATAAACGACAGTGCCCAGCAGGCCAGTCCACAGAGACAGACGCATCGCGGACATTTCGCTGGAGATTGGGCTTGGCAGGATCAGCGCGTCCTGACCCGGGTGGATCAGCTGCTGCAGCTTTGGATCAACGAAGCTGTAGGTGATCACTTCCTGGTAGCCTTTGTCGTTCAGCATGGTTTTCACACGCTTCAGGGACAGGTCGGCTTCACGGTGGGTGCCCATTACCAGACCCGCCTGGACAGGCTCGTCAGGGATGTTGTTGTAGCCGTAAACGCGGGCCACTTCTTCCACCAGATCTTCTTCAATTTCCATGTCGAAACGCCATGATGGCGCAACGGCTTTCCACTCGTCCTGCCCTTCGGTTACTTCACAGCCCAGACGTTTCAGGATGTCAGTTACCTGCGCATCGGCAACGTGATGGCCAATCAGGCGATCCAGCTTGCTGCGGCGCAGGGTGATGGTCGCACGCTTCGGCAGCGTCGCTTCGTTGGTGACGTCGATAACCGGGCCCGCTTCGCCGCCGCAGATGTCGATCAGCAGGCGGGTCGCACGTTCCATCGCTTTGTACTGCAGCGCCGGATCAACGCCGCGCTCGTAGCGGTGAGAGGCATCGGTATGCAGGCCGTGACGGCGTGCGCGACCGGTGATGGAGAGCGGGCTGAAGAACGCGCACTCCAGCAGGACGTTTTGCGTCTCGTCGTTCACGCCTGAGTGCTCGCCCCCGAAGATACCGCCCATTGCCAGCGCTTTGCTGTGGTCAGCAATCACCAGGGTGTCGGCGTTCAGTTTCGCTTCGCTGCCGTCCAGCAGAACCAGGGTTTCGCCCTCTTTCGCCATGCGCACAACGATGCCCCCGTCGATACGATCTTTATCGAACGCGTGCATTGGCTGGCCCAGCTCCAGCAGAACGTAGTTGGTCACGTCAACCACGGCGTCGATAGAGCGGATACCGCAGCGACGCAGCTTCTCTTTCATCCACAGCGGGGTTGGCGCTTTCACGTTGATGCCTTTCACCACGCGACCGAGGTAGCGCGGGCAAGCATCCGCAGCATCAACCTGAATAGGCAGCACGTCACTGATGGTCGCTTCAACCGGCGCAATGTCCGGCGCGTTCAGCTCGGTCTGGTTCAGCACGGCCACGTCGCGCGCCACGCCGATGATACCTAAGCAGTCGGCACGGTTTGGCGTGACGCTGATTTCGATGGTGTTGTCATCAAGCTTCAGGTATTCACGGATATCGGTGCCGACTGGCGCATCCAGCGGCAGCTCAATGATGCCGTTGTGGTCGTCGGAAATACCCAGCTCGGAGAAGGAGCACAGCATGCCTTCAGACGGCTCGCCGCGCAGCTTAGCCGCTTTAATTTTGAAATCGCCCGGCAGCACCGCACCGACGGTCGCCACGGCCACCTTCAGGCCCTGACGGCAGTTTGGCGCACCGCAGACGATATCCAGCAGACGGTCACCGCCCACGTTTACTTTTGTCACGCGCAGTTTGTCAGCGTTAGGGTGCTGGCCGCACTCTACCACTTCGCCAACGACCACGCCGTTGAAGGCACCGGAAACAGGCTCAACGCCGTCCACTTCCAGACCCGCCATGGTGATCTGGTTAGAAAGCGCGTCGCTGTCCAGCGTGGTGTTAACCCACTCGCGTAACCACAGTTCACTGAATTTCATTGTTCTGTCCTGCCCTTATTTAAACTGTTTGAGGAAACGCAGATCGTTTTCGAAGAATGCACGTAAGTCGGTCACGCCGTAGCGCAGCATGGTCAGACGTTCCATGCCCATGCCGAAGGCAAAGCCGGAGTAAACTTCCGGATCGATACCCACGTTGCGCAGCACGTTTGGATGCACCATGCCGCAGCCCAGCACTTCCAGCCATTTGCCGTTTTTACCCATCACGTCAACTTCCGCAGACGGTTCGGTGAACGGGAAGTAGGACGGGCGGAAACGAACCTGCAGGTCTTCCTCAAAGAAGTTGTTCAGGAAATCGTGCAGCGTGCCCTTCAGGTTGGTGAAGCTGATATTTTTATCAACAATCAGGCCTTCCATCTGGTGGAACATCGGGGTGTGGGTCTGATCGTAGTCGTTACGATAGACGCGGCCCGGCGCGATAATACGGATTGGCGGCGCCTGATCCTTCATGGTACGGATCTGAACGCCGGAGGTCTGAGTACGCAGCAGACGCGTAGCGTCGAACCAGAAAGTGTCGTGGTCAGCGCGTGCCGGATGATGGCCAGGAATGTTCAGGGCGTCGAAGTTATGGTAATCATCTTCGATTTCCGGGCCAGTCGCCACGGTAAAGCCGAGCTCACCGAAGAAACTTTCAATGCGATCGATGGTGCGGGTAACCGGGTGCAGACCGCCGTTTTCGATACGACGTCCCGGCAGAGAAACGTCGATCGTCTCTGCGGCCAGACGCGCATTCAGCACCGCGCTTTCCAGCTCGGCTTTGCGCGCGTTCAGCGCCTGCTGTACCTGCTCTTTGGCTTCGTTAATCACCGCACCCGCTGCCGGGCGTTCTTCTGGCGGCAGCTCACGCAGGGTTGTCATCTGAAGGGTAAGGTGCCCTTTCTTCCCAAGATATTCGACGCGGACATTGTCTAACGCGGCAACATCTGAGGCCTGATTAATGGCGGCTGTTGCACTGGCAACCAGCTCTGCGAGATGTGACATGATTTTCCTCATTATGTCGGTGCAGACACCGATTTGGTGGAGTTATTCTCTCAAATTCAGGCACAAAAAAAGCCTCCATCGGGAGGCTTATCTGGCGCTGTTTTTCGTTTCATCTTTCACGCGCTAGCCTCCTGAAATCAGGTGCTAAAGTAAAAGAAGAAGCGGAAAATAGCAGCATTCATGCTTGCGTTACCTTGTCTGGTAAAAACCGTTAAGACCTTATTGAAAAGCCTGGACGGATAAATGTCAATCTTCTGATGGTGTTAAATGAAAAGAGGGAGCCAGGCCCCCTCTCTCAACTGGCTTATGCCAGTGCTGCTTTCGCTTTTTCGACCAGAGCGGTGAACGCTACTTTGTCGAATACTGCGATGTCAGCCAGGATCTTACGGTCGATTTCAACAGAGGCTTTTTTCAGGCCGTTGATGAATTTGCTGTAAGAAATACCGTTCTGACGTGCTGCTGCGTTGATACGCGCAATCCACAGTTGACGGAACTGACGCTTACGCTGACGACGGTCACGGTAAGCGTACTGACCTGCTTTGATAACAGCCTGGAAGGCAACGCGGTAAACGCGTGAACGCGCACCGTAGTAGCCTTTAGCTTGTTTCAAAATTTTCTTGTGACGTGCACGTGCAATTACACCACGTTTTACGCGAGCCATATGTGCTCTCCTGTATCTATATTCTTAGTAAAAAAATTAAACGTTAACGGCTTATGCGTACGGCAGGCACGCGATAACCAGACCCAGATCGCCTTTAGAAACGAGGCCTTTTGGACGCAGGTGACGTTTACGCTTAGTAGATTTTTTGGTCAGAATATGACGCAGGTTTGCGTGCTTACGCTTAAATCCACCACCACCGGTTTTTTTGAAGCGCTTAGCAGCACCGCGTACGGTCTTAATTTTTGGCATCTTAATAACTTCCACTTCGCATTGTTAAATAAACGAAACATAGGCGAACAAAACCTATGAAACCCGAAGGCTCCACAGATTTTGCTGCTTGAAGGCCTTACTGTTTCTTCTTAGGAGCGAGCACCATGATCATCTGGCGGCCTTCGATCTTCGTAGGGAAGGATTCGACTACTGCCAGTTCACTCAGATCGTCACGGACGCGGTTAAGCACTTCCATACCAATCTGTTGGTGGGCCATCTCACGACCGCGGAAACGCAGTGTGATCTTGGCCTTATCGCCATCTTCCAGAAAGCGAATCAGGCTGCGGAGTTTTACCTGATAATCGCCATCGTCGGTACCAGGACGGAATTTGATTTCCTTAACCTGGATAACTTTTTGCTTCTTCTTCTGTTCCTTAGAAGACTTACTCTTTTCATAAAGGAACTTGCCGTAGTCCATGATACGACAAACTGGCGGTTCGGCGTTAGGGCTGATTTCAACTAAATCTACTCCAGCTTCTTCAGCTTTTTCGATCGCTTCTCTCAGACTCACAATCCCCAGTGGTTCACCTTCAAGATCTGTTAAGCGAACTTCCTGGGCGCGAATCTCGCCATTGATACGATTCGGACGTGCCGTTTGAACTCGTTTTCCGCCTTTAATACCTTATTCCTCCAGTTGTTGAAGACTGCGGCTGCGAATCTCTTGTTGCAGCTTCTCAATCACTTCACTTACGTCCAGGCTGCCCAGGTCTTTACCACGGCGGGTGCGAACGGCAACTTTGCCTGCTTCCACCTCTTTATCACCACAGACCAACATATACGGGACACGACGTAAAGTGTGCTCGCGGATTTTAAAGCCAATCTTCTCATTTCTCAAGTCTGCTTTTACGCGAATGCCCGCATTTTGTAGTTTCTGCGTCAATTCTTTAACGTAATCCGCCTGAGAATCGGTAATGTTCATCACTACTACCTGCACTGGCGCAAGCCAGGTTGGGAAGAAGCCAGCGAACTCTTCGGTCAGGATGCCGATGAAGCGCTCCAGAGAACCGAGAATTGCACGGTGAATCATTACCGGTACCTGACGCTCGTTGTCTTCGCCAACATAAGAGGCGCTTAAACGCTGCGGCAGGGAGAAGTCCAGCTGTACAGTACCGCACTGCCATGCGCGGTCGAGGCAGTCATACAGGGTAAATTCAATTTTCGGACCGTAGAATGCGCCCTCGCCCAGCTGGTATTCGAACGGAATACCGTTCTCTTCCAGCGCCACGGCGAGATCCGCTTCTGCACGATCCCAAGTCTCATCGCTACCGATACGTTTTTCCGGACGCGTTGAGAGTTTGACCACGATCTTCTCGAAGCCAAAGGTGCTATACATATCGTAGACCATACGAATACAGGCGTTAACTTCATCACGAACCTGATCTTCAGTACAGAAGATATGCGCATCATCCTGAGTAAAGCCACGAACGCGCATCAGACCGTGCAGCGCACCTGATGGCTCGTTACGGTGGCAGCTACCGAACTCCGCCATACGCAGCGGCAGGTCGCGGTAGGATTTCAGACCCTGGTTGAAGATCTGAACGTGGCCCGGGCAGTTCATTGGCTTGATGCAGTACTCACGGTTCTCAGACGAGGTGGTGAACATCGCATCTTTGTAGTTGTCCCAGTGGCCGGTTTTTTCCCACAGCACACGGTCCATCATGAACGGGCCTTTCACTTCCTGATACTGGTACTCTTTCAGCTTGGAGCGTACGAAGGTTTCCAGTTCACGGAAGATGGTCCAGCCGTCGTTATGCCAGAACACCATACCCGGCGCTTCTTCCTGCATGTGGTACAGGTCAAGCTGCTTACCGATTTTACGGTGGTCACGCTTCGCCGCCTCTTCCAGGCGCAGCAGGTACGCGTTCAGGGCTTTTTTATCGGCCCATGCGGTACCATAAATACGCTGCAACATCTTGTTGTTGCTGTCGCCACGCCAGTAGGCGCCTGCGATCTTCATCAGCTTAAAGTGATGACAGAAGCGCATGTTCGGCACGTGCGGTCCACGGCACATGTCGACGTATTCTTCGTGATGGTACAAGCCAGGCTTGTCATCATGCGAAATGTTTTCGTCAAGAATAGAGACTTTATAGCTCTCGCCGCGCTTCACGAAGGTTTCACGCGCTTCGTGCCAGCTGACTTTCTTCTTGATGACGTCATAGTTCGTTTCGGCGAGCTCGTGCATGCGTTTTTCGAGCGCGTCGATATCTTCCTGAGTCAGGGTGTGGTCAAGGTCAACGTCATAGTAGAAACCGTTGTCGATAACCGGACCGATCGCCATTTTGGTGTTTGGCCACAGCTGTTTGATGGCATGACCTAACAGGTGCGCGCAGGAGTGACGAATGATCTCCAGACCTTCTTCGTCTTTCGCGGTGATGATTGCAAGCGTCGCATCGTTTTCGATCAGATCGGAGGCATCCACCAGCTCACCGTTAACACGGCCAGCGATAGTCGCTTTCGCGAGACCAGGACCAATGTCCAGGGCAACATCCATTGGGCTAACAGCACGGTCGAAATGGCGTTGACTGCCATCAGGAAGAGTAATTACAGGCATTTTATATCCTTATTTGCAGTGATGCCCCACACATAAGAGCATATACAAAGAAAATAATCGTGATTTGACAATAGATTACGACACCATCTGACCAACAATCGTCAAATTGGTTCGCTATCATTTACCTGCCGAAAAATCAGACAACGTCGGATTTACGGTAAGCCTTGCAATGTTAACACTAACAAAAGGGAGATTGCACCCTCTGCTGGCAGATTGATGTGCTGGCACTTTAGCATGAATTTGCAGGTCGCATATTCCCGGTGCCCTTATTCCAGAGATGCTGGACTACTCTTGAACAGGTCCTTAAACCCAAAGGTGCATACCATGAACGTATCCAGTAGAACGGTTGTGATATTGAACATCCTTTCCGCCACAGGTTTAGTGTTGATTCTCGCCGAACGATTCCACTGGTTCTGAGCCGAACCCTGCGCTGGCATAACCCAATCGATCCTGAGAAGGGGCATATTTCGGCCCTGTTTGGTAGACTGTGGGTATCAACCAACAAGGATTAGGTTATGCCAACAAAACGATTTGCCGTAAAACACTGGAAAATGGTGCTGGTGCTGATTGCCATCTGCGGCGCAATGCTGCTACTCCGTTGGGCGGCAATGATTTGGGGCTAGGGGCGAAGACACGTCATCAGAAAGGACGTCAAAAGCCATAGACAATAAACGGGCCGACATCATCATCGGCCCGCTTTCATTACATTCTATAACCCAGTGAAACCGTGGTTCTGCGGTCGGTATGATCCGGCGCAGATTCTGGTGGTGAAGAGTTCCAGGTCACGTTGTAGGCGACTTTCAGACCAAAGTGTTCGTTGATAGCCACGTTCAGCGCCGTCTCAGAGTTCAGCGTCGTGTCGTCGGCACCAAATACAGAAACACCCTGGGTAAATTTGGTGGTGTCAGTCATCTGCCAGGCATAGGTACCGGAAGCGTAACCGAGCGGTTGGGTTTTGGTATCGCCATTGGTGTACTCGTCATAACGCACACCCGGACCGAATTCAAAACGGAGGCTGTGTACCGGACCGTTGAGGAACTGGCGACCATAACCCGCAGTAAACACATCTCGCTGGCGATAACCGTTGTAACGGTCGGTTAACCAGCTTGCCTGTCCAAACAGGTAGTCATAATCGGTCATGTTGTAACGGCTACGTCCGCCTACCGCATATTTCTCGGAAGAACGTTCGTCATTAGCGGAAGTGTTGCTGGCATTACCCCACAGAGACCAGGCGGTGGTGTTGCCGTACCAGGTGAGCGTACTGTCCGCCGTGAGAGAAGAGCTTTTCGTGTTACCGGATTGTGCCAGGTACCCGGCGTTCAGGTTACCTTCAAACGGTTTTTTCGCGGTGGAAGGATCGTCCATGACAGTAAAAACGGTATCATCAGCGGTCGCGTTCATAGCCGCAAACACGCCACCCGCCAGCATCAGTGCAGCGGGCACTGTCTTTAAAAGCTTCATTTTATTAAGGAGTCCGTACAACAAAAAAAGAGACCACACGGTCCCGGAATCTTTCTTGAGGATCAATGACAAGGCGTCCAGAGAAAGGTAACAAATTATAAAAAGCCGCAAATAACATAGCAATGTTTTCTTATTTCATTTTTTGAATAAGAACGATCTCAAAAAGCGTTTTATTTTATATATCCCCCGCCTCAATTTTTGTCAGTATTCATATTTAAAATCATACTGTTATTTACATTGCCTTCCTGACAAATGGTGCCAGGCTAATAAGAACCCATGCTAAAAGGAGGTAATGATGGTTTCTATTTATACTCTGACGCTCTCCCCTTCCCTGGATTCCGCCACCCAGACGCCGCAGATTTACCCGGAAGGTAAATTGCGCTGTAGCGCCCCGGTCTTTGAGCCCGGCGGTGGAGGGATCAACGTGGCGCGCGCCATTACGCACCTCGGCGGCAAAGCCACGGCCATTTTCCCCACGGGCGGTGCCACCGGCGAACACCTGGCCTCTCTCCTGGCAGATGAACAGGTGGCGGTAGAGACGGTCGAGGCCAAAGACTGGACGCGGCAAAACCTGCACGTCCACGTGGAGTCCAGCGGCGAGCAGTACCGTTTTGTCATGCCGGGCGCGAAACTTAGCGATGACGAGTTTCGTCAGCTTGAAGAGAAAGTGCTGACGATAGAAAGCGGCGCGCTGCTGGTGGTAAGCGGCAGCCTGCCGCCCGGCGTAAGTACGGAAAAATTAACGGCACTGATTCAGGCGGTACAGCAACGCGGCATCCGCTGCATTGTCGACAGCAGCGGCGAGGCCCTGCAGGCAGCCCTGGTGCCGGGCAATCTGGAGCTGGTCAAACCCAACCAGAAAGAGTTAAGCGCGCTGGTCAACCGCGAACTGACACAGCCTGATGATGTTCGCACCGCCGCGCAGGAGCTGGTACGCAGCGGCAAAGCGCGACGCGTAGTCGTTTCCCTTGGCCCTCAGGGGGCGCTGGCAGTCGATGAATCCTCGTCCGTTCAGGTTGTCCCACCGCCGATGAAGAGCCAGAGCACGGTTGGCGCGGGCGATAGCATGGTAGGCGCGATGACGCTGAAACTGGCGCAGGGCGCGTCTCTGCTGGAGATGACGCGCTACGGCGTGGCGGCGGGTAGCGCGGCAACCATCAACCAGGGCACGCGTCTCTGTTCGCTTGCCGATACGCAAAAAATCGTCGATTACCTGTCCCGAAATTAACGTCTTTTCCCCTCCGTCCTTACGGAGGGGAATGTCCTCTCTGAGTCGCCAAACGCAAACTATCGACTATGCTAAGAAAACTTCCATGATAACAATGAGGTGAATTATGAGCAGTGGTGACATCACCCGCTACGTCGTGACCATCAACCTTCATGAAGCATCGCTGACCGAGCTGAATGAGCTCAACAACGCCTTCTCCCGGGCTAATTTTCTCCTCACGCTGACCGATGACGAAGGCAATATTCATGATTTAGGTACCCTGACATTTGGTCTGATCGGTGCCCTGAGCCAGGAAGAGGTTCATGCTCTGGCCGCCAGTCTGCTGGAGAGCGTGACCGACAAGCCTGCCGAAATCGACGTGGATACCTGGGAAAGCTGGCGGAAAAAAGAACAATAAGTGCGCTGTATGAATTTAAACCGCTCAGGTGTGCGTTAGTTCGTATTTTTTTACCGCCATTATGCGCTAACTTTATGATCTGGCAGACAACATGGGAGAGACAACATGTGGCAGGCTATCAGTCATCTTTTACGTGAGCAGCTGGGTGAAGGTGAAATTGAACTGCGTAACGAACTGCCAGGCGGTGAAATCCACGCCGCGTGGCATTTACGCTACGCAGGGCGCGATCTTTTCGTTAAGTGCGATGAGCGAGAGCTGCTCCCGATATTTACCGCCGAAGCCGATCAGCTGGAGCTGCTGTCGCGCAGTAAAACGGTGACGGTCCCGCAGGTTCTGGCCGTGGGGAGCGACCGCGACTACAGCTTCCTGGTGATGGACTATCTCCCTGCCCGGCCGCTGGATGCCCACAATGCGTTCATCCTCGGCCAACAGCTAGCGCGCCTGCATCAATGGAGCGACCAGCCGCAGTTTGGTCTCGACTTTGACAACGATCTCTCCACCACGCCGCAGCCCAATGCCTGGCAGCGTCGCTGGTCGACATTTTTTGCCGAGCAGCGCATTGGCTGGCAGCTTGAGCTGGCCGCCGAGAAAGGGCTGGAATTTGGCAATATTGATGCCATCGTCGAGCACGTTCAACAGCGTCTGGCATCCCACCAGCCTCAGGCGTCGCTGCTTCACGGCGATTTGTGGTCCAATAACTGCGCGCTGGGCCCCAACGGCCCGTACATCTTTGACCCGGCCTGCTACTGGGGTGACAGAGAGTGCGATCTTGCCATGCTGCCGCTTCATCCTGAGCAGCCGCCGCAGATATACGACGGATACCAGTCTGTTTCTCCCCTGCCGCCCGGTTTCCTCGACCGCCAGCCGGTGTATCAGCTTTATACGCTGATGAACCGTGCCATTCTTTTTGGCGGAGAACACCTTGTTAACGCGCAGCGGGCACTTGAGCGCATGCTTGCCGCCTGAGAAGAGAACGGGTGGCCTTGCCGCCACCCTAATCGTTTACAGAAAACCGAGCAGTGAGAAGAAGAAATATCCCGCCACAATGATGATGACGGGAAGGATATAGAGCGGGAAAATTTGCAGGAAAATGGTGTGACGCGGTACAACAATGCGGGATTCAATCTGCTCCCGACTCATTCCTTCCGGGCCTTTGGCCTGCTCCAGAATCAACTGATCCTCAACGCCTTCGCGTAAAAAGCGCGTCTGGCGACTCATTCTCGCGCCAGAGGCCTGCAGTGCCAGCGCGACAAAGATCAGGGCGTATATTACCCAAAAGCCGATATTCAGCTGTTGATGAAAATCCGGTGTGGGCGAGTTAAACCAGAAGACATTCAAAAATGGCGTATTAAAACGCATCATCTCAATCATGACATGAGCGAAATCAAGCATTACCGCATTGATACCCGGCTGTTTTTCGCTGTGATCGTACATAAATTTGAGTACAGAAATCAGCGTAGAAATGACGGCAGGAATAAAAATCACCCAGCCAGCAATACGTTTTAAGACCGCAATGCGTCCAGCTTGTTGATACGTCATCAGTTCCTCTTCATAAAGACGCGTTATTTGTGCCTAAGTCTACCTGCTGGCCATCAATTTCGCCCGATCTTTGAAAGCAATATGCTAAATTGCAGAGTGTGCTTAGCACGTATCGTCTGTCGAACACCCTGGAAAAGGAGACGTTGTGATGTCGACACCGCGCCAAATTCTTGCCGCAATTTTTGACATGGATGGATTACTGATCGATTCCGAACCGCTGTGGGATCGCGCCGAACTGGACGTTATGGCCAGTCTGGGCGTGGATATCAGCCGCCGTAATGAACTTCCCGATACGCTGGGCCTGCGCATCGATATGGTGGTTGACCTGTGGTTTGCCCAACAGCCGTGGGTAGGTCCCGATCGCGATGAGGTGACCGCACGCATTATCAGCCGCGCTATTTCTCTGGTGGAAGAAAGCAGGCCGCTGCTGCCCGGCGTACGGGAGGCCGTCGCGCTGTGTAAAGCCCAGGGGCTGAAGGTCGGACTGGCCTCGGCTTCGCCGCTGCATATGCTGGAAAAAGTGCTCACCATGTTTGAACTGCGCGACAGTTTCGACGCGCTGGCGTCCGCTGAAAAATTGCCTTACAGCAAACCGCACCCGCAGGTCTATCTGGACTGTGCCGCTAAGCTGGGTCTTGATCCACTTCACTGTGTGGCGCTGGAAGATTCCGTTAACGGTATGGTGGCGTCGAAGGCTGCGCGGATGCGCTCCATTGTGGTGCCCGCTGAAGAAGGCCGCCACGATCCCCGGTTTGCGCTTGCCGATGTGAAGCTTAATTCACTGGCAGAACTCACGGCGCATCATCTGCAGGGCGGCTAACGCTTCCCTGCGGTTTGTGACAAACAGTTACACCGTCACCTCTTCCGCCTACTGTATAAAAACCCTATACTGTATGAATTGACAGTTTCGTGGGTTTTATCATGACGGCGGAAGGCCACCTGCTTTTTTCAATTGCGTGCGCAGTATTTGCCAAAAACGCTGAACTCACTCCCGTGCTGGCGCAGGGGGACTGGTGGCATATTGTCCCTTCCGCCGTATTGACCTGTCTGCTGCCCGACATTGACCATCCCAAATCCTTCCTCGGGCAGCGCCTGAAGTGGGTGTCGAAACCCATCGCCCGCGCGTTCGGCCACCGGGGATTTACGCACAGCCTGCTGGCCGTGTTTGGCCTGCTGACGCTTTTCTATTTAAAGGTGCCCGAAAGCTGGATAGTCCCCGCCGATGCCATTCAGGGGATGGTGCTGGGCTATTTAAGCCATATTCTCGCCGATATGCTGACGCCTGCGGGCGTGCCGCTGCTGTGGCCCTGCCGCTGGCGTTTCCGTTTTCCCATCCTCGCACCGCAGAAAGGTAACCAGCTTGAGCGTGCACTGTGCATGGCGCTGTTTGCTTACGCGGTCTGGATGCCGCAAACCTTGCCCGAAAACAGTGCAGTCCGCTGGTCATCCCAGATGATTAATTCGCTGCAATTTCAGTTCAATCGCTTTATTCATCACCAGATTGAACAGTAAACCGACAAAATTATCTCATTTGTCATAACCCATTCCATTTGGATATAAGCGCTGCATCACACTTCTGCTAACCTTCCGCCAACAGGATCGGTAAAAACCGACCCAATAATAAATCAGGAGAACGGGGATGAATTTTCCACTCATCGCGAACGTCGTTGTGTTCGTTGTATTGCTATTGCTTCTCGCGCAGGCGCGCCACAAACGGTGGAGCCTGGCGAAAAAAGTGCTGGTTGGTCTGGCCATGGGTGTCGTATTTGGTCTGGCATTACAGGCGATTTATGGCTCCGAAAATCCAGTTCTGAAAGATTCGATTCAGTGGTTCAACATCGTCGGTAACGGCTATGTCCAGCTGCTGCAGATGATCGTTATGCCGCTGGTGTTCGCCTCTATTCTGAGCGCCGTTGCCCGCCTGCATAACGCAACCCAACTGGGAAAAATCAGTTTCCTGACCATTGGTACGCTGCTGTTCACCACGCTGATTGCCGCGCTGGTGGGTGTGCTGGTTACCAACCTGTTTGGCCTGACCGCAGAAGGTCTGGTTCAGGGTACGGCTGAAACGGCGCGTCTTACCGCGATTCAAACCAACTACGTGGGTAAAGTAGCTGACCTGACCGTGCCGCAGATGGTGCTCTCCTTCATTCCGAAGAACCCGTTTGCTGACCTGACCGGTGCGAGTCCAACCTCGATCATCAGCGTGGTTATTTTCGCCGCGTTCCTGGGCGTAGCGGCGCTGAAGCTGCTGAAAGACGACGCGCCAAAAGGCGAACGCGTGCTGACCGCGATTGACACCCTGCAAAGCTGGGTGATGAAGCTGGTACGTCTGGTGATGCAGCTCACCCCTTACGGCGTGCTGGCGCTGATGACCAAAGTGGTTGCCGGCTCTAACCTGCAGGACATCATTAAGCTGGGCAGCTTCGTTGTCGCCTCTTATCTCGGCCTGGGCATTATGTTCGTGGTACACGGCATCCTGCTGGGCGTGAACGGCGTCAGCCCGCTGAAATACTTCCGTAAAGTCTGGCCGGTACTGACCTTTGCCTTCACCAGCCGTTCCAGCGCCGCGTCTATTCCGCTGAACGTTGAAGCGCAAACCCGTCGCCTGGGCGTGCCTGAATCCATCGCCAGCTTCTCTGCCTCCTTTGGTGCCACCATTGGTCAGAACGGCTGCGCCGGCCTGTACCCGGCGATGCTGGCGGTGATGGTTGCCCCTACCGTTGGGATTAACCCGCTGGATCCGGTATGGATCGCCACGCTGGTTGGGATTGTTACCATAAGCTCCGCAGGCGTCGCTGGCGTTGGCGGTGGCGCAACCTTCGCCGCGCTGATTGTGCTGCCTGCGCTGGGCCTGCCCGTGACGCTGGTCGCCCTGCTGATCTCCGTTGAACCGCTGATCGACATGGGTCGTACCGCGCTGAACGTGAGCGGCTCTATGACCGCCGGTACGCTGACCAGCCAGTGGCTGAAGCAGACCGACAAAGCGATTCTGGAAAGTGAAGACGATGCCGAGCTGGCGCACCGTTAATCACGGTAGAAATAAAAAAACCGCCTGATGGCGGTTTTTTTATGGCTGTTATTCTTCAACCTCTTCATCCTGACGGATCTGCGTCGCCCACCGCTGCGCCGACTCCGGCACGGCAAACGTAGGCGAGCGGCGGAAATGTTCGCCGATCAGCACAAAGGCCACGTATTTTCCCCGCAGCTGCCATACATCGCGAAAACCCTCCACTTTCAGGGCATGGTCAGGCGGCGCGGGCTCAACGCGGGGCACATAGCTAATAACCTGGCGGTTTTGTTGACGAAGAGGTTTCATAAGCGACTGGTTCACTAAAGCAAATTCTTGAAGCAGGAAAATTCTATGATAGCCGATCCTGCTGCCTTCCGTCGCGCTCCGAGTGGGTGGGATGGCTCCTTTCGTTAATGACGGTATGTGAAAACTCTTAGTTCGCGAGCCATCTCACGACATTGTTCTATCCTTAATAGGGTTTTTAGCAATGGATAAAGGAGAAGCGTGCAATGTCGAACAAAGATAAAACTCATCAATCACCGATTCATGGCACTGAGGAATCTCAACCGGGTATGGACTCTCTCGCCCCCGCTGACGGCTCTCATCGCCCCTCCCCTGGCCCTTCCGCACCGGGCGAACAGCCTACCGCACCGGGAAGCGTCAAATCGCCGGACACAGGCAACGAGAAGCTGAAATCGCTTGAGCCGCACCGCAAAGGCGGCGAAGGTTTCGCGCTCACCACCAATCAGGGCGTGCGCATTGCTGACGATCAGAACTCCCTTCGCGCAGGCGCGCGCGGGCCAACCCTGCTGGAAGATTTTATCCTGCGGGAAAAAATCACCCATTTCGACCACGAACGGATACCGGAACGCATCGTCCACGCGCGCGGTTCCGCTGCGCACGGCTACTTCCAGCCTTACAAGAGTCTGAAAGCGCTCACCAAAGCGGACTTCCTCTCCGACCCGGATAAAATCACCCCGGTGTTTGTGCGTTTCTCCACCGTACAGGGCGGCGCGGGGTCGGCAGATACGGTTCGGGATATCCGCGGCTTTGCCACCAAGTTTTATACCGAAGAGGGTATTTTCGATCTGGTGGGCAATAACACTCCGGTGTTCTTCATTCAGGACGCGCATAAATTTCCTGACTTTGTCCATGCGGTAAAACCGGAGCCCCACTGGGCCATACCGCAGGGACAAAGTGCGCACGACACCTTCTGGGACTACGTCTCCCTGCAGCCTGAAACGCTACACAACGTGATGTGGGCGATGTCAGACCGCGGCATTCCGCGCAGCTATCGCACCATGGAGGGGTTTGGCATCCACACCTTCCGTCTGATCAACGCCGAGGGTAAAGCCACGTTTGTCCGTTTCCACTGGAAGCCGGTGGCGGGTAAAGCCTCGCTGGTATGGGACGAGGCGCAGAAGCTGACCGGACGCGATCCGGACTTCCATCGCCGCGAACTGTGGGAATCCATTGAAGCGGGCGACTTCCCGGAATACGAGCTGGGTCTGCAGCTCATACCGGAAGAAGACGAATTTAAGTACGATTTCGATCTTCTTGACCCGACGAAGCTGATCCCGGAAGAGCTGGTGCCGGTTCAGTTGGTGGGTAAAATGGTGCTCAACCGTAACCCGGATAACTTCTTTGCCGAAAACGAGCAGGTCGCGTTCCACCCGGGGCATATCGTGCCGGGACTGGACTTCACCAACGATCCGCTCTTGCAGGGACGTTTGTTCTCCTATACCGATACGCAGATCAGCCGTCTTGGCGGGCCGAACTTCCACGAAATTCCGATCAACCGCCCAACCTGTCCGTACCACAATTTCCAGCGCGACGGGATGCACCGTCAGGATATTGATACCAACCCGGCTAACTACGAGCCAAACTCCATCAACGATAACTGGCCGCGTGAAACGCCACCGGCGCCGAAACGCGGTGGATTCGAATCGTACCAGGAGCGTGTCGACGGCAACAAAATTCGCGAGCGCAGCCCGTCGTTCGGCGAGTACTACGCCCACCCTCGCCTGTTCTGGAACAGCCAGACGCCGATTGAGCAGCAGCACATTATCGGCGGCTTCAGCTTTGAGCTGAGCAAAGTGGTGCGTACCTACATCCGCGAGCGGGTGGTCGATCAGCTGGCGCGCATTGATATTCAGCTCGCCCAGAGCGTTGCGGATAACCTGGGTATTACGCTGACCGACGAGCAGCGCAACCTTGCCCCGCCGAAAGAGGTTAACGGCGTGAAGAAAGATCCGTCCCTGAGCCTGTATGCGGTGCCGGGTGGCTCGATTAAAGGCCGCGTGGTCGCCATCCTGCTGAACGACAACACCCGTGCCAGCGACGTGCTGGGGATTATGCAGGCGCTGAAAACCCAGGGCGTGCATGCGAAACTGCTTTATTCCCGCATGGGCGAAGTGACCGCCGATGATGGCTCCGTGCTGCCGGTGGCGGCGACCTTTGCAGGGGCGCCATCGCTGACGGTTGATGCGGTGATTGTGCCGTGCGGGGATATTGACAGCCTGCTGAACAACGGTGACGCGGTGTATTATCTGCTGGAAGCCTATAAGCACCTGAAACCGATCGCGCTGTCCGGCGACGCGCGACGGTTTAAGGCACAGCTGAAGGTGGCCGATCAGGGCGAGGACGGCATTGTCGAGGGCGACCACGTTGACGATGCCTTTATGACGAAGCTGTTTGATTTGCTCGCCGCGCACCGCGTCTGGTCGCGCAGCAGTAAGATTGACCAGATTCCGGCGTAAAAAAAGCCCGGTGGCGGCTTCGCCTTACCGGGCCTACAAGAGTTAGAAGGTCGTTCGTAGGCCGGGTAAGGCGAAGCCGCCACCCGGCAACTCTTACAGCTCCCTGAACGTCCCCAACCGATACCCACGCTCGGCAATCGCATACTTCAGCGACGCCGACGTCAGCACGTCCAGCTCCGCCAGGCGCGGCCAGCAGTAAGCGCTTTTCCGCACGGTGTTATCGACAAAAGCAGGATGCGCCATCACTTCTACCGACTTTTCACCCCGCGCGGCGGAATCATCAAGCACCTTCAGGAACAGCGCTTCGTCGATCTCATCGCCGTAGAATGCGCTGCTGAACCCCTCTGTTGTCGTCACGGCGCGCTCCGGTACCCCGCGCGCCTCACGATCCACGCGCATAGCCACGCCTTTGCGCTGCGCAAACTCAGCGACAATCGGAAAAATTGCCGGGATCATATGCACATGGTGATGGCTGTCGATATGCGTCGGCGCCTGACCAAACACATCGACGAAGCGGTTGAACTGACACGCCAGCTCGTGGGCAATCTCTTCAAGCGGCAGCGCGCCCTGCTCCGCCAGTTCCCAAATCCATTTGCCCAGCTGTCCGTCACGCGTCAGGCCCGGCATTGGCGAAAGCGGCATCCCGAGCGTCAGCACAAAATGCATGCCAACGCCCAGCTCCGGCACCTCGCGGCTCAGCTGCGCCGCGTGTTCAACCGCCTCACCATTCACCAGCGCCGTGGTAGAGGTCACAATCCCCCGGCGACAGGCTTCAATAATGCCGTAGTTCTGGCCTTTCGACAGGCCAAAATCATCAGCATTCACGATCAGCAGGTTTTCCATTGTGCGTCCTCTCAGTGGTGTTTGAACTTCAGCTTCTCGATTGTGGTGGCAAAGTTCGGCAACCATTTTTCATGCGCCAGGATCATCTCGCTGGCCAGCTGCTCCGCATCGCGGTCGGAATGCACCAGCGGGCTGAGGTTCAGCGCCAGAAGCACGTCATTGAGCTCGCCGCTCAGCGCCGCATTGCTTGCCGCCACTTCAAAGCCTTTGATGGTGTGGATCAGGCCCATAACCTTATCATCGAAGTGGGTGATGCGTGGATGCGGTTTAGCGCCCTCGCGTCCCAGGATGCAGGTCATCTCGACGGCCCAGTCCGCCGGGATATTGTCGATATGGCCGTGGTGCGGCACGTTAACGTAGTGTTCCGCCTGCTTGTCGTTGTAGATGGCGTTGATCACCTCGCACGCCGCATCGGAGTAGTAGGCCCCGCCGCGCTGCTCCAGCTCCTTCGGTTTGACGTTCAGGTTCGGATCTTTATACAAATCGAACAGCTGCTTCTCGACTTTCTGAACGATCTGCGCGCGCGCGCCGCCCTTATAGTACTCGCCCATTTCGATGGCCAGCATCTCTTTCTGCTTGAAGTAGTACAGCAGGTACGAGCAAGGCAGCAGGTTCAGCGAACGGATCAGCCCTTCGCTGAACGGCAGGTCAAAGATGTTTTTCACCGACGCCGCCGTCAGGCGACCGGAGGCCACGCCGTCGAGCAGTTCGGCGAAACGCGATTTTCCGTTCACGATCACGTCTTTAATGAACACCATGTGGTTCAGGCCGAACAGGTCGATAGAGAGATCGTCGCTGTCGCTCAGTTCCAGCACGTCGCGGATAAACATCTTCATACCGATCGGAATATTACAGACGCCGATAAAGCGTTTGAAACCGGTATGACGATAGACCGCCTCGGTCACCATCCCGGCCGGATTGGTGAAGTTAATCACCCACGCGTTCGGGCAGATTTCCTGTACGTCTTTGACGATGTCGAAAATCACCGGGATGGTACGCAGGCCTTTAAACAGACCGCCCGCGCCGTTGGTCTCCTGCCCGAGGTAGCCGTGGCTCAGCGGAATACGCTCGTCCAGCTCGCGCGCCTTCAGCTGGCCAACGCGCAGCTGGGTGGTCACGAAATCCGCATCTTTCAATGCCAGACGACGGTCCAGGGTTTTATGCACGGTCAGAGGCACGCCCGCTTTCTCCACCATGCGCTGGCACAGGTCGAAAATAATATTCAGCTTTTCCTGACCTTCCTCAACGTCCACCAGCCATAATTCGCTGACCGGTAATTCATGATAACGTTTCAGGAAACCTTCAAGTAATTCCGGGGTATAGCTGCTGCCGCCACCAATGGTTACGACTTTTAATTTCTTCTGCATAATATCTCCCTTAGCGTATCAGGTTAATCGCCTGCAAGGTATAGCGTACTCTTCCCGCTATTTGGGCAAGCCATTAAAGCAATATTTGTGGCGGATAATCCGCCGAAAGTTAATTAATTACCGTTAAATTCTTGCGGTAACTGTTCGGTGTAAATGACGTAAATTTCTTAAACGTTTTAATAAACAGGCTGGGACTGCTGTATCCTGACTCGTATGCAATATCGGTGACAGAATAGTTAGTAATTTCCAGCTGTTTTTTGGCAAAGTTAATGCGGATTTCATTAATAATTTGCACGGGTGTTTTACGATAATAGCGCTGCGTCGCGCGGGTCAGATATTCCTGGGATTTCCCCGACAGGGACACCATATTTTCCAGCGCATTTTCGCTGAACTGGCCTTTATCGTGCATCAGCTCAACGGTGCTGCGCAGCCACTGTGGAATATCATCCGTCACCTGCTGCTCTTCACGATGATGGCGCAGCCGGTTCATCACGTAGAAGGTCACCGTTTCAATAAACTCATCAAATTCATTGTCGCGGAAGTTAAGCGAGGCGATAACCGTTTCAATCCAGGTCATAAACTCGTTTTTGACCCGATAGACCTGGGAGGCCACAAAGCAGAACGGCACCAGAGGCAGATAGTGCTTCTCAAAGAAGCGTCTGCTGACGCCCACGTTCAGAATACGGGTGGCACCAAATTCGTAAAAGCTCTGGTGATAAGACCCCATCGGCAGGAAGACAAAATCCCCTCGCTCAAGCAGGACGCGCTTACCGTTGATCTCCTGGTAGTAGCGGCCGGTCAGAACAATCGTGAACTCGTAGTAGTCATGCTGGTGCAGACCGCTGGCGCTCTCCGTTTTGTTGTAGATAACCACGTGAAAATTTTTGCCGTTAAACAGCTGCTGTTCAAGTGCGGTTTTAATTTCCATCGTGCTGACCTCCTGCTACCCAAACTGACTTACTGCATCTTCTCGTGAAGCTCGATAAGCTCCGCCACCAGCTCACGCGCCAGCATCGAGGTCATCACGTGATCCTGCGCGTGGACCAGCACCAGGCTGACCTTCATCTTCCCTTCACCCTGATCGCTTTCAATCAGCTTTGTCTGTACCAGGTGCGCTTCGTTTAGGGCCGTGCGGGACTGTTCCATCATGGTTTTCGCGGCGGCGAAATCCCCCTGCTTGGCCTGCTTCAGCGCGGCATAGGCCAGGCTGCGGGCCTGCCCGGAGTTGATGATAAGCCCCATCACCACTTCTTCGAGATCGTTCTCGGCGGCTTCGTCTGCGACAATACTGTCCAAATCTAACATTTTTAAGCTCCTTGTGGCTGGCGCGGGCTTCCCCGCGCCGGTCAATCTTAGAATTTCAGTGAGAGGGCAATATCCTCTTCGCTCTCTTCTTCATCAATAATGGTGGCGGCTTTGTTGGCAATCGCCACGAACGGCATGTACAGCAGGGTGGCAATCCCGAGGTTGAATATCGCCAGCAGGAAGGCCGCGACGCTGCCGTTGGTGTTGAAGAAGGCGCCCAGACCCGCCGGCATGGTCCACGGTGCAATGTTGGTGACCGGTGGAATGATGCCCATGTAATACGCCGTCAGGGTAATGGCGGCCAGCAGCGGCTGAATCAGGATGAACGGAATGAACATTACCGGGTTCATGATGATTGGCAGACCGAACAGAATCGGTTCGTTAATCTGGAAGATGCCTGATGGCAGCGCCAGCTTCGCAACCTGACGGTAGTCAGCACGACGAGAGACAATAAAGACCGCGATGATCAGACCCAAGGTCGCCCCGGTACCGCCCAGGAAGATATAGGAGTCAAGCATCGGCTTCGCCCACACATGGAAGGTTTTACCCGCTGCCAGCGCCGCGTCAACGGAGCCGTACTGCTGGTAAAGCGCAACGTTTTCCAGTGCCCAGGGGGTCATAATCCCGCTGTCCAGCGCGGCCAGTGCCAGTGAACCATGCACGCCAAAGAACCACAGCAGAGAGGTGAAAATCACATACGCCCAACCGACCACGCCACCCATCGACGCCAGCGGCGTAGAGATAGAGTCCATGATGATCTGGTGGAAGTTTGTGCCCCAGTGGGAGAGCGCCCAGGCGATAATCCCCATGATGGAGAGAATAATAAAGCCTGGAATCAACGCGGAAAATGAACGAGATACGGAAGCCGGTACGCTATCCGGCAGGCGGATAACCCAGTTGCGACGGATAATAAAGGTGAACATTTCTGCCACCACCAGGCCGATAACAATACCGGAGATGATGTTGGCCCCACCCAGCCAGTTGGCGCCGACGGCATAGGCCTCACCCACGCTGTATGGCGTAACGGTCATGAAGGCGGCGACGGATAATAACCCGGCGGCCAGCGGATCTACTTTACGCTCTTCTGCCAGTGCCATTCCAATAAAGAAAGGCGCCATCAGCGACATAATCCCTAACGTACCGTTATAGACGTTGCCGCCAATGGCTTTAAAACCATTAAGGGTTTCAATTGTGGAAGCGTCTAACCTAATTCCTAATGAATAAAAGAAGGAACCTTCACCAAAGCTCAGAAAAACGTTGTTAATTAAAACGAACATGGCCCCGGCCAGCGTCAACGGCATTAATTTAATAAAGCCGTTTTTGATGGCGTTAACGTGAGGCTGCTTTCCTATTTTAACAGCAAAAGGAAGGAGTACCTTTTCAAGTGAAGCGATGACTTTACTCATAGGAAAATACCCTTAAATGCCGTAACGCATGTTACGGCGTATTGTGTGTGAAATAACTCTTTGACGGGAAAAATAAAAATTAATTAGCAGCTTTTTTAATGGCTGCCACAGCAGCTTTAAGAACACCTAAACCATCAATCTTGCCGTACAGCCCTGAGTCGATCACTTCGACCGGTTTATTGGGTAACAGTCGTTGAATTTCGGGCAACATATAGGCAATTTGCGGTCCCAGTAAAACAACATCGGCTGTCTGGCCTTTTTCACCCGCCAGCGTCTCTGGAAACGCTTCGATCACCACAGGGACTTCATACTTTTCAGCCTGCGCACGCATCTTTGATACCAGAAGCGACGTTGACATGCCCGCTGAGCAGAACAGGTAGATATGTTTCTTTTCCATCGTGATTTCCCTCTTGTATGACTACCTGCCATCGCGCTATCACTCGACTTGCTGTCCCGGCAGACAGGTAGCTTGCGTACTGTTGTTTATCGTTGGAGTGAGTATACGCAATGGTACAGACAGGGGATAATTCTGGATAGGCTCAAATTGTCTCTCATTGACCTGGCTTGTTGACTCCCTTCACATTTCGGGCAAATAATTCGCGCAAAGAAATAAGATTTTCTGATGCATAAAAAAACCGGCCCGTGGGCCGGTTTGTTAACATCCTCAGGCAAGCAGGGTTACTGCGCCTTAGGTGCCTGCGGATCGGTATCGTATTCAGCACAGGTCTGATAGCCGGAGTTGATCACATGACCGGTATCATCCAGGGCGACAAAGTAGGTTTCTGCCTTACCATCACGTTGACCCAGGATATAGGTCTGGCAGGTCCCCTTCGCATGAATCATGGTCACTTCAGAAGAAGGTTTACCGGCAATCGCAGCCACCTGCGAACGGGTCATGCCTTTTTTAACGTCTTTTACTACCGGCTGTGTAAACTGATCCTTGGTGCGATCGTAAGCCGTACACCCTGCCAGCATAGTCAGTACCGCCGCTGCGCTAAGAATTCCTGCTACGTTCTTGTTCATATTCCGTCCTCTTGTTTATCAGCGTGTTATCTAAGCATGGGATAAAAAGTACTATTGTTCAACTTTGTGGATTACGCCAGACGAATTTCGGAAAATTCTAATAAAACAACGATAACCTGCTAAAACGGCGCAAATTAGCGCACTCGAAACTGTGATCCTTGTCGTTTCTCGCCCAAAGGGTTAGTTTTAACAGCTAACACATTCTGTTTATGTACTGCATATGGAGGGCGTGATGGCTCTGCAACAAGAGATTATTCAGGCACTGGGCGCGAAGCCTACGGTAGATGCACATGAAGAGATCCGCCGCAGCGTGGATTTTTTAAAATCGTACTTAAAAAAGAACGCTTTCCTGAAATCCCTGGTGCTGGGCATCAGCGGCGGCCAGGACTCTACCCTGACCGGTAAACTCTGTCAGATGGCGATTTCAGAGCTTCGTGAAGAGACGGGCGATGAGACGCTGCAGTTTATCGCGGTGCGTCTTCCGTATGGCGTACAGGCGGACGAGCAGGATTGCCAGGATGCCATTGAGTTCATTCAGCCTGACCGCGTGCTGACCGTGAATATTAAGGGCTCGGTGCTGGCAAGCGAGCAGGCGCTTCGCGAAGCGGGCATTGAACTGAGCGATTTTGTGCGCGGCAACGAGAAAGCCCGCGAGCGCATGAAAGCGCAGTACAGCATTGCCGGAATGACCAAAGGCGTCGTCGTCGGCACCGACCATGCGGCAGAAGCGATCACCGGTTTCTTCACCAAATATGGCGACGGCGGCACCGACATTAACCCGATCTTCCGTCTCAACAAGCGTCAGGGTAAGCAGCTGCTGGCCGCGCTGGGCTGTCCTGAGCATCTGTATAAGAAAGCGCCGACAGCGGACCTTGAAGACGATCGCCCTTCCCTGCCGGATGAAGCGGCCCTTGGCGTCACCTATGACAACATTGATGATTATCTGGAAGGCAAAAAGCTGGATGAAGGTACCGCGAAAATCATCGAAGGCTGGTATCTGAAAACCGAGCACAAGCGCCACACGCCCATTACGGTGTTTGACGACTTCTGGAAGAAATAGCCAACATTTTTGCCCAGCGGCGCTTCGCTTGCAGGGCCTACGGTTTCGCGCTGTTGTAGGCCGGGTAAGCGCAGCGCCACCCGGCTCTTTTTTAACCAAACCGTCTCTGCTACACTGTATGCCTGAACAGTATATGGAGCAGTATGTGAGCAGGCGTCAATCCGCCCCTCGTCTTGAGTTTGAAGCGGCGGCTATCTACGAATATCCCGAACACCTTCGCCCCTGGCTTGAGGCGCTGCCTAAACAGCCGGGCGTGTACATCTTTCACGGCGAAAGCGACACCCTGCCGCTCTATATCGGCAAGAGCGTGAACATTCGCAGCCGGGTGTTATCCCATCTCCGTACGCCGGACGAGGCCGCCATGCTGCGCCAGTCGCGACGCATTACCTGGTTCCAGACGGCGGGAGAAATGGGCGCGCTGCTGCTGGAGGCGCGGTTGATAAAAGAACAACAGCCGCTGTTCAATAAACGCCTGCGCCGCAACCGTCAGCTCTGCTCCCTGCAGATCAACGATGGCAGGCCGCAGGTCGTCTACGCGCGCGACGTCGATTTTTCTCATGCCCCGAATCTCTATGGGCTGTTCGCCAATAAACGCGCCGCACTCCAGGCGCTGCAGACGCTGGCGGACGAGCGACAGCTTTGCTATAGCCTTTTGGGTCTGGAGGCAACCACCCGCGGACGCGCCTGTTTTCGATCCGCGCTGAAGCGCTGCGCCGGTGCCTGCTGCGGGAAAGAGAGCGTTGAGGCGCATCACGCCAGGCTCCTTAGCGGTCTGGCGGCCATCAGCGTGAACTGCTGGCCCTGGGAAAGCGCCGTTGCGCTAAAAGAAGTGGGCGAGGCCATGACCCAGTATCACATCGTCAACAACTGGCTCTGGCTGGGTGCTGTCGACGACATCAGCGACGCGGCTACCCTGCTGCGCACGCCCGCCGGATTTGACCACGATGGCTACAAAATTCTCTGTAAACCGGTCCTGGCCGGAAAGTTTGAGATCATAGTGCTCAATGACCCGGCAGCCACGTGATTTCGCTGAACAATAAGGTGCCCTGAGCCTCCAGCAGACGCAGCGTATGGGACCCCTCCTCCCAGCTGGCGCCCTGATCGGCCGTCAGCAGTTTATCCCCCAGCTGCCACGCCCCGCTCAGCACAAACACCACGCCCCCGCGCGAGCCAAAGGTGGTAAAGGTTCGGTCAGCAACGCGTACCTTCGCCTGGCAGCAGTCGCGCCGGGTCATGATGTTAAAGTCCATCGCCATCCGCCCATCACAAAGAAGCGCTTTCACCGGCAAATCGCCGGCAAAACTGTAGGGCTGGTGATGCTTCAGGGTATGGAAGAACGCCTGGCCAGCATCCAGCGTCACCTCTCCCCCTTCCAGCAGGGTAATCACCCGATCGACACCGGGAAACGAGGAGAATTCGCCGTTGCTGGCGATAGTCGCGATACTGGCACGCCAGTGAAAATCGCGCGTCGCGGGAGGGAAGCAGCAAATCTCACGCGTTTCGCCAGCACCATTGCGCCAGAGGCTGACCGGCATCTTACGGATATCAAAGAACTCCATCACCACTCCTGAATGGCACAACCCGTGCCAGGGCAAAGATATCGCTATCGTTGCTGTTTTGTTTGTTATCGTTGGGTATTCACAGAAACAGTATCGGCAGCAGAGCGGACAGGCCTTAGCGGAACGTTAATAAAAATTCTAACGCCATGACTCTGCAAACATTCTCTGAAGCGACTACAGGAGGATACCGCGCTGGCGGCGGCAGGCAAGAGGGCAGGAAAGAAAAACCGCCGGTCCTGTCCACAGCGGTTGCGCTTTTGTGGACAGGATCCCGGCGGTCTTAAGAGTGTGAACCGATTATTCGGTTGGTGCTGGCATTTTACCTTCCATCGCCGGACGTTCTGTCAGACGCTTCTCAAAATTCGCATTAAATTGTTTTTTCTGTTCCGGGGTCAGAATGTTGTAGATCTTGTTCTGGGTTTCCATGTGAGCCAGCATGCGGGCTTTGTGCTGCTCGGCCATTTTGTCGATCTGCGCTTCGGCTTTCGCCTTATCGAAGCTGTCGCTGGCGATGATGTCATGCATTGCACGACGCTCTTCAAGCGGAGGACGCTTCATCTGGTCGCGTTCGCCTTTTCTGATGTCGCGGATCTGCTGCTTCTGCACATCCGTCAGGTTGAGATCCTTAAACATCATCATCTCGTTGTGCATACCCGGACCTTTATGATGCATCATCATTTTGCCTTCAGCAGGCGCGGCAGTCGTAGTGGTCGCAGTATCTGCGGCGAACGCCATGCTGGTAGCGCCCAGAGCCAGGGTAGAAGCAACAAACAGTGCAGTAAACTTACGCATAATTTATTTCCTTTCTTTCAGTTATTCTTCGGCGCTATGCCGTGTTGACGAGATTAACTTTACGGGGTTTATCGTCAATTAGTCAGAGCAACGGTAAAACAATGAAAGTGTAAAAAACAAATTTTCGCCAAATGTGGAGGAAATAAGGATAAAGCGTGGAGAGTTGCAACCAAAAATATTCAATACGATGATTTTAAAGAAATTTAGCAGAAGTATAGCGAAGTGAAGATCAATAATAAAGCAATTCACCAGGAATATTCTGCAAAAAACGCGCAAGCGCTTTAATCGTTAAGAAAAGTTTTTTACTTCCCCCTCCCGGATGATGAGAGGGGAAAGGTTCAGGATATTTTTTCCAGCATCAGCCCGGCCCGCAGGCCAAACGCGACGGTGGGGTTAGGGAATAAAACATACTCGGTGGTTTTCTGCACCTCATAACGTTCCTCGCCATCCTCAGCCAGCAGCGCCCCTTTGCGGAACGGCGTGAAGTTCAGGGTGTGCGCGGCCATATGGAGCAGAAAGGCATCGCTGCGCCGCGTGATCTGCTGTACGACACGATACCGCTCGACGGGCTGATGCGCGTGCTCGGGAGCCGTTCCTCCCAGCAGCGCCCGAAGAGCAAGATGCGTAGGCGCAAAGCGGGTGAGATCGTTCTGGCCGAACGGCAGCGCTTTTCCCAGCTCCAGCGTGCAGGCCAGCGAGCCGAAACGTTCACAGGTGAAATGGGTAAACGTTCCGCCCGGCGACTGATGAAATACCAGCGCCTCCAGCCCGGCGTCACCCAGCCAGCTCAGGAAATCTTCATCCCAGGGCTGATTGCGCTGCGGCAGAACGCCGAAGCGGACGTGGTAAGACGCGCGGATTGCCGTATGCAGATCCAGATGCCAGCGCGCCGGTCCCGCAGCGGCAAAAAACGCGGTCACGGCGTTCTCCAGCCACTCTGCCCGCGCCGTTTCATCGCTCTGCGGAAACTGCGACCAGCGGCCGCCGAACATGCGGTTAATGTCGCTCACCAGATACCGTTTGTTTTGCGCCAGCGCGGGGGGATTGCCGAGCACCACCAGCACGCGGCACTTCAGGGCGATCTCATTGCGGTACAGCGCACGCAGCAGCAGATCAACAATCTCAACGGGTGCGGTTTCATTCCCGTGGATACCCGCTGAAAGCAGCAGCGAGAGATCGCTTTTTACGGTCGGCGTCAGCTCAAGCACCCCGCGCCCCAGCCACCGCCAGCGAAATGAGGGGCCGTCCCCCTCTTTCTGTTCCGGCGTCTCATCGGCCAGGGTCAGCGCCAGTAAATTTTCCATATCCACTCCTTTAGCGCTGGAACGGGTAAACCGATCCCAGCTGCAGGATTGTCGATAACGCGTCCAGCGCCTCGCGCCCTTCACGCAGAAGCTGCGGGTCAACCAGATCCGCCTGCGTCAGACGATCGCGATAGTAGCGATCGACCCAGTCATTCAGCCGCGTAAAGAGCGTATCGTTCATCATGACCGCCGGGTTTACCGCCTGCATTTCGTCCTGGGTCAGGACCACGCGCAGACGTAAACAGGCGGGACCACCGCCGTTAGCCATGCTTTCGCGCAGATCAAACACGCGCAGTTCGTCAATCGGGTTATCGGCCTTCACCAGCTCCGTCAGGTAGCGCCACACGCCTTGATGATCCCGGGACTCCTGCGGCAGGACCAGCATCATGCTGCCATCGTCACGGCTGAGCAGCTGGCTATTGAACAGATACGTTTCTACCGCGTCCTGCACACTCACCGCCTCCGTGGGCACCTGAATTGGCGTAAAGCCGCGCACGCGCTCATGCAGCGTGGCGAGCAGCTTCTCCTGATGGGCAAACGCCTGCTCGTGGCAGAACAGCACCTGACGGTTAGAGACGGCAATCACGTCGTTATGGAACACGCCCTGGTCAATCACATGCGGGTTTTGCTGGGCAAATACCACCTGGGAAGGATTAACCTGGTTCAGGCGAGCAACCGCCTGGCTGGCCGCCAGCGTCTGGCGGGCAGGATAACGGGTTGGCGCGGCGTGGCCCCCCTCTTCTCGCCCGTAGATAAACAGCTGCAGGCCCGGGTCGCCATAGTCGCCCCCCAGGCGGTTATGGTTGGCCGCGCCTTCATCGCCAAACATCGCCACCTGCGGCAGAGCCTGATGCACCTCAAAATGGGCGTCATGGTTGAAAATGGCGCGCAGCACGCGCTCGGTGGTTTCCGCTTCGGTGGCGCGGTGGAATTTATT
Organism: Enterobacter sp. EGD-HP1; assembly: GCF_000733275.2. Classification (NCBI taxonomy): domain Bacteria; kingdom Pseudomonadati; phylum Pseudomonadota; class Gammaproteobacteria; order Enterobacterales; family Enterobacteriaceae; genus Enterobacter; species Enterobacter sp. EGD-HP1. The sequence continues at coordinate 245,986 of NZ_AVOP01000001.1, forward strand.
GTGCAGGTTCGCCACCGTCAGATGGACTTTGCCATCCAGCGTGTCGGCTGACGGCGCGACGGTCGCGGCGTTTGCCACCCACATCGAAGAGGCGGAGCTTGCCGCAGAGAGCAGGTGCGGCGTCTGCGTACCCGCTTTTTCAACCACCAGCTCATCGCTGCCGGTGAAACCGAGCTGGCGTAACACCGCCACGTTCGGGCGTTCCTGCGGCGGAATAACCGCCTGCGGGAAACCGGCATCCGCCAGCGCCTTCATTTTTAGCAGCCCCTGCTTCGCCGCCAGCTTCGGGTTCGAGACCTGAAAACGGTGCTTCGTCGAGGCTTCATTACCAAAAGAGAGACCGGCATAGTGGTGCGTCAGCCCCACCAGCCCGTCAAAGTTAACCTCACGCGCTTTCATGACGATCCCCTCCGGTAAAATCCAGCCCCGGATTAAGCGTCTCCGGCAGCGTCAGCGCCGGGGTTTCCAGGCTCGCCATCGGCCACGCGCAGTAATCGGCGGCATACCACGCGCTGGCGCGATGGTTCCCCGACGCGCCCACGCCGCCGAACGGCGCGGTGCTCGCAGCCCCGGTCAGCGGTTTATTCCAGTTCACAATCCCGGCGCGCGCTTCCAGCAGCAGTTGTTCAAACTTCTCGCGATGCGGCGAAATCAGCCCGCTCGACAGGCCGTAGCGGGTGTTATTCGCCATCGCAATGGCCGCATCGAAATCATCGTAACGCCAGACGCACAGCAGCGGGCCAAAGACCTCTTCATCCGGCACGTTATTCGCGCCGCTCATCTCAATAATGCCCGGCGTCAGCAGCGAGGTACCCGGCTGAACCTGCTTCGGCTCCAGCAGGGTTTTCGCGCCGCGCGCGACGTGGTCCTGCCAGGCCTTCAGCACGTTAAGCGCGGCCTGCTCGGAAATCAGCCCGCCGATGAACGGCTGCGGGTCGGCATCCCACGCGGCAGGCACCAGACGCGCGCTCACTTCTACCAGTCGCTTCAGGAAGGCATCCCCCTGCGCGCCGCGCTTGACCAGCAGGCGGCGGGAGCAGGTGCAGCGCTGTCCGGCGGTAATAAAGGCGGACTGAATCGTCAGGTGCACCGCGGCGTCGATATCGTCAGGGTCTTCCACAATCAGCGGGTTGTTGCCGCCCATTTCCAGCGCCAGAATTTTCTCCGGCTGCCCTGCCAGCTGGCGGTGCAGCTGATAGCCCGTCCCGGCGCTGCCGGTGAACAGCAGGCCGTCGATATCGCTCAGCGCGCTCAGCGCCTGGCCGGTTTCCCGCCCGCCCTGCACCAGGTTCAGCACGCCCGGCGGCAGGCCGGCCTGCTCCCACAGCTTAACCACCGCCTCACCGGTTAATGGCGTCAGCTCGCTCGGTTTGAAGATGACGGTATTGCCCGCCAGCAGCGCAGGCACAATGTGTCCATTCGGCAGGTGTCCCGGGAAGTTATACGGGCCAAATACCGCCAGCACGCCGTGCGGACGGTGGCGCAGCGTGGCCGCGCCGTCCGGCATGTCGGTATGCTGTTCTCCAGTGCGCGCGTGGTACGCCTTGACCGAAATGGCGATTTTGTTGATCATCGCCGTCACTTCGGTTGTCGCTTCCCAGCGCGGTTTACTGGTTTCAGACGCGATGATGCGCGTCAGTTCGGCCTTGTTTGCTTCCAGCAGCCCGGCAAACTTTTCAACAATTTCCTGGCGCACGGCGAAAGGCTGTTTTGCCCATGCCGGAAACGCGCGGCGAGCGGCCAGACAGGCTTGTTCCACCTGCATGGCGCTGGCGTCATGCCCCTTCCAGAGCACCTCTTTTCCAACCGGATTGGTTTTTACGCGCTCTTCGCCTTCGCCCGTGACCCAGTCACCGTTAATCCATAATGTCATGCTGTTTTCTCCTCAGGGCAGAGACGCACCAGGCGAACCGTATCGCCGGCGTTACATTTCAGGGCATCCAGTTCTGCAGCCGTCAGCACCAGACGTTCACATTTCGGGTTGGTACGCACCAGCATGGCGCGGAAGTTGGCGTAATTTTCGTTCGACACCAGACAGGCGGGCCAGTCACCCGGCGCGGGCTGGCCTTCAGAGACCTCAACCAGACGGCTTTTACGGATCGCGCGCACGCGGTCGATATCGCACTCAAGCGTAGGTCCGCCGTCAAAGATGTCGACATAGTTGCGGTAGCGGAAGCCCTCTTTCTCCAGCACCGCGCGGGCGGGCGCGGTTTGCGGATGGACTTCGCCAATCACCGCCTGCGCTTCCGGGCTGAGGAAATGGGTATAGATAGGATGCTTCGGCATCAGTTCGGCGATAAAGGCTTTTTGGCCAGTGCCGCAGAGATAGTCCGCCCGGCTGAACTCCATCGAGAAGAAGCGCTCGCCCAGGCTCTCCCAGAACGGCGAGTAGCCGGTGTCGTCGATTACGCCGCGCATCTCGGCTACCACTTTTTCGTTAAATCGATCGCGGAAGGCGGCCATAAACATAAAGCGCGATTTGGAGAGCAGATAGCCGTTGCCCTCTTTGCGCCACGCCGGGTCGAGGAACAACGTGCAGAGCTCGCTGGCGCCCGTGTGGTCATTGCAGAGAAACAGCGTGGGCAGCGCGTTGTAGACGTTCAGCTCTTTCGAGGCGTGAACCATGGTGCCGACGCGGTAGTTATACCACGGATCGTTAAGCCCGACGGCCACTTCAATGGCGCAGATCCCGGCCACGGTCCCCGTGTCGGTGTCTTCCAGCACGAACACGTACCCCTGTTCGCTTTTTGGCAACGTCCCCTGCCAGGTTTGCAGGGCGCGCTCAATGCGCGCCGACAGCGTTTTTTCATCGGCAGGAAGCGAGGTCAGCCCGCCTCCGGTCTTACCGGCAAGCTGCATGAGCCCGGCGAGATCGCCGCGCTCAACGGGACGGATGACCATCATGATGACACCCCGGATTTCACTTTTTCACACGCCAGTGCAAAACGGTCCAGACCGGTTTGCACCTCTTCCTCGCTGACGATCAGCGCCGGCGCAAAACGCACCACGTTGGCACCGGCAATCAGCACCATCACGCCCACCTTTGCCGCTTCCTGTGAAATAAGTTTAGCTTTTCCGGCAAACTCAGCGGTGAGCTCGCAGCCGATTAACAGCCCCAGACCGCGAATTTCTTTAAACAGCCCCGTTTTGCCGTTGATGGCATTCAGGCGCTCGACAAACCAGTCGTGACGCTGCTTAACGCCTTTCAGCACCTCAGGCGTGTTAATGATGTCCAGAACCTGCCCGGCGACGGCGGTGGCCAACGGGTTGCCGCCGTAGGTGGTGCCATGGGTACCCACGGTCATTACGCTGGCGAATTTATCGGTGGTCAGCGTCGCCCCAATCGGGAAGCCGCCGCCCAGCGCTTTGGCGGTCGACAGCACGTCTGGCGTCACGCCGTAGTGCATATAGGCATACAGCTCGCCGGTGCGGCCCACGCCGGTCTGCACTTCGTCGAAAATCAGAACCGCGTTGTGGCGATCGCACAGCTCGCGCAGCCCCTGCAGGAAGGCTTTTTGCGCCGGAAGCACGCCACCCTCGCCCTGCATCGGCTCGACGATCACCGCGCAGGTGGTGTCGTTAATCAGCTCGCTGGCGGACTGCAGATCGTTATAGATGCCGTGGCGAATATCCGGCGGCAGCGGGGCGAAATCCTGCGAGTAGGAAGGCTGGCCGCCCGCGCTGACGGTAAAGAGCGTGCGCCCGTGGAAGGCATTTTTAAACGCAACGATGCCGCTCTTGTGGGTTCCAAATTTATCGTGCGCATATTTGCGCGCCAGCTTCAGCGCCGCTTCGTTGGCTTCTGCCCCCGAGTTACAGAAAAAGACTTTTTCGGCAAACGTCGCGTCGATCAGTTTTTTGGCCAGGCGCAGCGCTGGCTCGTTGGTAAAGCCGTTGCCGGTATGCCAGAACTTCGACGCCTGGTCATTCAGCGCCTGACGCAGCGCAGGGTGCGCATGACCCAGCGCGTTGACCGCAATCCCACCTGCAAAGTCGATATACTCTTTACCCTGCTGATCCCACAGGCGCGAGCCTTCCCCACGAACCGGAATAAAAGCCGCCGGAGCGTAAACCGGCATCATCCATTCATCGAAATTTTCACGCGTAATTGACAGAGACATAGCGACCTCATCCGGTAAATAAAAAGTTATTTGAATGTTAAATAATTGAGTGTTTGCACTGTGAATGTAGATTGCAGCCTTCGTGCCAGCCAGCGATAAAAATGCATAAACGGGTTGGGGTAACAGAATATCAACAAGTTACGATATGGAGTTATTCACTGTTAGTGCATAATAAGTGAATATTTTTACGACAAGCGGCGCTTTGCCGCATGAAAATCAGAAAGAGTATGCACAGGCCAAATATAATTCTGGAATTGTGATCGCTCGCGAAATTTATCGGTCATTTACGCCCTGTTTGAGGGCGAGGCGCGTCAGAATGGTGCAAATATTGCACCACCGGCATTATCTGTCGCAGTTATTGGCCGAACCCGGTAACAGTTGACGCAAATTCTGCTACCATCCATGCACTATTCACCTTGCACTGGCAGCGACTATGAAATTTGTCTCTTTTAATATCAACGGCCTGCGCGCCCGCCCCCATCAGCTTGAAGCCATTGTTGAGCAACATCAGCCAGATGTGATCGGCCTGCAGGAGACCAAGGTTCACGACGACATGTTCCCCCTCGAAGAGGTGGCGAAGCTCGGCTACAACGTCTTCTATCATGGGCAGAAAGGCCATTACGGCGTTGCGCTGTTGACCAAAGAGACGCCGGTTTCCGTGCGCCGCGGGTTTCCCGGCGATGACGAAGAAGCACAGCGCCGCATCATCATGGCGGAGCTACCTTCCCCACTGGGGAACATCACCGTGATTAATGGTTACTTTCCCCAGGGCGAAAGCCGCGACCATCCGACCAAATTCCCGGCTAAAGCCAGGTTTTATCAGGATCTGCAGGACTATCTGACCACCGAACTGAACAAAGACAATCCGGTGCTGATCATGGGTGATGTGAACATCAGCCCGACCGATCTGGATATCGGTATTGGCGAAGAGAACCGCAAACGCTGGCTGCGTACCGGCAAATGCTCCTTCCTGCCGGAAGAGCGCGAGTGGATGCAGCGCCTGCTGGACTGGGGCCTGGTGGATACCTTCCGTACCGCCAACCCGGACACGCAGGACCGCTTCTCGTGGTTTGACTATCGCTCAAAAGGCTTTGACGACAACCGTGGCCTGCGCATCGACCTGCTGCTGGCCAGCTCGCCGCTGGCAGAGCGCTGCATCGAAACCGGGATCGACTACGAGATCCGCAGCATGGAAAAACCGTCTGACCACGCGCCGGTGTGGGCTAAATTCAAGCTGTAATGACGCGTGAATATTCGAAAAATACTCTTCATGTGCGCCCTTCTGGGCGCATTTATTCTGACGTTTGTCATGCTTCCCCCAGGCACCCTCTCCCTGGAAGGGATTAAAACCCACCAGCAGGCATTACTCTCCCATGTTGACCACGCGCCGCTGCGAAGCGCGCTGATCTTTTTCGCGCTCTACGTGGCGGTCTCCGCCCTGTCGATCCCCGGCGCGGCGATCCTCACCCTGTTGGGCGGGGCGTTATTTCCCCTGTGGGAAGGCACCGTGCTGGTCTCGTTTGCCTCCACGCTCGGGGCCACGCTTGCGATGCTCGCCAGCCGTTATCTGCTACGCGACGGGGTCCAGCGGCGGTTTGCTCAGCAGATGAAAACGGTGAACGCCGGCATGGTGCAAGACGGCGCGGGCTATCTTTTTGCCCTGCGCCTGATGCCGCTGTTCCCGTTTTTCCTGGTGAATTTGCTGATGGGGCTAACCCGCATCGGAGTCTGCCGCTACTGGTGGGTCAGCCAGGTCGCCATGCTGCCCGCGACGGTGGTCTTTCTCAACGCCGGGCGCGAGCTGGGGAAAGTGGCGTCCCTGCGCGATATTTTGTCGCCGGCCATGCTATTCGCCTTTACACTACTGGGGTTATTGCCGCTGGCCACGCGCCGGCTGTTTTCCCGTTACCTCCCGTCTGTTAAAAAGTGAGGCATTATGCGCCGTGTGCGTTTTTGCGCGTTCCTGGCAGGTCTGCTGCTGACAGCCCCCCTCTGTGCCGCCGAAAGCTGGCACGCTATCCAACAGCAGGCCAAAGGCCAGACCGTCTGGTTTAACGCCTGGGGCGGCGATCCGGCGGTCAACCGCTACCTTGAGTGGGTCAGCGGTGAGATGCAAACGCACTACGCCATTACCCTAAAAATCGTCCCGCTGGCGGACGCCGCCGATGCGGTAAAACGTATTCAGACCGAAGCTGCCGCTGGGCGTAAGACCAAGGGCTCGGTTGACCTGCTGTGGGTCAACGGCGAAAACTTCCGCACGTTGAAAGAGGCGAACCTGCTGCAAACCGGATGGGCGAAGACGTTGCCAAACTGGCGCTATGTCGATACCCGTAAACCCGTCTCGGAAGATTTTGCTATTCCCACAGACGGGGCGGAATCGCCGTGGGGCGGCGCGCAGCTGACCTTTATCGCCCGCAAAGCCAGCATGCCGACGCCGCCGGTGGATCCACAGGCGCTGCTGGCGTACGCCCAGCAGCACCCGGGTAAGGTGAGCTATCCTCGCCCGCCCGATTTTACCGGCACGGCATTTCTTGAGCAGCTGCTGCTGACGCTTATGGCGCATCCAGAGGCGTTACAAAAAGCGCCAGATGCAACGTTTGCTCAGGTTACGGCGCCGCTCTGGACCTACCTCGACAAGCTGCACCCGCTGCTGTGGCGCGAAGGAAAAGACTTTCCCCCTACCCCTGCGCGGATGGATGCCCTGCTTGCCAGCGGCAGTCTGAACCTGTCGCTGACCTTTAACCCGGCCCATGCGCAGCAGAAAGTGGCAAGCGGCGAACTGCCTGCCGACAGCTACAGCTTTGGTTTCCATAGCGGGATGCTCGGCAACGTCCATTTTGTGGCGATCCCGGCCAACGCCAGCGCGAGCGCGGGTGCAAAAGTGGTCGCTAATTTCCTGCTGTCACCGCAGGCGCAAATCCGCAAGGCCGACCCGGCCATCTGGGGAGACCCGAGCGTGCTGGATGCGAAAACGCTGCCCGAAGGTGACGCGAAACAGCTGCGGGCCCATACGCCTCAGGGGCTGCCGCAGATGCTTGCAGAGCCGCAGTCCGCCTGGGTGAACGCGCTGGAGCAGGAATGGCTGCGTCGTTACGGCACCCGCTGAGCGGGCTAGTCCGGCTGGTGATGGCGGTGATTTATCTGCCGCTCCTGCCCGCCGGCGTCATGCTGTTCGCACCGGCGTTTTCTGTGACAAACTGGCAGCTTCTGCTGGACGATCCGCAGCTCCCTCAGGCGACCGTCGCCACGCTGGTTTCAACGCTCATCGCCACGCTGGGGGCGTTGCTGATTGCCCTTTTCCTCGTCCGTCTTTTGTGGCCCGGTCAACGCTGGCGACGCCTCTCTACCCGCCTGCCGTGGCTATTGGCGATCCCCCATGTGGCGTTTGCCACCAGCGCGTTACTGCTGTTTGCCGAGGGTGGTCTGCTTTATCAGCTCTGCACCGTCTGTTCGCCGCCGTTTGATCGCTACGGCGTCGGGCTGGGCCTGACGCTCGCGGTCAAAGAGAGCGCGTTCGTGCTGTGGGCCATTTACGCCGTACTGCCGGAAAAACGACTCGCGCAGCAGAAGATCGTCCTGCAAACCTTTGGCTACGGGCGTTATCAGACGCTCAGCTGGCTGATCCTCCCGGCGATCGCCCCTGTCCTCGGCGCGGTGATGCTGGCGGTGCTGGCATGGTCGCTATCGGTCGTGGAGGTGGCGATCGTTCTCGGACCCGGCAACCCGCCCACCCTGGCCGTGCTGGCCTTTCAGTGGCTAAGCCAGGGCGACGCCCAGCAGCAGGCAAAAGGGATGCTGCTGTGCCTGCTTCTCCTTATGCTGCTGGCCGCGCTTGCCGCCCTCGGGTATGGCCTCTGGAAGGCATGGCGTCGCACGATCCCGAACCTCGCGGGGACGCGCCCCCGGTCTCAGCGCACCGTGCCTGAGCGGGCATTCAGCGGGTTACTGCCCGCGTGCGGCATCCTGTGCACCGCGGTACTGCTGATGCTGGCGCGAGGGGGCGACGTGGGTCCCGTGGGTACCAGCCTCTCCTTCGGCCTGCTGTCGAGCCTGATCGCCCTCATCGTCATTTTTCTCTGGCTGGAATGGGGACCGCAGCGCGGCGCAGTGTGGGTGTGGCTGCCGCTCGCCCTTCCGGCGCTGCCGCTCGTCACCGGGCAATACTTTATTGCTTTGCGTCTGGGACTCGACGGGCACTATGCCGCCGTGCTCTGGAGCCATCTGCTGTGGGTGTTACCGTGGATGCTGCTGGTTCTGCAGCCCGCCTGGCGGCGAATCGATCCCCGGCTTATCCTTACCGCCAGAACGCTCGGCTGGCCACGGGCGAAAATATTCTTACTGCTGAAATGCCCCCTGCTGGTGCGTCCTGCGCTGCTGGCCTTTGCCACCGGCTTTTCCGTCAGCATGGCGCAATACATGCCGACGCTCTGGCTTGGCGCGGGGCGTTTCGCCACGCTGACCACCGAAACCGTCGCACTCAGCAGCGGGGGCAGCATCCCCGTTCTCGCTAGCCGGGCGCTGGGATTACTGCTGGTTACGGGGACGGTTTTCGGTATTGCCGCCCTGTTATCCCGGCTCGCAGGCCGCTACCGTCAAGGATTACGTTAATGCTGCAGGTAAAAGATCTCACCATCGAACCGCTTTTCCGCGAGGTCAGTTTTTGCGTTCCTCGCGGGGAGATCGTTACCCTGATGGGGCCGTCCGGCAGCGGCAAGTCGACCCTTTTTGCGTGGATGGTCGGCGCGCTGTCAGACGATTTTCGGGCGCAAGGCGAACTGTGGCTCGACGCGCGTCGCTGCGACGGCCTTCCCGTCGAATCCCGCGGGCTGGGCATCCTCTTTCAGGACGCGCTGCTGTTTGAACAGTTCAGCGTCGGGCAAAATTTGCTGCTGGCCTTGCCTGAGCGGATCGCAGGGCGCGCGCGTCGGGAAGCGGTCGAGCAGGCGCTGGATTCCGCCGGGCTGAGCGGTCATTACGCCAGCGATCCGGCCACCCTCTCCGGCGGGGAGCGTGCCCGGGTCAGCCTGCTGCGGGCCCTGCTCGCTGAGCCGCAGGCGCTGCTGCTGGATGAACCGTTCAGCCGCCTCGATAAAACGCTGCGCACGACGTTTCGGACATGGGTATTTGACGCCGTCCGCGCGCGCAATATCCCGGTGGTGCTGGTCACCCATGACGAAGATGATATTCCGCCCGGCGGCGAGCTGATTGAGATTTCTCGCTGGCAATAATGTGCTAACGCAATGTTTTCCGTTTCCGGAGAGACGACAATGCCCCCCTCTTTTACTGACGTCAGGTTATTCGATGAAACGTGTTTCTCAACTGACCGCGCTGGCCCTGCTCTGCGGCCTCGCGTCCTTTTCCTCTCTGGCGGCTGATATGCCCAACGCGATGACGCTGTCTCAGCTTCAGGCGCAGCACGGCACGCCTGTCGACACCCGCCCCAGCGCGTTTTACAACGGCTGGCCGCAGACGCTCAGCGGCCCCTCCGGGCATGAACCCGCCGCACTCAACCTGGCTGCCGCCTGGCTGGGCGCAATGAGCGACGAGCAGATTGCACTTTGGGCAAAACAGCATCAGCTTACGCCCGCGACGGCTATCGCCCTGTACGGCGACGAGAGCGATAACCTGGCGGTGAAATCCCGCCTGGGAAAAGCCGGATACCGCCACGTCTCGCTGCTCAGCGACGCCCTGCAGACGCCCGACCGCCTTCAGCGGCTGCCTCACTTTGAACAGCTGGTTTACCCGCAGTGGATCCACCGCCTCCAGCAGGGTAAACCCGTGACCGCCGCGCCGTCAGGCGACTGGAAAGTGATTGAGGCCGCCTGGGGCGCACCGAAGTTTTACCTGCTGAACCACATTCCCGGCGCGGGCTACATTGACACCAACGAGGTGGAAAGCGAGCCGCTGTGGAATAAAGTCTCCGACGACACGCTGAAAGCGATGCTGGCGAAGCACGGGATCCGTCACGATACCACCGTCATTTTGTATGGCCGTGACGTTTACGCCGCCGCGCGCGTGGCGCAGATTATGCTGTATGCGGGCGTGAAGGATGTGCGCATTCTCGACGGCGGCTGGAAGGCGTGGTCAGATGCAGGACTCCCGGTTGAACGCGGCACGCCCGGCAACGTGACGCCAGCCCCCGATTTCGGCGCGCCGATCCCCGGCCAGCCGCAGCTGATGGTCGATATGGAGCAGGCACGCGGGATGCTGCATCGTCAGGATGCTTCCCTGGTCAGCATTCGTTCGTGGCCGGAGTTCATCGGCGAAACCAGCGGCTACAGCTACATCAAGCCAAAAGGTGAAATAGCCGGTGCCCGCTGGGGTCATGCGGGCAGCGACGCGACCCATATGGAAGACTTCCATAACCCGGATGGCACCATGCGCAGCGCGGACGATATCACCGCCCAGTGGAAGCGCTGGAATATTCTGCCCGAACAACACGTCGCGTTTTACTGCGGCACCGGGTGGCGGGCGTCAGAAACCTTTATGTACGCCCGGGCGATGGGCTGGAAGAATGTCGCCGTCTATGACGGCGGCTGGTACGAATGGAGCAGTCACCCGCAGAACCCGGTCACCACCGGCGCGCGCGGGCCGGAAAGCGCGCTCTAACGATTGAGTGACTTCAGCGTCACATAGCCGCTCCAGATGCGCGTTGTGGTGGTCAGCCAGCACAGCGCGCCGAATACCCACGCGAAAAGCGCAAAGTGTGCAGGGAAGAGGCAGCACAGCACGAACAGCGCAATGGTCTCCGTCCCTTCCGTTAACCCACCGATGTAATAAAACGACTTGTGCGCATAGCCGGGGTTGTCGATGTTATGCTTCGCCGCCAGCGCCGCAAACGCCAGAAAGCTGCTGCCGGTCCCGATAAACGCAAACAGCAGCCAGGCCGCGGCCAGCGCATTCTCAGCGGGTGCTGCCAGCGCAAAGCCAAACGGCACCAGGGCGTAGAACAGAAAATCGAGCGCGATATCAAGAAATCCCCCCGCATCGGTCAGCCCTCTCCGGCGCGCCAGGCCGCCGTCCAGACCATCCAGCAGGCGGTTAAGCACGATGGCGACCAGCGCCGCCGGATACCAGCCGAGGGCCAGAAACGGCAGCGCCAGCACGCCGACGGCAAACCCGGTCAGGGTGACGCCGTCGGGCGTGATGCCCGGCTTATCCAGCACGGAAACCAGACGATTCAGCGCGGGCTTTACCCGCGGGTGCAGGTAACGATCAAGCATGGGGCGTCTCGTTAAACGTGGCGCACAGCCCCTGCGCGGGAATATCCAGCGCGGCGTTAAAGCGGGCGGAGAGGTTCTGAAAGGCAATGAGCGCCGTCATTTCGGTGATGGCCTCGTCCGTAAAGTGGCGCTTCAGCGCCGTTCTGATAGCCTCATCCGCCCGGGGCGGCGTGGCGGTTACCGCTTCGGCGTAGGCCAGCGCCGCCCGCTCTTGCTCGGTGAACAAGGTGGATTCCTGCCAGTCGCTCACGGCCTGCACCTTATCCAGCGCACCGCAGCGCTCGGCCAGCCGCAGGCTGTTGGCATCAATACAGAAAGCGCAGTGACAGAGCTGGGACACCCGCGTCATGAGCAGCGAACGCAGCGCGGGCGTCAGGCGCGCGCGACGGCGTTCCAGAAAGCCGACAAACAGCGCCACCAGCCAGAACAGACGCGGCATTCGCCCCCACCAGCGGGTGGGATTCAGCACCGCGCCAAAATGCTTTTTCTGCATGGCGGCTATCGGTTTTAGGCTGGCGGGAAGGGATTCGAGGGGGGCAACCCAGGCGGTGGACTCTTTCACCTGATTCTCCTGTTTACTGGACTCTGAGAAAGGGCACGATAATATGTCTTTTTTCGCTATCAATTATTGACGACCATGCTGAAAACACTCGATGTCGTTGCCGCCATCATCGAAAAAGACGGCAATATTTTACTGGCGCAGCGCCCTGCCCATGCCGACCAGCCGGGAATGTGGGAATTTGCAGGCGGTAAAGTCGAGGCCGGAGAAACCCAGCCAGAAGCGCTTATCCGCGAGCTGCGTGAAGAGTTGGGCATTGACGCCCTGCCGGGGCAATACGTGGCAAGCCACCAGCGGGAAGTCTCCCAGCGGTTGATTAACCTGCATGCCTGGCACGTTCCTGCTTTTCGCGGCGAGCTCACGGCGCACTACCACAGCGCGCTCGCGTGGTGTACGCCGGAAGAGGCATTTTGCTACGCCCTGGCGCCCGCGGATATTCCGCTGCTGGAAGCCTTTATTGTTTTACGCGACGCCAGACCAGCGGGTTCGTGCTGATGGCGCGCTCGTCGCGCTGGCACTGCAGCAGAATGCCGTCCGCTTTCACAACGGCCCCTTCCGAGTAGTTTTGATTCTGATAGATACAGCACTGATTGCAGGGCTGCACCGTTTGACTCTGGCCGCTGGAGCTAAACACTTCCGGCGGCACATTCACCTCCACGTCCGGGAGAATGGGGTTGGCCTGCACGCCTGCGGCAAAGATCGCACACAGCGCGGTGAGTAGATAACGTTTCATAGACACATCTTCCTGTAGTTCCTTGATAATGACTATAACGGTAAACCAGAGCGGAACCTTTAATTTATCTCTTCATCGCTTTTGGTTATGACGCCCGCGCTCTCATTAATTTCCCTTTCGGCATACATTTCTGCTTGCCTCACAAAGCGGTGCGGGTGGTATAGTCAAAAAAACAACACAAATCGCATAAGTAATACACATAAAATACGATAAGAGGTTCTTATATCTATGGATCAGACACGCTCTCTGGAAAGTTTCCTTGCCCATGTTCAGCAGCGCGACCCGCACCAAAGCGAGTTCGCGCAGGCCGTACGAGAAGTTATGACCACCCTGTGGCCTTTCCTTGAACAAAACCCGCGTTATCGCCAGATGTCGCTGCTTGAACGCCTTGTCGAGCCGGAGCGCGTGATCCAGTTCCGCGTGACCTGGGTTGACGATCGCAATCAGGTACAGGTTAACCGCGCGTGGCGCGTACAGTTTAACTCGGCCATTGGCCCGTTTAAGGGCGGCATGCGCTTCCACCCGTCCGTAAACCTGTCGATTCTGAAATTCCTCGGCTTCGAGCAGACCTTTAAAAACGCCCTCACCACGCTACCCATGGGCGGCGGAAAAGGCGGCAGCGATTTCGACCCGAAAGGCAAAAGCGAAGGCGAAGTGATGCGCTTCTGCCAGGCGCTAATGACCGAACTCTATCGCCATCTTGGTCCTGACACCGACGTGCCTGCCGGTGATATCGGCGTGGGTGGACGCGAAGTGGGCTTTATGGCCGGGATGATGAAAAAGCTCTCCAACAACAGCGCCTGCGTCTTTACCGGCAAGGGGCTGTCGTTTGGCGGGAGCCTGATCCGCCCGGAAGCGACCGGCTACGGTCTGGTTTACTTCACCGAGGCCATGCTCAAGCGTCACGGTCTGGGCTTCGAAGGTATGCGCGTCGCGGTGTCCGGCTCCGGTAACGTGGCGCAGTACGCGATTGAGAAAGCGATGCAGTTTGGCGCTCGCGTGGTGACCGCCTCTGACTCCAGCGGCACGGTGGTGGATGAAGCGGGCTTCACGGCAGAGAAACTGGCGCGCCTGTGTGAAATCAAAGCCAGCCGCGACGGTCGCGTGGCGGATTATGCCCGGGAGTTTGGCCTGACCTGCCTGGAAGGTAAACAGCCGTGGGGCGTGCCGGTGGATATCGCCCTGCCGTGCGCCACGCAGAACGAGCTGGATGTTGAAGCCGCGCGTACATTGATTAGCAACGGCGTAAAAGCGGTGGCCGAAGGGGCGAATATGCCGACCACCATCGACGCGACGGACCTGTTCCTGGAAGCGGGCGTGCTGTTTGCGCCGGGCAAGGCCGCGAACGCGGGCGGCGTGGCGACCTCCGGCCTCGAGATGGCGCAAAACGCCGCGCGTCTCGGCTGGAAGGCGGAGAAAGTGGATGCGCGCCTGCACCATATCATGCTGGATATTCACCATGCCTGCGTGGAGTACGGCGGCGAGGCATCGCAAACCAACTACGTGCGCGGGGCCAATATCGCCGGGTTCGTGAAGGTGGCGGATGCGATGATTGGGCAAGGTGTGATTTAAGCTTTCGCTGCATTCTCGCCCTTGTAGGCCCGGTAAGCGTTAGCGCCACCGGGCTTTTTTCAGGCCGCAGAGCTGCTTTCGCCGGGTGGCGGCTGCGCCTTACCCGGCCTACGGGTTATGAGGCTGCCGCGCTCTTTTTCTTCTTGAACGGTTTCTTCGCGCCGCCACCGGGTGCAACCATCCCTCGGAACGTTTTCACCGGCGTGCTGCGCGCCTGATCGATCAGCTGGTAAAGCGTCCCCACCAGCGGCTGCATAAAGTCCTGATAGCGACACTGCTTCTCGCTGATCTGCGTCAGCACCGATTCCCAGTGCGCGGTCATGTCCGGCCTGGCGGCCAGCTCCGGCAGAGAGTGGATTAGCGCCCGGCCAGGCTCCGTCGAGTGGATGTAGCGTCCCTTTTTCTCCAGGAAGCCGCGCTTAAAGAGCAGCTCGATGATCCCCGCACGGGTTGCTTCCGTACCGAGACCGTCGGTGGCGCGCAGGATCTTCTTCAGATCTTTATCCTGCACAAACCGGGCGATACCGGTCATCGCCGACAGCAGCGTCGCATCGGTGAAATGGCGCGGGGGCTGAGTCTGACGTTCAACCACTTCGCCCTTCTCGCACAGCAGTTCGTCATCTTTGGCGACCACCAGCAGCGGCGTGCCGTCGTTCTCTTCGTCGCGCTCTTTGTTGCCGAGCAGCGTGCGCCAGCCCGCTTCCGCAAGGAAACGCGCTTTGGCGACAAACTTACCTTTGGCAATCTCAAGCTCAATCACGCACTTGCGGAATACCGCGTCCGGGCAGAACTGCATCAGGTACTGACGGGCGATCAGGTTATAGACCTTCGCTTCGTTATCCGTCAGGTTGACGCTGCTGGCGCGCGCCGTCGGGATAATCGCGTGGTGGGCATCGACTTTTTTGTCGTCCCAGCAGCGGTTATGGGTGTCCGGATTCACCGCCGGCTGCGGGAGCAGATCCGGCGCGTGGACGCTGATGGCGTTCATCACCGAATGGCGTCCGGCAAAGTGCTCTTCCGGCAGATAGCGGCTGTCCGAACGCGGGTAGGTGATGAGCTTATGGGTTTCATAGAGCTTCTGGCAGATATCCAGCACGTTCTGCGCGCTGAGGCCAAAGCGCTTCGCGGCCTCAATCTGCAGGGCCGACAGCGAAAACGGCAGCGGCGCGGGTTCTGATTCCCGTTTATCGTTATAGCTGGTGACGATAGCCGGCTGACCGGTAATGCGGTTAACCACATGCTCAGCCAGCGGACGATGGAGCAGGCGCCCCTCTTCATCCTGGTACGATTCGCAGGCGTCGCTCGGCTGCCAGACGGCGGTAAAGCGTTCGTCTTTCGGCGTGACGATATGCGCTTTGACTTCGAAGAAATCTTTGGCGACGAAATTTTCGATCTCTTCGTCGCGACGCACCACCAGCCCCAGCACCGGCGTCTGCACGCGACCCACGGAGAGTACGCCCTGATAGCCCGCGTTGCGCCCGAGGATGGTATACGCGCGGGTCATATTGATGCCGTACAGCCAGTCCGCACGCGCTCGCGCCAGTGCGGAAACGCACAGCGGAATAAATTCGCTGTTGGCGCGCAGGCGCGAGATTGCCCGCTCGACGGCCTGCGGGTTGAGGTCGTTAATCAGGCAGCGCTGCACCTGCTGACGCTTTTCCGGCGCCAGCTCAAGATAGTCCAGCACCTCATCCACCAGCAGCTGCCCCTCCCTGTCCGGGTCACCCGCGTGCACGATTTCAGCGGCTTCATGCAGGAAGCGCTTGATCACGTTGAGCTGTTTGGTGACCGAAGGCCGGGGCTGCAGGCGCCATTTTTCCGGCACGATGGGCAGATCGTTTAAATTCCAGCGGGCGTAACGGCTGTCGTAGACGTCCGGCTGCGCCTGCTCAAGCAGGTGACCGATACACCAGGTGACCACCTGCCCGTTACCGCATTCGATAAAGCCGTCGCCTTTGCGATGCGGTTTAGGCAGCACGTCGGCAATGGCACGGGCCAGGCTCGGCTTTTCGGCAATAAACAACCGCATCGAATTAACGGATCTCAATCATCGGTCGGCCACCGCGCGCGGTCACCAGCTCGCCGATTGCCGTCAGGGTAATACCAAACTCGGCGGCGGTCGCCTGAACCTCGGCTTCGGACTCCGGCGTGACCGCCAGCAGCAGGCCGCCGGAAGTTTGCGGATCGCACAGCAGGTTGCGCCACTCCTCAGGCATTTCGCCCATCAGGTGACCGTAGCTGGCGAAGTTGCGCTGGGTACCGCCCGGGACCGCGCCCTGAGCAATATACTCCTCCACGCCCGGCAGCTTCGGCACGTCCTGATACCAGACCTGCGCCTGTACGCCCGCGCCCTGACACACTTCAGAGAGGTGCCCCAGCAGACCAAAACCGGTGACGTCGGTCATCGCCTTCACGCCGTCGATATTGGCGAATGCCGCACCGGCGAGGTTCATCTGGCACATCACTTCCGTTGCCAGACCTTTGTGCTCCGGTTTCAGCAGGGATTTTTTCTCGGCGGTCGTCAGCACGCCAATGCCCAGCGGCTTGGTGAGGAACAGTTTGCAGCCCGCCTGCGCGGTGCTGTTGCGCTTCACGCGTTCGGTCGGCACTACGCCGGTGACGGCCAGGCCGAAGATCGGTTCGGGCGCATCAATAGAGTGACCGCCGGCCAGGGCAATTCCCGCCTGCTGGCAGGCAAAACGACCGCCATCAATCACTTCACGGGCTACTTCCGGCGGGATGGTGTTGATCGGCCAGCCCAGAATGGCAATCGCCATGATCGGCTTACCGCCCATCGCGAAGATATCGCTGATGGCGTTCGTCGCGGCAATGCGACCGAAGTCGAACGGGTTGTCGACAATCGGCATAAAGAAGTCAGTGGTGCTGATAATGCTGGTGCCGTTACCTAAGTCATAAACTGCAGCATCGTCACGCGTTTCGTTGCCGACAAGCAGGTTCGGGTCGACAAACTTCACCTGTTCACTGTGCAGGATGGTCTCCAGCACTTTCGGGGAAATTTTACAACCGCAACCGGCTCCGTGGCTGTACTGCGTTAAACGAATGGTTTGCTCGCTCATGGACGTCTCCTGTCATCTCAATCGCGCTATGGTAGCGCTCATTCCATAAAGAGGTAAGTATGACTGTCTGAATTCTGCGGCAGATGCTCAGAATCCAGACAGTTTAGCGCGGGTTATCAGAAACGGCTGACGAAAGGCGTGGTGTCCGGCACGCTGATGGTGCTGGAGGCTTTAAGCTGCGGGGTACCGAGGTAGAGGAAACCGACGATTTTGTCATGCTCGCCGCAGCCAAAACCGTCACGAACCGCCGGGCTTTCGGTCAGCGCACCGGTGCGCCAGATACCGTTAAACCCCTGCGCGACGGCGGCCATTTGCATCGCCATCACCGCACAGCCTGCGGACATCTCCTGTTCCCAGACCGGCACCTTATGGTCAGCCTGGCATTTCGCCACAACGGTGACGATCATCGGGGCGCGGAACGGGGCATTACGCGCCTTGTCGATACCTTTCTCATCCTGCCCGGCGGCAACCGCGCCCTTCTCCAGCAGCTGGCTGAAACGATCGCGGCCTTCGCCTTCAATTACAAAGAAGTGCCACGGCTGCAGCGTACCATGATCGGGGACACGCATGCCGGCACGCAGAATGTTCTCCAGCTGCTCGCCTGCCGGGGCAGGTTCGGCCAGACGGGAAGCGCTACGGCGGTTAACAAGCAGTTCGAGTGCGTCCATTGGTTAACTCCTTTCTTGAAATTTACTCACAAAATTAACACGACGGCAGATTTTGTTACAGCCTGGCAGGCGATTCCTGCTGACAAGTGGCGGTTGGGTCATTACGATAACCCAACATTACCGTCCAGTGGCGACGGAAACAGTCATTTTCTGGTTAGGGAGAATACATGCGAACCCTTTGGCGAATCATTGCCGGTTTCTTTAAATGGACGTGGAGACTGCTCAACTTCGTCCGCAACCTGGTGATGAACATCTTCTTCATCTTCCTGGTTCTGGTTTGCGCGGGCATCTGGATGCATATCAGCAATGCGAATCAGGCGCAGCATTCAACGCGCGGCGCGCTATTACTCGATATCACCGGCGTTATCGTTGATAAGCCGTCCACCAGCAGTCGCCTGAGCGTGATTGGTCGCCAGCTGTTTGGCGCAACCTCAGATCGTCTGCAGGAAAACTCCCTGTTCGATATCGTCGATACCATCCGCCAGGCCAAAGACGACCGGAACATCACCGGGATCGTGCTGGATCTGAAAGATTTTGCCGGCGGCGATCAGCCTTCCATGCAGTACATCGGTAAAGCGCTGCGCGAATTCCGCGACAGCGGCAAGCCGGTAATTGCCGTGGGCGACAGCTACAGCCAGGGGCAATATTATCTGGCGAGCTTCGCCAATAAAATCTGGCTCTCCCCGCAGGGCACGGTCGATCTGCACGGCTTTGCCACCAACGGCCTGTACTACAAATCGCTGCTCGACAAGCTGAAGGTCACCACCCACGTCTTCCGCGTCGGCACGTACAAATCCGCCGTGGAGCCGTTTATCCGCGACGATATGTCCCCTGCCGCCCGTGAAGCGGACAGCCGCTGGATTGGCGAGCTGTGGCAGAACTATCTGGGCACCGTTGCCGCTAACCGCCAGATTACGCCTGAGCAGGCGTTCCCCGGCGCGCAGGGCGTGCTGGAAGGCCTGCGTAAGGTTGACGGTGATACCGCGAAATATGCGCTGGATAACAAACTGGTGGATGCCCTGGGCACCAGCGCCGAGATTGAAAAATCGCTGAGCAAACAGTTTGGCTGGAGCAAAGAGGACAAAAATTACAGCGCCATCAGCATGTATGATTACTCGACGAAAAAGCCGGATGACAGCGGTGACAGCGTCGCGGTGGTGTTTGCCAACGGCGCCATCATGGACGGCCAGGAGACGCCGGGGAACGTGGGCGGCGATACTACCGCGTCACAAATCCGCGATGCTCGCCTGGATCCGAAAGTGAAAGCGATTGTCCTTCGGGTGAACAGCCCTGGCGGCAGCGTGAGCGCTTCTGAAGTGATCCGCGCTGAACTGGCCGCGGCGCGCGCCGCCGGCAAGCCGGTCGTCGTCTCCATGGGCGGAATGGCCGCCTCCGGGGGTTACTGGATCTCAACGCCAGCCAACTACATTGTGGCTAACCCAAGCACGCTGACCGGCTCGATTGGCATCTTCGGGGTGATCAACACCGTGGAGAACAGCCTGGATTCTCTGGGCGTGCATACCGATGGCGTGGCCACCTCTCCGCTGGCGGATGTGTCGGTGACCAAATCCCTGCCGCCGGAAGTCTCTGAGATGATGCAGCTCAGCATTGAGAACGGCTATAAACGCTTTATCACCCTGGTAGCGGACTCGCGTAAAAAGACGCCTGAGCAGATCGACCAGATCGCGCAGGGCCACGTCTGGACCGGCCAGGATGCGAAGAGCAACGGTCTGGTCGACAGTCTGGGCGACTTCGATGACGCGGTGAAGAAAGCCGCCGAGCTGGCGAAACTCAAGCAGTGGCATATCGAGTATTATCAGGACGAGCCGTCGTTCTTCGATATGGTCATGGACAGCATGTCCGGCTCGGTACGCGCCATGTTGCCGGAGGCGATGCAGGCTTACCTGCCTGCGCCGGTCGCCACGGCAGCGAAAGCGATGAAGGCGGAAAGCGATAAGCTCGCGGCCTTTAACGATCCACAGAGTCGTTACGCGTTTTGCCTGACCTGCGCTAACGTCCGTTAAAAACCGTCCCCTCTTCCCGCGAAGAGGGGATTTTTTTCTTTTGAAGAACAAGAACTCACTACCATGCAGAAGAAATCGATTTATGTAGCCTACACTGGCGGTACCATCGGTATGCAGCGCTCTGAAAACGGCTATATCCCTGTCTCCGGCCACCTGCAGCGTCAGCTTGCGCTGATGCCAGAATTCCACCGTCCGGAAATGCCTGACTTCACCATCCACGAATACGAGCCGCTGATGGACTCCTCCGACATGACGCCGGAAGACTGGCAGCACATCGCGGATGACATTAAAGCCCATTACGACCAGTACGACGGCTTCGTGATCCTGCACGGCACCGACACCATGGCGTTTACCGCCTCGGCGCTCTCCTTCATGCTGGAGAACCTGAGCAAGCCGGTTATCGTCACCGGGTCGCAAATCCCGCTGGCGGAGCTGCGCTCGGACGGGCAGATCAACCTGCTGAACTCCCTGTACGTGGCGGCGAATTACCCGATTAACGAAGTGTCGCTGTTCTTCAACAACCGTCTGTATCGCGGCAACCGCACCACCAAAGCCCATGCCGACGGTTTTGACGCCTTCGCCTCCCCTAACCTGCAGCCGCTGCTGGAGGCCGGGATTCATATCCGTCGTCTGGGCACGCCGCCTGCGCCGAACACCGCCGGCGAGCTGATTGTGCATCCGATTACTCCGCAACCGATTGGCGTGGTCACTATCTACCCGGGTATCTCTGCCGACGTGGTGCGTAACTTCCTGCGCCAGCCGGTGAAAGCGCTGATTCTGCGCTCCTATGGCGTCGGCAACGCGCCGCAGAACGGCGAATTCCTGAAAGAGCTTCAGGAAGCCAGCGAGCGCGGAATTGTGGTCGTGAACCTGACCCAGTGTATGTCCGGAAAGGTCAACATGGGCGGCTATGCCACCGGCAACGCGCTGGCGCATGCGGGGGTTATCAGCGGCTTCGATATGACCGTTGAGGCAACGCTGACTAAACTTCACTATTTACTGAGTCAGGATCTGGACATTCAGTCCATTCGCAGCGCGATGATGCAAAACCTGCGCGGCGAGCTGACCCCGGACGAATAAGGAGTGCCCATGAAGCAACGCGCCCTGCTACTGGTCGATTTGCAAAATGATTTCTGCGCGGGCGGTGCGCTGGCCGTCGCCGAAGGTGACAGCACCGTTGACGTGGCAAACACCCTGATTGAGTGGTGCAAAGCCCGCGGCGAAGCGGTCGTCGCAAGCCAGGACTGGCACCCGGCGAACCACGGCAGCTTTGCCAGCCAGCACGACGTCGAGCCCTTCACTCAGGGGGAGCTCGACGGACTGGCGCAAACCTTCTGGCCGGATCACTGCGTACAGCAGACGGAAGGCGCGGCGCTGCATCCGCTCCTGAATCAGAAAGCCATCGACGCGGTGTTCCATAAAGGTGAAAACCCGGCTATCGACAGCTATAGCGCGTTTTTTGATAACGGGCATCGCCAGAAAACGGCGCTGGACGCGTGGTTACGTCATCACGAAATCACGGAGCTGATCGTGCTGGGCCTGGCGACGGACTACTGCGTGAAGTTTACCGTGCTGGACGCGCTCCAGTTAGGTTATACCGTCAGCGTCATCACCGACGGCTGCCGCGGGGTGAACATTCACCCGCAGGACAGCGCTCAGGCGTTTATGGATATGGCTGCGGAAGGCGCGACGCTGTATACGCTTGAAGACTGGCTGGAGACGCAGGCGTAAGCCTTTTTAGCCGGGTGGCGCTTACGCTTACCCGGCCTACCTTTCCCCGTAGGCCGGGTAAGGCGCAGCCGCCACCCAGCAAAACAACCCACTCCGTTCTCCCATAAAGTGAACTCCCTCGCATCCTCAGCGAAGCGGCAATGCTATTCTCTTTAGGCTGTTTTTTCGCCACGCCTTTTCCGTGGCGTGGTTAATTTTATTAAGTCAAAGAGGAACTTGTATGAAACGTTTGCCCTTGCTGGCAGCATTACCCCTGCTTTGCGCGTCAGTTGCCTCCGCCAGTACCCTGATGTCCGTGGGCTACTTTAACGGGGGTGGCGATGTCACCGCCGGACCGGGTGGCGATATCAATAAACTGGACGTTCGCCAGATCACCCACCTGAACTACTCGTTTGGTCTGGTCTATAACGACGAAAAAGACGAAACCAACGCTGCGCTAAAAGATCCGGCGAAACTGCATCAGATCTGGCTATCGCCAAAAGTCGCCGCCGATCTGGCCCTCATCCCGACCCTGCGTAAACAAAACCCAAACCTCAAAGTGCTGCTTTCCGTTGGCGGCTGGGGCGCGCGTGGCTTCTCTGGCGCAGCGGCAACCAAAGAGACGCGCGCGGTGTTTATCCGCTCCGCGCAGGAGATAGTCGACAAATACGGTCTGGACGGGATCGATCTCGACTGGGAGTATCCGGTCAACGGCGCCTGGGGGCTGGTCGCAAGCCAGCCCGCCGACCGGGATAACTTTACCGCCCTGCTGAAAGAGATGCGCGACGCGTTCGGGCATAAAAAGCTGGTGACCATTGCGGTAGGCGCGAATGCGGAAAGTCCAAAAAGCTGGGTGGATATCAAAGCCATCGCGCCCCTGCTCGACTACATCAACCTGATGACCTACGACATGGCGTACGGCACGCAGTACTTCAATGCCAACCTGTATGACTCCAGCGCCTGGCCGACGGTGGCCGCTGCGGACAAATACAGCGTGGATTTTGTGGTGAACAACTATCTGGCCGCCGGGCTGAAGCCGCAGCAGATGAACCTCGGGATTGGTTTCTATGGCCGCGTGCCGAAACGTGCCGTGGAGCCGGGCATTGACTGGACGAAACCGGATGCGCAAAAAAATCCGGTTACCCAGCCCTACTTCGGGCCTCAGGAGATCGGGTTGTTCAAGTCACTCGGCTATGACCTGACCAAAGATACCTACGTGAAGTACAACGATATCGTGAAGAAGCTGTTGAACGATCCGCAGAAGCGCTTTACCGAGCACTGGGACGACCAGGCGAAAGTGCCGTGGCTCTCGGTGAAGGGTGCAGATGGCAACGCGCTGTTTGCGATTTCGTATGAGAACCCGCGTTCCGTTGCCATCAAAGCGGACTACATCAAAGAGAAAGGTCTCGCCGGGGCGATGTTCTGGGAGTATGGGGCTGATGACAACAATCAGTTAGCGAAGCAGCTGGCGGCGTCGCTCGGGATCCCACACTAAGGTGTAGCGTGCCGGGTGGCGCTAACGCTTACCCGGCCTACAGGGAAAGCATTATTTGAAAGTCGCAATCGGCTTCGGCGTGATGCCGAAGTCTTCTTTCAACTCGCGCTTGCTCTTCATGACCATCTGGCCTTTAGTGTCGATGGTCATGTGCTGCGCGTCGGTGTTATTGCGCGCCTGCCACAGCATCACCAGCTGCAGGCTGTTCTCTTTTTGCTCCGGGGTCAACGCGACGCCATCGGGCCATTTTCCCAGCTCTACGGCGGTCACCAGACGCTGATAAATCTCCGGTGTCATACCGCTAATCATGTCTTCAATATTCACAATCCCGCCCTTTCAAAGGAATAATTTGCTGAATCGTTTTTTCAACCCTTAATCTGGTCGCCGTTTTCGTCGTCAGTGAAGCTCATTGAGGCTGAATTCACGCAGAAACGCTCACCCGTAGGCTGAGGGCCATCCGGGAAGACATGCCCAAGGTGCGCATCGCAGTTGCCGCAGCGAATTTCCCTGCGCACCATGCCGTGCGACGAGTCGGTCAGGTAGCGGATGGCCTCATCGCTCACCGGCTCGTAAAAGCTCGGCCAGCCGCAGCCCGAATCAAATTTCGTTTGTGAATTGAACAGAGGGGCATCACAGACCAGACAGTGGT
The DNA here is from genome assembly GCF_000733275.2 of Enterobacter sp. EGD-HP1. Taxonomy (NCBI): domain Bacteria; kingdom Pseudomonadati; phylum Pseudomonadota; class Gammaproteobacteria; order Enterobacterales; family Enterobacteriaceae; genus Enterobacter; species Enterobacter sp. EGD-HP1. Next base: position 269,817 of record NZ_AVOP01000001.1, read on the forward strand.
AGACGCCGTCTCGCTTGTTGTGCAGTAAACGCCCGGTGAACGGCGGTTCCGTCCCGTGATTTTGCGTCACGTAAAACTGCATTTCTGTGAGGTTTTTTTTCAAATCGTCAGGGTTACGTTGGTTCGACATATGCTTACATCTCGCTGTAGAAACAGACATCTTTTACCCCGCATTCTAACAAAACATTAACACCCTTGCGTGCACTTTTGATCTAAACTTATGTGTCGCGAAAAGGCGGTCAGGCAATTGTGATCATTCTCACATTTTTATCCTGCGAGGACTTTAAAATCCCGGGCGCAGCCCCCATGTGGTTGCAAGCTCAAAGGGAAAGTGAGGCGAGTCAGTCGCACAAACGTTAGTCACAGGATTGATTTGTCGCAATGATTGACACGATTCCGCTTGACGCTGCGTAAGGTTTTTGTAATTTTACAGGCAACCTTTTATTCACTAACAAATAGCTGGTGGAATATATGACTATCAAAGTAGGTATCAACGGTTTTGGCCGTATCGGCCGTATTGTTTTCCGTGCTGCTCAGAAACGTTCTGACATCGAAATCGTTGGTATCAACGATCTCCTGGACGCTGAATACATGGCGTACATGCTGAAGTACGACTCAACTCACGGTCGTTTCGACGGCACCGTTGAAGTGAAAGACGGCCACCTGGTTGTTAATGGCAAAACCATCCGCGTTACTGCTGAAAAAGACCCAGCTAACCTGAAATGGAACGAAATCGGTGTTGACGTTGTTGCTGAAGCAACCGGTATCTTCCTGACCGACGAAACTGCACGTAAACACATCACTGCGGGTGCGAAGAAAGTTGTTCTGACTGGTCCTTCCAAAGACAACACCCCAATGTTCGTTCGTGGTGCAAACTTCGAAACTTACGCTGGCCAGGATATCGTGTCTAACGCATCCTGCACCACCAACTGCCTGGCACCGCTGGCTAAAGTTATCAACGACAACTTCGGCATCATCGAAGGTCTGATGACTACCGTTCACGCGACCACCGCTACTCAGAAAACCGTTGATGGCCCGTCTCACAAAGACTGGCGCGGCGGCCGTGGCGCGGCTCAGAACATCATCCCATCCTCTACCGGTGCTGCTAAAGCTGTAGGTAAAGTACTGCCAGAACTGAATGGCAAACTGACTGGTATGGCGTTCCGCGTTCCAACGCCTAACGTATCCGTTGTTGACCTGACCGTTCGTCTGGAAAAAGCTGCTTCTTATGAAGAAATTAAGAAAGCAATCAAAGCTGCTTCCGAAGGCGCAATGAAAGGCGTTCTGGGCTACACCGAAGACGACGTTGTATCTACCGATTTCAACGGCGAAGTGTGCACTTCCGTGTTCGATGCTAAAGCTGGTATCGCACTGAACGACAACTTCGTGAAACTGGTATCCTGGTACGACAACGAAACCGGCTACTCTAATAAAGTACTGGACCTGATCGCTCACATCTCCAAATAAGTTGAGATGAGTGTTTGATCCAAAAAGGCGACTTCGGTCGCCTTTTTTATTTACTCAACTAACTGTATTTATTGCATTTATTATCCTCATGGTCCACATTGTGTCCACGTATAATGATTTTACATCCGCCCTCCTCCTTTCTTACCACTCATAACCCATAATTTGGCAGCACAATCCATACGTCCCTTTTTTCTGAGTTAAGCAAATTTTTGCAAAGTCAAAAGATACTTGATCAAGATGCCAGCCCCGCCGTGTAAGGCTTTGCCTCGTTACCGTTCAAAAACACCAGGCAACCACTGCTCACATTTGATCGTGGCGGAAAGTAAAACGATCCTTTTAAAAACATCATGTTAACCAATCGGTTAGGCGTTGGCAGGTCGGCAATTTTTGCAAAACGCTGCAAATCCTTGCGCGGTGTGCAAACGCCAGCAGACCGCAGAACCCCAGCAGCGGCGCGGGCTGGCTGGCTGCTTTGCGCAAAAATTCTTTTGCAAAATTTTTATGATCCAAATACCGCAGGCGGGTGCGGTGTAGCGCCGTTTCCGTCTCGGATCCGCTTCCGTCTGCGTTCTGTCGCTCTGTCTCCGGGGCGTGGTTAAACGAACGCAAAAAAGGCCGAACGGTGACGGCCTTATGTTCTGCGCTTGCTGTGGGGCGTTCTGTGGCGTCTGGTGACGTGATGGTTTTCGCCTGCGTTTGTCAGGCAATAAGGGGGCTGTATTTTGCTTTCAAAGCGTTGGTTTTTTCGGCGGTTCCGGTGAACTGCGATGCCTGCCCGCTGGCTCCCGTGTTGGGGTGCGTATGGGTCGCACATATCTGCGCCAGTTCGCGGACAACGTCCAGGGTGTCGGTCAGCAACGTCAGGACGTTGGTTTCTTCGCTGCCCAGCTTAACGGAAGCCCCGATCAACTGCTGCGCTGCGGCAACGCTTTTTTTAATGCCTGCGATTTTCTCGTTAAGCGCTCCGCCAATAGTGACGTCGGCATTACCCTGGATGTTGTCTTCCAGCTTGCCGCCGACGTCGCGTTTTACGTTCTGGCCAACACTGACAGAATTGTCCTTGCTGCAGGTCACCGTCAGGTTGCCAGACGTGCCGACGCTGTAATCTCCCTCGCTTACATGCATAACCGCACCGGCCAGAAGTGTGGCCGTTCCCAGCACGGTTGTTTTATCCGTGGCCTGGACTGTTGTTTCACGGGCAACCAGCTTTCGCTTTTCATCATCTGCGGTCACTTCCCGCGTCATGGATATTTCGCTTATCGTCTGGTCGGTCTGGCGCACCCAGTCACCGGCGACGGTAACGCGCTGCGATACACCATCGCGCTGTTGCTGTAGCTGTTCGCCAGGCTTAACCGCTGGCAGGTTATGCCCCTGCGGCATGATCTGACGAATAAACGGCTTATCCTGTCGGCCCTCCACAAAACCAATTTCAACCAGCGTGCCAGGCGGCGGAAACTGAAACATTCCCGATTCACTCCCGGCCATTGGAACCGGCAGCGGCACGGCGGAATAAACCGGCGTGTTGGCCGCCGCGTTGCCGTCTTCATCCAGCAGTTGCAGATCCACAGCGTAACGGGGCCGGAATGGGTCCGCGATGTTACCCCCGGAAACGTCTTCGCTTGGCGCTTCAACCCTGGCGAGTTTTGGCAAATGCAGCCCGGAAGCCAGTTCCGGGTAGACGCTTTCTATCTGGCGCTGAATCGGTGATTTTTGCAGTGGCTTGCCGGTTGCCTTATTGCGTGGCATCCAGGTGATGGTCATATCGTCATTGTTAAGCTGAACCTGGCTTAAGCGCTGGCCGTTGACCTCAATACCGGGGCGCAGGCTCTGGATCATCGGCACAACCATTGAATTACCGGCTGCGGATGCCTGGCTAAATTCGTGTGGGATCTCCACAGGTTTACCGGCAAAAAGGCTATGCTCTGCTGCGCCGGTAAAAACGGCCCCGTCCGGCAACTGATACCAGACATAATCTTTAATTGAGAAAGCCCGCCCCAGGCTGGCTAATAGCTGATAGCCGGTTCCGCTGTGGGTAAAGTGCGGGATAGGTTTATCCGCATAAGCCGCACCGGCAGGCGGTGCGACGGTTAACCCGCTTTGCTCCGTTAACCAGTCAGTGATCTGGCGTAACGTTGGGTGCTGGAACGAACACGGCCACAGCTTATCGAACACCCCGACAAGCTCACGCACGAACAACCGGCAGGCGCCATTATCAGCAGGCTGCGACCGCTCAACATAACCGGTGAACCAGCGCAGGACCAGCCCGTCATAACCCACATCGACCCGAACCAATTTGCCGGTGTAATCCATTTCAGTGCTGGCCGTGATGAATCCACGCCCGCAGGCGTTTTGCTCAAGCACGATATTACAGTCCACCATGTGGACCGGGTCACTGGACAGGAAAAGGCGTTTAATTGGTTTCATGCTTTACCCCAGCGCATCATTAACGGGTTTCAGGACTTTTTCTTCAAACCAGCTCATTTTGTCGGCTGGTTCGTCTGCCGCTGCGCCACCTTTACCCCCCGCGCCTGTTTGCTTCGTGCTGGCGGTTGCGTTGCCTTTTCGTGCCTGGCGTTTTTCCGGCACGCTGTTTTTTTCCCGCAGCGTGAAACTGACCTGCCAGGCGAGGCGGTCTTCCTGGGGAACGGCATCAATCTGACCGGTAAAGGTGGCTTCGCGGAAGTTGATTGCGGTTGCCGTGGCATTGGCGACGCGATAAGTCTTTAAGGCTCCGCTGGCCTCTGTAGCGGATGCCAACTGGAAAAGGCGCTGTAAAACTGCCTCGTCGTCAAATGTCACCAGGCCCGACACGCGCAATTCTTTGGCTTTGATGCCCTGTTCGGAATTGGTCGTGCTCGATGTCTGGCCTGACTGGTCTTTTTCCTGAAACTGCATTGAAGGGGAAACCAGCATGTTTTGCATCGCGATCCCTTCACCATTAAGCGCGAGTAGTGCGGTCTGGCTCATTTATCATCTTCCCCAAATCTGCAAGCGAATCACCGATAAACATCATTGCCGCTGTATGCACGGCGGTTGCCTGCGGTATGTCTTTTAGTAATTCAATAGCCGCCATTCTGTGATTGCCGGTATAACTGAATGACCAGGCTTTCGCGCGGGCCCCTTTCAGGTCTTCAAGAGACTGGCTAACCGAAGAAAGCAGGCCAGCACGCGCCTGGACGAATTCAGCAATTTGTTTTTTCAGCCCTTCGGTTGTCGTGCTGACAGCGGCAGCTAGCTGCGCGGCGGCAACCCGCTGCGCGTTCACCGCAAGGCGGTTTGTCGCGACGGACAGCGGCGCGGCGACCGGCAGCGAACTGGATTTCGACGGCAGTTGCATTTTAACCGTGCTCAGTTCGGCCGCCGCAGCCGCCATGCGGCTAACCTGGGTAAATGCGGGCGCAGGAAATACCATGGCAAGCCCGTTGAGGGCTTTCATAAAACCATCATGGGTATTTTCGGCAATCATCATCACGATAATGTCACCGCTCCCGCTGCTGGTTGCCAGCTTCCCCGCCAGATAGCCCAGGGCATTAGCCGGACTCAGATACCCCCCTGAATCTGCCGACTGACCCAGACCATAAACCCACGGATGCGCCGGAATGATTGAGCAACTCAACCCCGCCATATCGTCGGCAATTTTGATAACTGAATCACGCCACATCTTCGGGAAGCTCCGGCCATTCAATATCCGGCGCTTTGCTGATATCAACGCGATTCAGCAGTACCCGGTATTTTTTCCACCCATGCAATGATGAAACTTCAGCATCAGTAGCCTCACCAATATCAACGGCATCTTGCAGAGGGGCGATAATAGAGGATGTATCTGCCATAAGCTGTTGCTTCATGGCCTCGGCCTGAGCGATAAACTCATCCTGTGTATATATTCTCGGAATTATTTCCCCATCCCGGTACATCCACGTTTGAGATTCATCAACACCCGCAGGCACATTATCTTTTTTAACTTCTGCTACAGCACAGTTTACCGGATTTAAAAAGGTTGCGTCTTCTGACAGCATGACAATGACATCATTTTCATCAAACGCAATTTTTAATGTATCTTTGTCAAAGAGGTATTGCGCTTCATGCCATAGCTCCCCATTAGGATCACGAAGAAAAATAATATCCATTCCGGTATTTTCCCTGATAATTTCCGCATCCTTTTCAAGCTGAATGTTATCTGGTTTGTAAATTTTAAAAATACCAGTTGTCTTCATGATGCCACTCCTGCGTTATACCAAGTCCCATTAAGGTTGTATTGTGCGTAACGGTATTTTACCGCCGTGAAGTTAGTCTTTTGCTGAACGCTCACAACAACCGCGCCGTTTGGGGCGTTTGCAAAAAGGTTATCATTATTCCCATTATCAGCCTGAGAAATTGCACCAAGCCTCCAACCCTGAATAAATCGTGCATTCGATTCTGCTTTTGTGTAAGCCTCCCCAGCAGGGGTGTAGTTGCCTTTTGGCTGGAATGTGCTATCTGCTAATGTTTTTGTGTAAAAGCGCCCGTCGAAATTCACATAAGTTGATGGAATTACCTGACCTGCAATATTGACATTTTTTCCGTTTGTGGCGTTGATATTTATCGAGCCGTCGCTCTTCAGATTAATATTGTTATTTCCGGCCTTATAATTATTGAAAACGACATCAGCATTATTTGTTGAGCCTGCTCCTACATACCAGTGATTTACATTAGCCGAATCAACAGAAATTAAGTAACTGGCATAACCCGCAGTTTTGGGCTTTAACCTGATAGCCTCACCATCAAAGTTTACGATAAGCCTACCTGTCATCGTGTCGCCGGTTTTGTCAACTGCTCCAACCTGTTCTGGTGCTGGCGGATTCGCGGTATCAAATACCTGTTGCCAGTTACCCCATACCCCATTGGCTTTAGAACGGTGATACATCGGGGCATTTGCCATGCCTGCACGATATCCGATTTGCTGGCCTGCGTTGGCGTCATACTGGAATTGATGAATATTTGAAGGCGCACCCGCAACCGGCCCATGAATCCCCTGGGCATTCATTCGGAAAGTACAGTTAAAGTCAGGGATGTTGGCATCGGTAAAGCTCACCCCGGAAACCGCACCTAACCCCATCCACCCAACCGTAGGGATGCGCCCCTGGGTCGCGTCCTTCTCTGACGTTACTACGTCGGCCTCCGCAGCGGTTCCAAGCGATTTTTTCACTTTCTGCAAATCGTCATTGACCGCTTTTACCGCTTTTGGCGTCGCGGCCCTAGACTCTGAATCACTGCCGGTTTCGCTACTTAATTGTGTAAAACCTTTTTCTGATGTAGTCGCATCGGGGTGATTACGTGATTTTTCATGCTTTGCCAGGGCGTCGCTGGCGGCCTGTTCATCCAGCGTGCCTTTTGGTCGCAGGTCCGTAATATTACCGCTGGCGTCAATGCTCGCCAGGACAAAGACGTGATGCTGGACGCCGCTTTCGGCATAGTCCGCCAGGCTGGCCGCAACGGTGATTTTACTCTTGACCTTCCATTCGCTGGTCAGCGTGCCAGACCATGCAACATCCAGCCAGACTTTAACCGGCGTCGTTGATACGGTGATGTTCTGGTTTGCGGCCAGCACTGAGCGCAACCCGGCGACATAGCCCACGCCCTGGGTAACGAAATACTGTGACCCGTTTTTTGATACCAGGTAACCCGCACCAAAGAACGCCGCAGCGCCATAAAGATCGATATTCTCCAGTCGTTGGCGTTCGTCCATTGCCGCCAGTCGTGCGGTAAAGTCAATCTGCCATGTTTCTGCTGGCGTGGTGATATTGGTTGCCGACTCAGCCCCGCTATACTCCATGAGCATGGAACGAACCAGGACGTTACCCTGTTGCCCGCTGGCGTTCTTAATTTTACTTTGGATCGGGGCGTGAATAATCATCGCCAGCGTGCCGGTCGCTTTGTTCGCCAGCCCGATCCAGTTGAAATTAAAGTCGCCGACGTCCGCGCCCAGAGTGACGGAATACACAACGGAATCCGCATTAACCACACCTGATTTGCTCACCGCCTGCCGATGGACAATTTTATCGGCAGGTGGTAACCCCTCTGTATTCTCAACCGGCTTTGTCACATCCAGATCGGGAATATAGGCAAAAATAAATTCATCCAGATTGACCGGCTGATTATCAATTGCCTGCTGGGCTTTCCATTCGGTAAACGCTTTTGTAATGACTGTCTGAGCCATAATTCCTTTACTCCAACCTTGCGCTATATGTCGCGCTTAACTCGTTTTGCACATCGCCCAGGGTCGCAGGCCAGCAAACATAATCACCCTGATACCAGCCAGCATTGATATGCAGCGGCAGGGCGGTGATCACTTCAAACTGATAACGGCGGCAGGTTCGACCGTATTTTCGGATAATCTCCAGCAGGAGATCGCTGTTATCCGCTATCTGACTGTCAGTGACGCGGACGGTAATCACGTCCCAGTCCATCCCCTCCTGGCGTTCCAGTAGTTCGACATACCCGATCCCCAGCCGCTCAAAAATGGCGATAAACCCCGCCACCTCGCCAGCCTGCTGCGCATTGATAAAGGCGTAGCTGACACGTTTGCGAAACAGGCTTAACGGTTCACCTTTAAAGCGGGTGATGTCACGTTCCCATGCGATCAGGTTTAATACTGGCTCGACGCAGGTCAGCGGGTCGAATTGCCTCAACGGCCAGGTTATCCACTCGTAAACCTGCAACCAGAATTTCACACAGGCGCGCAGCAGCCGCGCGGGGTCGCCACGGTCCATCCATGACGGCAGCTTCAACCCGGCCAGCAGTCTGGCAAACTCAGTCATTGAGGATCTCCACTGTTAAGGAAGCCAGGCGCGGGACCGATAATTCGCTGACAATATCTGTCAGTGAAAAACTCAGTGAATCTATGACCGGGAATGCTTTGTGAATCTCCCGGCCCAGGTTCGAAAAGGAATAACGCGAATAAGGCCACGTCTTTTTAACGTCGTAATTGGCGTTTTCCCTAAATGCGCACCGGATCAAATCTGAAACCCCGCTTTCTAACAGGCTCAGTTCTTCCGGCTCCATATTTTCTTTGCTTTCCACATAGACCTTTACCGCCAGCGCGTGGGTCGTTTCCGGCATCGCGAAACACTGCAAATCATCGCCGTGGCCGTGGTGGCCCTGGGAGTTAACGTAATCGTTAACCGCATCAATAAAGGGCTGCGACGTTTCCCCGCTATCCAGTAGCAGGTAGGCATTTGCGGTTCCCGGTCCGCGCGGGGCGTCATGCAAAAAGAAGATGCGATCAATGCTCAATCCCACAACACCCGCAATCATGCTGCGGTATATGGCATCGGTGTGGTAATTGCCCACCAGGTTGAACTGGTTGCGCGTTCTGTCGCGTAACTCGTCGTCGCTTTCCTCGTCTGCGCCTGGTGTGATCAACCAGTCTTCCTCATTCACTGCGCTGGCGATACCTGCAACGGCCACGGGCAAAATACGAAAATATCCCGGCGCAAGGTTGTAACCGCTGCCGGTGTCGGTCGCGGTAACGGGAACCAGACCGCTTTCAAGACCCGCCCCCAGTGTCGCGTCTTCGTTGACGGCCAGCACATAGATCACGCCGTTAATACGCTCCGTCTGAATCAACGTACCGGCAGGCACGATCACAACGTCCGAAGGATTTGTTTTGTAAAAGCGGATCACCCCTGCGGCAGCGCTTGCCGGTTTCGGGGTGATGTTCACCGCCCAGGCGAGCAAGCGCAGCATTGCACCCGTGGCGGTTGCCACAAACATGTTTCGCAGGACGACATTGATTAGCGCAGCCTGCAACCACAGCACGGGTGTGGTGACTATTTTCGAAATCAGACGCCAGAACGGTGACATGCGGGAAGTATTGGTAATAAATCCTTCCGCCTTTACCGTCTCTTTAAACACGGCTGTGATTTCCGCTTCCGTCGTTGGCATCCCGCTGTCACTCAGGACTTTTTCGAAATCAACTTCCGGTTTCTCAGTCATAATTCACCTCCGTGCCAACACTGCCGAAATCGTAGGTTTCGGCGGTGACATACAGCCGCGTGATGCTTTCCTCTGTGATCACAATCGTGCCAGGGACCAGACGTTCGTCACTTTCAACCAGCAGCGAAAGCTGGGTCAGCGCGTCGCCGCGCATGGTCGGGCTTCGTTCACCGATCAACCGCGTGGTGATGCCGCTTTCCAGAATACTGTGGATGATGTCCTGGGCTATGCTGTCGCGGTTATTGCACCGCTGCGGCTCGTTGCCACTGTCCAGCGTGAAATCGCCGTCGGTGATCAAAAGGTCGATGTATAACGGTTCGGTACTCATCCGGCGTTAAGCTCCTGCCATTCGGCCAACTGGGCCGGGGTGATTCCATTCGGGGCGTTGATATAGGTGTCGCCCCACGTCTTGCGGCTATCCACAACGGTTTTACTGTCTGTTTTAACCTGCCCCATCAGGCCGCCGCGCGGGATGTCTGCATTGACCGTGTTACCCGTCAGCAAGGACGGGCCGTTTAGCTTCGGTGGACTTGCAGCACCATCAGGAATAACAGCGGGGGCCGGAACCGTCGCCCCGGCTGGCGGCGAAACCGACTTGAGATCGATATTGACGCCGGGGATTTTGTTTAGCTTTTCCGCAATCCAGTTATAGGTGGATGCAAACGAACTTTTAAGGACATCAAAAAGCTTGCTGAATACACCGCCGATGGTGTCCGCGAATCCTTCAAACGTGGCGAGGGGTGAAAGACCGGCGAAGAACGCAACCACAGAATCCCAGCCGTCAGTGATGGATTTCCAGACGTCAGAAAAGACCTGGCCCACCTGACCGGCAACATCCATCACCCATGCAAAAGCCTCGGTATTCATTACCGCCGCTTTCAGCTCCTCCCAGTGATTCACGACATACCAGACACCCAGCGCCAGCAATGCCAGGGCGGCGATAATCAGGGTGATCGGACTGGTCAGCAGTTGCATGGCCACACCGGCAAACATGGTCGCCACGCCATAAATGCGCATGGCAACCGCACCGGCTTTTAACACGACATTCCAGGCAGCCAGCGCTACACGACAAACGCCGGTCCACAGGGCTAACAGCCTTGACTGGATCCACAGCGCGGCCAGCCCGATGCGGGTTGTCAGCAATGACGGGCGCAGCAAGTTAAGGGTCCATAACAGGGCTTTCCATGCTCCGCCCAGCACTTTGGCGATAGCGCTCAGGCCCACCATCGTGAACCCAAAAATGCCCATTACAATATTGGTTGCCGCACCCGCCAGCCCGAAGGACAACACGCCCAGGGTGATATAACCCAGCCAGCGGGCGATGTTGGGGAACATCTCCAGCCAGCGGGCAAATTTTGCCCCCACGTCGGCGACACGGTTCATCATCGGCGTAAGGATAGGGATCAGCGTATTACCCAGCGCGACGCGCATCGCGTAAAACGTCGCGACGATCCGTTCCCACGGCTTCGCCATACGTTCGGCCATTTCCTGGGCGCGTTTCATGCCGTCATTGCGCCCCAGTTCTGTGATGCTGCGATTTAAATCATTCTGCTGGCCGTACAGTTTTTTAATGACATCAGCACCGCCGCCGAAGGCCGCGTCCAGCGCCTGCTGGGCTTTGACGTTCCCTTCAATGCTGGCCCCGTATTTGTCCTGCAACTTTTGCAGGATGTCGCCCATTGGCAGCATTTTGCCGGTGGCATCAACAAAACTCATACCCAGCTTTTCAGCCGCTGCCGGTGCGCTTCGCAAAAACTGCTCGTAAATGCCGCTGGATTCCGTGCCCAGGGTGCGCGAAAGCGTACCCAGCACCGCGAACTGTTCATCCATGCTGACGCCGAAGTCAGCACCGGCGTTTTTGGTGCCCTCGATAAGCTCCTGCATGGTCTGCATTTTCACGCCGAAGTTTTGCACCATGTAGGCCGTTTTACCGGCCAGTTCTTCGGCAAATTTCACATGCCCCAGGCTGGACAGTTCCGCGTTGAAACGGGATGCCATCGCGCCGATATATTCGCCCGCTTCCTCGCCGCTGGCTTTTACGCCTGCCGCCAGGGTGTTGGCCGCCACTGTCACGCGTGGCAGATCTGCATCGCTCAGGCCGGACATTGCGCCTTTCATCGCATAGCTGGAATTCACCACATCAACCGCGCTTTTACCGTAGCGCATGCTGAATTTCAGGGCTTCGCTGGACAGCCTTTTCAGCGTGTCTTCTGCCACGCCTTTGGCGCCCACTTCGGAAAGCGCCGCATTCATTTCATACGCGGGGCCCACCACGCCCGCGATGGACTGGGCAACACCCCAGACAGCCGCCGCACCGATGCCGATCTTTGCAAAAGACGCCTGCGATTCTTCGGCAAAGCCAGTCAGCGAAGACTGGGCCGTTTTTAGTGGCCGCGTCAGCTTATCAATCAGGCTCAGCGTAAAATCCAGGTGACTCATATCAGCTTCCGTTTAGTGCAATGGCGATACCTTCCGCCGTTTTATTCGCCCTGGTTTTGGCGAAATACTCGTCCAGCCACAGGGCGCGGGCGATGCTTTCTTCGTCGTCAGGTTCATGCGGGAGGTAGTAGCGACGAAGGGCAAGATATTGCTCCAGCCCGTTCGTGCGAATGGCCGCCACCCGCGCCGCTAGTTTTTTACTTCGATCTCAAGCTTCGGCGAGTAAATCTCATTAACCTTCTCGACGATCTGCATTTCACAGCCTGGGTAATCTTCCATCAGCTTGTTTAATGCCTCTTTGGATTCGGCATCAACAATGCGGCCCAGATAGGTGACCATCGGCGCAACCTTGTTGGTCATGGTCATTTCGTTAATCAGGTTGTTGTAAGCGGTTTTGTTTGGCTCAAAGCTCAGGCTGACGCCCGCAACGGCCAGGGCAATTTTTTTAGAATCAGACTTGCTCATTTTGTTAAATCCTTACGTTGTCGAATGATGCCCACCAGGGCGTTATGTCGCGCGGCGCAATCGGTGTATATCTGCCGATAGGCAGTTAACGCCGCGTCAAAGTCGTTACCGGTTGGGCCCGCCAGTCTGGGCAGATTCACCGGGCAAAGCGTTAGCTGGTTTTCCTGATAATGCTCGCTCGGCGCGATCTGCACTTTCGTTGAACAACCGGACGTAATCATCAGAAGCGCAAACGTTGCTAAATACCGGCTTGATGATTTCGGTGCGAATTTCCCGTTCCGTGTGGATCTCATTACCTTTTAGCTCCGCGATTTTTGCTTCCAGCGCTTCACCGGACTGCCGCGTCACTTCTGCGACAATCAGGCGGGTTTGCTCTGCCGATTCGTTGGCGGCCAGCTTTAGCTTTGCGTCGTGCCAGTCGTGCGCCTGCCACCCTGCTGACATGGCAGCAATCAGGACCAGCAGCAACCCCAGCAAATTACGCATCAGCGCACCCCGTTATGCTCAAGGGAAAAATGATTGCCGTCCGGCTTACTGAAACGGCCACCCCATGAACCGCCGATGGATTCCCAGTATTCGCCCAGCGGGCGATAGGCGGCGCTGTCGGTCTGGTACACCCCATTGATAAACAGGTTGAAATCCACGGCCAGGCGCTGGGTATGCAGGCTGTTTGCAATGCCGCTGCCTTTTTTGGCATTTAGCGCGGCCTGCTCAGGCGTGCGGTACGCCTCGCCAAACGTCAGGCGGTAGCCTTTTTCCTCCGCGAAGTGGATCAGATTTGCGATCATCACGGTGAAAAGCTGTTGTTTTTCACTCAGTTTCATGGCGTTTGCTTCCCCATCGTTTAATCCAGTATTCCGCGAGGCGCTTTAAAACGGCCTCGATAAAGGCGCTCCCCAGGATGCCCAGGGCGCAGGCAATGCCCACGACAACCAGTTCCGGCATATCGGGAAATTTCAGCAGCGGGATTGCGGCAAGCGGGGACACCGCAGCCCCCAGAATCATTCGACCCGCCAACTGGCGAACTGTAATCGGGTCGTTACTGACCATCAGTTGCCCCAGTCCGATCACGGCCCCGATCAGCAGCAGCTTTGCCAGCAGTGATGTTTCTCCATTTGGCATCTTGTTAACCTTTCAGATCGCGGGTGTCGCGGGCTGACAGGTACGGAACGCCGTCAATCGCCACAAAGTCGGGGCTGGTCACCATGAATTTAATTTTCTTCGTGGTTTTGCTGGCCTCGTTTGGGTTGATGTTGACGATGTCAGACAGCGCGGGAACGCATCCAAACACCTCGATTTTTTCTTCGTCGTCTCCGGCGTTCGCATAGAACAAAAAGTCCTTAGCGGGGATGCCGCGCCACGAACCGGCAGCGCGGGCCACGGCGGTGAATTTTTTAAAATTCTGGGAATCGACTTCGATTTCCACATCCGCCGACACCGATCCCTTTGTGTGGCCGTTCGGAACGCCACGCGTTTGCGCCACGGCGCTGTTATCCGTAATGGTGACGGTTGCGTTTTCGACGTGAATCATGACGCCGTCATAGTTCACATCGAACGATCCGCCGCTAATGCGTTCTCCGCTCATGCCTGATTCTCCAGTGATGTATCCAGTTCGATGCTGACGCCGATTTCCTTCGCGCTCTCATACGGGCGGACAATCAAATAAATCTGCACCGCAACGCTACTGGTCCAGGTGATAGTGACGTCGCCGTCTTTTGGCGGTTTCACTTCACCGGGGAATTCCACGCCGTTAATCTGCGAGGAAATCGACATTTCGCGCAGCGGCTTGCCGAAATAGGTTTCATGCGCCGCAATGCTGCCCGGTGTGCTGTTAAGCGAGCGATCTGCGATTTTTGGAATGGCGCGTAAGCGGACGCGGCGGGATGCCTTATCCACTACGCGGACGTTTTCAATGACCTGATAATCGCCGCCCTCAACATCCAGCGTGCGACCGTCTGACCAGTAAATCCCGTCATAGTCGTGATACCACATCGGCACGCTGTAGCGGTTCGCCTGCAATCCCTGCAAGACGGCCAGATCAATTTCTTGCCCGGTCCCATCTTTCGGCAGGTCGTCACTGCCCAGAGCAGTGACCGCGCCGGTTGCCACACGGGCCGGACTGTCGGCGACGGTCACCGAACGGTTACACAGGCGACCGGCCAGGACACCCGGTTCGTTGCCCCACAGTCGCGGCACAAGCTGGACGCCGGGCGACGCGATACCGTTTTCAAGCGCAGCCATGCGAGTCTGGTAATCCGCCCATGATTCGTCTTCCTCCGTGCCACCCACAGACAGCACGAACCAGACAAAGCGCCCGAACTTAGTCTGTAAGGTCGTCCGCATTTCTGTAGCGCGGTTGATTGTCGCTTTTTCAGTGACATCAAACGCCAGGACAACCCCTTCAACGGATGCCACTGACTGGGCATCCGTGACGGCTTTCATCCATGCATCATCGACTTTGTTGCCTGCATCGTCTGGATCTGGCTCAGGCATGACATGCACATAAGCAAACCAGTTCTGACCGGCGTTATTGGCGGCTGCGGCCACAATCCGCTTTAACAGGCTGTCGGTATCACCCAGCGCCTTATCCAGATCGGTGCCGGTGTTGACCGCCTGGGTTTTGTCGGTGTTGGTGTCACCGTAACCGACATACAGGACAACGCGTTCGATATCGTTCGTCGTGCCGTTGTAGCGGTTTTTCTGACTAACTGTGACATTCGGCCACGTCATTTTTACCCCCTGATATCCTGCGCGTTGACGTCCCAGCCGAAGCCGATTGCCTGCATTTGCCGCGCTATGATTTGGTTAAATTCGTCGTTACTGACACCCAGAAAAACGCGGCCCGGTATGTCTATGGTCCATGTGCGTTTGGCCGGTGTGCCTTTCAGCTTGCGGATAACCAGCCCGGCCTGCGCCATGCTCATGGTTTCCATGATTTGTTTGCTGGACGGCTTCACCCAGCGCTTGCCCTTGCGTACCTTGTACCCCAGCGCCCGCAGTCGCTTTGCCTGGCGTGGCAGCGCTGGCTGATTCGCCTGCGGTTTACGCGGGGCGTTACTGGCTTTCATCTGGATCCGCGCACCGTCCTGCTGGACCGCACCGACCAGACCCGCCGCGACGGGCTTATTTCCGTTGCGATAATTACCGCCTTTGAGATAAACCCTGACGCCCTGAATTTCCGGCATTTCCCGGACGGCCAGCAGCTTGGGCAATCCCTTTAACATCTTCCCTTTGCCGCGCTTACGCGGTTCCCACGGCGTGCCGTCCGGGGCCGCCTGCTGGCGCTGGTGACGTTTGGCAGCCGCAATAATTCCCAGCTTTGCGACACGCCACAAAAGGCGCTGGCGCTTCCGTGGTGGCAGGTCAGCTTTTGCCAGCGCTTCGCGCATTTGCTTTAGCTGTTGCTGGTTTAACTCCCCACGGATCACGACGCATCACCATGCTGGACAATGAATTCCGCTTCCTCCGCGACCCAGATTTCCGGGTTGACGATGTCCCACGCTTTGCCCCTGAACGGGATCGGACCGTCTTCCACTTCTCGGATAATCACCGGATCAGCCAGCCCGACCACCACATCAAGAATGCAGCTTCCTTCGTCGTCGAACTCCGGGTCCACTGTGGGATCGGGTAATTTCAGTTCGTCGCGCAGCTCGTTGGCATGTTCATCCACCCAGGCCAGCACCAGGGCATAAATCAGCCCCGGTGAATATTTGCGAAACGGGAAGTTATCCCACGACAAACGAGCGTTATACGTCAGCACACCGATGCGGCGTTGATTGTTCCCCAGCGCTTTGGCGCTGCGGACCAGTTCGCAATCGTCCATTGAACTGGAAAACATCTGCATGGCGTCGGGCTGCAAATTCGCCGTGATAAACGCCGTCAGGCTTTCAAGCTGGCTCATATCAGATGCACCCCCACGCGTGGCTGTTGCAGCATGTTGCGCATCACGTTGGCCGCTTCGGCCAGCAGATTGGCGCGGGTGTCCAGGCTTTCCTGACCCGGGTGCGACTCACGTCGCCCGATGGTGGCGAACTCGCCCAGCAAATCGGCTTTTGCCCGCGCATAAACTGCTTTTTTGTACTGGGCTGTTAACTGGTTTTCGTCTCCCAGCTTTGCGCCCGGTACATCGGCGGCCCGCTCGCATCCTTTCCCGTTCCAGTAGGCCACCACGTCGGCCAGCGTCGTGTTTACCTCCGCTATGGCGGCCAGCAGGGCAACGCCTGCGGTGTCTGGCGGCAGGTCTGCGGGCAGGGTGCGCGACGTCTGAAATTCAGCCAGATCCAGATCAGGCCAGAACGTCACGCCATTGGTGATCACAGTTGGCGTCACCGTTAACGGCTTGCCGCTAATGCTGAAACTTGGACCACTCATGGTTTACACCTTGTTTGCAAAAGAAACGGGCTAACGGGATCCATAGCCAACAACCCAAAAGGGTTGATGCCTCCCCCGCGCCCGTCCCGGCTTGCGGGAGTCGTTATTGCTTTGTCAGGCTGTTAATCCGGGCGCGAATCTTGTCGCGTGCGGTCCTGACGCCAGAGTTATTGTTAAAGGCGTGCGCCTGGGCCAGCAGGGCATCGGCCTGTTCAAGCGTTTCCACATCATCCACGGCAGTGGCACGCGGTCGGCCCCGTTCGTCGCGCAGCAGGTAAAGCCCCGCGAACTTGAACCATTTCGCGTTAATGTCTTCGTGCAAACGCCACTTTTCGCGGATGTTTTCAAACGTGCGGCTGAAATACGGCTCGATGCTTTGACCGGCTTCCGCCTGGCTCGTTGCCCACTCCAGCACCGTATCGGCCACAAAGGCGGGCATGGTACTTTTGAAGTTTTCCGGCATCGCCTGGTTTTCAGTGATAGCCACGTCGGCCCAGTCAAGCGCCTGGCTCATTTCCCCCGTGTCGAACAACCAGATCACGCAGTAGACCAGGGCCGGATTTGCGAAGCGGGCATCACCGGCAAGATAGGACTCAACGGTCGGCATCCAGCGCGGCAACAACACATCGCGTTTAAATTCGATGCGGTCTTCGGTGCGCGGCAGGCTGCGGAGTTGCTCAACATCTTTTGCCAGTTCCAGCATTTGCAGGTGGAAGCTGACCGGCGACGACGCCAGGGCTTCGCGTTTATCCAGCGTCTTTGCGGTCTTAATGCGTGCGCGGTGTCGCTGACACAGGGAAAGAGCCATGATTATTCGCCCCCGCCTGAAGCTGGCGCGTCGGTTGCCAGGGTAATTTTGTCGTATGCGGCGTAAAGCTCGTCATGCTCGACGGCGTACCCTTCCATACGCAGGTAGTTATTTTCAAAGCGCTTGCGGTCGTCGTTCCATTCGGCCTTGCGCTTGCGGGTTCCCTGCTGGGTGTAGATATGCAGGTTATCCAGCGTGGTGACGATCAGGCGACCTTCCGGCATGAATGGCGGGGTGTACACCGTGCGGCCAGCGATCTGGCGACCAATCAACTGCGCCGCAACTTTTTCAGTCGGGCGATCAATCTTATTCATCAGCGTGGTGACGTCTGCGCCGATAAGGTCAGCGGATGCCAGCACAACCAGACGCGGGTCATTGCGATAAGGCTCATAAATGCAGCTATGCACCAGATCGGTGACCGCCGCGTCCAGCCCCATAAAATCAGCATTTGCACCGCCGATAGTGACGTCGCCGGTGACTATTTGCTCGGGTGTACGGTCCTTTACAATTTTGTGCCAGCCGATGTTAACGTCTTCACCGTTCGGGTTGGCTTCCGGGTCGGTATCTTCGGCAACGCTTGTACCGTTAAACGCCACGCGCAGCATATCCAGTGCGAATGATTCATTGCTGAAAGCCTGGATGCGCTGGAAGAATTCTTCCTCACTGCCCGCATTAGCCCAGACAACAAGCAGGGAGTAAGGCAGATACGAACCGGAATCTGTTTCTACCAGTTTGTACTCGTTACCCTCCACACCCAGTACGCGCGAGAAACGCCCGTCTTTTTTACGGCCTGTATAAATACCTTTCTGGCCGGTAGTTACCACCTGTCCGGTGATCTGGTTCACATCCAGCACGTTAGGCAGCAGGCGCAGGAATTCAGAGCTTTCCAGCAGCGCATTGCGCAACTGAGTTTCTTTCGGGTTGGTCAGCGAGAAGTATCGCGAAGTGTCCACCTGGCCGTTGGCTTTCGCCAGGCCTGCGGCGTACTTACGCAACATCTGCTCTGCTTTTGGGGTTAATTGCATTTCGTTTTATCCCTGGAAAGAAAATTGATTAACAGAAGTCAAACGGCTTGTTGCTGCCGCCTGGCGCATTATTCGGGCGCTGCGTGCTGCCGTTTTCCATCGCTGACAGCTTCGTCAGGACGGTAGTCAGTTGCGTGGTCAGCGTGTCCATCTGGTTACCGCCTGACT
Source organism: Enterobacter sp. EGD-HP1 (assembly GCF_000733275.2). Taxonomy (NCBI): domain Bacteria; kingdom Pseudomonadati; phylum Pseudomonadota; class Gammaproteobacteria; order Enterobacterales; family Enterobacteriaceae; genus Enterobacter; species Enterobacter sp. EGD-HP1. The sequence goes on from NZ_AVOP01000001.1 coordinate 288,534, forward strand.
GGCGACGCGCTGAAAACTCACGGCGACGGCTGCGGCGCGGGCGTTTGGACGGGGTCACGTTGAACGCTTTCATTGCTTTAGCCAGGTTGGCTTTTGCAACGCTGAACTCCGCCGCTTTGACTTCGTCTTCTGGGTTCTCTGCCACTTCCTCGGCAAGATCGGCAACTTCTGCCGCAGCTTCGGCGATATCAGCGGCGATATCTGCCACTTCGTCGGCGGCCTGTTCTGGCGTGTCGACGTTATCAGCGTCGCCGTTAGCGGCCTCTTTGCCGCTTTTGACTAAATCCAGCAGTTGCTGGATGAGGGCTTTTAACTCTTCCATTTTCTGTTCCTCGCCCTCATTGGGCTTGTCGGTGTTAGGTTCTGGTGTTGGCGTAAAATCTTTGCTGGCCGAAAACAGTCGCGACCAGAAAGAATCTTTTTTACTTTTCTGCAAATTTCCCAGGCTGAATGTTTCCAGGCTTCCGCGTTCCGCGTCCTTTTCTTCTCCAGCCAGAATAAATTTAAGCTTTTCAGTTCCCAGACTTGCCGGAATATCCGTAACGGCCAGCCCGAAAAGATATTCCCGTCCGCTACCTGCAAAATCAGTGACAAATTCGGCAGACGTAAAAAGCTTTTGCCCCATGCGGTTGGCATCAATTAAGAACTGGTTAGGGATTAACTGGGCATATAGTTTGGTGACATCACCTTCCGTCTCAACTTTTAGCGCATCCACTTCGCCCAGGTTGCAGGTAAATTCACGCTCGCCAATATCGTATTGCGGATGATGCGGCCAAATCATTGCCGTGTAGGTTTTGCGGGAATAGGTTTCCGCAGCGTCAATTAACCATTGCGCTTCAATGGTGCGACCGTCCACGGCCTGCCCGGATGTGGCAATGCATAGCCAATCAGTTCGATAACTGGGTTGCGTCATAACTGACCTTTAATAATGAAATGAATAATACAATTCGTTTGTGATGGTCAGTATTGCCAATTAAATAGAATGTCGCGACCGCTTTATTTCTTATGCATTCGGTTATAAATGGATAACCACTTTTTGCCGATATTTAATTATCAGGCTGGTCAAATAATCCCGTCATAATAGCCTCATGGCTAAATATTCCGATGAATTAAAAGAAGCGGCCCGCACGCTTTACATTAAAAGCTGGACGCCGAAAGATATTGCGCAGGAATTGAATATTCCGCCGCGCACCATATACCACTGGGCTGACGTCGGGGAGTGGGCATCACTGCTGCCCGTCGAATCAGTGGAAAATGTCATCGCACGCCGCATTGACCAGCTTTCCCGCCGCGAGAAAAAAACGGCGCTGGAACTGGAAGAACTCCGCGATCTGATTGCCCATCACGTCAAGCTTATGGCGCAGCGCAATAAGCACGCCGAAAAACTGGCCGAAATTCAGGCCAAAAAAGCATCCTATGACGGTGAAGGTTACTGCCTCAGCAGCGCAGGCGGGGAACCTGGGGAAAGAGAAGGAAAGCGCCGGTATAAGAAAAACGACGTTTCCGGGCTGACGCCTGAAATGCTCGACACCTGGGCGCGGGAACATCTTTTCGAATATCAGCTACATTGCCGCGAGCATAAAGGCGAAGACTGGCGCTTTATCCTGAAAAGCCGCCAGGTTGGCATGACCTACTACTTTGCATGGGAAGCCTTTGAAGACGCGGTAATCAGCGGTGATAACCAGGTCTTTTTCTCCGCATCCCGTGCACAGTCTGAAATCTTCCGCGAATACATAGTCCAGATTGCTCAGAACCATTTCGGCATCACGCTGACCGGCAAAAATATCCGCCTCAGCAACGGCGCAATCCTGCGCTTTCTGTCCACGAACGCCAGCACCGCGCAGGGCTTTAACGGCCACCTGTATGGTGATGAAGTCTTCTGGATCCCGAAATTCACGCGCCTGCACGAAGTTGCCAGCGCAATGGCAACGCACAACAAATACAGAACGACCTACTTTTCAACGCCCAGCGCGAAGACGCACCAGGCCTACCCGGTATGGACTGGCGAAGAATGGCGCGGTGACGATCCGAAGCGCAAAGGGATTGAGTTTCCAAAAGAAAACGCCATGCGCCAGGGCATCATCTGCCCGGACGGGATCTGGCGATACATCATCACGATGGAAGACGCCATCAAAGGCGGGCTGGGCGCGCTCGTCGATATTGAGCGGCTCCGCAACAAGTACAACCCGACCGCGTTCGCCATGCTTTACATGTGCCAGTTCGTTGACAGCAAAGACGCGGTCTTCAAATTTTCGACGCTGGTCGGCTGCGAAGTGGACCGGGCAACCTGGGGCGATTATGACCCGACCGCCGCGCGGCCATTTGGCAACCGCGAAGTGTGGGCGGGCTTCGACCCGTCGCGCTCCGGTGACAACTCCACTTTTGTGATAATTGCGCCCCCCATTCACGACGGCGAACGCTTCCGCGTGCTGGCCTGCTGGCAATGGCAGGGCTTTAACTTTAGCTGGCAGGCTGACCAGATACGCCAGCTTATGCGCCGCTTTAATATTACCTACATCGGGATCGACACAACCGGCATCGGGAAAGGGGTGTATGACCTGGTCAGCAAGTTTGCCCCGCGCGAAGCGAACGCCATTCTTTACAGCGTCGAAAGTAAAAACCGCCTGGTAATGAAGATGATCGACGTCGTGGAACGTAAGCGCATCGAATGGGCAAAAGACGCCATAGACGAAACCAACAAAGAGCGCGTCGAAATCCCCGCGTCGTTTATGGCAATCCGGCGCACCACAACTAACAGCGGCAACGCGTTAACGTTCGTTGCTGAACGTTCCGACGCAACCGGCCACGCGGATGTTTTCTTTGCTATCTCGCACGCCGTAATAAACGAACCTATCGATCACGAATTTGACCGCCCATCGACCTGGGCTTTTGGGAATGCAGCATGACGACAAAGAAACATCGTAAAGCGAAAAAATTCAGGGGAACGACCGGCAACAACGTTGAAACGTTCTCGCCGGGGCGCGGCAGCGTGATTACCTTCGGTGAACCGGAACCCATCCTTACGACCGGCACCGATTATCACAATATCTGGTATGACAACGAGGCGGATCACTGGCGGCTCCCGATTGACCGGCTGGCGCTGGCTCAGTTGCCAAACCTTAACGGCCAGCATGGTGGCGTATTGTATGCGCGGCGCAACATGGTTGCCGGTGGCTATATCGGCGGCGGCCTGACGCCTGACCAGGTAGAACAAGCGGTATTTGATTATCTGCTGTTTGGCGACGTCGCAATCCTGAAAATTCGTAACGTATTCGGGGAGGTGATCGACCTGCTGCCGCTGCCGTCGCTTTATCTGCGCTGCCGTAAAGACGGAACGTTCGCCGTTCTCCAGGAAGGGCCAGCGCTGATTTATGACCCGGAAGACATTGTCTTCTTTAAAATGTATGACCCGCGTCAGCAGGTCTATGGCCTGCCGGATTATATCGGCGGGATCCATTCCGTTTTACTTAACAGCGAAGCGACCATCTTCCGCCGCCGCTACTACAACAACGGTGCGCATATGGGCTTTATTCTGTATACCAGCGACCCAAATTTAACGCTGGAAATGGAAAACGAAATCAAAGACAAGATTGCGCAGTCCAAAGGGCTGGGCAACTTTCGCAACATGTTTATCAACATCCCGAAAGGCGACCCGGACGGGGTCAAAATCCTGCCGGTGGGTGAAGTCAGCGCAAAGGATGAATTCCAGAACATCAAAGGGATCACCGCGCAGGATATCTTTACCGCGCACCGCTTCCCGGCTGGGCTGGCAGGTATCATCCCGACGAACGGCGCGGTAATGGGTAACCCTGAAACTGCCCGCACGACTTACCGGAAAGACGAAGTTATCCCGTTACAGCGTAAATTTATGAATGGGGTTAACAATGACCCAGAAATCCCGCCGCGCTTACACCTAAATTTTGACGTTGAATTGCCGGTAATTACCGCCGATAAGGGCGAAAAATGAACGTAATTAGTTTAAAATCATCCCCATTGTTAGCAATGGCGTGCGGGGTGGTGAACATGCGAGTTTTTAAAATTAAATGTCCTGAATGCGGTCAACCGGCCATCATTCGTAAATCTGACTGGAAAGACAAAAAACTGGCGGATTTATACTGCGCTTGCACCGAAGTTGAATGCGGCCACACGTTTGTTTTTAACGCCTCGTTTTCTCACACTCTCAGCCCGAGCGGGTTGACCGGTAACAAGCTGGTCAAATTCCTGATTGACCGACTCAAGCCAGAAGAACGTCAGTTCGCGTTAGACTTATTAAAAAACTGAAAATCAGTTGTTGCTCCTTTATAAAGGAGCAACCTTTTTACACTAAATCGAGCCACGATAAACAATATTGAGCGCTCTTGAACAAAATGCAGATAGCTCCCCATGAATAACTAGTTCATTAGCTGCATTCGGATTTGTGTCATGATGGAACCTACCTGCATAACTATTAATCTGATTCAATTCATCAGTAATCGATAATGCATTATGAAGAGGCGTATTAGGCTGCGCTGACAATATCAACTGAATAATTTCACCAAAAAGTTTCCCCGGTGAAATATGCCCAGGGAATCGACGATGCAAATAACCTTCCAGAAGTGGCCTGATAGCAATAGCTACATCTTGCGGATTGAATTGCTCTCCATTTAAATAACCACTCACAAGCCTATGATTTTTATAGTAAGGACTCTCACATTCATCATCAAGATTTAGAGCCATCAAATCACTGAATTGTCCTTGTGCATGCACTACCTTTATCAATGAAAGAGTATTTACATCCACTCCCCTTTTCAAGAATTCATCTCTCAAACTTTTTATAAAATAAGCATCATGTGCCAGTATAATTAATTGTTTACACCTGTCATTTAGGAGTTTTAATTCTGTAATGGTTTGCTGTTTTCTATGAGTATCAAAACTGCACATTGGATCATCGATTAGTACAATTTTGTCATTTAAATTTTCATCTTCCGAAATTACTGCAATGAAGAATGCAAAAGCCAGAGTTCTCTTATCTCCTTCACTCAGACAGGTTTTAAAGCCTGCGTCTTCTCCTTGCAATGTAATTTCACTACCTCTTAGCTTCAACCCATACTCGGTTCTTGGCTCACCGGTTCCAAGATAATTATAACTTATCTCCTCAATAGTAAAAGCCGCGCCGAATTTGAGTAACAATGAATTAATAGCCGACTCGTATCTACCTAGAGTCGTTTGCATAATAGTATCTAACGCTTCTCTTTTAGCAGCCTTTGTCGCCTTAGCAGCCGTTTCATTAGCTTTCGCTATTGTGTACTCATCAATTAAATCTTGCACTGCTTTTGAATGTCGTATTTTGATTGCGTTTAGTCTTGTATTTTCTTGAGTAAGAGCTTGAATATTTATATTCTCCAAACTCAATTGGTACTCATCAATTTGGTTGTTCAAACCATCAATTAGAGTATTAAAATCGCTAACACATTGGGCCATTTCATTTATTATTGTTTTAATTCCCTCCTCATACTTAACATCTAGCTTCGAAAGAGGATTGGATGATTTAAACTGAACGCACTCTTTTAATTGTGCATCAAGATTATCTTTCAGTTCTTTCAGTTTTTCGAAGTTAGGATTAGATATATTTAACTGTAAGAATTCGCTCCAAGAATGAATACCATCAGTAACATTGACATGCTCCTGCTCAATAGCTGGCAAGTTAAATTTTGATAAAATTGATATTCTCTTACTATCTAGAGAAGCAATTTCTGAAATGAAATTACTATACTCAACGTTGAAATAGTTTTTATAAGCATTTATTAAAGCAATACCTTCAATGTTTTGTGCGCAGAAAGGGCAAGTATTTTTATGAATGAATTGCTGACCTTCGCCTATCCATTTTTCGCTCCCATCGGCAGGAAAATGCTGAAAATGCTCTTTCACGATCACACTGGCATTTTCATCAATTTCATCAACAGTTTTGTACATTATGTTGAAAAAAGAATCCAAATTACAATTGAACTCGGTTAATTTCTTTAATTTATTTTTTCTTTTTATTAGATCGATTTGTTTGGATTTCCCTTGCTCAGCAACATTTGCTGCAATCAAATCATCAATGTTATTTTCATTGCTTAACCTTATGTATTGAGAAATAGTTAACTGCCCACGATACCCTGTTAATTTTGCTTCTGCCTCTCGTTTTAATCTAGTACATTCGGCGACTGCTGAATTAGATGCATCAAATTCTGCCCTGGCGTTTACCGCTGAATGCCCTAATGCGAAACTCAGTAATTGCTGTCTATGTCCCGGGCTGATTTCACCGCCAGAGTAAACATTCGTATCGATAAAGTCCAAATCGAATACGTGAAAGTCAGAAAACTTCGTATTCCAAGATTCATTTTCGAATTTAGCTCTTCTTCCCCCAGTAAATTGTAAATCAACTAGTTGCGGTAGAGTTGAATTTAAAGTCTTTCTTTTCAATAAGATTGATGGGGCTGTTTTTGTGTAAGAGCGCATTATTGAAGCAAGCGTGGATTTGCCCCTACCATTATCCCCGTAAATCAATGAAGTTTTTTTAAAAGAAATCCTAGTAGGAGTAATGTCATTAAACAAACCAACACTAGTAATCCTTTGTATTCTATCAAGCATAAAAATCCCTCAGAGAAAACATGGAACTGACAATTTACGATTTTGATTTGAAAGCATCAACTCTAATGGCAATAATTTCATGGCAAAAATTAATAGTTTGATTAAGATCACTTTTTGATACTATAGAGGCAAAAAACTGATTTAAACTAATTAATATTATGACCTATTAATTTCAAGAAAAAACTATTAATCACCTAACAATCCTTAAAGAAAAACTTATTTGTTATGTTTATATCTTAAATTTTTAGCATACTCACCCATTGGGTCAAATCGTATACAAGTTGAACTAATGCCATGATTATCTCTTAACCATTCCCATAGTTTGTTTACCGTCTGCCCTCCGTCAGGTTGTTGACGTGTGATTAACTCGCCGTCCGAACTAGTGCGGTAAACCTGCCCGTTAATTTCCAGCCTGCTGCCTTTCAGCAGTGAAATTGCCTGTGCTTCAGAAATATCCAGCCCGTAGAGGGAGGCATCAGCCAGCAAGCTGGTAACCGCTGGCGCAAGCGCGGCCCGTTTGGCGCTTTCCTCAGCCGATTTCGAGTTAATTTTCTCCACTGCGACCCGCCAGGAGACATCCAGTTCACTGCCGGGATCATACGGTGAATCTGTTTTTACCCTTCTGACAGGCATTTCCCGCAACCGGCGAACCAGCTTGCGCCGCGTGGCGTCATCCATGTTTTCAAAATCGACCATTTCTTCCTCTGAATCGTCTGTCACATCCTCCACGTGTGGCGCTAAATCGGTGATTTTTTCGTCTTCCGTAGAGTTATTGACAGAACTCCAAGCGTCGCCGGGTGGCGACGGCAAAACGTCAACCCCCAAGCCAGGGCCGCTTTTGGCCCCGGTGGCGGCTTTTGATTTGGCGCGGATTGTCCACTTAACCAGACGCGTGCAAATGCGGGAGTCTTCCCCCAGACGCGGCGACCAGACACCGAAGACCTTGTCGGGGATCTCACAGTAAGCATTCATTTCATCGGCTGGTTGATAGGCGAGACGGACGACATAGTTTTCACGCGGGATCAACACACCGCCCTGGCGCAAAATGTATGTGGCGAAGCAACCCACATCGGCAGCGGCGCAGACCGCATCCATTTCGGGATCTGCCAGCATTGCCGCGCCACGTTTGAAGGTATTCGCGATTTTGCGCTGGTTGGTTAGCTGGTTGCTCAGTTTGCGCAGTTCGCGATAAACAGACACAGGCGGCTGGCCCAGCGGCTGAAACTGGCGGATGCGGTGAAGCGATGCCCACGCCATTGCATATCTGGCCGTTTCATTCAGCGGCCTGCCCGTCTCGTCGTCCAGCTCACCGGCCAGCGCGTGGCCGTCGATATTCTTGGAAATATATTTCGCGATGTAGGCCGTTGCTGACCCCTTGCGCGGATCCATTTTTTTGGACTTGAAGCGAGCGCCGGTATTGCGGCCCAGTTCGTCGCGGTCCTCCGCAATGAAGTAAGCGCGAAGGATCGCGACGGTGGCTTTAACCTCCGCCTGCGGCATGAATAACAAGGCGTGCCAGTGCGGCGTGCCGTCGTGGTGTGGCTCCGCGACACGGAAGCCATAAGGGCGCAAATCTTCACGTTTCAGTTTGGCGGTTGCTCGGTTCCAGACGCGGCATAAATACCGCTGCGCCTGGGCAACGGTTGTGTGATTCCACTTGCCGTTATGGTGACCGGATTCGACATTGCTGTGATATTTGGACGGGCAAGTGATGGTCAGGAAGATGCCCACATCGCCACGGCTCTGGGCGACAAGCTCCACGCCAGCCATACGCGCCATTAGCTCATGACGGCGGATCGCAGGATTGGACGTGGATTTGTTAATCATATCTTCAAGCGATGAAACGTTGCCGTCTTCGTCGACAAGCTCATGGCTTTTGAAAAATTCGCGGTTCTTACGGCGCTGTTCCTGCCACTCAACCAGGCTTGATGCGCTTACATAGGCGTGGGCCTTACGATGAACTGCGCCGACTGCACGCAACTGGTTTTCGCGCCAGTCACAGCGAAGACGCCAGATTTTACGGCCCCACCAGTCCGGCGAGCACATACGCAGAATGGCGGTAAAGATTCGATCACGTTCCCACGGCGCGGTCCATGCAGGAGGCACAACGCGGAGGGCCAGCATTTCGCGGCCCAGGTGGCAATAAATCCAGTCCAGTTCTTCAACGCTCATGCCCTCGGCGGTCAGGCCCAAAGCGGCGCATTCGGTTTCAAGCATTTCCGCCAGGCGGTTTGCAATCTCATGCGCGGCACTTAACGCTTCCCGTTTGGTGAAATCTGCCAGGCGTTGCCAGCGTCCATGCCAGTAGGCGGCCAGTTCGCTGTTGACGTCTGTCGCAACGCCTTGTTTGCTGCGCACGACATCAAGACGCAGTAATGATTTTTTCACGGTCCCCATAAGAAAATCATTAATGTGTCGGGCTTCACGGTTGGCGCGTAACCAGTCGATTTTTTTGCGCCAGACTTCGCGGATAAAAAACGGCTCAGACAACAAACGGGCCTCCACACCTTCCGGTGTGCTGGCCCATGCGGCTGCGGCGGCCTTTGCGGCGGCCATTTCTTTTCTGACCATTTCTTGATGTATGGCAAACGGCAGGCCGTGCGGCTCGTATTTGTCCAACGCATGGATCAGCGCTCCACGATTGCGAACCTCAGCCGGGTTATAACCGGCGCGTTTGATAAGCCGGTCGATATGCTTTTCAACGGCAGGATTATGCGCCACCCCCCCGGCGAGCGGGGTAAGTTTTGCAGGTTCAAAGGTAAACGCCCCGATAGCGGGGCGGGGCTTATTCCAGGGCCAGGCGAAATCCGTCATTTCTTACTTTCCACGTTGTACTTTTCGTGGGTCAGCAATGACCAGACCTTGCCGCCGTCCTTACTCAACAACCGCCAGCGGCAAACTAGGCGGATCACCAGGTAATGATGTGGCGCAATGCGGGAATAATTTCTCCGGCCTTTTGCGTACTGGCTTAATTCCACGGTTGCACGCTTGCTTACGCACAGCGGTGCGGCGCATGTAATCTGCAAACGGGTAGTCACTGGAAAGCCTCCACACCATTCGCCGCAGCCGTCGCGATCATTTCTTTGTATGTCGCATTCCCCATTACTGGGCCGCAATCAGGGCAGCAACCACCACCGGCACGCCCGCAGCCGTCGCACACTTTGAGGACGCCGATCACCTCGCTGGCGGCACCCCTGGTAATGGCGTTCGCGCTCACTGAACGGTTAACGCTAATTTCCTGGAATTTGAAAGCGCTGTAGATCTCACGGGTGACTGGGGTATCACTGTTTGACAGGATCACCGGCGAACCAGTCAGTCGGTTGGCAGCCAGTAGGGCCGCAGCTAACTGGCGGTGTTGTTTCTCACCAAACGGGGCGGTGTGGTACTGGGTAAAATTGGCTGTTTCGCTTGCTGGCAGGTACGGCGGATCGCAGTAGATAACGGCATCGTTGCCAATCATGATTTTTAATGTGCTCTGGTAGTCGCAACAAACGAAAACGGCTTTCGTGTCGTTGGCCTTTTCAGAGAACAAGCGGATCTGTTCTTCGGGGAAGTAAGGCGGGGTTTTATGCTTACCAAAGGGAACGTTATATCCGCCCTGGCGGTTGTAGCGCACAACGCCGTTATAGCCGTGGCGATTCAGATAAAGGAATTGCGCAGCGCGTAGGATCTTGCCCGCGTCCGGGCCGTTTTCGAAAACTTCACGCGAAGAAAGATTATCTCTGGCACGGGCGTTGAAATCATCCCGGACCCACTGATAACCGTCTTTATCGCCATACACCTTAAACAACGGGCGAGCGGCGATAATCACTGCATCCGGCCAGCGAGTTATCTGGCGGTAAAGGTTAATCAGGTCTGGATTGATATCGCCCAGGATATAGCGGCGATATTCAGTATTGAGGAAGACAGAAGCACCGCCGACGAACGGTTCAACCAGGCAATCCGTCTTAGGCAGTAGGGGCAGCAGATCGGGAATTACGCGGCTTTTACCACCAGGCCATTTCACAAGGGAACGAATCATTTTACTTTCTCCAGGGTGCAAGAAGCCCGACGCGTTAGCGCCTGTTTCTTTTTTTTGGTCAGTTATTTGTTAATTGGTTGGTTTGTCTGGCTCTGGCGGCTTGTCACGTAAAGCCTGCATTTCAGCGCGGGGCGCGGCGTAGTCCTCAAATTCCCACGGCATTGACGCAGCGAACTCTGAAAGGCGCTTAATCCCCATCATCAGGCAGGTTTGTTCCGCTTCGGTCAGATCAGCAAAAGCTAAATTCAGGTGGCTGCGGGTCAGTTGTGGTAAACCGGCCACGCGGCTGGCCGCATCATTCGCCAGGATGAAAACCACTTTCTTGCGAGTTTCATCCAAGCGATTAAAGCGGGTTGCCGTATCGTTCACGCGGTTGGCGTTCAAACTGGCTTGCAGTCGGGCGCGTTGTTCCAGAAAACTGCGGCGGCCCGGTTGCTGTCCTGTTTTATCCATGAACATATCCACCTCACCAGAACTAAGCGAAGATGCCCATCAGGCGGGCGAACCAGCGGCGCTTTTTACGCGGGCGAGACATAAACGGCAAACGTGACTGTTTGATGAATTGCACGTCAGTTGCCTTTGGCTGGAAGAAGCGCCCGTCCGGGGTTTCGATCCAGCCCTGGGTGTGGGCGCGGTGTGTTATCTGCTGGCTTTTAGTTAATAGGCTGGCAAATGAAGGGCATTGAATCATATCCATAATTGTCTTTGCCTCAGTTCATCATTTCAGTGTAACGCTCGGCTTTGTAACGGGCGTTCATATAAAGCGCATAAAGGTTAACTTCACGCTTTTTGCCAGGTGCAGTCTGGAGAATCGGAATTAATCCCCGATCCGCTCTTGTACGTATTGCACCGACTGAAACCCCCATACGTTTTGCATATTCTGCAAGCGATTCGGAGACACGGTTACCGAATGGATAATCAGAAGGTAATTGGTTGTTTAATGACCCAGCATTCACTGAGGTTTTCAGCTTCTTAGGCATAGTGTTATTCTCACCTTTTGGGGCTTTCTGCTGTAGTTTGTTGCAGTTAGCCGTTTTCCATTGCTAGTTGGAAGTGTTTTCACTACCAATGAGCGCAATATTAGGAGTGAAAACACTACCATGTCAAGCGATCGTGGAAAAAGGCTCAAAGAAATACGTGAGGCTGAAGGTTACAGCCAAGCAGGATTTGCAGAGTTAACAGGCATAAATATCGGAGTTATAAAGAATTATGAGTCTGGTCGTTCCGGCGCAGGTATAACCGTTATTGATCGAGTAATCGAGACTAAAGACTTTAGTAAATACACCTTGTGGCTAATGACCGGCGTAGCTAATGAATCTGCCGGACAGATCTGTCCGGCTCTCTCCCCTAATGGGCAAGAGAACACATCCGACCACCCAAAAGGCCACAAGGCTGGTTAGTCGCATTGAAAATTAAGGAAAATTGGTCAGCTGGCGGGATTTGCGCCTACAAAGTGAACTTTTGGGAGGATGCCGAATGACAGTCTCTAAATTGCCTGACGGCAGGTATCTCGTAGACGTGCGTCCTCAGGGTCGGAATGGGAAGCGGATTAGAAAACGATTTACAACCAAATCCGAAGCTCAGCAGTATGAGCGCTGGGCGGTTGCGTCTTTTCACAATAAAGAGTGGCAGGAACGGCCAGCGGATAAACGCCAGCTTTCCGAGTTGATCGACCTCTGGTATCAGATTAAAGGCCAGATGATGAAATCTGCTACCAATACCCACAACAAAGTTAAAGCGATTGATAAACGGCTTGGCTATCCGCGTGCAGATAAAATTAACAAAAAAATGATTGCCGACTACCGGGCTAAACGATTCGAGGCGGGTGTTACAGCAAACACAATCAATCGCGATATCACAGCAATCTCAGCAGTGTTTACCACTCTCATCGAGACCGGAAACTACCATGGAGAAAATCCATTCTCCGGTACTAAGAAGTTAAAAATCGCCACTGTCGAAATGGGATTTTTAACTCGGGCCGAAATCAGCGCCCTACTCGCTGAACTTCCCGAAGATGAACAACTGGCGGCGAAGCTTTCACTTTCAACTGGTGCGCGCTGGGGGGAAGTTAAAGGTCTCATGAGCACACGTATTGCCCATGGCCGCGTTACGTATACCGATACAAAAAACGGCAAAGATCGCACGGTGCCGATAAGTGAAAAACTTGAGAAAGCACTTAAGGCGCGGGGGCGTGGTTACATTTTTTCTAACGTTGATTATGACATTGTGAGAGAAGCGCTTAAGAAAGTTGCGCCTGACCTGCCGAAAGGCCAGGCAGTGCACGCACTACGTCACACATTCGCGTCTCACTTTGTGATGAACGGCGGCAACATTTTAGTGCTGCAAAAAATACTTGGTCACGCAAATATTCAACAAACTATGGTCTATGCACATCTTGCGCCCGACTTCCTGCAAGATGCGGTCAAGTTCAACCCCCTTAATGAGGATTCTGAAAATGGGTGAACAACTGGATGATACCCAGAACAACAGTGTAGAAAGTAAGAAAAAAGCTTTCACTCAACTCTTAGAATCGGTTGCTCCATCCGATTTCTTTAGATTTCTGGATGCAAAGGGAGTAACAACAATCTGTCCTGGTTGTCAGCGTGATGGTTTGCAGGTTACTGCTATATCAGGGAAGAAAAACTTAGATGAGTTAATGAAAGGAGACGATGGCAAAAGCTTCGTAACATACTTTAGACTTGAACCAGGCCATGCTGGCGATACGGATCATAATTATTACTATAAGTCGTTTTGCGAGAACTGCGGTTACATCACCATGCACGCTGTGACGCCCGTTCTACAATGGCTCCAGTCTGAAGCGAATCAGGGAGGGGCTGAAGATGAGCAACTATAGTGATATCATAACGCCACAGATTGGCTTCTCGTATGGAGGTATTAGACAAGTGGGTATGCGCAGAAGTGACGCTTCAAGTTCCGATGCCTCAATGGACGGTCGCGTAGCTCGCATTGAGTCAGATATCTCATACATCAAACGAGATATTCAGGATCTTAAAGGCGATATTAAAGATGTACGAAGTGATATCAGAGAGATTCGAACTGATATGCGCACTGACTTCCGAATCACCTTCGGTGCCCTGATCGCCGTCGCCCTAGGTCTTGCTGGAATCATGGCTCGTGGTTTTGGATGGATGTGAATCACAGCATAAAAATAGCCCCGCAATGCGGGGCTTTTTCATTTTTGCGTGTCCACAAATTGCCCTAAAGACTGATGTTAGGCGTGGTTTTATGCTGTAGAATGTTGTAACCACGTCACTGTAAAAACAGTAACTTACTGAATTTCAAAGATAAAGATAGGCCACTTCGGTCGCCTTTTTTTATTTATAAGACAGAGGATTGCTTAATGATTAATAAAATTTTTGCACTTCCGGTAGTCGAACAACTTACCCCTGTGCTCTCCCGCCGTCAGATTGACGGTGCCGACGTTATCGTCGTTGACCATCCGCGCGTCAAAGCGTCCGTGGCGCTGAACGGCGCCCACCTGCTCTCCTGGAAACCGGAAGGCGAAGCCGAAGGTTTATGGCTGAGCGATGCGACTTCCTTCAAAAAAGGCGCCGCAATCCGCGGCGGCGTGCCGATCTGCTGGCCGTGGTTCGGGCCGTCCGCACAGCCGGGTTTGCCGTCTCACGGTTTTGCCCGCAACCAGCAGTGGACGCTGAAAGCGCATAACGAAGATGACAACGGTGCGGTGCTGACCTTTGAGCTGCAGGCTAATGATGAAACCCGCGCCCTCTGGCCGCACGATTTCACCCTGTACGCCCGATTTAAGCTGGGTAAAACCTGTGAAATCGAACTGGAGGCTCACGGCGAGTTCGAAACCACCTCTGCCCTGCACACCTATTTTAACGTGGGTGATATCAGCGCAGTGAAGGTGAGCGGCCTGGGCGATACCTATATCGACAAAGTGGATAACGCCAAAGAAGGTAAACTGAGCGACGGCGTACAAACGTTCCCTGACCGTACCGACCGCGTCTACCTGCACCCGGAAGCGTGCAGCGTGATCCACGACGGCGCCCTGAACCGCGGAATTGAAGTGGTCCATCATCATCACAGCGACGTGGTGGGCTGGAACCCGGGTCCTGCGCTGTCCGTCAGCATGGCCGACATGACGGATGAAGGGTATAAAACGTTTGTCTGCGTGGAAACGGCCCGCGTGACCACCCCGCAGAAAGCGAGCGAAGAAAAGCCATCTCGTTTAGGGCAGACGATCCGCATTGTTAAGCGATAATCTCGCCGCACCACATTAAAGCAAACGGGGCGCAAGCGCCCCGTTTTAACGCACCGATTGCACAATGTAAGTGCACAATCAGAACTTGTAGGTCACACCGACAGAGAAGATGCCTGCCCAGGACTTGTCGACCATCGGGCTATCCTTCACTTCATCGCTCAGACGCTCGTAGCGGCCGGTACCGTACACGCTCCAGTCGCCGAGGAAGTTATAGCTTGCGGTCAGCTCCAGGTACGGATCCCAGCCGTCATCTGCGCTGTAGCTCTTCAGACCGCTACGGCGGGACTCGTTTTTAGAGACGCCATAGTAATAGTCGTTGTAGTTCTCGCTGTTGTACTGCACACCAATACCCGGCGTCAGAGTCAGCCCACCGTTGGTATAGCGGTACAACCACGCAAGATCCCAGATAAAGCCGTTGCTGTTATCCAGCGTATCACCCGCCAGAGCCGTTCGCAGGAAGCCATACTGGGTGTTATGCACATAAGAAAGGCCAGCCATCATTGAGCTTTTACGCTTGTCGAGCTGGCGAAGCGCATGGCTGTCGCTGTCACCCGGCTTGAAGTGCGTTGGATCGTAGTAGGCCATGATAGAGAGCTTATCAGCCGTATCGTTCCAGAGATAGTAGCCGCCGCCGAGCCCGCGGAACCAGAAGTTATCGCCTTCATAGGTGATAACGGGAACAGGATAAACGTCACGGTCATACTGCTTGTACGGGCTGTTAATGACGCCAACACCCGCGCCAACCGTCCACTGACTTTCCGCCTGTGCGGTGCTTACTGCGGTCGCGGCAAGGATGCCTAATGACAGAAGTTTGAGTTTGGTCACAATCCATTCTTTCCTGTAGTCAAATAATCAGCGGGTGAAGTGTAACCGCCATTCCCGTACATCCCAAAATTTTTTGCCTGCTAATCAGTCTGATTAACCCATTATTTTTAACTTTTCAGATGACAGCCCGCTTACATTTATATGACCACTGAGTGAAAAACGTGCATTTGTCTTATAACGACAGTGGAAATTTTTGGATGAGTTATTGATATGTCATTGAAAGTAGATTTTCTGGGCATGCAAGTTTTGCAAATGCCATCTACGCTTTAATTTAAGAAGAGTTTTCCTGAACACCTGCGGTTCTTAGCGTCTGACCTGGCACACAGGTTGCTGCTCTGGCAGTGGGGTGCGAGAGATTCTCTTCCGGGAGCCTCCACTACTCATACGAACGGCTCTTATCCTGTGCTAAAAAACGAAAGGACGGCATGCCATGAATATATTCGATCACTATCGCCAGCGCTATGAAGCTGCCAAGGACGAAGAGTTCACACTGCAGGAGTTTCTTACCATCTGTCGGCAAGATCGCAGTGCCTATGCCAATGCGGCAGAACGGCTATTGATGGCTATTGGTGAGCCAAACATGGTTGACACTGCCCTGGAGCCTCGGCTTTCCCGTCTCTTTTCGAATCGGGTGGTCGCCCGATATCCGGCGTTTGAAGAGTTCTATGGTATGGAAGATGCCATCGAACAGATTGTCTCCTATCTGAAGCATGCCGCTCAGGGTCTGGAAGAGAAGAAACAGATCCTCTATTTACTCGGCCCGGTGGGTGGCGGTAAATCCTCGCTGGCTGAACGCCTGAAGTCGCTGATGCAGCGCGTGCCTATCTATGTGCTGAGCGCCAACGGTGAACGCAGCCCGGTGAACGACCATCCGCTGTGCCTGTTCAATCCGCAGGAAGATGCGCAGATTCTGGATAAAGAGTATGGCATCCCGCGTCGCTACCTCGGGACCATTATGTCGCCGTGGGCGGCAAAACGCCTGCACGAGTTTGGTGGCGACATCACCAAGTTCCGCGTAGTGAAAGTCTGGCCATCTATCCTTGAACAGATCGCCATCGCCAAAACAGAACCCGGCGATGAGAACAACCAGGACATCTCGGCGCTGGTGGGTAAAGTCGACATCCGCAAGCTGGAAAACTTCGCGCAAAACGATCCGGATGCCTACGGCTACTCAGGCGCGCTGTGCCGCGCGAACCAGGGGATTATGGAATTCGTCGAGATGTTTAAAGCACCCATTAAAGTGCTGCATCCTCTGCTGACGGCTACCCAGGAAGGCAACTACAACGGGACGGAAGGTATCTCCGCCCTGCCGTTTAACGGGATTATTCTCGCCCACTCGAACGAATCTGAATGGGTGACCTTCCGTAATAACAAAAACAATGAGGCCTTCCTTGACCGCGTCTATATCGTCAAGGTGCCTTATTGCCTGCGGATCTCCGAAGAGATCAAAATTTACGAGAAGCTGCTTAACCACAGTGAGCTGGTGCATGCCCCCTGCGCGCCGGGCACGCTGGAAACGCTGTCACGCTTCTCCATCCTTTCGCGTCTGAAAGAGCCGGAAAACTCCAGCATCTATTCGAAAATGCGCGTTTATGACGGTGAAAGCCTGAAAGACACCGACCCGAAAGCGAAGTCGTATCAGGAATACCGCGACTATGCCGGGGTTGATGAGGGGATGAACGGTCTGTCCACGCGCTTCGCGTTTAAGATCCTCTCCCGCGTCTTTAACTTCGACCATGCGGAAGTGGCGGCCAACCCGGTTCATCTGTTCTACGTGCTGGAGCAGCAGATCGAACGCGAGCAGTTCCCGCAGGAGCAGGCTGAACGCTACCTGGAGTTCCTCAAAGGTTACCTGATCCCGAAATACGCCGAGTTCATTGGCAAAGAGATCCAGACGGCCTACCTGGAATCCTATTCAGAATACGGGCAGAACATTTTCGACCGTTATGTCACCTATGCTGACTTCTGGATCCAGGATCAGGAGTACCGCGACCCGGATACCGGCCAGCTGTTTGACCGTGAATCCCTGAACGCGGAGCTGGAAAAAATCGAGAAGCCTGCCGGGATCAGCAACCCGAAAGACTTCCGTAACGAGATTGTGAACTTCGTCCTGCGCGCCAGAGCGCATAACAACGGACGCAATCCGAACTGGACCAGCTACGAGAAGCTGCGCACGGTCATTGAGAAGAAAATGTTCTCCAATACCGAAGAGCTGCTGCCGGTGATCTCGTTTAACGCCAAAACCTCAACCGATGAGCAGAAAAAGCACGACGATTTTGTCGACCGTATGATGGAAAAAGGCTACACCCGCAAGCAGGTCCGCCTGCTCTGCGAATGGTATCTGCGCGTGCGTAAATCGTCTTAAAACAAGTGCCCGGTGGCGGTTAGCGCTTACCGGGCCTACAAAATGCAAGTTGGCAAATGCAGTACGGGGGGTATATGACCTGGTTTATTGACCGGCGTCTTAACGGCAAAAACAAGAGCACGGTTAACCGCCAGCGCTTCTTGCGTCGTTATAAAGCGCAAATTAAACAGTCTATCTCCGAGGCCATCAACAAACGCTCGGTGACCGACGTCGACAGCGGCGAATCTGTCTCCATCCCCACCGATGACATCAGCGAACCGATGTTTCATCAGGGGCGAGGCGGCCTGCGCCATCGCGTACATCCAGGTAATGACCACTTCGTTCAGAACGACAGAATTGAGCGTCCTCAGGGCGGCGGCGGTGGTTCAGGAAGCGGTCAGGGACAGGCCAGCCAGGACGGTGAAGGTCAGGACGAATTTGTCTTCCAGATTTCGAAAGATGAATATCTCGACCTGCTGTTTGAAGACCTGGCGCTGCCGAATCTGAAAAAGAATCAGCATCGTCAGCTTAATGAATATAAAACCCACCGCGCGGGCTATACCGCCAACGGCGTGCCCGCCAATATTAGCGTTGTGCGTTCGTTGCAGAATTCGCTGGCGCGACGCACGGCGATGACGGCGGGAAAACGCCGCGAACTGCGCGAGCTGGAGAGCAGCCTCAAGGTCGTGGAAAACACTGAACCGGCGCAACTGCTGGAAGAGGAGCGCCTGCGTAAAGAGATTGCAGAGCTGAGGGCGAAGATCGAACGGGTACCGTTTATTGACACCTTTGACCTGCGCTACAAGAACTACGAAAAACGCCCTGAGCCCTCCAGCCAGGCGGTGATGTTCTGTCTGATGGACGTATCCGGCTCGATGGACCAGGCCACCAAGGATATGGCGAAGCGTTTTTATATTCTGCTCTACCTGTTCCTGAGCAGAACCTATAAGAACGTGGAGGTGGTCTATATCCGTCACCATACTCAGGCGAAAGAGGTGGATGAACATGAGTTCTTCTACTCGCAGGAGACCGGCGGGACCATCGTATCAAGCGCTCTGAAGCTGATGGATGAGGTAGTGAAAGAGCGTTACGACCCGGCGCAGTGGAACATTTATGCCGCGCAGGCGTCCGATGGCGATAACTGGGCCGATGACTCACCGCTGTGTCACGAGATTCTGGCGAAGAAAATTCTGCCGGTGGTGCGTTACTACAGCTATATCGAAATCACCCGTCGTGCGCACCAGACCCTGTGGCGGGAATATGAACATCTGCAGTCGATGTTCGATAATTTTGCCATGCAACATATCCGTGACCAGGATGATATTTATCCGGTGTTCAGGGAGCTGTTCCACAAGCAAGCTTCTACCAGCAACGCATAATCCCACAGCCAGCGAACCCGCTGGCTGTTTTCTTTCGACCCCGCTTATCCCGTGCTAATGTAGAACGCTGCATACTGGATTATCACCGGGAAAATCGTTATGACTGACGACGTTATTGGCACAGGAACCCACCAGCAACTGATTACCTTACTCACCGAGCAGGGCGCGCGTTTTCGCGTCATGGAGCACGAGGCGGTCGGGAAATGTGAAGCGGTAAGTGAAATTCGCGGGACCGATCTGCGGCAAGGCGCCAAAGCTCTGGTCTGCAAGGTGAAGGGAAACGGTGTAAAAAAACACGTTCTGGCGATCCTCGCCGCCGATCTGCAGGCTGACCTGAGCCAGCTTGCCAGCCATTTTGGCGGGCTGAAGGCCTCCCTCGCCAGCCCGGCCGAGGTCGATACCCTGACCGCCTGCGTTTTCGGCGCTATTCCGCCCTTTAGCTTCCATCCTGATTTGGCGCTGGTTGCCGACCCGCTGCTGTTCGAGCGCTTTGACGAAATCGCGTTTAACGCCGGCCTGCTGGAGAAATCCGTGATTATGGATACCCAGGATTACCTGCGCATCGCTCGTCCTGAACTGGTGACCTTCCATAAAGCGTAACCGCGATGGCTGACGATCCGGTCAGCCTTTTCTTTCCAGGAACAGCACGGAGGCGACGAGAATAACGGCAATAGCGAAAAACGATGAGGAGATAATCAGCGTTTCAACAAACATGTGATCGTTCATGATGGCGACCCCTTTTGCGATATCTGCCTCCGTTTTAATCCGCGTAAATGACAAGGTTATGACAACAATAAAATCTTTTTAAAACTGTCCTGCGTCGCGTTTGCGCGTACTGTAAGCAGGTTAATTATTTAGGCAAGGATTCCCTATGTTTGACCCTACTCTGCTCATTCTCCTGGCACTCGCCGCGCTCGGCTTTGTCAGCCATAACACCACCGTCGCCATCTCGATTCTGGTGCTGATTATTGTTCGCGTGACCCCGTTAAATACCTTTTTCCCGTGGATAGAAAAACAAGGCCTCACCATCGGGATCATCATTTTAACCATCGGGGTAATGGCGCCCATCGCCAGCGGTACGCTTCCCGCCTCAACCCTGCTGCACTCGTTTGTAAACTGGAAATCGCTGGTGGCGATCGCGGTGGGGGTTTTTGTTTCATGGCTGGGCGGACGCGGCGTTACGCTGATGAGCAGCCAGCCCTCGCTGGTGGCAGGTCTGCTGGTGGGCACCGTACTGGGCGTGGCGCTGTTTCGCGGCGTACCGGTGGGGCCGCTGATTGCGGCAGGCCTGGTCTCTCTGTTTATCGGGAAGTCGTAGTCAGGCTGGCCATATAACGCGCTGGCGTCTGGCCCAGCCCCTTCCTGAACATGGTGATAAACGCGGTGGTAGAGTCATATCCCAGTGACTGTGCCACCTGCTGTACCGATTTCCCACTTATCAAATGCTGTAACGCCACGATCAGCTGCAGCTGGTGGCGCCAGCGGCGAAAGCTTAAACCGGTCTCTTTCACCACCAGCCGCGCCAGGCTGCGTTCGCTCATGGCAAAGTGGCTCGCCCACTGCGCCAGCGTTTGCCAGTCGGCAGGCTCTTCCGCCATCTTCTCGCTCATCAGCCGAATTTTAGGATGGGGCGAGACGGGCAGCTGCAGATGTTCCTGACGCTGGAGCGGCAGCTCGTCAAACAGAACGTCCACCAGGCGCGACGTGGCCGTAAGAGGGAGTTGTTCACGCGATTTTTCCGCCAGGGATAAAATCAGCTCCCGCACCAGAGGAGAGATTTTCAGAGTGCAGCAGCGGTCAGGCAAGCTTGCAGCCCCCGGCTCAATGAACAAAAAGCAGAGCTGCGCGCCCGGCGTGGCCCTGTTACTGTGCGGCATTTGGCCGGGGATCCAGACGGCGTACTGGGGCGGAACCATCAGCATGGCATTTTCCACTTCGCAGGTGATCGCGCCGCCGAGCGCCAGAATCAGCTGTCCCTTACGGTGATGATGTCGGGGAATATACTGTTCCTCCGCCACCACGCGGATGCGAAATGCGACGGCCGCATCGTGCTGGCTATCAGGATCGTAGCCCTCCAGTCCCAGACCAATCATCAGTTTGTCCGATTTTAGCGATAAACTGTCATTTTAGCCTGATTTCAACCGCGGAGAAAATCGGTATTGTGTGCGCTCGCTTGAACGTATGAGAACATAATGACTACTGCCATTCGCACCTCAGGAAAACACGGCGCGCTGTTGATTGCAGGCATCCTGATGATTGCCACTACGCTTCGCGTCACCTTTACCGGCGCAGCTCCGCTGCTCGACACTATTCGTCTTGATTATGGCTTAAGCACGGCGCAAACCGGTCTGCTGACCACCCTGCCCCTGCTGGCTTTCGCCCTTGTCTCACCCCTCGCCGCAGGCGTTGCCCGACGTATCGGCATGGAGCGCAGCCTGTTTGTCGCCCTGCTGCTGATTTGCGCCGGAATTGCGGTTCGCTCGCTGCCCTCCGCCGGGCTGCTTTTCATTGGCACAGCGGTCATCGGCTGCGGGATTGCGCTCGGGAACGTGCTGTTACCCGGATTAATCAAACGTGACTTTCCGGGACAGGTGGCGAAACTCACCGGAGCCTATTCCCTGACGATGGGCGTCTCGGCGGCGTTTGGCTCAGCGATGATTGTGCCCCTGGCGCAGGGTAGCGCGGGCTGGCATGGCGCGCTGCTGATGCTGATGGCGTTTCCGCTGGTCGCGCTGCTGCTCTGGCTGCCGCAGTGGCGTCAGAAACACGTTGCGACGGTAACGGGCGCTGGCGCGCTGCATAATCGCGCCATCTGGCGTTCGGCTCTCGCCTGGCAGGTAACGCTCTTTTTGGGGATTAACTCGCTGATTTACTACGTCATCATCGGCTGGCTGCCGGCGATTTTGCTCAGCCACGGCTACAGCGAAGCGCAGGCCGGCTCGGTGCACGGGCTGCTGCAGCTGGCCACGGCCGTGCCGGGGCTTGCCGTGCCGCTGGTCCTCCACCGTCTGAAAGATCAGCGGGCCATTGCAGGCGCGGTGGCGCTGTTGTGCGCGGTAAGCGCGGCGGGGCTATGGTTTATGCCTGACATGGCGGTGATGTGGACGCTGGTGTTTGGCTTTGGCACAGGAGCAACGATGATCCTCGGCCTGACGTTCATCGGCCTGCGCGCCAGCTCTGCACACCAGGCTGCGGCGCTGTCCGGCATGGCGCAGTCGATTGGCTATCTGCTCGCCGCCTGCGGCCCTCCGCTGATGGGGAAAATTCACGATAGCGCGGGAGACTGGCGGATCCCGCTTCTGGGCTGCGCCCTTGCCGCCGTGATAATGGCTATTTGCGGCGTGCTCGCCGGGCGAGACCGGGAGATCGCGCCCCGTTAAACAGTGTGGCAGACCATCGGGTCTGCCTTTTCTTACCCTCGAGCCGCGCGCAGCATCGCCTGCACCAGCACGACCGGGCGTCCTTCCAGCGCGGCACGCTCATGCTGGAATAGGGTGATCACGAAGAACGGGTGCGTAACCAGCTCTGCGGCGCGAATTTCACCCTGTTCGTCCCATCCCGTGACGTGCATATCACCGCTTTCCAGCGCCTGTGCAAACGCCGGCGACACGCCATAGTTACAGTGATACCCCTCTTCAATTTCCGGCCTGCCGTACGCTTTCGCGATCAGCGTATTTTTGCGCAGCTCAATGGCATCAGTTTTTTCCACCAGCGAGCATGTCAGCGGCGCAATCACCATGGTGCCTTCGCTATCCGTCTCAGCGTGTGCCGCATCGGCCCAGCCCAACACATTGCGGGCATACTCAATCAGCGCATGCTGGAACCCACCGCAGGTGCCAAGGAACGGAATGCCGTTTTCACGGGCGTAGCGCGCGGCGATAAAGGCTGCTTCGGTGTTTTTATAGGGGCTGGCGGGAACCAGCCAGATGGCATCGTAGCCCACCAGATCTTCAGGGCTTGTCAGCTCCGTGGTAGGAAGCCAGTCGTAATCGGCGGTGAGGTCCAGAACTGCGGCGGCGTCGTCAATGGCCAGCGGGATCGCCTGATGCGCAATAACATTGGGATTGTAATCGCCAACCAGCGCAATGCGCAGCGTCGTTTTAACCGGGAGGTGTTCCATGAAAGGTTCCTTATGCCAGAGTATTATCAGATAACATAAGGAACCTCAGACTACCGATCTTCTGCAATTATCACAATACCTTAAATTGGGAGGGTGGAATCATGATTCAATGCAAACGCGTGTACGAACAGGCAGGTCCGGACGATGGCTATCGGGTGCTGGTGGACAAACTGTGGCCGCGCGGCGTTAAAAAAACGGACCTCGCGTATGATGAATGGTGTAAAGCGCTCACGCCTTCAAATGAATTACGCAAGGCCTTTCACAGCGAAACCATTGATTTCGCCGCTTTCAGTAAGGCCTATCGGGAAGAGCTGGCGCAGCACGCTGACGAGGGAATGCGTCTGGCGACGCTGGCGAACGGGCAGACCGTCACCCTGCTCTTTGCTGCCAAAGACACGAAGCAAAATCACGCCCTGGTATTAGCCGACTGGCTGCGCCATCTCTGATCAGCCGATCGCCAGCTCATCGAGGATTTGCGGCGCTTCATCGGGAGTGAGCGGCATCAGATGTTCGGCGCGGACAAACGCAAAGCCGTGCTGATTATCAAAGGCGTAAACATCACCCGTCACCAGCCAAAGCGCGCGATCGGCGGTTGCGGGTAATTGCGTCATCACGCCGTTGACCGGGTTAACGAAACGCTGTCCGGGCTGGCACAGGCCAAACAGCTCAACAGATTTACCAATATTGCGACGGCCTGACGCCGTGCGGGCACCCACGATCATCGCCATGCTGCCCGGTTTAAGCTGAAACATACTTCTCTCACGATAACAATAGCCAGGACTGGCTAAGAATAATCCTAAAGAGAAGTGTATCGCAGGCACTATACGTCTGTCACCTGGTGGGTTGCGGACGATCGCGACGATAGAGCGTCCATTCATCGATCACTTCACCGCCCGGTAGTTTGCACTCCGTGCGTACGCCCTGCGGGCTTTGAACCGGGATCTGTTCCCCGCCTTTCTCAAGGCAGTACACGGAGGCCGGGTTCGCCATACCGATAGCGTGCGGCGGTTTCGGGGCATCGGGTGGGGTCGTTTTTGCGGTGCAGGCCACCAGGGGAAGCGCCACCGCCAGAAGCAGAAATCTCATCTCATTGATCCTTGTGACATGATTACGGTCTAAGGGTAACGGGTCACCGCCGCTTTCTCCATGATTTCTCCATTTTAACTGCACTTTTCAACACTATAGTGAGGCGTGTTCTCGATATGACCAGAGAACATCATTCCGTAATCAAGATGTCTTTGCCCCGGTCTCAACAACGGGGCTTTTTTTCTCTCCTGCTGCCCTCTCCCTGCATATATTAAATTTTCTGTATTCATGTTTTACTATGCCTGAAGTCTAAAAACTCAGCATAACATGCAGATGCAGACGTCTTCTGCCTGGGAGTCATTCTACGTCATGTCGGATATTATCCTTGCCCGTGTTTCAGAAACCCTCGCCACTGAACAATCCCTTGAAAGTCTCGTACGTCAGCTGCTGGAGATGCTGGAGATCGTGACGGATATGGAGTCGACTTACCTCACCAAGGTAGATATCGAAGCCCGACTGCAGCATATCCTCTACGCCCGCAACAGCAAGCAGATGACAATCCCTGAGGGACTCAGCGTCCCGTGGGATGAAACACTGTGCAAGCGCGCGCTGGATAGCGACACCGTATTCAGCAACGACGTTCCTGAACGCTGGCCGGAGTGCGAGGCGGCGAAAGCGCTCGGCATTACGACCTACATGAGTATTCCTGTCCATCTTGCGGATGGTTCGCTATACGGAACGCTCTGCGCCACCAGCACGGCCAGAAAGCCGCTGAGCGAGCGCGGTGAACAGGTTCTGAAGTTATTCGCCGGGCTGATTGCCCAGTCCATTCAGAAAGAGTCGCTGGTAACCCAGCTTCGCGAAGCCAACGCGGCCCTCATCGCGCACTCCTACACGGATGCCCTTACCGGTTTACCCAACCGTCGCGCCATTTTTGAAGATCTGACCACCCTGTTTTCGCTGGCGCGCCACCTTAAACGTAATACCGTCATCGCGTTCATCGATCTGGATGATTTCAAGCTGATTAACGATCGCTACGGCCACGAGGCTGGCGACCAGTTCCTGATTGAAGTGGGCAAGCGTTTGACGGAGGAAAAACAGCAGGACGATATCATTGGCCGGTTGGGTGGCGATGAATTTCTGGTGGCGTCGCTGAGCCAGCCTCACCAGGACGGGGATAACCCACAGGTTACGCTGCTCAAAACGCGCCTCAGCGCCTGCATTGCCGGTGAATACTGGCTGGGCAGCGTTCATATTATTTATCCGGGAGCCAGCCTCGGCGTTATCGAAGTGGATCCAGGGATAACCGATCCTGACAGCGCATTACGCGCCGCGGATGTCGCGATGTATCAGGATAAGAAAGGAAAAAGCAAAACACGCTTTCTCACTATGGATTAACCCCGTACACTCTACGGCGTTATAGAAACCGAAACAGGTGATGGTATGAGAATAGGGATCCTCTTCCCGGTCGTTATTTTTATAACGGCGGTGATTTTTTTAGCGTGGTTTTTTGTCGGTGGTTACGCGGCTCCGGGGGCATAAATGAGAAAAACGACCCTCATTATGCTGATCGTTGCCATCGCGGCGTTTGCCGGCACGCAGCTAGGCTGGTGGTAAACCCGCCACGTAAAAAAGGCCGCCATCTGGCAGCCTTTTTTAACGCGTTAAGGATCAGCTTTTGATTTTTCTGTAGATAAACAGAACAACCAGCGCACCGATCACCGCGACGGCGAAGCTGCCGAAGTTAAAGCCATCGACTTTGCCAAAACCGAATAACGTACTGATCCAGCCGCCGACTACCGCGCCGACAATCCCCAGTATTACGGTGACGATAAACCCACCGCCATCTTTGCCCGGCATGATCCACTTCGCCAGAATACCCGCAATAAGCCCAAAGATAATCCAGGATAAAATTCCCATAACTTTCCTCTCTGTATGGTTTTTGTCATTAAATCAACGACACAAAAAGAATAGCACAGGATCTGAGAAAGGAAATTTGTGATAAGCATCACTCTATGTGAGCTTCATCTCCTGTCATACCCCAACAAACGCGTACCGGTTACGTCCTGCGCGTTTTGCCTGGTAGAGCGCCTGATCGGCGGCAATAATGATATTCTGCTGGCTGCCCGCGATGTCGACCGCTCGCGCGGTAGAAATTCCGACGCTTACCGTCACCCGCCCGAAGGGGCTAAAAGCATGCTCGATTTGCAGGGAAAACACATTGCGAATAATTGTCTGCGCCAGTCGAAGCGCCTCCTGGATATCGGTATCAGGCAATATCAACGCAAACTCCTCACCGCCGTAGCGCGCCACAACCTGATTATCATGGGTAAGGCTCTCCCTGAGGCTGTTTCCCAGCAGCGCCAGACATCGGTCCCCTTCAGGATGGCCGTAGTTATCGTTGTATTTTTTGAAGAAGTCCACATCCACAATCAGTATCGAAATCGGTGCATCATGCGCGGCACAAAGCGCGATTTCCGAGAGGATTTTTTCATCAAAAATGCGACGGTTGTAAAGCCCGGTCAGCGCATCCTCAGAGGCGATAATCTTCAACGCCTTATTATCTCTGCTTTTTCTGGATAAGTCGGAATACAGGAAGTATGACGCGACGATGAGTATCGCCGTGAAAACGAAAATGAGTACCGCCAGCTGAATGGCCTGCTTGCGCCACGGTGCGAGGGCTTCATCAATGCTGACGGCCACGGTGGTGACCAGTCCGTAGCGTCTGTTTTTCTCATAGGCATAAATGCGTTCGATTTTATCAAACCGCGAAACGGAACGGGCTATCCCGGTATTTTGTACCTTAAGGTATTTCCTGAAGAGAGGTGAGTCAGAAACAATCGTCCCGATATAGGTATTTTTAAAAGGATAACGGACCAGCAGCACGCCTGACTCGGTTGTTAAGCCAATGACGCCCGCGTGACCAATATTAATCTGCCCGTAGAGCGCGAGAAAATTCTCGATACCCAGCGTCACCACCACCACACCATTAAATGCCCCGGTGTGGGTGTCAAGGCGCCGACTAATGGTGATAACCCATTTACCATTGGTTCTGCTGACAACGGGCTCGCCAATAAAAATCTGCTGATTTTTATTTTCCTGGTGATAGATAAAAAATGACCTGTCCGATCCTTTGCGTGGGCCCGTAAACGTTTCGTGCAATGCGGTAAATATATCGCCCCTGGCATCGTAAACAACCACATTATTAATCTGGGTAAGCAGATTATCCTGATTATTTATCATTCGCTGAATATGGCTCGCCTGTTGCGGGGTCATGCCATAAATTTCGATTATGTCGGAAATGGTAGTAATTAACATTTCACTCTGGCGCATGATCCCCTCAGTGTAAACATCAAGGGTATGGCTCAGGTTAGCGACGCTGGTATTAATTTGCTGGATTGACTGCTGCCTGGACGTAGCAATTTGGACGGCAAGCGACAGCGAGATGATCAATGAGACAATGATGACGGTAATGATTGTTGTGTAAAAAGTATTTTTCACATGCACGAGCTTTTCCACCTTATCACGCCTGACATCCCTGGCTGACAACTCTTGTCACTGTAACAAAGCTCAGGATAAGAGGAAAATGAATTGCACTTAAGCATACAACAGAAGCTCGTCTTAATTTCGTTTTACAAACTTACCGTCTCCCGGGGCTTAGATAAAATGACTTTAATAAAATCGATATAGGAGACGGGCTTACCAAAATAATACCCCTGCAACAGCGTAATCTCATTACGGTTGAGATACTCCAGCTGCGCTTTCGTTTCTACCCCTTCAGCCACAATGCGCAATGAGAGTTTTTTCGCCAGGTCAATGACGCAGTCCAGCAGGATCGTTGAGTCTTTTTCATCTGAAACCCGGTTCACAAAGCTTTTATCAATTTTAATATAATCAATGGCAAGCGCATTAAGGCATGAAAGACCTGAATAACCTGTACCAAAATCATCCAGTGCAATGACAAAGCCGGCGTTATGCAGCATGTTGAGGTTTTCCACCAGGTGAGGATTGTCGATCAGCGGTTCACGCTCGGTCACCTCGAGAACCAGTTTAACCTCTTTACCCTGAAACCCGTTCCCGAAGACGCGACAGTCACCGATGAAGGAAGGCGCATTGATATGTCTGGCGCTGATGTTCACCCCGATATGAAACCCGTCCGGTAGCTTAGGCAAAAGCGGCTTAAGCTGGGTCACCACTTTCGCCATCAACCCTTTGGTGAGCGGAATAATCAAACCGCTACGTTCGGCAATCGGAATAAAGACATCCGGCGGGATAAAGCCTGACTTTGGATGCTTCCATCTTGCCAGGACTTCAACGCCATACAGCCCGCCGGTATCGCCGTTCACGATCGGCTGGTAGTACGGCACGATCTCCCCCTGCAAAATGGCCTTACGTAAGTCGTCTTCAAAGGAGGTGCTTTTCCCCTTGTAACGGCGGATCAAAATACCCACAGCCACGGATAGCGCAAGAACCAGCAGAATCAGGCTCCATCCCTGCTGCAGAAGCCGCGTCAGGCTAAAGAAGGCAGGCGGTTGCCAGGCCAGGCTAAAGGGGAATTGCGTTGACGCCGTAAGCGCTCCTGCCCAGGAGGCGGCTTTCCAGCCGGTAACATCACCGTTGCGCCCAAGCATGCTTTCACCAACAACCAGCCCCAGATCTACGCTGTTTGATGCGCTCGCGATGACGTCCCGCAAATGCGCGTCACTCACGCTGACGATGACGCGCCCTGCCGCGACAGGCATCTGGTAAATAAGCACCGGAATGCCGTTTACCAGCCGATTGCCGGGTAGCAGCATCAATTTTTCGACGGGCAGCGTCTCAGGATGAATAATCAACACGCCATTCCCGGGAAGGGAAGTGCAGATGATTTTACCCTGCTGCTCGATCATGATGGCGCGCAGATGCGGTTTTAGCGCGGCCTCTGTCCCCAGCGCCAGCTGTCCGCTGCCGTTACACCCTCCGGCCGCAACGCGCTTCGCCGTGTTGGCCGCACTGGCGGCTTCAGCCAGAATGCTTTCTATTTTTTGGGTGCTTGCCGTGGCGGTATGACTATTATTAAGCTTCGCCATCTGCCATAGCTGCCAGTTAATAATCAAAATGCCGCTCAGAAAAAGAAACAGAGCGCTAAGAATAGGTATCATCACGTTGCGCATGATGTTTTCCTTAAATAGAAAAAACAAGCATGGATGTTCTGGAAGAAGCGCCTGTGCTACCCGGTATTGCTTATAACAATGAAAATAGCTTAGCTGAGAATTGTCTTAAAAAACTGATACTTTCGTATGAGTTCACCCGCCGGTATTTACTCACATGACGTGACTATCAGGCTTGTTCCTTGCCCTGGCTGTGTTAAGATTTGTGAAATCAGGGAGCGGACTGGATATCTGGAAAATGAAAAAGCTCATTGCCGTTGCTATCGTTTCAACGCTTCTGGTCTTCCTGTCTCTTTATGCGGTCAATGCTGTAATCATCGGTCAGCAGAAGAGCAAACAGCGTGAAATATCCCGTACCCTTTTACATTATTCAGAAGACGTGTCCCAAAGCGTGGCGCTGGGCCTCAAAAGCATCACGACGCAGGGGTGTGATAAAACCAGCCTCGATCGCTACAGACAAATTAAGCTTAATAATCTTTATTTTGCCGATATCGGCTTTATTGAGAAGGGAAAAATTGTCTGTACCGCTTTTTGGGGGAAACTCGCGACGCCCGTCGCTCTTCCTGCAGAACTGCATAAAACGCCGAGGGGCTTTCTGCTGGCCCAGTTTTCGCGAAAAGACTTTTTCACGGGTAATGCGGCAATTTATAATAATATTATTATCTTCACCTCCCGCTATGCTTACGATAAATTCACTCCGGTTACCGCAAGCTATTCGCTTAGTGCTACCACCAAAGACTTCGGCAGAGTCTTTTTTTCGGCCGCCACGGCGCTAAATCAGCAGAGCTGGCTGCATTCGACGTTGTTTACCCTGACCCTGACACAGTGCAGCGCCTTGTGGGACCTGTGCGTCATCGTGAAGCATCACGACGCCGGGCTGGCCTCGTTACCTCCGTTTATCTTTGCGCTTCTCGCGGTTATTCTCTGTTTTATCTGGATCGCAATAACGTTATTTATCTTCCGCATCTATGAAGACCGTTTTTCTCTGGAACGTACGCTGATCAAAGCCGTCATCACGAATACCATCAGCGTTAACTATCAGCCCATTATTCGCATTCACGATCAAAAAATCGTAGGCGTCGAAGTTCTGTCGAGATGGCGCGATCAAAAGCACGGGGACGTCTCTCCGGAGCTGTTTATCCCATTAATTAAGAAGATTGGTCTGTATAAAAAATATTACAGTAATATTATCGAGAAATCCGTTTCAGAGATTGCCCCACTGGCGATGAAACATCAGCTGATAGTATCCATAAACGTTGGGCGAAAGGAAATTGAAGATGGGCAGTTCATTACCATTTTGCGTCGTGCGTGTTTTGCCAATCACCTTCCCCTTTCCCTGATGAAGGTCGAACTCTCTGAGAAAGCCGTTTCCACGGCAGATATCCTCGAGGGATTCTGTCAGGAGCTGAAATCGCTCGGCGTTAAAATATCAATAGATGATTTTGGCGTGCAAAACTCGAATCTCGCCCGCCTGTCGCTGCTTGAATATGATGAGATCAAAATTGATAAGTCGCTGGTGGACGGCATCAGCGAGCATTATAAGCAAAACATCTTTGCTATCTTCAGCGATGCCCTTGCAAGATTGAATAAAACCCTTGTTTTCGAGGGTGTGGAAAATGAAGTTCAATATCGCTTCATTGCGAGCAGATATCCCGATGCACTGATCCAGGGATGGTATTTTTCAAAAGCACTCACCCGCAGCGAACTGGCGAAGCGACTCACCGGTATCTCACCGTAACCAGAAGACTTGCGTGTCCGTTTTTTTCCAGTCGGGCATTTCCATTTTTAACGCAAAAACATATAGTCGTCACAATCAGACGGTAGATTACCCTGACGCACACTCCTATTTTGGTTAAAAACGTGAAAATATCCTTACTATTCCCAGCAGTACTCTTTTGTCTGACCGTTATTTTCGCGCTGTTTATCGACGCCCCCGCTTCACATATTCTGCGAAAAAAATGCATGTGGTCCGATAGCGTGATGCTGAGCTGTATTGCTAAGCATCAGCATAACGGTTTCTGAAGCAGACTATTCATTTCCCCACTGATTGAGGAAATTCGCAATATCATCAATGCGACCCGCACGGATCCCGGCCTCAGTGGCCATCTCCTGCTGGGCTTCCTCGCTAATCTCCTCATTATTCGCTAAGCGGGTGAGCAGCAACTGGAAATAGTGTGCCAGCGCGTCGCGCTCCGACTCCGCAACCTGCTCTGCGGCTTCCGTCGCGTACTCATCGGCAATGTCATAATATTTCAGTGGGATATCGTTGTGCATAACTGTCTCGTCTCAGGTCAATAAAGGTAACGTCACGAGTATATCGGAGGCGTTATCTCAACCAAAGCATTGCTTCAGAGAAGTAACGCAAGCAGCGCAGCGAGTGCGGGCGCGGCCTGTACATACAAAATTTTTCGGCTGGCGGTGGCTGCGCCAAAGAGCCCGGCGATCAGTACGCAGGCCAGGAAGAAGATGGCCACCTGAATACCCTTTTCGCCGAGCCAGAGGCTCCAGAGCAGACCGGCCGCCAGAAAACCGTTATACAGCCCCTGATTCGCGGCCAGCACGCGGGTTTCGCGCGCAAAGTCGGGACGCAGATTAAAGGCCTTATGCCCTGTTTTGGTGTTCCACAGGAACATTTCCAGCACAAGAATGTAGAGATGGATGAGTGCAACGACAGCGATAAGGACGGTGGCTAACATCGTGTTGTCTCCCGCAGGCAGAGGCAAAAAAAACGGGAACCCTCAGGCCCCCGCTCTTGTTTAACCCAGAATCTGGATTACATGTTCGCGATAATCGCGTCGCCAAACTCTGAGCATTTCAGCAGTTTAGCGCCTTCCATCAGACGTTCGAAGTCATAGGTGACGGTTTTCGCGTTGATCGCGCCTTCCATACCTTTAACGATCAGGTCTGCGGCTTCGAACCATTCCATGTGGCGCAGCATCATTTCTGCGGACAGGATGATAGAACCTGGGTTCACTTTGTCCTGACCGGCATATTTTGGTGCAGTACCGTGGGTCGCTTCGAACAGCGCGCACTCGTCGCCGATGTTCGCGCCAGGGGCGATACCGATACCGCCAACCTGCGCTGCCAGGGCGTCAGAGATGTAGTCACCGTTCAGGTTCATACAGGCGATTACGTCGTATTCAGCAGGACGCAGCAGGATCTGCTGCAGGAACGCATCGGCGATGACATCTTTAATGATGATCTCTTTGCCGGTGTTCGGGTTCTTGATCTTCTGCCATGGGCCGCCGTCGATCAGCTCACCGCCGAACTCTTCGGTCGCCAACTGGTAGCCCCAGTCTTTGAACGCGCCTTCGGTGAACTTCATGATGTTGCCTTTGTGAACCAGGGTCACAGAGTCGCGGTCGTTGGTGATCGCATATTCGATCGCCGCACGCACCAGACGCTTGGTCCCTTCTTCAGAGCACGGCTTAATGCCGATGCCGCAATGCTCAGGGAAGCGAATTTTCTTCACGCCCATCTCTTCGCGCAGGAATTTAATCACTTTTTCTGCGTCAGCAGAGTCCGCTTTCCATTCGATACCCGCGTAGATGTCTTCTGAGTTTTCGCGGAAGATAACCATATCGGTCAGTTCAGGGTGCTTAACCGGGCTTGGGGTGCCCTGATAGTAACGAACCGGACGCAGACACACGTACAGGTCCAGCTCCTGACGCAGCGCCACGTTCAGGGAACGGATACCGCCGCCAACTGGCGTCGTCAGTGGGCCTTTAATAGCAACGCGGTAGTCGCGGATCAGGTCCAGCGTTTCTGCTGGCAGCCAGACGTCCTGGCCATAAACTTGAGTAGATTTCTCACCGGTGTAAATTTCCATCCAGGAAATTTTACGCTCGCCTTTGTAGGCTTTCTCAACAGCGGCATCAACCACTTTCAGCATTGCCGGGGTAACGTCTACACCGATACCGTCACCTTCGATGAACGGGATAATCGGATTGTGAGGAACGTTAATCTTGCCGTTTTGCAGGGTGATCTTTTTACCTTCCGCCGGAACAACTACTTTGCTTTCCATTAACCTCTCCTTCGAGCGCTTCTGGTTGTTACTGATCTTATGTTAATAAATTGTAATGAGCCCTTCGATAGTACCTGATTGTCCTGCGCCATGAAAGGTCTTCGTTATTAGGCTATAATGCGGCAATTGATAACGCCTGAAAATACCATGAAGAAAACTTCTTTTACAAAACACCGGGTTGAGCGATTCAGCTCGCGACAAGCCGCCAGAAGACCGCAGGAAACCCAGCCGAAGCGGGTTATTTTGTTCAATAAACCCTACGATGTTTTGCCGCAGTTTACCGACGAGGCCGGGCGCAGCACGCTGAAGGACTACATCCCCGTTCAGGGCGTCTACGCAGCCGGGCGTCTGGACCGCGACAGCGAAGGCCTTCTGGTCTTAACCAACGACGGCGCTTTACAGGCGAAGCTCACGCAGCCCGGGAAACGCACCGGGAAAATTTACTTCGTCCAGGTGGAAGGCGAGCCGGATGACGCGACGCTGGCAGCGCTACGCAGCGGCGTGACGTTGAACGACGGCCCAACCCTGCCCGCAGGTATTGAGCGCGTGAATGAACCCGAGTGGCTGTGGCCGCGCAACCCGCCGATTCGCGAGCGCAAATCCATTCCGACAAGCTGGCTCAAAATTACCCTTTATGAAGGCCGTAACCGCCAGGTTCGCCGCATGACCGCGCACGTCGGCTTCCCTACCCTGCGTCTGATTCGCTACGCCATGGGCAGCTACACCCTGGACACGCTGGCAAACGGCGAATGGCGCGACGTCACCCCTTAAGGAGTCACTATGTTTAAACCTCATGTCACGGTTGCCTGCGTGGTCCACGCCCGGGGTAAATTCCTTGTTGTCGAAGAGAGCATTAACGGCAAAGCGCTGTGGAACCAGCCTGCCGGACACCTTGAAGCCAATGAAACCCTGCTGCAGGCAGCAAAACGCGAGCTGTGGGAAGAGACCGGCATTCACGCTGAGCCTCAGCACTTCATCCGCATGCACCAGTGGATCGCACCTGACCACACCCCGTTCCTGCGCTTTTTATTTGCCGTTGAGCTTAGCGAAACGTGCGCCACAGAGCCGCAGGATGACGATATCGACCGCTGTCTGTGGGTCACTGCCGACGAGATCCTGAACGCGCCAAACCTGCGCTCGCCGCTGGTTGCGGAAAGCATTCGCTGCTGGCAGTCAGGCGCACGCCTGCCGCTGGACGTTATCGGCGCATTTAACTGGCCGTTTACAGAGGGTGCCAATGGTGGGGGGGCGTGATAGAATACGCCGCCTTGAAGTTCAATGTCGTGAGTATTCCATGTCAGATAACAGCCAGAAAAAAGTGATCGTCGGCATGTCCGGCGGTGTCGATTCCTCCGTTTCCGCCTACCTGTTACAGCAACAGGGCTATAAGGTGGAGGGCCTGTTCATGAAGAACTGGGAGGAAGATGATGGCGAGGAATACTGCACCGCCGCAGCGGATCTCGCCGACGCGCAGGCCGTATGCGATAAGCTCGGCATTGAACTGCACACCGTTAATTTTGCCGCAGAATACTGGGATAACGTTTTTGAACTCTTCCTGGAAGAGTACAAAGCGGGCCGTACGCCGAACCCGGATATTCTGTGCAACAAAGAGATCAAATTTAAGGCCTTCCTGGAATTCGCCGCGGAAGATTTGGGCGCAGACTATATTGCGACCGGTCACTACGTGCGTCGCGCAGACGTGAATGGCAAAAGCCAGCTGCTGCGCGGTCTGGACGGCAACAAAGATCAAAGCTACTTCCTCTATACGCTGAGCCACGAGCAAATCGCCCAGAGCCTGTTCCCGGTCGGCGAGCTGGAAAAGCCGCAGGTACGTAAAATCGCCGAAGAGCTGGACCTGATCACCGCGAAGAAAAAAGACTCTACCGGTATCTGCTTCATCGGCGAGCGCAAATTCCGCGATTTCCTCGGACGTTACCTGCCCGCACAGCCGGGTAAAATTGTCACCGTCGACGGGGAAGAGATTGGCCAGCATCAGGGGCTGATGTACCACACGCTCGGCCAGCGCAAAGGCCTGGGTATTGGCGGGACCAAAGAAGGTAGCGAAGATCCATGGTATGTTGTCGACAAAGACGTCGAAAACAATATTCTGGTTGTTGCCCAGGGCCACGATCATCCGCGCCTGATGTCCGTTGGCCTTATCGCGCAGCAGCTGCACTGGGTCGATCGTGAGCCGCTGAAAGGCACGCTGCGCTGCACGGTGAAAACCCGCTACCGCCAGACCGATATTCCTTGCACCATTACCGGGCTTGATGACGATCGCATTGACGTGCGTTTCGACGAGCCGGTTGCCGCCGTCACCCCGGGTCAGTCCGCTGTCTTCTACAGCGGTGAGATCTGCCTGGGCGGCGGGATCATTGAACAGCGCCTGCCGCTGCCTGCTGTTTAATACGATTGCACACATAAAGGAGACCGTGTGGCGAAGAACTACTATGACATCACCCTGGCGCTGGCGGGAATTTGCCAGTCAGCCCGTCTGGTGCAACAGCTGGCACATCAGGGTCATTGCGACGCTGACGCCCTGCACGTTTCACTGAACAGCGTTATCGATCTCAACCCCGGCTCGACCCTGGGTGTATTCGGTGGCAGTGAAACCAATCTTCGTCTCGGTCTTGAAACCCTGCTTGGCGTGCTTAACGCCAGCAGCCGTCAGGGATTAAACGCGGAGCTGACCCGCTACACGTTGAGCCTGATGGTGCTGGAGCGTAAGCTGAGCGCAGCAAAAGGCGCGCTGAATACTCTCGGCGATCGCATTGCCGGGTTACAGCGTCAGCTCGATCATTTTGACCTGCAGTCCGAAACGCTGCTCAGCGCCATGGCCGGCATTTATGTTGACGTCATCAGCCCGCTGGGCCCGCGTATTCAGGTCACCGGCTCCCCTGCCGTACTGCAAAGCCCGCAGGTACAGGCAAAAGTGCGCGCGTCCCTGCTGGCAGGGATCCGCGCCGCCGTGCTGTGGCACCAGGTTGGCGGTGGCCGCCTGCAGTTAATGTTTTCTCGTAATCGCCTGACCACTCAGGCAAAACAAATTCTTGCTCATTGTTAACCTCCCGGAGTTGCGAATTATGGAATTATCCTCACTGACCGCCGTATCCCCTGTCGATGGACGCTACGGCGATAAAGTCAGCGCGCTGCGCGGGATCTTCAGCGAATATGGTTTGCTGAAGTTCCGTGTTCAGGTTGAAGTACGCTGGCTGCAAAAGCTGGCCGCCCAGGCAGCAATCAAGGAAGTTCCTGCTTTTGACGAAAAGGCAAACGATTACCTTGATAAAATCGTTGCCGAGTTTAGCGAACAAGACGCCGCGCGCATTAAAACCATTGAACGCACCACCAACCACGACGTGAAAGCGGTTGAGTACTTCCTGAAAGAGAAAGTGGAAAGCGTTCCTGCGCTGCACGCCGTGTCTGAGTTCATTCACTTCGCCTGTACCTCTGAAGACATCAACAACCTGTCTCATGCGCTGATGCTCTCTACCGCGCGCAAAGAGGTGGTCCTGCCTTACTGGCGTAAAATCATCGACGCGGTAAAAGCGCTGTCCGTGGAATACCGCGACATTCCGCTGCTCTCCCGTACCCACGGTCAGCCAGCCACCCCATCCACGATGGGTAAAGAGATGGCCAACGTCGCGTACCGTATGGAGCGCCAGTATCGTCAGCTGGAGCAGGTTGAAATTCTGGGCAAAATCAACGGCGCGGTCGGTAACTATAACGCCCACATCG
Organism: Enterobacter sp. EGD-HP1; assembly: GCF_000733275.2. Classification (NCBI taxonomy): domain Bacteria; kingdom Pseudomonadati; phylum Pseudomonadota; class Gammaproteobacteria; order Enterobacterales; family Enterobacteriaceae; genus Enterobacter; species Enterobacter sp. EGD-HP1. Next base: position 326,019 of record NZ_AVOP01000001.1, read on the forward strand.
CCGCTTACCCGGAAGTGGACTGGCACCAGTTCAGCGAAGAGTTCGTGACCTCTCTGGGCATTCAGTGGAACCCGTACACCACCCAGATTGAGCCGCACGACTATATCGCCGAACTGTTTGACTGCATCGCGCGCTTCAACACCATCCTGATCGACTTCGATCGTGACGTGTGGGGCTACATCGCCCTGAACCACTTCAAGCAGAAAACCATCGCCGGTGAAATCGGCTCTTCTACCATGCCGCACAAAGTCAACCCAATCGACTTCGAAAACTCCGAAGGCAATCTGGGCCTGGCGAACGCCGTGCTGCAGCATATGGCGAGCAAACTGCCGGTATCCCGCTGGCAGCGCGACCTGACCGACTCCACCGTACTGCGTAACCTGGGCGTGGGCATTGGCTACGCGCTGATCGCGTATCAGTCCACCCTGAAAGGCGTGAGCAAACTGGAAGTGAACCGCGACCGTCTGCTGGACGAGCTGGATCACAACTGGGAAGTGCTGGCGGAGCCAATCCAGACCGTGATGCGCCGTTACGGCATCGAAAAACCGTACGAGAAGCTGAAAGAGCTGACCCGCGGCAAACGCGTTGACGCCGAAGGCATGAAGCAGTTTATCGACGGTCTGGCGCTGCCGGAAGAAGAGAAAACGCGCCTGAAGGCGATGACCCCGGCGAACTACATTGGCCGCGCCATCACCATGGTTGACGAGCTGAAATAACGCCCCTCTCCCCCTTTTCGCCCGAAAAGGGGGATGCTTTTCCCCGGTTTACTCAATGTTTATCCCCACAACAACATAATCAGCGTTAGACTGTTTGGTAGAAATCACACTCACCATGAAATCAGTAACTTAGTTATTAATCAGCGACTTACAGAAACTACTGTGTGGACTTTATCGGACAATATAGGTCGTTTTAACGCCCCAAAATATGCCCCAGGCTCAATTTTGCCCCCAAATTTGCCCCCAAAACTGGCACTTTTGCGTAGCTCCTATCGATTTACGCCTCTCTTACTCCTCAGCATAATCGCCTCGAATCCGTTTGTAAGACTTAACCAGCGCGCGCTACTTTTTCTCCCTGCCCTACACTTTCAGTCTAATGACTGGAGGTTTCTATGTGTGGACGTTTTGCACAAGCCCAAACCCGTGAAGAATATCTGGCTTACCTAGCCGATGAAGCCGATCGCGACATTGCCTATGACCCGGAGCCTATTGGCCGGTACAACGTCGCACCCGGCACCAAAGTGCTGCTGTTGAGCGAACGCGACGAACAGTTTCATCTCGACCCGGTCCTTTGGTCATACGCGCTTGGATGGTGGGATAAAGCACCACTGATAAATGCCCGCCTCGAGACAGCGGCCAACAGCAGGATGTTCAAGTCTCTCTGACAGCATGGCCGGGCAATCTGCTTTGCTGATGGATGGTTCGAGTGGAAGAAGGAAGGTGACAATAAGCAGCCATATTTCATTCACCGGGAAGACGGTCAGCCGATATTTATGGCTACGATCGGCAGTACGCCATTCGAACGTGGCGATGAAGCAGAAGGTTTCCTGATAGTGACGTCTGCAGCTGACAAAGGACTGGTCGACATTCACGAACGTAGGCCACTGGTTCTGTCGCCTGAAGCGGCCCGGGAGTGGATGCGCCAAGATATAAGCAAGAAAGAAGCTGAGGATATAGCCGCAGACGGTGCTGCGCGGGCCGACAAGTTTATCTGGCACGCCGTGTCGCGCGACGTGGACAATGTGAAGAACCAGGGTCCGGAGATAATCGAGGCATCACAATCGTAAGGGCAAAAGAGAAATGTCACGTCTGAAATGAGCGAGTAATTGACTTCGATTTAAATGAATTATAAGGCTTCAAATGTTACTGGCACAAATTTCTAAGATGCATACAGTCATACTAAATGTTTAAACAAGGTTCTGGACTATGGCTAACCCATCAGTTAAGTTTGTTTCCAATCCGTCGCTTCCCCCTATCAGGCGCCACTTTTTTCAGTATTATGTTTTAAGGATAATTCATGAGTAATGGAGCACAATCACTTCTTAGTCAATTATTAATTGCCATAATCTCTATATCTTTAGGGTCATTTCTTTTTGCTGGGATTCTAGAGAGTTACAAAAAAGACCAAAGTCTTCAGGAGGAGCTCATAAAGGATTACTTCAGGCCAATGATGGAATTACAAAGTTCTTGTGCATCTTCACATAATGAACTATTCCTAAAGTATGGGGAATTATCTGGTTCTTATCAGCTCATGTCTAATGAAATAGTACATATGACAATGACCCCTGATTCAAAATTAGGCCAACATTATGAAGCTCTCCCAATGTCTATTATTAAAGCAAATACAGAGTTAAAAAAAGGAGTTGAAGAGCTTGAAATAACAGTAAAAAAATGCAAGACCGATTTATTCCTCAAGTACGAAGAGCTTGCATTAGTTACTGGTTCATATCCAGAGTTTAAGAGCTTAGCGAAAAATTATACAAGTGCGATTAACACCATCTATTCAGAAAGACAAAAAAAAGCCAAGGAAAACACAAAAAATATAGACCCTAATCAACTAATGCCATTGATGCGGAAATTTATTGCTATGGATCCATCCACCAATGCAAACAAATCCATGCTTGTCAATGAAATGGATAATATATCTAAACTAACAACGCAGCATAGTTTGATAATGGCAGAGTATGAGGAGTTAATTTTTAAAGAAGATAATGATTTATTTCTAAGTCTTCATGATCTTTTTGCAATAAAAATTAGTGACAAGTATTCGAGTGGATTTATTAGTTGGATATTTTAAAAAATTATAACCCATAAGATGCGACGCTTACTATGTAGAACGCGTAAATCTGAGAAGGTTAACAATGTGTTAGGTAATATCCGCTTATGACACAAAGCGGACGACCTGCTGTATCCCGAAGGGCTGCAATGCGCGAAAAGCGGAAATTCACACATTTTCATCAGAACCAAATTATGTATTATGCGTATTGCTATACTTTAATAACAGAAGGATCACCTTATACTAACTCATATATAATCTGATAGCTTTGGTGATGAAGTGTTATTTCATCACGCAATTTGCATATCAGAACGACCAAGGTCATTTAAAAAACAATTTTAGCTTATCAAATCACCTTATATCCTCGAAGTATTCTCTGACCAAGTCTTTTTTATTCATACTTTCATAAACCATAAGAAAAAGTACATTCATGTTTTGATATTTATAATTTATCGGGATTTTTGCATTATCTATTTTAAACGTTTTTATTTTATGTTCTCCTTTGACTGCTGGATCATCTAAACGTTTAAAATAAGTGTCCACATCATAAACTATATACTCATGATCAATATGACTAATTACATCACTTCCATTTTTTTTTGTTACTTCTAAGTGTACTAAGTTAGTCACAACATTTAGTTCTTTATCATAAAATGTGTCTTCTAGAGTTTCCTCAAAGGTTATAGAGAACTTATTTTCTTCTTTCACCACAGTAACCCAAACATTATCATTTTGGGCATTAATATCATAGAAACGAGATAAGTCAGGTAGCCGGTCCAAATCGAACGAAAACTTCTGTCCATACATTCTTTCTTCAAGCGAGATAAGTTGATTCTTAACTGAATCAATTTTAAATGAAATATCTTGAATGTAGCCTTTTGCAATTAGGTCTTTGAATAAATCTATAAGGTTTTTATTCTTACTGTCGATAATAAGATAGGTACCATTATTATTTTCATCAGAGATATAAGGAAATACATCCTTGGTAATATATTGATTATCATGGTCAATTTTAAAAAGCTCGTACCTGCATAAATAGTTGTGACCATACAAGTCTTTTATTTTCTCTTTTACTTCATCAGATACCATTAAGGATTTGTAATCAAAATTATTTTTTTCATATTCGCGCATATACTTATCGAGCAACAACTTAATAATTCTATAGTAAACGGCGTTTTCTTGTAGACTTTCATAGGAAAGAGCTTTTGCATAGATTAATTTATAAAATATTGACGTTTCCCCTATACAGTTGAAGCTATCAAATGCTTCTTTTTTATAATTACCAATGAAATCTTCAACGCTATTAATATGGAGGGCAGCGTTTGCGCGTTCTATTTCAGGCTTATAAAACAAATATGCTCTTACATATTCCTCATTGGTGAGGGCGCTATTTTCTAGTTTATTCCTTATGCTTTGAATTTTATTCGTGCATTCGAATTTAACTTGATCAATTAAATCACCTTCAATTTCACTGGGGTTTGTTTTTATATATTCAGTAAGTTGTAGGAGGTCATTGTCCTGCAATAATACACACTCTGAACAAAAATCAAAATCAGTAACAGACGCTTGGAGGCCATCAATTAAGGATTTCTGCTTTAACCTCAACGATTCTAAATAATACTTCACAGGAAACACCTCCATAACCTATAGGGTTCACAATATACTTAATTTTTTCGCTAAAATCAATTATAGTTATGTGTCTTCTTGAGTGATTAAATTTAAATAGTCTTTCCTTTAATATGAACAAATCGCATAAGATGATATATTAGATCAGGCTGATTATTTATTTAAGATACTCTTAGTTATGTGAGCGCTGTCCGTTCTTGCACAAAGTGGACCACAACGTTAGGAAAATTTATCGGACTCTTAGCAGATCTGAATATCTTGTCGTATATCGAGGCGACAGCATTTCTCGCTTCATTTGCCACTGTTGCTGAATGCCCTGCCCGGCAAAGTAGAGCGTTCCTCTGCCGTCTCTGGCATTGAGTTGATCAAGAACCTCCATCAGTTTATCACTATCGGGCCGTTGCGCGTTTTCATCGAACAAGTTGAGCTGGGCTACCCCCTGACTGAAGAAATCACCCAGCATAATGCCGGCTTTCTGGTACCTGTGGCCATCCTTCCAGATTTTGTCCAGGCACTTTACAGCTGCGTTAATGATGTCTCGGGAATCTTGTGTTGGGGTGAGAAGCTTCATTGACGCGCTATTACCGTAATACGGCTCGTTAAGCGCAAAGGGAGAGGTTTTCACGAACGCAGAGATAAAGCGGCAGTACTGATGTTCACTCCGCAGTTTTTCAGCACCACGGGCGGCATAGCTGCAGATAGCCTGGCGCATCTGTTCGTACTCGGTAACGCGTTCACCGAAAGACCTGCTGCAGACAATTTCCTGCTTAGCTGGTGCAAACTCCTCTAGATCCAGACATGGTTCGCCGCGCAGCTCCCGGACAGTTCGCTCCAGGACGACATTGAAGTGCTTTCGAATAATCCACGTACTCTGCTCTGAGAGGTCGAGAGCCGTTTTGATGCCCATGGCGTTCAGCTTCTTACTGATGCGCCTGCCGACGCCCCAGACGTCCTCCACCGGAACCAGAGCAAGCAGTCGGCGCTGGCGATCGAGATTGGATAGGTCCACTACCCCGCCCGTTTGCCGCTGCCATTTTTTAGCGGCATGGTTTGCGAGCTTCGCCAGTGTCTTTGTCTGGGCAATGCCAACACCGACCGTCAGGTGCGTACGCTTCAAAACTGTAGCGCGGATCTCTTTCCCGAAGTCTGTCAGGTCACGACAATTTCGAACACCAGTCAGGTCACAAAAAGCTTCATCGATACTGTAAATTTCGACGCGGGGGCTCATTTCCTCCAACGTTGTCATCACCCGGTTGGACATGTCAGCATAGAGCTCGTAATTACTGCTGAAGCAAACAACACCAGCGCGCCGGAATAGATCCTTTTGCTTAAAGAAAGGCTCTCCCATGGTAATTCCGGCGGCTTTGGCCTCGGCGCTGCGTGCGATTACGCAGCCGTCATTATTCGAGAGAACAACCACTGGCCGCCCTTTCAAATCGGGCCGAAACACCGTCTCGCATGATGCGTAGAAAGAATTCACATCACAGAGCGCAAACATATTCAGCTCGCAGATTTAACGATGAAAGTCACGACACCGAAAACATCAAGCGTGTCCTCGCTACCGACAATAATCGGCGAGTAAGCGCTGTTCATAGGATTGAGCTGCACGGTCGGGCGCAACTGCAGGCGCTTAACAGTGAACTCCCCTTCCACCGCGGCGATGACAATGTCACCATGCTCAGCAGTGCGTGAGCTGTCCACCACCAGCAGATCACCGTCGCTGATCCCGGCTTCGATCATTGAATCACCCGCGGCTTTAACGAAGTATGTTGAGCTCGGGTGAGCAACAAGTAACTCATTGAGATCGATACGCTGTTCAACGTAATCAGCCGCGGGGCTTGGGAAACCACACTGTACTAAGTCACTGAAAAGCGGAAGAGCGATAATTTCTCGCAGTTCTGTTGGCCTGATGAATTCCATTGCACACACCTCGAATACTGTTTTTATATACAGTAGTTTTATTTGTAAGTGTCCGCAAGATACAGGCCCTACCGTCACTGCTTAAAGCTTCGCCGTTTCGTTTCTAAGTTTCTCTCTCGTTTCGAATTATGAGTTTTGTAAATTTTATACTCGTAACCATTCCTGAACAGATTTAAACCAGTATTGAAACGGCCCCTTATTCACCTTCATCTGCAGTCATGGCCAACTCCGCCGCGATAATTCTTTGGTTGTGCAGAGAATCGACTGGCATTTCGACACGGACGGACAAAAACTGGTCGCGGGGAATATCGACCGGCTCCCCCTCGCTAATACCCTGTATTTCGTTCCTGGCGAATGCAGGCGCGCCAGGATGTGTTCGATGATAGGTTTTTACCAGCACAGAACCATCAGCATTTACTTCATAATCCAGCCAGATGAGAGGCTGTTTGTTCCTGTCAGTTGGGATATCAAAACCGCCATCAATGCCGCCCCAGGCAGCATCAGAGTTAAGCCCCTCACACCCTTCAACCAGATATTCACCGATGCCCAGACGGGTTACAGTGCAGCCATCTGATTCATCATTAGTCTGGTATGATCCATCCGAAAACACATTAACCACAGGCGATGCTGCTTTGAGCGTGCCATCGCTGGCTCTGGTGGTATTGCCCGTGGTGTAAGCCTCATGATATGACCAGGACGAGCCACTGTAATATGAGAACCAGGTTCTCCTGAGTGAATACGACTGGTGAATACGGGTTGGCCTGTTCCCTCTGTTAATGGTCAAAGTTGTCAGATCCGCTGAAACACCAATTTCAGAGTACCCATCCCCTGCAGAACCATAAAATCCTGATGGGGTACTCCCATCTTGTAAGCGGATACTTGCTCCGCTAGGAAATACAGCCCCCACACCAAAATCACCAACGGAAAGCATATCCCCGGAGGTACTGTAGGCGTTCCTCGTGGCGCTACTTCCCAACTCGAGGTTTGTGCGAGCGTCTTCCACCTTCGTTGCGCCGGTACCACCCTGGTTAACCGGCAGGGCTCCGTTGCTCCCCTTCTGCGCCAGTTTCCCGATGCCAGGGATCGTTACAGCAGTGCCGTTGATGGTTACGGTAATGCTCTGGTTCGCTGAGGTAGTAGCGAACGTCTCCCATGCGCCAATATTCTCGTCATACTCTTTGATGAGCTGCGACATGGCCTGAGCCAGCCCATCGACCGAGATATTGTCTGATACCAGAATGCCGTACTTCTGACCGCTGAGCGTCGGGGATGCCGCAGGCGTGACCGTCATTGACGTGGCGCTGTTCACGGATGAAATCTGGAACAGCTGCACCGGGTTAGACATCACGATAATCGTCTGGCCTGCGCGAACTTGGCTGGCGGGAGCCGTCCAGTTTGTGCCAGTACCGGTTGCGGTATTTCCGTTAATTGCGATGGTGCCGGTGTTATAAAGCATAAACTACCTCACGATAATAACGATCGTTAAAAGCGATCAATCATTTAAAATTGATCGCTCATATCAATCTGACTATTTTTTAAACTCAAATAAAATGGAAGTTCCCGCATAAACAGGAATGTTGAAATGAAACTTTTATTTGCTGCTGCGCTTTTGCTGTTGGCTGGATGTACGAACAAACACACAGATAACGCATTCCAGATGGACTATCCCGTTGATGCCGCTCGTTTATCGCTGGGTGGCGATATTCACGTTAATATCGACTGTGCCACCAGAGAGGTGGAAGTTATTTCAGACAGCAGCAATGGAATATTCAGCCGCCATATTAATAAACGGCTGAGTAATATTTGCTATAAAAAAACAGATAAATTTGATGTTATTTATCGCTTTAATTCAGCAAAGGGCGTGAAACAAGATATGATTGCGACTCATTATCCTCGCGTTCCTCCCGTGTCAAATTCCAACAAACTGAGCGATGGGGATTCTTAAGCCCCGCCCCTGAAACGTCTGGCTCCAGTTGCGCTGATTATTTGAAATGTATCTACCCTGCAGCTGCGAGCCAGTCCATTTGAGCACCACACCTGAATACCCGACAACCGTACCATCATCGCTGAGATTACCTGGGCAGTTGTTTACCAGAATCCAGGGGTTGAAGCCTAAACTGACTGAAAAGGTATTGTTCTGCAGGTCATAGTTCGCTGGTACATCAAAAAAACCAACTACTCTCGGCATCTTAGAGGCTGATGCAGCACTCCAGATAAGGCTGCCGGCACTATCAAACACATCGAGATAGCCGCTCTGGATGCCAATATTTCGCGCAGTCCGGATCATGCTACCAGCATTATCTTCAAGCATATCAGCACCAGGAAAACCGTATTTGTTCGTGCCCAGCTGCAGCCACCTTAAACGGCCGTCATTCCAGAATGACTGCTGCGTAAAGCCGAGCGTACTGCCATCACCAAACGGACTGTTAACGCGATAAGTGCCTTTGTCTGTTACGGCCCCCAACGCGCGCTGATCGTAAAACAGGGTCGACCTGTTTTGCGAGTCCACCAGCAGTTTCCCGGCGCTGTTGTAAACTTCGAATCCGCTCATTGAAAGTTATAAACCTCAACATTGAGAGTGATTGCGGCGCTTCCACCCGTGGGGAGATAGTAGAGAGTAAAGCCGCCGTTATAAGCGCGGCAAAAATACTCGTTTACAGTCACGCCAGTTGAAACGATTGTGACAAACGTCCCGTCCTGCGTTGCGCCAGAAAAAGCGACATTTTTTGACGTATCTCCTGAAGCAAGCGAAACAGTTGCGCTTCCCATGTAACGGATCGCGTAATCGCTTAAATCCACAGCAACCCGCCCTGCACTATCCCAGCATTGCAAACCCTGTGGCATTACCATAACCCCATTCTGACGCGCAGCACGTTGTTGCTGTCGTAAATGCGAATGAGGGTGCTGGATATCAGCATCCTCCCGCCCCCGGCCACGCCGTTAATTTCGAACGTTCCCCCCTTATCGAGCTTCCAGCCTGCAGAACCAGCCACATAGTTATTCGACTGGATATAGTTGCCGATTTTGGCGTTCTCAATGGTGCCGTCCTGGATGAAGCTGGCCCGGATGAATGTCTGCCCGTTCTGGATCACGAACGGCAAGGCCACGCTGTTACCGGCCGCCGTGGTGACTGCGAAGCGATCTGCCAGGAAGATAACCTGCGACTGCATGCCGGATGGCGTATTCTCAACGCCGATCCCCATCCCCGCGGCGTAATACTGACCGTTGCTGGAGACACCAACCTTGATGTTGTACATCGCGCTGAGGTCGCCGTTTACGTTCGCTATGGCCTGAGCGTTGGTGGTGATGGCTGAGGTATGCCCGTTCACCGTCGCCGTGATGCTGTTTACCTGCGTGGCCATAGCCTGCTGGTAATCGGAGAACGTCTGGTTCAGGCTGTTGATGGATGCCTTGTTGCCGTTAACGTCCGTCTGCAGGCTCAGCAGCGAGCGCGCCGTTGCCTCCCTGTCGTTGACAATCACTTCATCAATGCGGTCCAGATTCGCGCTGTTGCCGGCGACCGATGCAGAAAGGGTTTTACGCGTGGCCACCTGAGCGAGGTTGGCCTGGATTATCGCAATTGCAGAGTTCTTCACCCCGCCCGTCATGCCGTCCATAGAAACGCTGATGTTGTCGATTCGCTGGCCCAGGGCGGTATCAGCCGTCGCAACGGTCTGCTCAAGCTGACTGAGTGAAGACGAAACATTCCCGACAGTGCTGGAAATCTCATTAACGCTGGTCTGAACCTTCCCGACGTCCTGGGCATTTTTGGCGATATCTTTCGCTTGCTGCTCCAGTTCGTCGTTGGCCTGTTTGATATCGTTAGCCATGCCAGCAATTTTTTCGTTGCTGTCCACCGCGTTCTCGATCAGGTCTTTGAAAGTTTCCGACTCTTTCATATCCTCCAGAATGTCATTGGTTATTTCGCTGACATCTATCGAGGACGTGCCCATGACCCAGTCGGTCCAGTCCCCGGCGTTACCGATACGGTCAATCAGGCGCGCGCGGTACCACTGGCGAACGCCGGCAGGCATGGGGCCATGCTGATAATCTGCAGCCGGGTACGGCACCAGGACCAGCAGTTCAGGATTGGCGTAGTCGGCAGTTGTGGCGCGCTGTATCTCTGTATAGGCCGTGTCGCCTGAGCCATCCGGAAATTTCCAGGTCAGGTCGATATGCCAGACCACATCTTCGGTCGCCAGGAAGTTGAGCGGAGTACCCGGTTTTCCCGTTTTACCGGAGAGATAAGTTGTTTCACCGTATCCCCATGGTGACGACGTATCCTGCGCATTCAGCGCCCGGACGCGCACGTCATAGCTGCCGGAATAAATGCCCTGAACCGAGAAACCCTGCGCGCTGGTAACCGGAACGTTTATCCAGTCTCCGTTGTCCTTACGCCACTGAGCAACATACCGGATTGCGCCCTCTACCTTATCCCATGACACGTCCAGGCTTGCTACAGTCAGCCCCTGAGACACATGATCGCTCTCAGTCACCACGATATTCTTCGGAGCAGACAGGACGCTTATCGGCGTGACGGTGATCGGGGGCGACTCGACCCGAACGCCGTCATCGATGTAACGATATTTGTTTGGATCGTGCTGAACGGCCGTAATAGTGAAACCACCTGTGCTGTCGTCGTTAGCCGCGATTGAGGTGACCCTGAAGTACTGTATTGCGAGGTTATCACTGTCTATCGCCCAGACAGCGCCCGCAACAGGAACCTGACTGAATGCCGTAGCCACCGTCACCGTTATTTTATCGGCGCTCACCGCGCTGATTGTCCGCGTCTGGGCTTTTCCATCTGGCAGGTTAACCACCAGCCGGTCTTTCGCCGCGTAGTCTATTTCTCGATCCAGCGTAATCTGGCGGCCGTTGACCGCCACTATGCGGCCACCGTTCTCCTTGCCGGAACGGAAAGGATCGGCGACACCGATAATTTCAGCGGGAAGAGGGATGTAACCGTCCAGCCCCACGCCAAACGATACGGTCCCGTCTTTGGCATTGGAGAGCAATACCCAGCGACCGCGTCGGTGCGCTTCACTTTGCGAGGTGCAGCCGATTGCGGTCAGGGACGTCTGCCGGACGTCGTAACGTTCTACAAGCGCCGAATCGTAGACCCCCTCAACGGTATCGCTGTAATGGTTCTGCGGATCGGACCAGGACACCAGGCAGGAGCTGTAGCGATTCTTGTATGAGCCACCCGCATAAGTAAACAGCCCATCGATCACGTTTGAGGCGTTATAAACCCAGTCAACATCGTCCTGCGGGACGTCTGCCTGGACATAAATCTGATCGTTGCCCCAGAACGTTATTCCACGAAATACCGCAGCGAGATCGTTAAGTACCTGCCAGGCGTCCTCCTGGCTCTGAATGAAAACGTTGCAGGTGAAACGCGGTTCGGTGCCACCGGCCCCGTCGGAAACCATTTCGTCACAGTACTGGGCGATTGAATACAGCGCCCACTTATCCACCATGGACGCATCCACGCGCGTGCCCATGCCGTAAATTTCATCCAGAACCAGATCGTAAAAGATCCAGGCAGGGTTATTGGACCAGGCCATTTTGAACCCGCCGGACCATGAACCAGAATAGGTTCGGATTATCGGATCGTAATTATCCGGAACCTTAATCAGCTTGCCTTTTATCTTACAGGTCACTTTCGGCGCGCTACCGTTGAACTGGCTGCTGTCCACTTCGACATACAGGAGCGCGGTTAAAGGATAACGAAGCTTGCTGTCGATGACTTCCGCATACGAAAACACCTTGAAGGCGTTAACCAGTTTCGAATTTGATCCGCTGGCATCAGCCGTAATACGCCTGACCCTGACAGACCAGCCGGACGTGGATTTTGGCAGATCGATACGGTGGTCACGCTGATATTCCGTCGTGGTCTTTCCGTCAAACTTGCCGTTTACAACCGTTTTCCAGGCGCCGCCGTCCGTTGATAAATCGATAGCATACTCGGTAACCGTGCCCACCATATCGCCGTTATCTTTATAGAGATACTGGACCGGAAGGCTGAGCTTGATGCGGATGGCATCCAGGGAAAGGTTGGTAAACTGGCGCGTCCAGGGCGCGGTGGTGGTGACAGTTGTGCCCACCGCCAGTTCGTTATCGACCTGGGGCATCCCGGCAATATAGGTCTGGTCCTGTGTGCCCTTGCGGAACTCCCATTTCACGCCGCTGAAGTTATATTCCCCGCTGTCGTTTGCCAGCGGCGTATCGTTGAGAAAAATGTTCTGAGCGGTCAGGTCGCCCTGTATTTCCCCCTCAGAAACGGCAATGAGCATTTTTAACTTTGCGACCGATAGCAGATCGTCTGGCTGCTCAACCGGAGTATGGGAACTGCCACCTCCCCCTTTGGCACCCTGCAGGATGGTTTCTTGTTTAAGAAGCTGCATTTTTTCACCCATAAAAAAAGATGCCGAAGCACCTTTAAGTTAGTGGCCGCTGGCCTACTGCTGATCGCTCGAGTACATACCGGCGCTGACTATCGCTCCCCCTGCCTCGATCAGACCGTAGGCCAGGGGGACAGGATGCCCCATAGCGACCGTATTGACCGGCGCCCCGAAGGCGTAGTTAGGCGTGTTGTCAGTGCTGGAGGATTTACCCGCGCCGAAGGATGGCTGGGGCGTGAGCATCTGGACAACGCCACCCAGCATCATTGACACCCCGACCCCGGTCAAAATTGACGTGGCGCTGATGGCTGTTGCACTCATCGCAGCCCCCCAGGCTGCCATACTCGCACCGGCGGTAAAGAATGCAGCGACCAGCGCAACGGCACCGACAACTATCTGCAGGACGCCCGAATTTTTGGCCCCCTCATAAACAGGCACGATCCGGTACACGCTTCCACCGCGGGTCATATCAAACTCTTCCAGCCCGATATTGTTGTCACCGTTATAAAAGGCGAAACGGATCCCCTTCATATGAGCTTCCGACATATATTTTTTGAATCCGGGAACCTGTGAACACATGGCCCTGAGCATTTCGCGCAGGTCGGCAACATCAAACTGAACGCGTTTACCGAATTTTTTAGCCATTTTCCCTTCGAGAATAAGCGTCTTAACCATGCATTCGGTCCTTATGCCTGACCACCCGGACCGTTCTGTCGCGATAATATTTTCCATAAGGCGTTCGCGAAGAAAGATGCCCGAACAGATGATGGAGAATGATGTTGTCACCCACATATACCGCGGCGTGATTAGTCACCGATGCCTGCACACTCATCATGATGATGTCACCGGGCTGCATTGCACCGGCGGCAATCTCAACGAATCCCTCGCGCTCCCAGTTGTCGTCGTAGAGCCGCTCCTTGCCACTCTCCCACCATTCGTAAGGTACCGAATGGTCCCCGAGAACAATGCCGTATTCGCGCAGATAATATTCACGGATTAACGACCAGCAGTCCGCGTAACCCAGCACCCACTGCCGCCCGGCATAATCCCGGTCTTCACGCGGTGAGATCGTACAAAAGTCCCCGTCCGGCCAAGACATGATCCCCCACTCAATACCCGACCAGTCGCACTGGATCCGGTCCAGCTCTGAGGGCACCAGCCGAACCACATCCGGATGGGAATGAATGAGCATGATGATCTCACCGCGCGCGCGGGCAGCGAGCTGGTCTTCCGGGGAGAGCGTGAATGTCTCCTCGGGTTTATCGGCAATGTTGCGGCAGGGAATATAGATTTGCTGCTGGCCTGACTGAACAATCAGGCCGCAGGCTTCTTTGGGGTATTCAGCAGCGACGTGCTGACGGATAGCATCCAGCAATTTTTCACGCATTTTTATTTCCCCTGCAGGTTTGCAGCCGGAAAACCGCCGAACGGCAGCGGCGCGTCCGGGCCGTGACGATCCTGACAATCCTGCCGGCGGCCGCCACAAACATCTTTCGACGGGTCATCGGTCGGCGTACCGTCTTTGGTAAAGTATTTCGTGCCGTTGTAATCGCATCCGGTCCCGCTTCGGTACCAGCCCCGCATACACCAGGTGCAGACAGGAGTAATCTGCCGTGTCGGCAGCTGCAGGCTCTGAATATCGAAAGGAGAACACAGCTCGAAATCAACCTGTACCCGCGTCTCTGCGGTTTTAGCATTGACGTAAAAGAGCTGTACGCGCTCATCGGCCGGGCTGGCACCCGGATTACCGTTTTTCCAGTTGGCAGCATCGAGATACTTCGAAAGCGTGGTATGGATTTTGACCTTAGCCCTGACCATATCGTCATATTCAAGACACAGCGCGGTGACATAGTTTCCGACGTTCCCGATGGACAGCGTGGGCGTTGGCTGGGAACCTGTACTCGATAACTCCATCCCCTTCAGTTCGTAGGGATGGGGATCGTACTGGTTTCCCTGCCAGATAATGGCGGGCAGATTTGCTGCGGCGAAGGCTGCCCACCCCTCTTCCTGAATATTGTGCGCATGAAAACGCAGCACCTGATCCATACCGAATTCAGTGCCGTCGATCTCAATCAGCTGAATAACGCTGCCGGGCTCAAGCTGTTGGATGTCTGCCGTAAAACTCATACTCCCCCCATAAAAAAAGCCGCCCGGAGGCAGCTTTCAGTGTTTGTCGAGAAAATCAGGGCGCGAACGCCTGTTCAAAAGTGAAGGCCACAGTGGCTTTTTTCCCGGTAGGGAAAGAAACGCTGAACGAATCGGCCTTCATTCTGAACAGCTTTTTTTCCCCCCATGGAGTGGTCCACCAGAACGATTTAGTAACGTGAGACATCAGGAAAGCGCGCAGCGCAGCCGCCTCCTGTCTGGTGCCCGTCCAGTCCAGGTTCCACGTTTCCTGTTTGTCGTTGATCCCCATCCCCGCTATCTGTTTGTAGCCATCCCCGAACTGGGCCTGCAGCGTTCGGGCTGTTTCAGTACCCTGCGCTGTTTTTCGCGTGCGCCAGGTAAACGTGTCCGTCACTGTGTCCTCCTCGAATAAAGCACGCCGCCTGCGGACATTTCTTTTTTCAGTCGCTCGGTGATTGTCTGCTGAACAATCGCCTGCAGCTGTTTCGCCGTCCCCGTGGCGTTCGCCTGATTTATGCTCCCGTCACTCCCCTGCTGGCTGATGCTGACTGGGGCATAAACACTGATCCCGCCCATGCCAGCACCGGCTGCGCTACCGCCGCCGACCAGACCACCCGAGGCATACCCGCGCATCAGGCGATAGAGATTAGCCACGCCGATGCGGCTGGTTGATTCTTTGGTGAAGACGAATTCCCCGCGGTGAACGATACCGGCTGGCTCGTACTTGCCGCCGTGCCCGGTAAAACCGCCCACGTCAAAACCCTGTGGCCGGTATGACGGGACCGCGAATGACTGACCTGCAGAGGAGGTTTTCGCCCCGCCGCTAACCCAGCCCATTGCGCTCTGGATGGTGTAAGCCACCAGCAGCTGGTTGATAACGGACACTATCATTTTAAGGATCGAGCTGGTGAAGTCCCTGAAGCTCGCCTTCCCGGTTGTCGTCAGGCTGGTAAGCTGGCCCGCCAGCCCGCTGAACGTAGCCTGCGAAATCTGCTGAACAGAGCTGAAAACGTTTGTCGCTGAATCCTGATATTCGGCCCAGCCCTGTTTCGCACCGGCCAGCCAGTTCGCGCGCAGGGCATCTTCAGCCTCGAACGTCGCCCTTTGCTCTTCGAGAACCTTTTGCTGCGCCTGAGGGTTGTACGAATAGCTTTCGCTGAGACGCTGCAGCGTAGTTTGTCGCCCGGCTTCCCGGGTGGATACCCCCTCAGACTGAGCCTGCAGGCCCGCCCTGGCGGCTTTTTGCTGCTGCTCAAACTTCACGGCCTGATCGGCCAGCTGGTTGAGCTTTTGCTGGCTGGCAACCTTATCGCCCAGATCGGCCAGCTGCCGCTTGTACTCGAGCGTTTCTTCCTTGTGCGCCAGCAGGGATTTTTCCTGCGCCGTAAGCTGACGACGCCCCGCGGCCTCTTGCAGAACGGTGAACTGATTTTCAGTCTGCCAGAGATCCTGACGCTGTTTGCTTATGACGTCGTTCACGCTGGTATGCTGCTCAAGCGTTTTAAGCTGGGCCTGAAGGGTGAGAAGTTCGGCCTGCGCCTTTTCCTCGGCTTTATCCCCGGCGGGCGTTGAGTAGCTTTTGCCTTTCGGCGTTTTTGGATCCTTCCACTGCTTTTCAATCCCGGCGCGGGCAGCGGCAATGTCCTTTTCAGTCCACAGCGTGGCGACACCGTCTTTCGCATCCTGGCGGTTTTTCTCAATAAGCTGACTGAGCTTTTTCTCTGCTGAAGCCCGCTTTTCTGCCGCCGTCGCGCCGGACTCCACCAGCTGGTTAAACTGCTGCTGGCTGCGGATTGCCTGAGCCTGCTGGTCCGTTCGCATTTTTTCCCGCGCGGCTGCCAGCCCTTCCTGGGCGTATTGCTGATCGGCAAGATCGTAAGCCTGCTTTTTCAGCTCCACCTGCTGGCGCGCGTTTCTTAGCCTTTCCGCATCAGCTTTCTGCAGAACGTTGTTACCGGCATAATCCGGGTCGACCTTAAGATTTTTGGACAGCGCGCGGTACTCTTTCTCTGCTGCCTGCCATTCAGCAAAAGAGTCCTGGCGCTTCATAGCGGTGTCAGGATTACGCCCGACGCCCAGCATCGCATCCCATGCCCCGGAGGCTGCATTCTTCAGCCAGTTCCAGGCTTTTTCGAGGGTTCCGAGATTATCCTCGACCGCACCGGCACGCTGAATGACCGCGTCGGAATATGCCCGCATTGCCAGCTCGGCGGCCTTCTGAGAATCCCCCAGCGCCTGAGCAGAAGCTATCTGTTCATACTGGGTGGCCGTCAGAAAATGAAGGGAATCGTTGAGCGTCGCGACCGCGTTAACCGGATCATCCTTCAGGCGCTTAAACTGATTAATGGTTTCGTCAACGGCCTGCCCGGTAGCCTGCTGCAGCCTGGCGGCAACATTGCTGACCATGCTGACGTCATTACCGCTGAATGCGCCGCTGCCAACGACCTGCGCCAGCACACCAGCAGCGGCATGCTGTGTAATGCCATTACCGGCCAGCGAGCGCGCCAGCGCCTGAAGCTGCCCTGACGTTTTCCCCGCGTAGTTCCCGGTCAGGATCAGCTGCCTGTTAAATTCCTCAGACTCTTTGCTGCCGTCATACCAGGCCTTACCCAGCCCGAATACCGCCGCGGCAATCCCTCCGACCATGCCGGCGATCCCCAGGCCGCGCAACGACAGCAACTGGTCTATCCACCCTGCCCGGTTCGCCAGCGTGATCCCGGAGCCGCGCAGCGCGCCGAAGTTACCGCGCATGACCTCGCCGATCAGTATCCCCAGTTCCTGCCGTGCGGCAGCACTTTGCAGCCCCAGACCGTGCGTGGCCACTCTCGCAGCTTCAAGCTTGCGGATATAGACCTCAGCCGCATCGCTGGCACCGACCTGCGCCGCCTTCATGCGCAGTAGCTCGGTACCGGAGAGCTTTTGCTCTGCAACCTGTTGCTTCAGCTGGCTGAGGAATCGCGTGCGCGCTGCGGCCGATTTTTCCTCCACGATCTGCAGTTCTTTTTGCCGGGCCGTGGTGCGGGAAATAAGGGCGAGATAATCCTGCTGGGTTATGTTGCCCTGTGCCCTCGCTGCGCGAAAGCGCGCCTGCACGTTCGCAAGCGACTGTGTCTCACCATTGAGCTGGCGAACGCCGTCAATCTGGCGGAAAAATGATGCCGCCAGTTCATCCTGTCGACGAGCAAGCGCTGCGGCCTGCCCGTCATTCTCACGCATGCGCTGATTAAGCTCGGTCACGCGGCGGTGAGTTTCATCAACGGACTTTGAAACGTTCTGCCAGTCTTTGGTCAGCCCTTCCGTTGCGGCCGACTGGCGGGATTTCATATCTGCGGCAGCCGCCGCGCCAGCGTCGCCCACGGTTTTAAACGCAGCCGCCTGCCGCTCGGAAGCGCGCTGCATTCGCGTCTGGACTTTTTCAGAGTCCTCAGCCATCCCGGTTAGCTGGCCCTTTATGCGGGCAACCTGCTCACTAAACGTGGCGCTGTCGACGTCAAGGTTGATGACCAGATCGCTAATCTGCTGGGCCATATCGGATACCTCCTGTTATTCCCTCAGCTGCGGCCATCAGCGCATCATCATCCGGCTCGTCATCGCTGATGACGATACCGGAAGGAGAAAGCAGGCTGAAATGTGCGGGGGTAAGTTCCGGGTCGCGGAAGAAAAGAGTGGAGATGGAATAAAGCAGCTCTGAGAAATGCGCATCGAGCTGCGCGTCCTGAAAATAATGCTCCCGGTAGAACTGGTGCCAGTCGCCCAGCTCACTGGAAGTCATTCCAGCCAGCATGGCGCGCCAGTCGGGTCGCCCGAACTCGCGCGCCAGATTCAGGACAAACTTTAGCTCGCTGGCAAGGGCTTTTCCGCCGTAACGGGTTCAGCGCTTTCGGCCTCCGCTGAGGCATCCGGATCGGCAACGTTGTCATCCTCAACCGGAACGAGCATGCCGGAGAGCAGCTTTATTTCCATTTCTGCTTTACCGATCGCCTCTGGCGGCCAGCCGCTAAGCACCTGCTGATAAAGCGTTTCCACATCCGTGCCAGCCGGATCGTTATGCCACAAAGACATCGCGATCAAACGCGCACCGCAGCGAATATTTGAGCCTATCAGCCTGGCCGTCATTTCCTGATCGCTGATGCCGTCGCTGTCAGCGCTGACGGCCTTTTCCTCTGCGGCCATAAACGTGATGTACTCAATACGCTGCAGCGCCGACAGCTCGAAGATGGTCAGGGATTCTGTTTGCCAGGTGAACTTCTCTTTTTTCAGAAACATGCGTCCTTCCTTACGCTGCAGTTACGGTGACTTTGCAGACCGCAACGAAATTACCGTCGCTGGTCATAACAATAACGTCAGCGGTGCCTGCCGCCACGCCGGTGACGGTGATCGCGTTGCCGCTAACGGTGACCGTTGCTTTTGCCCCGTCGGAGGTTGCCACGCGGAACGAAGTATCTGAGGCACTGGCAGGGTTAACCGTCACATTGAGCGTTGTGGTTGCGCCGACGGCCACGCTTGCCGTGGCTTTATCGAGCGTAACGCCGGTCACGGGGATATTCGGGGTCCCGCTTTCTTCTGCCAGTTCCGGCTTACCGGTATTGGTGATTTTCGCTGTACGGGTAATGACCTCTTTTGCCGGAATGGCTTTACCCAGGCTGCTGCACCAGCCGCGGAAAACGTCGACGGTACCGTTCGGGTATTTGATTTTGTAATAGCGTACTGAGCCATCAATAAACCATGCGACAAGGTCTTTTTGCCCTTCTTCGCCCGGCTTCCAGGCGAGGGTGAACGAGGTATCGCCAGCAGATTTTGCCCCCTGGGCCGTCGCGTTCCAGTCGGCATCTTCGTCGTCGAGGTAAGTGTCGTCATACGATTCGGCGGTCATTTCGCCCGGCGTCAGCTCTTTAATTTTCGCCAGGCGGTTCCAGTCGATATCCGAGAGTGGGTTAGCGAAAGCGTTGCCCGTTCCGGTGTAAAGCCAAAGGGTGGTACCGGCACCTTTCACGGGGGCCAGCGGGTTTGGAGTAGGCATAAGTACCTCTTAAATTGAATAGGTGATTAAGTACGTGAAATCGACTGAACCCCAGGTGGCCATTTCATCATCCCGCTGATAGTCATAACCCTGCGGGGTGAACGTCTCGACCAGTTCGGTCAGGCCCGGGATGAAGGCCATTGCCGGATACACTTTCTCTTCCATCCAGGAATCAAGCGCGCTGTCGGGGCTGGAGGCTTTAAGAAATACCTCGATGTGAACAACTGCCTGCCACGAATCTTCGTCAAGCGAATCGCCGGTGTACTCCGCGTCAGAAAGGTATACAGCCACGGCAGGGAGATCCTGCTCTTCAAGAAAAACAGGGCGCCCGTCAAACCAGGTGACCGTGTCGGTGATCTCGGCTTTCAGTTTTGCCAGAATGGCTGCACGAATTGCGCTGTGTCTGTTCATCGCTTCAGGTGGATCCTCAGTTGGTTTTTCAGGGCTGCGGAAAGTTCTTTAGGCATATCGCTTTCAATAAGGCGCTTTGAAATAGCGATGAATGCCAGGGTGAGCGGTGTCTCAAGAGGAACTTTGACCACATCAATCGGATAACGGGCCTGACCTACGCGCCGCATGACCTGCCAGCGCCCGTTCGCAAGCTGTTGAATAAAAGCGTTACGAAAGGTATAGGGTCCGATTTTGAGGACGCTACCCGCTCCGTTTCTGGCCCCTTTTTTACGCGAGAGCCGGACGCGCGCCGTGCCGAGCTTTATCGCAGGAAGATTACCGCGGTTGATTTTTATCGACGCGACCGGGCGATCGTGACGGGCCTTGCGCAGACGGGAACGCTGGCGGACCAGACGAACCGGAAGCCCCTTTTTCCGGTTATCATCCACCTTTGCCTCTTTCGCTACAGCTTTGCTCCCCTGGCTTATCGTTCTGCTGGCCACCCGGTTAAGTGCTTTTGCGGTTGCCTCAGGAACGATTAACCGGCTGAGGCTGTTCAGGTTCTGAATAGCCCTTTCCAGTCCTTTCACAGACATAGCGCCTCCTCATTCGAGATGGATGCGGGGTTTTCCGTTGAACATGTCATAGCGGGTAACGGTCAAGTTCTTACCGTCGTAGTCGACACTGTCGTTTCGGCGTGGCTGGTAAAGCTCAGAGAAAACTACCAGCGAAGTACCCATTCCCGACAATGGTCCCATTTCCTCGAGCTGCTCGGCGGGAACAACGTCATAGCTGCTGCCATTTATGATCGCTGTCTTTCCCATCTTTTTTATGGTGGCCGCGTCCATGCGTGCCGCCATCCGGTCAAAGGGGTTAGGCATTGATCTTAACTTCAACAACGGTGGTGTTTGCCCCTGCATCTTCCCAGGCGATGCCGGCGGCAACAGCGTCCGTTTCTTCGATCGTGATTTTGCCGTCCTTCAGATACACCTGCGCCCCGGCAGTAACCGCATCTGCGGAAACTTTTGGCAGGAGGAAAACGCCCTCAGTAAAACCGTCCCCGGTATCGCCAGCCGGGATATCGGTAATTGCAACCGCGATAAGTTTTCCAACAACAACCGGGTCGCCGCTGTGAACATCGGTTGCACCACTGTTTACCAGAGGGATCGTTTTCCCGTCCTGCGCATAGTTCTTAGCCATAACTTCTCCATTCAGCCCCTTACGGGGCTGGTTTCAGGTATAAAAAAAGCCCTTACGGGCGTCTGTTTGTCAGGACTGTTTTTTACTGACCAGAGGATTTGGTCATGCCGCGATAGTCCAGCGGCGCCACACCTGCATCAATACGCACTTTCGTGGCGATACCATCAGTGGTGAAGCCTTCCTGCTGATCGATGTATGGCGTGTCGACGCCGTTGAGATAAGCGACCTCGATGGTGTCGGTGCCCTTCGCGGCAGCCAGATACCAGGCTTTCGCATCAGCTTCATCCAGGCGTGGTTCGGCAATGACTTCTGCAAAGTTCTGGATAGGGTTAACGATCCCGGCATTGATGTCTGCACCTTTAACACTGGCCGACTTGATGGTCTGATTTGCCAGAGTTTCCAGGGCGACGGGGACCAGCATGTAGGCCGGACGGATATTCAGGGTTCGCTCCCCCTCCTTCTGCAGACGCATCAGCTTGCGCGATTCGTCCAGGCTGGCCACAGAAATTGCGCCTGAGCTCAGGTTCTTGTGATCGGCATGGAACAGCGCCTTTCCGTCTGAGAGTTTCGGGTTTTTGGTCAGAATGGCGTAAACCAGATCGCCAATCGTTGCTTTCGCCGCGCGCCCCATCTTCATCGGTACGTCGGTAAGCTGGTTCAGATCGTCGTTGATGATCGCCTGGCGGGTTACTGAGAAGATTTCACCATACGTGGCAAGCGCGATGGTTTCGCCTTTGTCACTGGTAGTGATGTACTTGTACTCAGCCCCTTCGCGAACCTGTCGCAGAGAAGGGAAACCACCCATTCCGACACGATGCGCCGTTTTGAAGTCCGACAGCTGGCCTTTTTTGGTCCACTGCTCGAAGGTTTCCTGTGCCTCGTCCCAGCCCTGAATCAGCGCTTTGTTCGCAACATCAAGCAGAATGTTGCCAAAATCAGAGGTGCTGTGCGTCAGCGCCAGGCCAACCATCTGCATCGGGTTGTAGCTGGCCACGCCGATACCTTTTTCTGTCAGGGCCATACGCGCATACTCGCGCAGCGTCATACCGTTATAAACGTTATCCCGCTCCTGACCTTCGAACCCGGCACGCGCCATCAGTGCCTGGCGAATACCATCCGCGACGAAGTTACCGTTGCCCGCATGAATATGCGGCTGGGTGGTTTTATTGGAAGGCGTGGCCGTTTTACCGAGTTCTGCCAGCAGCAAATCTTTCGCCTTATCGACGGAACAATCAGGGTCGGCCACACACTGATTTTGCAGATCCATGTGCTTATTGCCGAACATGGCAAAGAGATCGCCGATAGCGTTAACACGGGCTTTCTGCTCAGCCAACACCTGCGCGCGGATCGCATTTTCATCCGGTGCCGGGTCTGTTTTTGCCTGCGGTGCCTGAGGCTGGGTAATAACCGGGTCACGCTGGGTAGTGTTGCGCGGCGGGGTGATCATGTTGCGAATGCTTTTTGGCATTTTTTCAAATTCCTCAATACGTTTTGAATGAATACAGGCCATAGCCTGAAGGGATGGTGTCACCTGGTCGGCAAAACCCAGTTCAAGGCACTCGCTGCCGTTCATCCAGGTTTCGTCCTCCAGCATTGCCGCAATTTCTTCGGTGGATTTTCCGGTTTTCTGCGCATAAGCCGGGATAAGAACGGATTCAACCTTGTCGAGAAGATCCGCATAGTCGCGCATATCGCTCGCGTCACCACCAGCAAACCCCCAGGGCTTATGGATCATCATGCAATGTGTTGATAAAAAACTGTTGATTTTTAAACACTTTATTACCAAGATATTACTTCATTCCTTTTGACTGCAATACACACTGCAATACACTTCACTTCGGTAGATGACTATGAGACGCGACGAATTTATAGCTAAGATAACTGACATATTTTCCTCTATAGAAAAAGTACGCAATAAACTAAATAACGGTTCCGATAACTCTTTTACCATTTCAAAAACAAAAAGTTATTTGCACACACTTAATAAAATATATGACAACATATCAGTGATAAATAAATACAGCTTCCACTCGAACCCTCAATATTATTCAAGGAACGAAAGAGAGGCTATCGAGGAGACAATTCTAACTTTAGACAGGCATCTATCAATGGCTGCTGAAGCTTTAATAACTGAAGAGAATTTCGAAATAGTAAGCAATATTTCTGATGCACTTGTTGGATATTCAAGAATTGCAAGATTAATTAGTCACACAGTAAACAGCAACAATATCAATGCCACCATTGATAATAAAATCGCTGGGGAAATTTTAAAAATATCAGAGTTAAAAAATGAAATAGACATTAGTTTAACTAGCACCAGAACAATGCTCAAGTCAAGCGCTGCAGCAAATGAAAAGATAGCAGAAATAACTAAAAGCCTTAATGAAGAAAAAGATAAGTCAATAAATGATAACAATGAGATATCAAATATACTATCTAGAAGTAGAACTATTTTAGGCAATATTGAAAGCATTAATGAAACACTGAAGAATGCTGATATTACTTTTGCAGAAATCTCTTCTCGATATAATAAATCCTATGATCACCTTTCAAATTTGGTGAATGATACCAAGCAAGAAATTGAAGATTTATTGGGTAAAACAGAAGCTATTAACAAGATAAACGGAGTAATTTCATCTGAGATATCTCAATCACAAGAATTACTGAGCAAAGCGAAATCGGCTTTAAATCTTTCCGGAACGTATAGGCTATCAAGACATTTCAAAAATGCATATGAACTTGCCAATAAAAACAAATGGTTATGGGGAGTAATATCAGTTATTTCAGCAATAGTGTGTATGGTGTTTATTGGCTACATGCTCTATGAAATGCATTACATAGATAAATCTCAAAGTGATTCTCAGGGCAGTCATTTATTCCTTCTTTTCCTAGCAAGATTTTCCATGATACCTATCCTAATAGGTTTTTTTGCATTTAGCGCTATGCAATACGTTAAACAAAATCAAATTACTGAAGATTATGCACATAAAAAGCTTTTATCAGAAACGCTAATATCTTTTAGGCAAGAGATCGAGCGAAACGGCTCTGACAAAGCATCTGTATTTATGGACAGTATTCTCAAAGCAGTATTGAATTCCCCGTTGAATTCCATTGATAAAAAAGCTCATGCAAATGAAGTCACCAAAATCAATGAATTAATTAACACATCCACACAGATTAATCGAGAAATATTGAATAGATTCACCTCTAGCTCAGAAAAAGACAAAAACGAAGAAGAAGAAAAATCCGTCAAGAAATGATTCACCTTTAAGATGGGGGGCATCCCCCATCTCTTAATCAAAAAAAGAAGATTCCTCTCCTACTCAAAAAAAATTTAATATCAAATAATGAACCAGCTATCTTCTTTGCATATCATCAACCTAAAAAACTTAAAAAGTTTTTCAAGTGTCTTTGATAAATATCAAAGGCAATGCGCATCGGAGATCATATATCTTTCTTTTTGAATTACTCCCCGGCAGTGGCTTAAGATTTTTCAAACGTTTCGAAACTGTTTGACGATGAACTCCCGTAACCCATGCAAGCTCGCTGATTGTTAGTTTTACTTGTAGCAAAGCACCTCCTGATGGTGAACAAAAAACATACAAATCATCATCTTTATAACTGTTGCGTTTTTTTATATATTCAATATCAGACAGTTAGCGCATGATGATGATGTCATTGAAATCAAAAAACTAGCCGTTTCCCGCGATGCCGCCGCCCCGTGGCAGGCATCCCCGCCGGGAGTACCTTTTAAAAAAGGGCAGCATCTGCCGCCCTCCTGTCGTCATGCCGCCCCGCTCGACTTCACCATGCCCCGATAATCCAGCGCCGCCACGCCAGCATCGATACGCACCTTCCATGCAATACCGTCCACGGTGAAGCCCTCTTGCTGCTCCAGATACGGCACGTCCATTCCATCCAGATATGCCACCTCGATAGTGTCGGTGCCTTGCGCTGCAGTGACGTACCACTCCTTGTTGTTGGCCTTGTCCAGTCGCGGCTCAACCACTACCTGCGCCATATCCTTCACGACGTTAATAATGCCGGGGTTTTGATTCAGCGTGCCACTCTGGTCTACCGGGAACAGTGAAGAGGAGGAGAGCACGGCTCGATTTGCCTGCCCTTCCAGCGCCGCCGGTACGAGAATATAGGCAGGAATGACGTTGATAGGGTCGCCGTTCGCATCCTCCTGTAGGCGCATGGCCTTACGGGCCTCATTGAGTCCGTCTGTATCCATCCCTTTAGCGATGAGGTTTTTATGGTCGGCGTGGAACAACGCTTTACCATCTGTGAATTTGCTGTTGGCGGTCAGTTGCAGGTAGACCAGATTGCCAACCGTTCGTGCGGCGGCACGCCCCATTGCCTGTGGGATGGTCGTGAGCTGGCTCAGGTCATCGTTGATAATCGCCTGACGGGTAACAGAGAAGATGTTTCCGTAGGTGGCCAGCGCGATCGGCACACCGCTGTCGCTGGTGGTGACATATTTATATTCAGCACCTTCCGGGACTTTATCCAGTTCTGAAAAACCATTCAGACCGACACGTTTAGCCTCATGGAAATTCGACAGAGAACCGGTCTTTGTCCACTGCTGGAAAGTTTCCCCGCTGTTCTGCCAGCCAGTCAGCACCGACTTTTCAGCACCACCAGCCAGGATATGAGAGAAATCACTGGTGCTGTGTGTAAATGCCAGGTTCACAATCTGCGAGCGATTCCCGAAACCACTGACGCTGATACCACGATCCACCAGCGAAGCCTGCGCCATTTCAAACAGACTCATCATGGCGTAAGGGTTTCCCCTTTCGGCGCGTTCGTGACCCAGACGGGCAAAAAGCCCCTGGCGGATAGCATCGCCGGTAATGTTGCCGTTACCTGCGTAAATGTGCGCGTTACTGGTTTTATCCGATGGGGTCGAAGTCTTACCCAGTGCCGTCAGCAGCATGTCTTTTGCTTTTTCAGGCGTGCAATCCACATCCTCCAGACACTGCATCTTGAGAGAATCATGCTTGCCGCCGAACATGGCAAACAGATCCTTAATCCCGTTGATGCGGTTCTGTTCCGGTACAGCGCTACTGGTGGAACCTTTCGGGCTGGTGATCATCCCTTTAATTTCTTTTGGCATATGCTCAAAATCCTCAATTCGTTTCGATTCAATACAGGCCATTGCGCTGACAGCCGGTAATAGCTCATCGGCGAAGCCCTGGGCCACACATTCACGGCCATCCATCCAGGTTTCATCCTCCAGCATCACCGCCAGCGATTCGGCTGATTTACCCGTTTTGCGGGCATACGCAGGGATAAGAACGCTCTCAACCTTATCCAGCAGTTCCGCATAGTCGCGCATATCGTTAGCGTTACCGCCAGAGATTCCCCACGGCTTGTGGATCATCATGAGGGCGTTTTCCGGCATAACGATTCGGTCGCCGGCCATCGCAATAACTGACGCCATTGAGGCGGCCAGACCGTCGATCTGCACCGTAACTTTTGCCGGGTGTTTGTTCAGAAGGTTGTAGATAGCGATGCCGTCGAAAACATCGCCACCGGGTGAATGAATATGCAGGCTGATATGGGAGATATCGCCTAGGGCTTTCAGGTCTTCGGAGAACTGCTGCGCCGTAATACCCCAGCCGCCGATCTCTTCGTAGATGCTGATATTGGCACTGGTGCCATCGCTGGCCGCTTTAATGGTGTACCAGCCTTTCATTTTTCACCTTCCGCTACAGCGAAGCCATTTTCATCAAGCCATGCATTGACGGCGTGCCGGACTATCTGTGCCACACCGGGCAATGGCTGGCCAGGAAGATTTTTCAGATGATCGTTACGGTATTGCTTAAGGCGTAAAACGGTCTGCGCGTCCAGATGTACAGAGCCGCCTTTGCTCTCGCCAGTGTTTAAATCGTTAATGTCACTCATGGTGTCCTCTACTGTATAAGTAAACAGGCCACAATGATTGATCACCAAAAGTGGTAAGTAAATCTATATTTATCTAAAAAACAGATTTACCATTTTATGTTACAAAAAAACCGGGATTAATCCCGGCTATTCTTTGTTCCAACTTAGCTTTTACTGATTTATCCATGTCCACCATTGCAAACTCGACCATCCACCAACAGGAGTAACCGGCTTAACAGGTCTTACAGGATTAACAGGACGAACTGGTGTCACAGGTGTCACAGGCATAACCGGCGATACAGGGGTGATTGGACGTGTAGAACCTTTAACCGGCATATTAGGTGAAAAGGCAACAACCTTTCCTTCTCTATCGAGAACACATCCGCCATTGAACGGACCAAGCCATTTTCTGTTTTTAACTGACCATACTTGCCCATTTTTTATGAATGCTAACCACTCCATGGATGTGCCAAATATATGCGAATTATCTTTTATCCATCCAACCAAGACGCAGTCAGGTGTAAACAGTGGCGTCATATCTTCCTCCAAGTGAACTACGATGACCATGTTTAGCGCTATTTAAAGCATCTTATCGTGTATGACTCATTTTAAATCAAGAACTAGATCAATTTGTAAGAGGTAAAATTATAAAAAATGCTTTTAAGTGTTCACCTGTTCACATTTTCATTTTTCACTAATAAATACATATAGTTAAGTGGTGATGAGTTTCATTTTAAGTATTCACAACTGTTCACCCTAACCGTTCACCATGTGACTAAAAAATAATCAAAAAGGTGAACAGATGAATAGTTGGTGAATAGTTTATAAATAAGTGCTCACCCCTTAATTCATTGTTATTCAATAGATTTTTGGATGGGTGAATAGTGGTGAACACTTTATCTATTACTTTTGATTTTCCCCGTTTGTACCGAGTGATTCATTGCATCTTGGTAACCACTCTTCTGAATCGTTATGAAGATTCACGTTTGAACGTAAACCCTGCTTGGTCTTCCTCTTCAGATACTCCTTGCCGTACTCAGCCATAGCACCTGGCATGTCGGTACCGAACCGGGTGAGCGAAACGGGTTTAGTCAGTCCGTTGGAGCGCATGTATTCCAGATAGGCGTGGTAGAGATAACGCCTCGGGCTGAACGGCATAATCCCCGCGTTACCAATCAACATGCCATCGCACACGCTGGAGGCCATAAGATAGCCGCAGAAATCCACCAGCGAATCACCTTCGCGCTTTATGGCCAGCGCCTCTTCTGATTTCTGCTGTTCATGCAAAAGCCGTTTGGCCTCGTTCTGGTCAGCAAAGCGCTTAATCAGGTGCCGGATAATAACCGCCAGCTCCCCCTCTATCTTTTCGGCCAGCATCGGATCACGTTCGTTTTCCGGCACCACCTCCGTGAAGTTGAATATCACCCGGCGACGGGAGATCCCCCCGCTCCGGTCGCTGAACGACATAGCGTTGTTGTTGACGGCCAGCACCACGGCAGGAATACGCGTTGAATATGGCGGTTTGTGTTTCGGGTCGATGGAAACCTTATCGCCGCCCGTTATGGCTTTAATCCCGGCCCCGTCTCCTGCATAACGGGTCATGTCCGGCAGAATAATCAGCGAATAACCCACTACCAGCGCCCTTTCACGCGGATTCTCCAGCGCGGCCATACTGGCCGATACTGTATTGGCTTTTCCCGCAAGCATGGTGCAGATCTCCGCCATGACGCTTTTACCGCTACCACCTGGCCCGGTGACCTCCAGAAACAGCTGCCAGTCATAGCGGTTGGCCAGCACCATAAACAGCGCCGCCAGCACCCGATCCGTTTTGTGGTCGCTGTTGGCCACTGAACGGCGTAACCACTTCCAGAAGTTAGGTGCATGGTTCGCCAGCGTCTCACCAGCAGCGGGTTCGCTGAACGGTAGATCACTTGCCACTATCAGCCAGTCCTCCGGGTCATTCGCGCGAAATTCGCCTTTCCGGGTATCAAAAACACCATTGCTGAAGCCGATAAGATTACGCGCCGTAACGCCCATAACCGGGAGGCCTAACTTCATCGTATCGACTGCAGATTTGATCGCGTTCTGCGAGTAGGCCACCTCCGCATCAATAAAAATCTGAGCCATTTGTCGCTGCAGCTCTTTATCCGTCAGCGGGAGCCATACCACGCCGTTGTAGTGGTGCACGGTGTCAGAATCTGAATGTACCGCCAGGTTGTCGTCGTAGTACGCCAGCAATATTTCACCGCGCTGGCTGGCGCCCATCTGGTTAAGGGCCGGTGCCACCTTCTCTTTGTGCGCGCTGACAGGTAATTTCACCACCACGCTTTCCCCGCGTTCGGCTTCCGCTTTCAACCCTTCCAGGCGAGGCGTCCAGTTCTCCAGAAGCTCTTTCGACTCGGAATAAAAACGCGCCTCCTTTACCCCGGCAAGCGCAAGGCAGGTAGCGATTCTGGTAATTTGCGCTTCGCTCAGCTCCCCGGCGCGGTAAATGCGTACAAATCTCCGGTCGTCGTCGATAATCGTGACGTTCTCCAGCTCGGCAAGCTGTTTTGGCCCGATTGTGATCGGCGGGATATCGTCGCCGGCAGTGTTATTTTCCTGCCAGTCTTTCGCATGTGTCCAGGCGTCAGCCCCCGCAAAAATAATCGCCTCAGTAAATTTGTCCTTTGGCAGTTTTTTCAGATTCGGTGCGTTTTTCATTTCAGCCCCTTATCCCATCCGTCAGATCCAACACTCAGCGGCAGAGAAGAGCGCAGAGCAGCGATTTTTTTACGCACGTTTTCTTTTACGGTCTCCTGCCACTCCCGGCTTTCCTCAGGGAGATAAATAAATTCTTTTCGGAACCGGTACTCAGAAAAAATACACTCATGTGAATACCCATCCCGGACATACGTAATACGGCTATCCGTTACGCATGTGACTGTAATTTTTTCTCCGCGAGAATCTTTCCAGCGACTGTTAAGCTCGATTTTTGGTTGAGCGATGCCCTCAGGCTGAACCTGATTGAATTTTTTAATCATGAATTTATTCCTTGTCGGTAGCCGTTAAACCGTATGCATCAGCAGCCTGACGAACTGCCTGGATAAAACCTTCCGGTGTGGCCACGATTTCATTCGAACGAAGGCGGCGCTCTGTAACCTGACCGTTTTTAACCGTCACCAGTACGCGGATCTCGTAATCTGCGGGTAAGTCGGACTTATGCATGGCCCACCTCCGTTGATACAGTTTCTGCACCGTAAGAATCGCTACCCAGAATGCTCCATAGGGTACGATTCTCAGGATCCATAAACGACACTGAGAGCGGGCTTTCGGTCCGGATTTTGGCGGCAAAGGTTAAGTCCCAGCCGCAGAACTTTGCACGAGCAGTGTCTTCAGTGTCTGCAACGGTGCGAAGAACTACCGGGAGACAGGAGTGACCTCTCGGCGTGCCAAGGAATAGCCATGTAAATTTGGGGTGAGTTTGGGTATGCTGTGTTCCAGCCATAGACGTTACTCCAGTTAACGGTTTGTGGTTAGAAGCCCGGTTAGTGTTGGCGCACTTCCGGGCTTCGCACTTCTAGGTGTATTTCACCTTTCCTTTCAAACTAGCCCAAAGTGAAATACACCTCAAGCCTTTTTTTCTCACTTTTTTTTGCATATACTGAAATACACCCAACACAAGGAGTTTCAGTAATGGCAACTGGTGCAAAGAACGGAAAGTCGCAAATGACTACGGTAAGGATCCCCCATGAAGTAATGGAAGATATAGAGCGACTAAGAGAAGATGGTGAAAGCACCGCTGGGTTTCTGGTTACAGCTGCCAAAAGTGAAATCAAGCGACGACAGCGCAAAATGGATAAGGAAATTGCTAAATAATGATCCACCACCACCGTTAAACGAAATATATTTTTTACGTCTCTAAAACAAGAAGTTCTTGTTTGGAGTTGAATTAAGCAGGCTGAAATTATTTGGAACCTCCACTTTCAGCCTATGAATTAATACCATATAAAAATAGACACAAAAATTCAAATCATATTTTATACGGTATTCCTGTAAAATCAATATCACAGCTCACATCATATTTTTTGAGAAACATTTTAACTGATCTATATAATAAATCAGGATCTCTACTAGGACCCAAAACTATTTTCTTAATAGGCAATTTTTTTTCACTATCACCGACCTCGACATATGGGATTAATGAATTATTACCAACTCTAAACTTTAGCGATTCATCACCATAAAATTTATGAACTATGATCCTAAACTCATTTTCCTCTTTAAAACCAGGGTGTTTAAAATAAGAAACAAGTAGATCTAAAATGAATGGAACTACAGTTATTTCAATCCCAATGTTAGGCACAAGAGACTTTGTATTTGTCCACACTTCTTCCATTGCCTTTATGAATAGGTGTGGTTCTTCAGGATTTACATATTCGACATCGTCAAAAGAAAAACTGTATTTACCTCCCTTAAAAACCTCGCCTTCGGCACTAAAAGAAACTTCATTTGTTTTATTTAAATGATTAATCAATTCGTCTTTATCGAAGACTATACATACACCTTGTTGTCCTCCACCATACCCCCTCCACTGACTTAGCTTATCGCTATCTTCCTTACAAAAACTTAATGAAAAAGCATTCGAAGCACTATATTTATCTTTATATTTTATATAATGCTTAACATACTCCTGCCACCCAGGATCCATAATATCACTTTCGAGAATAGATGCTGCTTTAGAAGCACACTCGATACCATGAAGAAACTCTGACTTATCATTGAGAAACATGTTGTGTGTTGCCCAGAGGACGTTACTTTGAATAATACCTTGAAAGCCGAATAAACTCGTATAGTGGCAAAGATCCATTCTATTCCCTTTATAATTGAAAAAATGCTGATATTAAACTTTAATTATCATCTTGTGGTTAGTCAATCTGCCACTTCCCTTTAATCCAAGCTTGCACCTCAGAGAGTCGGTAAGCAACTGCTGACGGCCCAATTTTGATTCGCTTAGGAAATTTTCCTTCCTGTTCCATGCGCCAGCGCGTTGAGTTAGACAACGTAGTCATAGCCCGGCATTCAGGTTCGCGAATCATTCTGTCAAGGTCAGGCATGTACTGGAGATCTTCTTTTTTCACAACGGATAACATAGCCATATCAGGCACTCCTTTTCTTAATTACTTTTACTGTATTTTCTTCACCCACCAGCCCATCAAGGTAGTCAACCCATCGGTCCAGTGCTTCTTGCTTTTGAGGGATATACTTGCTGCGGTTATAGATTCCGGCCACGCCCTTTATGGTATGCCCCAGCAGCTGCTCTACGACCATAAAATCAACGCCCATATCGTTAAGGCTTGTCGAGAACGTTCGTCTCAAATCATGTAATGACCAGCGTTTTTCATGTTTCAGAGAGATAAAGTTTGTGCATCCCATCGTACTGACGGTTGAATCAGATTTCAGTTCGCCAAGTATGTAGCCTCTCCTTTTAGTCTCTTCGTGCAGGTTTACGATCCACTGGCGCATTTTTTGAGGAACGGGGCGAATAATTTCTTCGCCGTTTTTACTGTGCTCTTTAGGTACTGTCCAAATCCACTTTTCGAAATCCCACTCATCCCATGTAGATAAACGCGCCTCACTCAGCCTGCAACCAAACACGAGACACAAAATCGCCATCCTTTTTTTGTAATTCATTACACGGGTTTTGCCTTTACCATGAAAGTACACTCCCCACAGATCGGCGACGTAGCTTTCCTCAAGTAGCCGCTCTCTCTTGTTCTGATACTTACCGATATAACTAGGGCTCAAATCATCCAGCACATTGCACCGCACATACTGGCGCACCCGGCAGTATTTGAAGATCTGCTTTAACTCAATCAGCATTGCAGCAGACTGAACCGGCGCGATTTTCTTTATGCGGTCGAAGCACTTGATCCAGTCTGACAGACCGCATTTTTCGACAGGAAACCCGCCGATGTAGGGAAAGATGTATCTCTCATAACGACGATAGAGCCGCACAGTCTCTTTGCGCTTTTCCCTGGCATAGTTATCAAACCAGTAATCGATAGCGTTCTTCACAGTTACTGGAGTGAACAGGTTCTCTTTGGTGAGTTTGTTCTCTATCCGTGGATCTAGCCCCTGTGATAACCAAGCCCGGCACTCATCCCTTTTCTCTCTGGCTTGTTTAAGCGTCATATCTGGATACTTGCCTAACGTCATCCAGACGGGGGCGCTTTGTCGGCCTGAATGTCTGAAGAAATAAACAAAGCTCACTGTGCCACTCATGCTCACTCTGACAGACAGTCCACGGCCATCTGCCACCATCTTTTGACGTGGCTGCGGTTTACCATGTAAGGCTTTTAACGCCTTGTCGCTTAACTTGTTCTCGCCCGCCATAAAACCTCATTCTGCAATACACATTGCAATACACACTCAACTGCAACGCCGAAAAACAGTAGAAAAGCAATGCAAACAACATTCTTTTCTTCTTCATAATTAACAATGAGTTAATGAATGAATCCGGTTCTTCATGCGTCCCCATGAGGTAGTGTGAAGGATAATGGATCATCATCATCGTGTTTTCAGGCATGATGACCGGATTGCCTACCATCGCAATCACCGAGGCCATGGAGGCCGCCAGACCGTCGATATGCACGGTAATCGCCGCGCCGTGATGCTTCAGCGCGTTATAAATAGCAATACCGTCGAAGACATCACCACCGGGGGAGTTGATATAAAGGTTGATGTGGGTGACGTCCCCAAGTGCCCGGAGATCATTAACGAACTGTTTCGCCGTTACACCCCAGTACCCGATTTCGTCATAAATAAAAATGTCGGCTTCGCTGTTATTGCTGGCCTGCATGCGGAACCACGAATTACTTTTTGCGCTGGCTTTCGGACGGTGGCGCGCCCGGTTCTTTGGCTTCGGCACTGGTGCCTCCTTTATCATTGGCGGGGTCGGTGTCAAACACCAGGCCCTGTTCACGGTTCTCGTCAACCTCCGCTTTACGGCGTGACTTAACATCATCCGGGTTGCGACCGCTGGCACGTATCCAGTCGGATTCAGTAGCAGCTCCGCCGCGGATCTGCGTTTTCCAAGCATTCGCTTCTTTAACGGGATCAATCCACGGCATAACGGGCCCCGAATAAACCGCGTTATAAAGCGAGTCCATATCGATGCCTCTCGGCAGCTTGATTTCTCCGGCAGCAATAGCCATCTTCAGCCAGGCCCGGTACATGGGCCGGGTCACTGAACCGATGAACCAGTCCTGAAGAATCAGATATCCGTCGGTTGACTCGACAAGCTCCTGCCGCTGGGCACTGTACGTTCCGTTGTAGTTTCTGGATGTGCTGGAAAAGCTGAGGCGACTGCCGGCGGACACGGCACGCAGCTGTCCGTTACGAAACGACTCGAGGTTAGGGTTCGGGCGATCCGATTTAATCATCCCGATCTCTTCCCCGGCCTGCAGCTCGTCATAGAGCATACCGGGCTGAATCATCAGCTCGCGGTCATCGCTGCCGGAATCAGACTCGAAGCTCTGTCCGTCGCCTTTTTTGATATACATGCCGAGTGCGGCAGCAATTCTGGCAGCGGTAAGCTCCGAGTCCTCGTACTCTTTCAGCGCGCTCAGACGCATCAGAACACCTGACAATAGAGACGTTCCGCGGGTCTGGTGCAAGCGTCGTGTGAATTTGAGATGAAGCATGTTTTCTGCATCTATCTCTTTGGTATCGAACTGACGCCCGGATACTGGCAGGCTTTTATAGACCTGATATTTTTTCGGGCGCCCCCAGTTATCGACAAAAACGCCCTGATTGAGCTGGGTGGCGGCATCGCTGTTCATCGGCACGAAGTCCGGCTCCAGCGCTTCCAGCCAGAACGGCACGCCAGCAACCGGCTGAAGACCATTTCCGGTACCGCGAACCAGCTGAGCAAATACCTCACCGTCCCGGAGCCACGTTCGCAGCATTAGCCGCTCCAGCATGGGGCGGGTAAACTGGGTTGTAACATCGGGTCTTACGGACCATTCGCCCCACTTTCTGCGGATATCAGTGGCCAGCTTTTTAGCTATGTTCCCGTTAGTCAGCATCGGATGCGGTTCAACTATGATGCCCTTCGCACCCACCACCCTTTCTTCCAGCTTGTCGAAAACGCCAATCACCAGATCGTGGTTGTTGTCCAGCCAGCGCGCCTGCTGCCTCAGTGAAACCGCCCCCATCTGGCTGAGCTGATCGGCTGAACGATTTTCCTTCTGGGCTTTGTGGGTACGCGTTTGCTTTACCGCCTCATACGCCTTAATAACTGCGCGGGCACGCAGGCGTGAGGCTTTCCAGCCTGGTGAAAACAGGCCTATCGCATCATCTAAAAAACTCATCCAAACCTCGCCAGCCTGTAGCCGGGTCGCCCGCGGCGTTTGTTATTGAGCGTAGCCAGTCGTCGCTCCCATTCCTGACGGCCTTTTCTGATTTCCGACAGGTTTTCGAGCGTCATCTGCTGCCCGTTGAAAGTGATTGATTTCCCCTCCAGAACAGACAGCTCGGCTGCAGCGTAGCGGTCGATCATGTTTTGAATATCTGCTGGATTCACACCCAACCTCCTGACGAAGACCACGGATTAGCCTGCTCGGTTACGGGCTTCTCACGTTTTGGTTTTGATTTAGATTTCGGCGCAGGCGGCGGGGATGGCATTTCGCCAGTTTCCGTCTGCGTGTCCTCGATCCACGTTTCCCGCCGTGCCCACTCAGGAGCTGACGGCCATTTGATTTTTTCGTAACCACTAAGGATGGCGAGCGCGTCGGCATAAACGAGCAGGTCAAATGCTTCGTTTGCGCCCCGGCCGGGCTTACTCCATTTCCCTTCATTCGAGCGTTCCTCATACGTCAGTTCGTCATAGAACCAGCTGCCCAGCCAGGCGGGGAAATGCACATAGCCAGGGCCGGGTGAATCACGCCACAGCGCATTATTCACCCGGTCTTTAAGGGCATCGGTCTGGAGAAGATAAAGAGGCACATCACCCGTCGCCTGTGCGCGGCGCGTTGATCTGCCCGTGTTGTCGGGAAACGTTCGCTGGATAAGTTTGCTGCGCCTGACGCTGTCCCCTTTGAAGAGATAGATACGCTTACCCAGCCCCTCACGGCGACATCTGCGCCAGAATTTGTAGGCATTATCCGTCACGCCATCTTCACCCCCTGAGTCCACGGCCATCGACATCAGCCGCATGCCCTTTGACGGGTCAGCTGCGAGTGGCCACGTTTTATCAAAGACGTCGGTGAGTAAAAGATCCCAGTCCTCCGGATAGCTCGCCGGATCCACCTGAATGCTTTCCCCGTTGCCGTCGCAGCGCAGCGAATGCCGGATGTTGTAACGGTCAACTATCCAGCGCTCACCCATACTTCCATAACCCGTAATCTGCACAACAAAGCGCCGGTTGCGCCCGGCCTGCACGTCCACGGTCGCAGTGAGAAACTGCACGCCATCGGGTACCGAACGTTTTGGGACTTCTTCGGCACGCTGCTCGAGCAATTCACTTTTACGCTGCTCCATGCTGGCCCGCGGCAAATAGGGCCTGCCGAAATCGGTGTTGATCACCGTCTTCAGGGTTTCTTCGCTGCGCGTGGATTCATATTCCTGCTCGGCGGTCAGGAACTTATAAATAAGCTGCGCCCAGGTCTGGTAAGCAGCTGCCGGACCTTCCATCCAGAAGGAGGCAATACGGGAACGACGGCCATCACCGCTAACCTGGCCTTTCCTGTCGATGGTTTGCCCGTCCCGGAGCCAGACACATTTCATGTTAAGCGCACGCTTCATGTCCGGTGTGATCCTGCCTTTACAGGCCGGGCACTGTAGAAAAGCCGCTTCGCTGGCAAGCACAGGATCGCTGCTGTCGCGGTACCCGGTCATATTGTCCATTTCCGGCTGGAAATATTCGCCGCAATGCGGGCATGGCCAGTAAAGACGACGGCGGTCACCACGGTTATAGAGCGATAAAATTCCGGTGGTCGGAGGGGCTTCATGGGGCGTGGAACGCCGCCATTTTGTGTCTCTGATATCCCTCCCGGGCGAGCTTTCAACCAGCGTCATCCCGGAGGACATGAATGTCGTGGTACGCTTCGATGCCAGTGAAAAAGCATCCCCCTCCCCGTCGATATCTTCCGGAAAGCGGTCATAATCCGTCAGCGCCACACTCTTATAGTCCGAGGACGACATGATATTGACGGATGGCCAGCCAAGCTTCAGATAGTTACCGGCGCGGAATGTACGGTCGTAGACGTTGTTATCGTTACGTCTTGGGTTTAGCCGGGTTTTAACTTCAGGGCTACAGCGAAAAGTACGGTCCAGGCGTTTTTTGGAATGCTCGCGAGCTTTTTCCTCAGATACCTGAATCACAAGCATATCTGCCGGATCGCAGACAATGTTATAAACAATCCAGCCGTCAATCAGCCCGATGGTTTTACCCGTTCGCGCCGGGCCCACAAACACCACCGCATCGTATTCACGCGATGCCAGGCAGTTCATCGGCTCAATCACATAGGGTGCCAGATCCGGATCCCATGGAACTGAGTTTCCCGCCCCCATTGGCACGCGCATATAAGTACTGACCGCATCGGCCACCGGCATACGACGCGGGGCTCGTAAAATACCGGAGACATCGCGGCGGATGTCCCTGGCGGATGCCCGCTTTGCCATCAGTCCTCCTCAGGCTCTTCCTCCTCTTTTTCAGCGTCCTGCACCCTCTCCGCCATCTGGTCGCGCAGATCATCAATAACGCTTTGCACACGAACTACCGCAGCAGGCGTTAAAGCACAGTCGCGCTCGAGCACATCCGGGAGGGTTTCAAGTACCATGACGACGGCTTTCGCCATCAATGAGAATTCTCGCGCCACTTCATCTGCGGGTATTAACTGCCCCGTATCCTGTTCGAACTTCAGCCTCTCATTCTCTGCTTTCCAGTGGGACAGCCTGTCAGAGGGGGGCATATCATCGATGTTGGCCGAAACGGTAGGGATCATCAGTTCGGTCAGAATGTCGGTCACCAGATAGAGCTTTAACTTGCTGTTGCTGCCTGAAGCAGGTTCAACATTTTTCAGTCTCGCGGCAACCGTCTGACGGTGTACGCCGGTTATCCCTGCCAGCTGATTGATATTGAGTTTTAAAGTGGCAATTTCCTGGTCCATGATGGTGAACACTTTTTGAACGATTCGACATCTTGCGAAAATGGCCTCTAATTAAATCAAAGACCTGCGCACATGATGATGATGACCCTGATTCCGAAAAACTAGCCGTTTCCCGCGAGCGCGCCGCCCCGTGGTATGCAACCCTGACGGGAGGACCCATGGAAATGAAAATCATTCACATCTTTCTAATTAACATTTTTCATAACCAAAATCTGATATCTAACTACCGGAGATAACGTTGAGTACTAGTGCAGAGCGAACAGTCAAGGCTCACAGCAAACCGTCTGGGTTTTGTGATGGAGATCAAATTAATAGACTCACAGAACAGTTGAGGTTTTGGTTGTGTTTGGGTAGTCATCTACTCGATCACACATATAAAGTTTTTCGACATACAGCCGATAACTTAGATCCCCTTTTTTTAATAAGGATTGTTATGCCTAAGTTTCAATTTCCAGACCCAGATGACCGTTCCATCAACAACCCAAGCACCATTGTTGATAGCGAGCGAGTTCTTAACTTATACAACCAAGAAAATAATGACGATCGTGAGCGTGTGACCGATAACGTCAAAAATTGGTTTAAGGACGAAGCCAAAAAGATCGGTTGGAATGATGCTGATTTTCACGGCAATGGCTGTGTTCTCAGCGTGAATATTCAAAAAACTGACAATAAGTAATCCTTCCGAGGGGTACTATCTACCCCTCGTTTCGCCGCTCTCGTTCTATCTTTCTGATCCCATTCAACTGGTTATTTGCCTTATCGATGGCAGCCAGCAACGGATTGATCCACAAAACAGCCTGGCAATACGTCAGCTTTCCGGCGGCAGCGGTACCAGTATCGGATTCGTCAGGGCTGCCGGTATCGGCGTGCACTGCCCCGGCACGTAGACGGTTCGTGTATTCGAGCAGCCCGGCAGCGACAGAAGCAGGCACAGGCAAATCACATGTTTTTTCACGTCTGAGAATCTCGCGGTATTCGATAACGTTATCATCGGTGTGGTAGTCAATCAGGGAATTTAACCGCCCTGTTTCCTCTGCAACCTGATTAAAGCGAGAGAAGTTGAAAGCCTGAGTGGCGATTACCTTCCCCTGTAATGTGTTGTCACTGCGCAGCACCTTCGCGTCTCGCTCAGCTATCGCCAGGTCGGAACGGCTTAACAACAGCAGAATGGCTAAGGCAGCGATAACTACTAACAGGCCGCCAGTCAGTAGTATTTTTACGGCGCTATTCACTGGTCTATCCCCCAGCACGTCAGCGCGCTTTCCTGATCACGCCGTTCAACCTGACCATAGCAGCCATTTTTTTGGCCTTTGGTCAGGCTACAATCACGGCCACCGTCTTTAATCCACCAGAGGATAGCTTCACAAGCCCCTTTCCGGTCGCCAGCATTAATGCGCTTATAGAAAGTGGAAGGGAAACATTTCCCCGGTCCGATGTTATATGGGCAAAAGGAAGCAATCCCAGCCTTCTGTGGTGCGCTTAGTGGAATGTCAATATTGCGTTCAACCCACGCAAGCGCTTTATCCCGTTCGATGGCGTTTACCTGGTCGCATTTCGCCTGTGTCAGCTTCATGCCCTGCACTACAGCTTTACCATCAACCATCGTGGCGCCGCGGCAAATAGTCCAGATACCACTGCCATCTTTGTACGCCGTGAGGCTGTTACCCTCTTTCTCATTCAGAAACTGATCGAGAATGACGGATGCAGGCGCACCAGCGAGTACCAATCCCAGAACAGTAGCACTCAGTTTTGCTCTGGTTCCCATCACTCACCTTCCTTTTGTAATGCCTCGACAACCACGCTTGCCGCAGCCGGACGTTCGTGAAGAGGTTTATCACCGACCCCTTTCAGGTAGTCATTGACCATTTTTGTTCGCTTCTCGTCTTCTTTACGCCTGCGATGTGCATCCACCCTTCCGTTGATGTAGGAGGCAAGCGAGATAAGCAGACCAGCAGCGCCAAAGAACATGAACACCAGATCCTGAGTGGTAAATCCAATGGCAGACGCCAGAGCTGCTACCCACGCGAAGAACTGCGTGAAGATGTTCCCTGAATCATTCATTTTCATCGTCTCTCACCTCGCTCTATGCGGGTGCTGTTTTGGGAATAAAAAAAGCCCGCTTTTGAAGGCGGGCTAATGAGTTGACTATTTATAAGGTAGGTGTGAGTGAGACCTATGCTCAGGAGTGAAGCTGTATCGGCTTATTCACTATAGGCTCAGGAAAACCACCGGAGAGGTAGGCACATCCCACAACTCAAAGCGTAGCAGCAGTTTACAAAACCATAAAAAAGGCCTGCTTTTTACGGCAGGCTCTCAAGGAATTTGAAATTTGTATTGTTGTTGTCATGGTGCCGGGTGCATCCCAGTGGAAACAGCGCAGTTTTTCGGTCACAGGACCTGATCCTGCGGAAATTGCAGAGTCTGAGCCAGCACTCAGGAATGATCACCCCCACAAAGACAGCCACACCGACCGTTTCCTATGGCTCACCCCTGAAAGGCTCTGTGGTTGAATTGCGCCGAGCGTGGCGCAGAAGGCAAAAAACCCCGCGGAAGCGAGGTTTTGATATGATAAGCGTCGTGTCGTGGTGACCAACCTTATCAGAATACATGTTAAAATGCGGACCGCGTAAATCTTTTTTTAGGTAAATGTATGAACAAACCAATTAATCCTCTTTTTGAGTATACGGTGAAGAGTTGGTCGGAAATTTGGGAACTGGCCACATACTTTGCTGATGATATGGGTTTCATTTTTAGGGGGCAGCGTTGCTCTAGTTGGACGCTAGAAACTTCTCTAGACAGACATCTAAAGAGAATAAAACCAGAAGAAATAAATTTAGATAGTACGTATGATTTTGTATTGCAAAACTTTGCGTTATCCTTACGTGGCCGCTCAGATATAGACAAGGATCATATTAGTAATATCGATGAATTATGGGCTTTAGGGCAGCATTATGGCCTCGCCACACCATTATTGGATTGGACTCGATCTCTGTTTGTGGCATTATATTTTGCTTTCGAGGATTATAACATATCAGATTCGGGTTATCGCAGTGTATGGGCACTTAACCTTTCGGGCACAGTATTAAATGCCATGAATAAATTCAATGAAGGAAAGGAAGAAAACAAACAATTCAGAATTGTCGAACCCATTTCTGATAAAAATCCTAGATTAATTTCCCAAAGTGGGTTATTTACAAAACAACCCATCAATTTTAGCATCCCAGATTGGGTAAAAGACAACTTACCGGATGATGCACCCTATTTAATGAAAATATCTATTAACGAATCAGAAAGAATGAAAATACTATCTTCATTAAAATTAATGAACATTCATCCGGCATCTCTCTTTCCGGAACCAGACGGCGCAGCAAAATATTGCAATCAGCTTCTAGAGTTACTGAGCCACAAAAACAACACATCTCTATTCGAGAAAAAAAAACCAAAAGGATAAGTAACAAAGACTATGTGCCCAGTATCGATTAGGGCACATATGATTTTAATATTCCATTTCAAGTTTAACATCTAACATAGAAAGACATCCATCTATAAAACCCTCAGCCATTTGAATTTCGATGCGAATAAGCTTCTCATCCTTCTTGCGTGCTTTCGCTATTTTTCGCTTAGAAATGCCGTACAAGTAATGAGCTACTAGTAAAGAATACTCATATGGTTTTTTCTTTTTTAGCCGCGCCAGGCAGCCTTCAATGATCAGGGCATCATTATCAGAACATGAGGGTCGAGATTTGCAAGTTTCAGTAATAAGCCCTTTAAAGCCAGCTGCTATGCTTGAGTAATCGACACCAGAGCTATCGCTCGCAGCCCATCCCCCCCAGAGTACAAGTACCATCTTGATATCACGCATTCCCGTC
This sequence comes from Enterobacter sp. EGD-HP1, assembly GCF_000733275.2. Classification (NCBI taxonomy): domain Bacteria; kingdom Pseudomonadati; phylum Pseudomonadota; class Gammaproteobacteria; order Enterobacterales; family Enterobacteriaceae; genus Enterobacter; species Enterobacter sp. EGD-HP1. The sequence goes on from NZ_AVOP01000001.1 coordinate 368,386, forward strand.
TGCCTCCATGATGTAAATGATATACCTGTCCTTTCGATAAAAATTGTTAAGTGGTAACGATAGTTTCATCTAATATCCTCGATAATTATCATTCCGGTTTCGCCCCACACTTTTGATGTCCGGGCGTCCCAAATGTGGGAGTCATCCTCAAACAAGGCGTCCAAAAGAGATTTTTTTAAGTTGTCCAGATCGGGCTTTTGTTGATGGGGCTGGCCGTCCATAGCATCGCGCTTTTTCTTGCTCCAGCTCGGCGGCATCGGCAAAACGAAGGTTATATGGGCGCCGCTCTCCGGCACCCTGATTCCATGCACGCGGGCTTCATCGCAAAACATGCGATAGCGCAACACTGGCGGGCGCTGTTTCCATTTATCGCGGCGAGTCATGCGGGGTTTTCCGACTGGGGTGATGATGTATTTAGGCATAGAACACTCCCAGCTCTAACTGGACCTGCTCCAGCAACTGCAACTCGGTACCGAAGTTTTTCTCCCATTGCTTACGACCAGCATGAATCGCCACACCATAACCGCCGTTGCGATGGTGCATATGGCACAGGGGAATTGATTTTCGATGGTCAGCGCGCTGGCTTGTGCCCTGCCCGGTTCGGAGATGGTGAATTTCAGCAGGCGTTTCGCCCAACTGCAGATTTCTGCACACGATGCAGCCCAATGCGGCCACACGCGAAAGATGGAGGCTATCTGCTTTCTTCATGCTGGACCACCAGCACAAGCAGAAACACCGTGCACGAACGTACGGTGTGAGTGACTTTGGGTAATGCTCTGCGCCATTTTGATTCCTCAGGTTGGCGCAGTAATCAGAGGGTGTTCAGCCCATTTGATTATTATAAATCAACACTTACGACTTGAGAACCTTAAGGTCCTCTCGCAAGGAGTTTAGGTTTACAACCCGGTCTTCATCACCCAGAACCTGGGATGAAAGCCTATCACCTTCCCGGCGAATCAGTGTGCGCAAGGCATTACTGGTCACCAGGTAATCGGTAATTTCACCATCGTTAAGACATAAAACAAGCAGTCCGTCTTTGGTGAGACCGGCGGCAAATTCATTCAATTTCATGGACACATCCCTAAAATGGCTTTCCCCTTGCGGGGGCGGTCCTTTTCTCCCTGCATGCTGATTTCATTAAGGGTTCCGCTAACCAAACGTCTAATAGGTTAGAAAGAGCAATTTCGTTTAATTGTTCTGTCTAACCGATCGGCATTCAAACACAGGGAACAGACCAGGCTTCCTAAATAACCGGTAAGTTATCAGTCACTGAAACACGGTTCAGAAGGAATGTGACAACCCCGATTACCTTCGCATCGTCCAGTGAATCACCTTCAATGGCCTCTCCCTCCTGTGTGATGAGTGCTTTTCCCTGAACTGTCACAATGTCCATTTTTCCGCAGAAGGAAATCAGTACCGAGTCACCCACGGAAGGTTGTTTGGCAACGTTAACGATCGCATAACCAGCCGACGTTTCTAGTGTGCGGCAATTGGCGTCATAGCCACAGATGCTGGTAATACTGAGTGACTGCTCTGTGTAATCTGCTGCTGGTGATGGAAAACCCATGATTTCTCCCCCTCGCACGATAACTGTACATTTATACAGTACACCGATGCATAAGTTTGATCAACGTCATAACCGCACGAAATGCTAATAGGGAAAACTAACTGTTTAAAAAGAAATCAGACAGGAGGATTTATGTATCATCAGAAATATCATCATCTTAACGCGATACATAGACCTGGGTCAGTAAGACGCTTAGCAGGGCTCTAACCATCGAAGATGCGCAAGAAGTGCCTTTTCTGCACTCCATATCCAACAGCAATAACTAGATAGGTTTCTTCACATACTGAGTGACATGCATTTTTTTCTACCGCCCTTTCAATGCTACTATTGCAGCAGGTATTTTATCTTCAAAAATAAGTGCTAATGATGACCACTAAAACTGAAAGACCCCAACTTGAACTCCCGGGCGGTGCCAACAAGTTATTGCTGCACTCATGTTGTGCTCCCTGCTCAGGTGAGGTTATGGAAGCTATTCAGGCATCAGGTATCGAATACACCGTATTCTTCTACAATCCGAATATTCATCCGCAGAAGGAATATCTCATTCGTAAGGAGGAGAACATTCGTTTTGCTGAGAAACACGGCGTACCCTTTGTTGACGCTGACTACGACACTGATAACTGGTTTGAGCGAGCTAAGGGGATGGAATGGGAGCCAGAGCGCGGTATCCGCTGCACAATGTGCTTCGATATGCGTTTCGAACGGACCGCCCTCTACGCCGCTGAAAATGGGTTTAGTGTTATCAGTAGTTCGCTGGGGATCTCAAGATGGAAGAACATGCAGCAAATCAATGATTGTGGGCAAAGAGCTGCTGCGCACTATCCGGGAATGGTTTACTGGGACTACAACTGGCGCAAACAAGGTGGCTCCGCGCGCATGATTGAGATCAGTAAACGGGAGCAGTTCTACCAGCAAGAATATTGTGGCTGTGTGTACTCTCTTCGTGACACCAACCAGCATCGTAAATCTCAAGGCAGACCACTTATCAAGATTGGAAAGCTCTTCTACGGTAACATGGATGAAGATCCTTAAGGCCAAGCATATCAAGTTAAAAAACATCTACTTTTGTAGATTACATAATAACTAACATGTTAAAGTATGGGTTTAAATCTACCAATTCTAGGATAGACACAACGGTCACATTCTGCCGTATAATTATCTATCACTTGATTATATGATAATTTTTTACACATACCTTCAATGTAAGAGGATTTGAGCCATGGCTGGAGTAAGAGAAATAACCATTTCAGGTATAAAGAAAAGATTACTATCCAGATATGGTGAATTCATAAATATGGATAATGTAGGTGGAAGTGAAGAATCAAAAGAGGTAGTCAAAGTCTCAAGAGCAATAGCCGCATTAGCTATAAATGTATTAAATCCAGAACTAAGTGAGGATGTTTGTTCTGATTCAGTATGCGATGGCAGCGATGATAGATGTATAGATGCTGTTTGTGTCAATCACGATAAAAAACAAGTAACTATAGTCCAGTCGAAATTTGACCAATCTGGAAACGGCTCAATATCCAGACAAGATATGGCGGATTATTTAACATCATGCAGAGATGTACTGATGGAGGAATATAATCTCTTCAACGAAAGATTTAAAAGATTCTCAGAATCACTAGAAATTGCCTATGACAATTCCTACAAATACTTTTTTGTTTTTGCTTATAGTGGAAGAGATGAATTATCAGAGGATGTTCAAAGACAAATTATACAACGAAAGGAAGAGTTTAACTTTGATCTTGATGGTGATTATATTGATATTCAGACCCTACCTTTAAGTAAAATAAAAGACTATTTGAGTAGAAGATCTCTTGGAAATATTGATATATCTGATGTTGAGATTTTTCAATATGGAGTAACAGAAGAACCTTTGAAAGCTGTTCATGGGTTGATTACTGGTGATCAGGTCGCTAGTTGGTGGGCAACCTATGGCGATCTACTTTTAGAAGACAATATTCGAGGAGGATTAGGTGAATTATCCGATGTAAACCAAGGTATAAAGAAAACACTGATAGACAGTCCCGAAATGTTCTACTATTTTAATAATGGAGTAACTATATTAGTTAATTCTATTACTCCAAAAATGAGAAATGGTAAAGCAAGGCGAGAGAGCGGTGGATTTGACTTAGTTAATGTGAATGTAATTAACGGTGCTCAAACTATTAGCACTATTGGCAAAGCCTATTTGGCTAATGAAGTCACCTTAGATCAGTTGGCTGAAGTAAAATTGCCTTGCCGTTTTATCAAAGTTGAAGACTATGGCAATGAAGATGGTAGAGGATTAGATATCGCTCTTTCAATAACCATAGCTAACAACAGCCAGAATAAAGTTACAGCTAGAGATTTCATCTCAAAGGACCCGTTCCAGATAGAGTTGAAGAGGTCTTTCTCTTTTGAAGAGCCATATGTTTATGAAATCAAGAGAAGTGAGCAAGATTCAATTAAATCCCCTAGTGTTAATATCATAACAATAGAAGATGCACTTTCTGCATTGGTTTGCAATTTAAACTCACCTCGATATATGGCGTTATTGAAATCAAATAGAGGACGTTTTTTTGAATCTATAACCAGCCCACTATATAAGGCGGTGTTTAATCCTAGTGTTCATTGTGTAATGTTAATCAATACGGTAAACATTTATCGCTCCGCGAATGAAGTACTTAGCTCCATGGAAAAAAACAGAAAAACAAAGCGCGACGAAAAGATTGTTATTCATGGTAAGTACATTTTCATTTCTTTAGTTATGAATAAATATCGAAAATTAATTGAGAAAAACTCAGTTATTCATAATGATAGCATCCCAGACCTGAAACCATTTATCTTCGAGACCTTCAAGAAAATAAAATCTCATATAGATGATAATTATGCAACAAGCCACATGCCTCGCTTTTTCGAAAATCAAGGTAAAGTGAAAGAGGTTATGTCCCTATAATAAAAAAATTAATATAAAACTATTTACCTTAAGTGTTAAGCCCTCTCCAATAGAGGGCTTATTTTATCTCCATTAATGTAATGGATAATTGATTCGTAGGCACAATCTGGCGAGAATTAGGTAAGTTATTTCATTGGTATTATTTTCTACTATTATAAGTTATATAATAAAATTATCATTTAACATATTTTGATGAACACCAACATTTATTATAAGGTTAAGTTTGTGATTCAAATGCTCTTTCTTACTAAAAATCTTTATTATCTTTTTTATTAATTGGTCAGTAACTCCAGTAGATTTTTATGGCGGCGCAACTGGCGAACGGCATCCTGAAGTCGTTTTAGATTTGTCAGATTTGCCTTTGTACGACGGATTTCTGCTGAGATAAATCGGGGCGACGGGACAATTAGATCATTTGGTCTTGCAGTAAATGCAGGTATGGTTTGGATGATTTCTTCGGTCGTTTTTCCTGGCTTTGCATACCTAGCCGTATCAGTTGCAACAGGTTCGGTTTCAGGAAGAGACCATGTTACACCCTTCCCCTGCCCGTTCTTGACGACAACCCCCTGACGCTCAAATGCCAGCATCACTGAGACCATTCCGCGAGCGTTACGCTGAACTGCGCTAGCCAACGCCGCTGTGGTCATTGCGCTATTTTCTCGGAGCAGTCGGCGGATCATATCAGCAGCAACAGGAGCCGGTTCCTCACCTTTCAGGCGTGGTGCATTATTCACTGGCGCGACAGCTCGCTGCTTTGCCTGTTCTTTTGCGGTACCGACTGACCAGGCTCCATCGAAGAAATCACATAAAACCTGCTCTTTCTGTTCGCGCAGCATGTTCAGCGCTTCCACAGGCTCGATATCCAGGCGCGCTGCAACCTCACGGTAAGTAGCTTTGCCCATTGCTTTCAGTGCGTCTAAAATAGTTTCCATAATTTTATCCTCAAAATTCACTTAACAGGTCTCAGGTGGCTGACGTTTCCGCGATAGCTCTCCCAGTCAAAATTCACCCAAATTCCGTTATCCATGCGCAGGCGATCGATAACTCTCGCGCCAACGGTCTCAACCAGTGCGTCATAATTCAGGTTGGTCAGAACGCCAACCGGGCGCATTGCGGCCAGGCGGCGATCAATAATCTGGTTCAACAAAACTTTCTCGCCGCGGCTTTCGCGCTGAATGCCGACTTCATCGAGCACCAGCAGATCCACTTTGCAGAGGTCATCCAGCAGCGCAGATTCGGACTGCCCTTCGTCGTAGCAAGCCCGGGCGCGCAGAGTAAGATCCGGCACTGTCACAATCAGGACCGTTCGCCCCTGCTTCAGCAGATAATTTCCGATGGCCGCTGAGAGGTGGTTTTTCCCCGTGCCGGGCTTTCCAGTGAAAACGAAACTGGCAAAGCCGGTGCCAAAATTTTGCGCGTAGCTCTTGGCCATACTCAGCGCATGGCGCTGGCCGTCGCCCTCCACCGCGTAATTTGCGAAGCTGCAGCTGCGGTGCAGGTTCTGGATCCCGGATCGCCCGAAAATTTTCTCTGCCCGCGCCTGCTGGTTGATCTTGTCGATCTCTGCTGCGCGCTTTATCCCTTCTTCGCGCTGCCAAACCATCAGCTCAGCTGCGCTGTTGAATTTGGGTTCAATGCCTGCCGGTATCACACGGCGAAGGCGATCGAGAATCGAACCTGCGTTTTGCATGCTTACCCCCTGAATCCTGGCGGTACAGTGTTATCCGGGCGGGAAATTTGATTGATATCCCGACCACCAGCCTTGTTTTGCGCAGCCCCCTGTGACGGAAGGCGAAGAACCAGGTCATCCCATTTTTCACGCAGTTTGGACGGTGACATCACGTTCCGGCACCAGAACGGATCACGCTGTACACGCGAAAACATTTCACAAATTTGCTTATGCGTTCTGCCGTCAATGGCACACATCAGCCGGATTTCGTTTGACCACGCTGCCCAGTTCGGTTCTTTTGGACGTACCAGCTCACCGTCGGTTTCCGCGGCTTTCTCGTAGAGCTTGACGATGCGATTCCACATCCACTTGGCGCAGGTGAGATCTTCTTTGCTGCCCCACTGCCGTTTTCCTGCATGGGCAACCACTGCCTCAGGATGACGATTTAAAAACGCATCTTTGGTCAGCTGTTCGTCCGAGAGCGAAGCGTCCGGACAAGAATTATTTTCTGGTTCTTTGACTGGTTCAGAAGAGTGACTGATTCTGGGTGAATCTCCTTCACTACCCCCTGGTGAATGTGGTGCACCATCTGGTGAATCTCCTTCACTACCCCCTAGTGAATTTGCTTCACTACCCTGGTGAATCTCATTCACTACCTTCGCACTGGGGTTTGCACCGCTCAGGGTTAGTCGGTAGAAATTGCTGCCATTGCCTTTCGGCCCCGATCTGGTCTCTTTTCGCATCAGTCCAGACTCGCAAAGCGCGGCAACATGATTCATGACTGAACGACGGCTGATCTCGCACTGATCAGCTATATGCTGATAACTCGGCCAGCACTCGCCCTGGTCGCTGGCGTTATCAGCCAACTTGAGGAGAACCAGCTTGCGCAGCGGGTTTCCTACTTTGACCTTCATCGCCTGAACCATCAGTTCCATGCTCATAGAACACCTCGATACAACTGAACTAGACTGCGTTCGAACAAGTCGAAACAAGCTTCACTTTGACGCCAACCAACTGCGCCAGCGCGTCGATGGCTTCCAGGGTCTCTCGCCGGATTACCGGTTGCGGCTTGCCGGTGAAGACCGCATTGGTGGCTTCGATACACTCTTTGTTAACCCTGGCCGCCCGGTAGTGCATGCAATCCTTCTGCGCCAGTTCGTTATCAATGGCTGTACGGATGGCATAGCTCAGCGCTTCCGCCTGTTTCAGGTAGTTCGGTGTATCGTTGCGGAACGCACGCTGAATAATCTGCTTGTTGTTGTGCAGCCGTCGCGCGTACTCATCCGGATCCGATACGTCATCAAGTGACTGAAGCAGATCGCCAAAGTGATGCGGGGTTATCAGCTGCGTGACCGTCTTCCAGCCCTTCTCCTGTGCCCAGGACTCCAACTCACAAGCCAGTTTTTTGATTTCCATCAGTCAGTATCCTCCTGAGCCGTTGTGCTATTTTTTGGCTTGTAATCAGGCCAAATTTCAGCCCAATCGCTTGGCCGCATATCAGATCGAGAAACCTTTCCATCGGTGAAGGTTTCGATAACGATGCATCGACTTGGCGAAATAGCAGCCCGCCCCGTTGCAAGTTGGGAGAGATAAGATTTCGATATCCCAAGGTGTTGCTCCAGCGCCTTACGAATCTTTGGCCCACCAGCTTTCAAAAAGTCATTGAGTTGCATAATTGCTCCTGTGTGTTTAGCTGTAAGTTTATAAACCACTAAACATTTATGTCAAGTTTTTGCTTGTTTAGAAATTACTAATCAAAATGGCTGCATGGACACAAAAGAAATCAGGCGTAAGCGCCTAGCGGCATGGTTTTCCAGCAGAACTTTGCCGGAGAAAGAGAAGAGCTACCTTTCACAGCTGATCAACGGCAAATCGTCGTTCGGCGAGAGAGCTGCGCGCCGTATTGAACGAGATTACGGCATGGCTCCTGGTTATCTTGATGAAGAACCTGTCGGTGAAGAGAGAAGATCTCCTCGCCCATTCGACGCGCGCCATGAAGAATTGCTTGACCTTTTCGACAGTCTTGCTGAATGGGAAAAAGAGCAGCACATGGTAAACCTTAGGGCTCAAGTAAACTCTATAGACAATGAGCTCAAGGCAAGACTGAAAGGCAAGTCCAAACAAGAAATCCTTCAGATGCTTAAAGACCTCGAGATAGACTAATTTCCCCTAAGACCGCCTGTTGCGGTCTTTTTTTCCTCCAAATACAATCACATCCAATTTTTCACATCTTTTTGTTTACCGTTAACTTTACATTTTGGTTTATTTATTTATAAACTAAGATTAACGAAACACGCAGTAATCAGTAAACGTTCCGCCTACCCGGCGATAAGGGTGATTAGCCAAGCAAAGCAGCAAACAGGGGTTCGAGATGGAAAAAGCATACGAAGAGTATTTCAACAGTCTGGCGGAGGGTGAAGAAGCACTGAGCTTTTCCGAGTTCGTCCAGGCAGTTTCTTGAATGTGGCGTAAGCCAAAGGCTTGAAGGCGGTTTTCTCAGGTTGCGCGCTAAAGCATAGCGGGGAGAACCTGGGGCGGAGAGCAAACCCCGCGTTGCAGGACTTGAAATACCTTCACAGACCAATAAGCCGACTGGCAGCGAAACTGCCCTTTACATCTGCCCTGGCGAGGTGGCGCCGCCAGACCAGGGCAGATGAATCGTCCACAACATGGAGGCGCATTCCACTCTTTCACTAATGGGGATTGGTTTGTTAGCTGGCGGAGTGTGCTTCCAGTTGTGGGCAATCGAAATTGTGGATGGCTGTTAATAACCTTATAGGGGATTCATTATGACAGACTTTAATCGTCAACCATCACGGCAACAGGCAGTCCGCCTTAACTGGTTTGAAATAAAACTTCGAAAACTTTGTTATTTGCTTGCTCAAAAAGGCAACCCTGAATTCTGAAGGTTAATAGCGTCGATAAAACGCAATAACCTGACTGTCATTTAATTATACACGATTAAAAACCATGCCTTAAACGGCAGGAATTCTCTCAACCTAAAACAAGGTGTCTGAAATGAAATTAGAAGTAACAACCATTGAAATGGGTCTTGCAATAGTAAACAAAGAAATTGCGACATTTAATATTAACGGGATTATTTCTGGCGTGGTTCATCTACCATCCTCTGGCCCTGTAACCGTAGTACTTGATGGTGGCTATGTGCTGGGCGAGTTTCATTGTCCAGTATGCGCTGTTAAGCACATTAGCTTGCTGTCTGTGAACTTCACAGAAGCACAGAACGCCTGCGGCATGTCCTATTACGATTACAAACGCCAACTACTTAACTGATATGGATGACATCATTTGTCATTGCGCCGTTTGCTGCCGCGAATATAAAAAATCGGAAATGCATGAAAGGAAAACAGACATATACCCCTTCAAGCGCACGATTTATTTATGTGAGCAATGCAATGAAAAAAGAGCAAGGCGTAACGCGTTAAAAAAGATTAAGCGTGTTATTCGTAAACCATATCGCTAAACATCACACACCCAAAAATTAATAGAGGTAATTATGTCTGTTGAATTAAAAGTTTTCGGCGGTGCTTATTTTCCAAAAGATAAAGCCTTGAAAAAATACCCGGACTTAAAGCCGCTTGCTACAGCAGTAAATTCGGCCACAAAAGCCATTGCTGAAGCTGTTATTTTCGGCAAGCTGGCGGCTGAACATCCTGAACATATAGATGATTATTTTAAGGTGAAAATTTGGGAGCACCACGAAGACCTTCCATGTCCTGAGCTTGATGTGTTTAGCGCTGATTTCTTTGGTGAGCACGTTGTCTGGAATACCAATCGAGGTGAACCAGCTGCTGCGCCACAACCAGAAATCGATAATAACGAAACCGTGCACACGGCGGGTATGAAGATTGTACGCAACCTTGACCAGGACTCCCGCGCGGCATGCCTCGCCCTCTTCGGCGCAGTGGAGGAGATCACCGATTCGCAATTCGGTCAGGTAGTCGATTTAAATAACGAAGACGATGGCAGCTTCCAACGAGAACTGGCCCAGGCTTTTGTGAAGGAACCTCGCGTGTTTGCCCTGAGCGGTGAGCGGCAGGAAGAACTACTGGCGTGGATTCGCAAAACTATGAAGGTCTCAACTCAGTGGCCTGATATCAAAAAAGGTATCACTAAATGGATCGACACTCCGGCAGCAAAGCGTGAGCCTGTTGCTACCGACATCAAACCGGACACAGAAGCCAGCCTGGGCGGTAATACCCCTACCGATCGCAGTCCTGATCTGGTGCATAATCTCGCAACTCTCCGCCTGGAAACCGCACTGGGCATTCTCTCGGCCGCGATGGATTTTGATATTTATGCCATTCCATCCGAAATTATCCGCCGCGCCAAAGAGATGGAAAGCGAGGGAAGAGATCCGCGCTTTTCTGCCTGGTGGAATAAATTACGCGGCACTCCGGGCATCCTGGACTTCTCCCGCGCCTCCATTATCGCGCTGATTAAAACCGCTCCGGAAGACCTTTACCTCAAGCCGGTCGATCTGCGTGCATATATTAACCGCAATCTGGTTGAATCGAATCATGCGAAACCGGATCAGAAAACAATCGATATCGCATGCGGCAATATCAAGCTGGAGACTGAAAATGATGAAACCAAACCGTCTGTACCGGGCGAAACTCCTCCACCAGCAGTTTGCCCTGGCAAAGCTGCGCAACTCGACAAAGAACTCAGCGAGGCATTCGCTCCGAACACGACTCCTGAAAAGCAAGCCGGCGGTCAGCCGCGTGTTGAGAACCTGGGTGGAGGAGTCTTCTCAGTCGATGCTCTGATAAATACCCCCTCCTCAAATGAAGTCGAAAAACAGGAAGTGCCTCCAGCTCAAGACGTTCGCGAAGCACCAGACGAACGCGAATTTTCGATTTTGCACGCACTAAATGATCTGATTTCTGGCCGCACCAATATCATGGGGAAAGAAGAGGCTGAGGGCGTGGTGGCATGCACAGGTCACCTCGTTTCCGATGTTATCCCGCTACTGATGGAAGATATCACCAACACTGAATATTGCCTGTCTCCTGTGTTTACCAACGAGGAGATCCACGATGTGGCAACAACCATGCTGGATAGCTGGTCCGACGATATTAGCGTTCGTCAGAAAATAGCTCTTGATGCGATCGTGGAATACCGCCGCCCCGAACCACCAAAATCGGTATTGCTCGATACACCAGCTGTAACAGCAAAACCTCAAAAGGCAGCTGATCCTGACCGTGAGGAACCAGATCTATCGGCGGCATCCTCATACCTGCAACAGCTAACGATCGCCGCACTGCAGGGCTTATGTTCCAACCCGGCTTATTGCAATCAGTATGAGGAATTACCGGCTATGGCCGCCGGACTTGCCCGTAGCGTTATCAACCATCAGGAAGGCTCCTGTGCGTCTGATTAACCGTAGCAAGGGAGACAGTATCGGCGGTCCAGCATGCGCCGCCGCGCTCAAATGCCATTTTGAGAAATATGGCGCGCATGGTCGCAGCGACAAGCAGACTTTTTACACCATCAAGTTCCAAGGGAGAAAAATTACGGTTGAGGTTGTTAACCGCCCCCGTAGTTACGTGGCCACGGCAATGACAGGTGCCAGGCATCTCCGGTGCCTCCCTGGCCTTGGTCGGTGATTTTTGACAATCAATATACTATCTGCCGCTGCGATATCGTGGCGGCGTCATGGAGTTAAGCATGGCGCAAATCATTTTTGATGAAGAGTGGATGGTGGCGGGAAAGCTAACTGAAAAAACGGGGCTGGATGACAGGCAAATAAAAGCTTATCGCCTCGGATGCTGGATTGAAGGGGTTCATTTTAAGCGAGTACCCGCGGTAGCCGGCGGAGAAAGCAAACGCGCTTTGGTCTGGTACAACTTCCCGCTGATTAATAGATTTATTCAGGAAGCATGATGAACTTTCCAACCGGCGTTGAACTTCATAACGGAAAAATAAGGATCACGTTTACCTATCGCGGCATTCGCTGCCGCGAAGTTCTCCGTGGCTGGGTGGTTAACAGCAGCAACATCAAGAAGGCTGGAAACCTTCGCGCCGTCATCGTGAGTGAGATACAGTTCGGCCAGTTCGACTACGCGGCGCGCTTCCCTGAATCGAAGGCTCTTAAAAAATTCTCATCAACTAAGCGGATCACGACGTTTAAAGAGCTGAGCGATTTTTTCATTGATACAAAAGCGCTGGAGGTGTCAGGGGCAACACTGCACTCTCTCACATCTACAGTTAATACCCTGAAGCGTGTTGTGGGAGAAAATACTCCCCTTGCTGATATTCAGCACGCCGACATCCTGAATTACCGTAAAGAGCTGCTGACCGGCAGCGTATTAAACCCATCAATGCCTAATCTGGTTAAAAAGGGACGCGCGCCCTCAACAGTCAATAAACAGATGGCGGTTTTATCAGAAATGCTGAAGCTTGCGAATCGAAGTCAGTTTATATTACACGCTCCTTATGAGGGCGTGTCCAGGCTCAAGCTATCTAAGGCAGACCCCGATCCGCTTCTACTTCATGAGTACCAGGCACTGATTGCCGCCCTTCCCCGAAAACTGGCTTTGATCATCATTGTAGCCGTCCATACGGGAATGAGGCCCGGCGAGATTTGTGCTCTGGCGTGGGAGGATATCGATCTGAGGAAAGGTGAGATTCACGTATCAAGAAGCCTGACGAACAAGCGGGTGTTTGTGCCGCCAAAAACAGATGCAGGCATCAGAACGATTACACTGCTTAAGCCTGCTCATGATGCGCTGCTCGAGCAGTTCGAAATCACCGGCAATAACCCAAGACAGCAGATCGTTTTCCATCACCGTGAAATTGGCAAAACCGAGCCGCAAAATCTGCGTTTTGTATTTACTCCTGAAAAGAAATCGTCAGTGAATGAGAGCTTTTTTTCCAAAAATTCGATTTCGTATGGATGGAAACGGGGAACTAAACTTTCTGGAATACGTGAGAGAAACCCTTATCAGTCCCGCCATACATACGCCTGCTGGACGCTTATGGCCGGTGCTAACCCTTCCTTTATCGCCAGCCAGATGGGCCATGAGGACGCGCGTATGGTTTATGAGGTTTACTCGAAGTGGATCGGCGATATGAACCAGGATCAGGTCAACATGCTGAACAATCAGATGCCGACAGCTATGCCCCCAGGACGCCCCCAAGGTATTGGGAACATTAAAAAAGTCATTTAATTTCATGACGCTGGTTTCAAACTACATAATCAGCGTTAAACTATTCATACCAATTATTTAGGGAGAAGAGATGATGCGCGTACTGGTTGTTGAGGATAACGCATTGCTACGTCATCACCTGAAGGTTCAGCTTCAGGAGATGGGACATCAGGTGGACGATGCTGAAGATGCAAAAGAAGCCGATTATTATCTCAATGAACACCTGCCGGATATCGCCATTGTCGATTTAGGGTTGCCTGACGAAGACGGTCTGTCATTAATTCGCCGCTGGCGCAGCCACGATGTCTCCCTGCCGGTTCTGGTTCTGACCGCCCGTGAAGGCTGGCAGGATAAGGTTGAAGTGCTCAGCGCGGGTGCGGATGATTACGTCACCAAGCCGTTTCATATTGAAGAGGTAGCGGCGCGCATGCAGGCGCTGTTACGCCGCAACAGCGGTCTGGCTTCACAGGTTATTTCCATCCCGCCTTTCCAGGTCGATCTCTCCCGCCGGGAATTAGCGATCAATGATGAAGTGATCAAGCTCACCGCCTTCGAATACACCATCATGGAAACGCTGATCCGCAACAATGGCAAAGTGGTGAGCAAAGATTCCTTAATGCTCCAGCTCTATCCTGATGCTGAACTGCGCGAGAGCCATACCATTGACGTACTGATGGGACGTTTGCGTAAGAAAATTCAGGCGCAGTATCCACAGGATGTGATTACCACCGTCCGCGGTCAGGGCTACCTGTTCGAATTACGCTAAATGAGACGGATTTTACGCCACATTCTGCCCCTCTCGCTGCGGGTTCGTTTCCTGCTGGCAACAGCCGCCGTCGTGCTGGTGCTGTCGCTCTCCTACGGCATGGTCGCCCTGGTGGGCTACAGCGTCAGCTTTGATAAAACCACCTTTCGCCTGTTGCGTGGCGAAAGCAATCTGTTTTATACCCTGGCGAAGTGGGAAAACAATAAAATCACCGTCGAAATGCCGGAAAACCTGAATCAGCAGAGCCCTACTCTAGCCCTGATTTATAACGAAAAGGGAAAGTTACTGTGGGCGCAGCGCGACATCCCCTGGCTGGTCAAAAGCATTCGTCCGGAGTGGCTTAAAACTAACGGGTTTCATGAGATTGAAGCCGATCTCAATACCACCAGCACGCTGATCCGCGAAGATCGCTCTATGCAGCAGAAGCTCAATGAAATTCGCGCTGATGATGCCGAGACGGAGATGACGCACTCCGTGGCGATCAATATTTACCCTGCGACAATGAACATGCCGCAGCTGACCATTGTGGTGATCGACACCATTCCGGTTGAGCTAAAACGCTCTTATAAGGTCTGGAGCTGGTTCGTGTATGTTCTTGCCGCCAATCTGCTGCTGGTGATCCCGCTGCTTTGGGTAGCGGCCTGGTGGAGCCTGCGGCCAATTGAATCTCTGGCCCGCGAGGTACGCGAGCTGGAAGAACATCATCGTGAGAAGCTGAACCCGGAAACGACCCGGGAGCTCACCAGCCTGGTGCGCAACCTCAACCGCCTGCTGAAAAGCGAACGCGAACGCTACGATAAATACCGCACCACCCTTACCGACCTGACCCACAGCCTGAAAACCCCGCTGGCCGTGATGCAAAGCACCCTGCGTTCAATGCGCAGTTCGAAGCTGAGCGTCGATGATGCCGAGCCGGTGATGCTGGAACAGATCAGCCGTATTTCACAGCAAATTGGCTATTACCTGCACCGCGCCAGCATGCGTTCCGGCAGCGCGCTTCTCAGCCGCGAGCTGCACCCGGTAGCCCCGCTTCTGGATAATCTCACGTCCGCCCTCAACAAGGTGTATCAGCGTAAAGGGGTGAACATCAGCCTCGATATCTCGCCAGAGATAAGCTTTGTGGGTGAAAAAAATGACTTCATGGAAGTGATGGGTAACCTGCTGGATAACGCCTGCAAATACTGCCTGGAGTTCGTGGAAGTCTCTGCGCGTCAGACGGAAAATGAGCTGCACATTATCGTTGAGGATGATGGCCCGGGGATCCCGCGCAATAAGCGTGACGTAGTGTTCGATCGCGGCCAGCGCGCCGATACGCTACGTCCAGGCCAGGGCGTTGGATTAGCCGTCGCCCGGGAGATTGTCGACCAGTACGACGGGAAAATCGAAACCAGTGAAAGCCTGCTGGGCGGCGCCAGAATGGAAGTCATTTTTGGTCGCCAGCAGCCCACATTGAACGATAGTTAACCCGTTATGTGAAAAATGCGAGGATCTCGCAGCCGGGGGGCTGAGCTTCCGTTATAATCCGAGTCAGTAAGAGCCTGCGGAATAAAAAAATATGGATTATCACTTAACGCTTAACTGGCCCGAGTTTATTGAACGTTACTGGCAAAAACGCCCGGTGGTTCTGAAACGCGGATTCAGCAATTTTGTCGACCCCATCTCGCCTGACGAACTGGCCGGTCTGGCCATGGAAAACGAAGTCGACAGTCGTCTGGTCAGCCACCAGGACGGAAAATGGCAGGTTAGCCACGGACCTTTCGAAAGCTACGATCACCTCGGTGAAAACAACTGGTCGCTGCTGGTGCAGGCGGTCAACCACTGGCACGAGCCAACTGCCGCCTTAATGCGCCCGTTCCGCGCCCTGCCCGACTGGCGGATGGACGATCTGATGATCTCCTTCTCGGTACCCGGCGGCGGCGTGGGTCCACACCTTGATCAGTACGACGTGTTCATCATTCAGGGTACGGGCCGCCGCCGCTGGCGCGTGGGCGAAAAAGTGCCAATGAAGCAGCACTGCCCGCATCCGGATCTGCTTCAGGTGGATCCGTTTGAAGGGATTATCGACGAAGAGCTGGAGCCGGGTGACATTCTCTACATTCCACCGGGATTCCCTCACGAAGGCTACTCCCTGGAAAATTCACTCAACTACTCCGTGGGATTCCGCGCGCCAAGCGGTCGCGAGATGATCAGCGGATTTGCCGACTACGTGTTGCAACGCGAGCTGGGCAGCTATCGTTACAGCGATCCTGATGTGCCTGCGCGCGAGCATCCGGCGGATATTCTGCCAGAAGAACTCGATAAGCTGCGCGGCATGATGCTGGATCTGATTAACGAGCCGGAGCACTTCAAACAGTGGTTTGGTGAGTTTATCAGCCAGTCTCGTCATGAGCTGGACGTTGCGCCGCCGGAGCCGCCGTATCAGGCTGACGAGATTTATGATGCGCTTCAGCAGGGCGACAAGCTGGCGCGTCTGGGCGGGTTGCGCGTGCTGCGCATTGGTGAAGAGGTGTTCGTCAACGGCGAGAAGCTGGATTCCCCACACCGTCCGGCGCTGGAAGCCATTGCCAGCCATCTGGTGTTGACTGCCGACACCTTTGGCGATGCGCTGGAAGACCCGTCCTTCCTCGCGATGCTGGCCGCGTTGGTCAACAGCGGGTACTGGTTTTTTGAGGACTGAGTCGCTTTAATGCCCGGTGGCGCTTCGCTTACCGGGCCTACGATCCGAATGTAGGCCGGGTAAGGCGTAGCCGCCACCCGGCTTTTTACTTCCGCTCCCCCGCTGCAAAATCCTCGATCTCTCCCGCCCAATCCTCCGGATACAACCCTTCCCGTACATCGCGATGAAACGTTGAATACGGCCAGTCGCTGACTTTGCTGACATAGCCATGCTTCAGCGGATTGATATAGACATAATCCATATGCCGCCGGTAGTCCTCTTCGTTACGGACGGTGTGCTCCCAGAAGCGTGGCTGCCAGATATGGCGCATTTCAATGTTGCGGCTAAATGTCTTTTTGATGTCGCGCCAGCGTGCCGAAAAATCACTGTCTCCTTCCGGTAGGGTCCAGATACAGTGCATATGTTCAGGCAAAATAACCCATGCGTTGATGGTGAAGGGCTTCGCACGCTTAACCGTTGCGGTGGCAGCACGCAGGCTGTCGATATGACGGGTAAGCAAATCGCTCTGGCGGTTTTGCAGGTTGACGGTGAAGAACCAGGTTCCACCGGGGACGTAGTGGCGACGATAGTTTGACATGGGCATTCCTTGCCTTGATGCCGGGTGGCGGCTGCGCCTTACCCGGCCTACATTCGGATCGTAGGCCCGGTAAGCGCAGCGCCACCGGGCATTTTCTTAGCGTTTAGCGGTCAACTCCGCTATCCGCACAATCACCTTCACCGCTTTTTCCATTCCTTCCAGCGTCACAAACTCGTGCTTACCATGGTAGTTGTAGCCACCGGTAAACAGGTTCGGGCACGGCAGCCCCATAAACGACAGCTGAGAACCATCGGTGCCGCCGCGAATCGGCTTCAGCTGCGGTTCAATATCGCAGTCGCGCATCGCCTGCTGGGCGATATCGAGAATATGCGGATGCGCCATCACCTTCTCGCGCATATTGTAATAACTGTCTTCAATGATCAGCTCAATATAGCAATCAGGGTGTAATCCTTTACCGACCTTCTTGGCGATCTCCATCATCTTACGCTTGCGGGACTCAAAGGCTTTGCGGTCGAAATCGCGGATGATGTAGTGCATCTGCGCGCTGTCCACGGTGCCTTTGATGCTGGTCAGATGATAGAAACCTTCATACCCTTCGGTCTGTTCCGGGCTCTCTTCCGCCGGAACTTCCGCATGAATGCGTGACGCCAGCGACAGCGCGTTCACCATCACGCCTTTCGCCGAACCGGGGTGAACGTTGTTGCCGACAATTTTGATCGTAACAGACGCGGCGTTGAAGTTTTCATACTCCAGTTCACCGACGCCGCCGCCGTCAACGGTATAGGCCCACTGCGCGTTAAAGGCCTCCACGTCGAAGTGCTTCGCCCCCTTGCCGACCTCTTCGTCAGGCGTAAAGGCCACGCGGATATCCCCGTGCGGGATATTTTTCTCTTTCAGCACCGCCAGCGCGGTCATGATCTCCGCGATACCCGCCTTGTCATCCGCCCCCAGCAGCGTTTTGCCGTCGGTGGTGATCAGCGTCTGGCCCAGCAGCTGGTGCAGAACCGGGAACATCACCGGAGAGAGCACTTCGTCGCCAATACCCAGCGCAATATCGCCGCCGCGGTAGTTTTCCACAATCTGCGGGTTCACATGTTTACCGCTAAAATCCGGAGAGGTGTCGACATGGGAGATAAAGCCAATCGCCGGAATATCGCCCTGGACATTCGCCGGCAGCGTTGCCATCACAGTGCCTTTTTCGCTTAACGTGACGTTGACCAGCCCCATGGCGTCAAGCTGCTCTTTAAGCAGGTTTAATAACTTCCACTGGCCTTCGGTGCTCGGCACCTGGCGAACACCCGGCTTAGATTGGGTATCCAGCGAAACGTACTGTAAAAAACGCTCAAGTAATTTATCCATGCAGTCACCCTCACTTTTTGTGACAACATTATCAATAAGCATCAAAACGCAAATATTGCGTCAGGTCACTTTTATCCCGCAAACGAGAATATTTTCCGTTTATATCGTTATGCGTTAATAAATGTAGCTTATGAATCAGTGACAAGGATTGGCGATTACAGGGGATTGCCGTAGAATGTCCGCCCTCATTACGAGTCACCAAGGTGGTTACACACAAACCCCGCTTCAGTCTGCTGCCTGAGGCGTCTATATGGGACAGCGCAAAAATTGAATACACAATCCCGTTCACGTTCACCGCTGGTGAAGCTGGAACGAATTCGTAAAAGCTTTGATGGCAAAGACGTCATTTCCGACCTCAATCTGACCATCAATGACGGTGAGTTTCTGACGCTGCTTGGCCCTTCCGGCTGCGGCAAAACAACCGTACTGCGCCTTATCGCCGGGCTGGAAAGCGTCGATAACGGCCACATCCATCTTGAAAACCAGGACATCACCCGGGTTCCTGCCGAAGATCGCCACGTCAATACCGTCTTTCAGAGCTATGCCCTGTTCCCGCACATGACCGTGTTTGAAAACGTGGCGTTTGGCCTGCGGATGCAAAAAACCCCGGCGAATGAGATCGAACCGCGCGTCACCGACGCCCTGCGCATGGTTCAGCTTGAGACGTTTGCCCAGCGTAAACCCCATCAGCTTTCCGGCGGCCAACAGCAGCGCGTGGCCATTGCCCGCGCCGTCGTCAACAAGCCGCGTCTGCTCCTGCTGGATGAATCCCTCTCTGCGCTGGATTACAAACTGCGCAAGCAGATGCAGAACGAGCTTAAAGCCCTGCAGCGCAAGCTCGGCATTACCTTTGTCTTCGTCACCCACGATCAGGAAGAGGCCCTGACCATGTCCGACCGCATCGTGGTGATGCGCGACGGCAAAATCGAGCAGGACGGCACGCCGCGCGAAATCTACGAAGAGCCGAAGAATCTGTTTGTCGCCAGCTTCATTGGCGAGATCAATATTTTCGACGCCACGGTGATTGAGCGTCTGGGCGACCAGCGCGTGCGCGCCAGCGTCGAAGGACGCGAGTGCAATATCACGGTGAATTTCCCCGTCGAAAAGGGACAAAAGCTCAACGTTCTGCTCCGCCCGGAAGATCTGCGCGTCGATGAAATTCACGGCAATACCGAGGCCGAAGGGTTAATCGGCTATATCCGCGAGCGCAACTACAAAGGGATGACGCTGGAGTCGGTCGTCGAGTTGGAAAACGGCAAAATGGTGATGGTCAGCGAATTCTTTAACGAAGACGACCCTGACTTCGACCACTCTCTCGACCAGAAAATGGTTATCAACTGGGTAGAAAGCTGGGAGGTTGTGCTGGCTGATGAAGAACACAAGTAAATTCCAGAATGTGGTGATCGCCACGATCGTCGGTTGGCTTGTGCTGTTTGTCTTTTTACCCAACCTGATGATCGTTGCTACCAGCTTCCTGACCCGCGACGACGCTAACTTCGTTTCACTGGTCTTTACGCTGGACAACTACGCGCGCCTGCTCGATCCGCTCTATTTTGACGTGCTGCTGCACTCGCTCAATATGGCGCTGATTGCCACCGTTGCCTGCCTGGTGCTGGGTTATCCCTTCGCATGGTTCCTCGCGGGCCTGCCGCAAAAGGTGCGGCCCCTGCTGCTGTTTTTACTGATTGTTCCCTTCTGGACGAACTCGCTTATCCGTATTTATGGCCTGAAGATTTTCCTCAGCACAAAGGGCTATCTCAATGAGTTTCTGCTGTGGCTGGGGGTGATTGATACGCCGATCCGTATTATGTTCACCCCGAGCGCGGTGATTGTCGGTCTGGTCTATATCCTGCTGCCGTTTATGGTGATGCCGCTCTACTCCAGCATTGAGAAGCTGGATAAACCGCTGCTGGAAGCGGCAAAAGATCTGGGTGCCAGCAGGCTGCAGACCTTTATCCGCATCATTCTTCCGCTGACGATGCCGGGCATTATCGCAGGCTGTCTGCTGGTGATGCTCCCGGCGATGGGCTTGTTCTATGTGTCGGATCTGATGGGTGGTGCGAAAAACCTGCTGATCGGTAACGTCATCAAGAGCCAGTTCCTGAACATCCGCGACTGGCCGTTCGGCTCCGCCACCAGCATTACGCTGACGGTGGTCATGGGCCTGATGCTGCTGGTCTACTGGCGCGCCTCACGCCTCCTGAATAAAAAGGTGGAACTCGAATGATCGGTCGACTGCTTCGCGGCGGTTTTATGACCGCCATTTATGCCTGGCTCTATATCCCGATCGTTATTTTGATCGTGAACTCATTCAACAGCTCACGCTTCGGGATTAACTGGCAGGGCTTTACCACTAACTGGTACAGCCTGCTGATGAACAATGACAGTCTCCTGCAGGCCGCGCAGCACTCGCTGACGATGGCGATCTTCTCCGCCACCTTCGCGACGCTGATTGGCTCGCTCACCGCCGTGGCGCTCTACCGCTATCGCTTTCGTGGCAAACCGTTCGTCAGCGGCATGCTGTTTGTGGTGATGATGTCACCGGACATCGTAATGGCCATTTCGCTGCTGGTGCTGTTTATGCTGCTGGGCGTACAGCTTGGCTTCTGGTCGCTGCTGTTTTCCCATATCACCTTCTGCCTGCCGTTTGTGGTGGTGACCGTCTTTGCGCGCCTGAAAGGGTTCGACGTGCGCATGCTGGAGGCGGCGAAAGATCTGGGCGCCAGCGAGATGACCATCCTGCGTAAAATCATTCTGCCGCTGGCGATGCCCGCCGTGGCGGCCGGATGGCTACTTAGCTTCACCCTGTCGATGGATGACGTGGTCGTGTCCTCCTTCGTCACCGGTCCGAGCTATGAAATTCTGCCGTTGAAGATCTATTCAATGGTGAAAGTCGGCGTCTCACCGGAGGTGAACGCGCTGGCGACCATTCTGCTGGTGTTTTCGCTGGTTCTGGTGATTGCCAGCCAGGTTATTGCTCGTGATAAAACAAAATCTCAGGGGACAATGAAATGAAAAAAATGCTCGCCGCTGCGGCGCTGGTGCTTGGCATGGGTGCCGCGCACGCTGATGACAGCAAAACGCTCTACTTCTACAACTGGACCGAATACGTGCCGCCAGGCCTGCTGGAACAGTTCACAAAGGAGACGGGCATCAAGGTGATCTACTCGACCTACGAGTCGAATGAAACCATGTACGCCAAGCTGAAAACCTACAAAGACGGCGCGTACGATCTGGTCGTGCCTTCCACCTACTTTGTCGACAAAATGCGTAAAGAGGGCATGATCCAGAAGATCGACAAAACGAAGCTAGCTAATTTTTCAAACCTCGATCCGGAGATGCTCAACAAGCCGTTCGACCCGAATAACGACTACTCCATTCCGTACATCTGGGGGGCAACCGCGATTGGCGTGAACAGTGATGCCGTCGATCCGAAGTCGGTCACCAGCTGGGCCGACCTGTGGAAACCGGAATACAAGGGTAGCCTGCTGTTAACAGACGACGCGCGTGAAGTGTTCCAGGTCGCGCTGCGCAAGCTGGGCTATTCGGGTAACACGACGGATCCCAAAGAGATCGAAGCGGCGTATAACGAGCTGAAAAAGCTGATGCCTAACGTGGCGGCGTTCAACTCTGATAACCCGGCAAACCCGTATATGGAAGGCGAAGTGAATCTGGGGATGGTGTGGAACGGCTCCGCGTACGTGGCCCGCCAGGCCGGGACACCGCTTGAGGTGGTCTGGCCGAAAGAAGGCGGGATCTTCTGGATGGACAGCCTTGCGATCCCCGCCAACGCGAAAAACGTTGAAGGGGCGCATAAGCTGATTAACTTCCTGCTGCGCCCGGACGTGGCGAAACAGGTTGCCGAGACGATAGGCTACCCGACGCCAAACCTCGCCGCACGCAAGCTGCTGAAGCCTGAGGTAGCTAACGATAAATCGCTCTATCCGGATGCCGAAACCATCAGCAAAGGTGAATGGCAGAACGATGTCGGTGACGCCAGCCGCCTCTACGAAGAGTATTATCAGAAATTAAAAGCGGGCCGATAAACGGTATCGCGTTCTTCCTCGCGCCGCCCGTACCGCGTGAGGAAGAATCAACTGACCGCATTCTCCCCTGCCCAGATCGTCGCCTTTCTCATCGCCTCAACCACGTCCTCATCGGACAAACCCAGCGCCTGACGAACCCGGGTTGCCTCGTCCCACTGCTGCTGTTCATAGTAACGGCAAAGGCTCACCATATCGGCCAGACATCCCTCCTGGTGACACAGCGCATTGCTCACGCTTTGCGGCACCGCAATTTGCTTCATCAACTCTGCCATCGGCAGCTCAAGGAGGGTATCGAGCAGAGAGAACAGGCCGCACATGAAGGCATTTTCCGCCAGCGCCGGTTCTTTCATCGTCTCAGCTATCAGCTCACAGAACTTACCGCGCATCATACTCAGCGGGTAAAGCTCGCTGACGGTGTCATTGCCCGCGCTGGCGAGGACCACAACGGCAACAAACCGTCTCAGCTGGTTTTCCCCGAGGTATCTCAGCACTTCGCTCAGGGTTAACTTACTGAAATTACAGGCACCGACATGTTTAAATGCGGTGTGTTTCATGTAGCGCATGATCTTATAGGACAGCGTGAGGTCGGTTTTAATCAACGACTCGACGATCCGAAAATCGGGTTTATTGCGCCCAACCTCCATTTGCAGCCGAAAAATCGCCAGCTGATTTTGCGATAGCCGTTTATATTTAATGACCTCCGGACGGCAGAAAAAATAGCCCTGAAAAAGAGAAAAGCCTTCTTTCCGGTATTGTTCGAATTCCTCTTTAGTCTCAATTTTTTCAGCGAGATATTTAATATGCCCGGTCAGATGTTTACGCTCTTCCAGATACGCTTTAATTTGCGCTAAGGAATAATTTCTGACGTCGAATTTCAGTATCGAAATATAGGGTAAAAAAGCATCCCATTCAGGTGCAAGGGTGAAATCATCAAGCGCAAACTGATAGCCGTGCGCATTCATCTCGCTGACGGCCTGCAGCAGTTCAGCCCCTGGCACCGCATCTTCAAGGATCTCAATGACCACGCTCTCTTTATCGAGCGCTTCACCACTGCGGTCAATGACCATTCGTGACGGGAAATTAATAAACGACGTGTGCATCCCGGCAATGCGCTGGGACGGCACACATAAAAACTGGTCCGATATCATTCTGGATGTGGCATATTCCGCCGACACATCCGGAAAACGGTTTGTCATCCCATCTCTGAAGAGCAGCTCATAGGCCACCGTCTTCATCTCAGGGTTAAAAATGGGTTGTCGCGCAATAAATCCGTACATATCCCATCCTCCTCTACACCTTTATATTTATTAGCATCCTCTTTCTACACCACGATAACGAGCATTATCGAGCGCTATTTTGATTGAATGCACAAAATAAAAGCATCCACACTAATTAACGGGATTTAATATTATGGAAATTTAAATTAAATATATCCGGCGCTCTACAGAAAGAGGACGAAATATCCGATAAGTACTGAGTGCCTGCCCGACATGCACGCCATTACGGGAGAAGAGAATGAAAGACGCCATGGTCCGAAAACAAAAAATAAGAGTCAAGACGTTGATGCTATTGTCCATTTTCCTCACCGTGACGGTGGGCTTTACGGCAACGATCGGGTTTATGATGTGGCAGTGGATGGCGCAGCAGGAGGTTCTGGCCAAAAAACATATCCGCCAGATTGCCGAAGTGCAATCGTTGCAGGTCAGCAAACAGCTGGATTCTGCCCTGACCGCCGCCCGAGACATGGGCAACAGCGCCCTGGCGCTGCGCGAGGCGGGCGTATCCGATCGCCAGAGTCTGAACCAGCTGCTCATCCACTACCTTTCGGCTCACCCGCAGTTTCTCTCTATGTCGATGGCCTTTGAGCCCAACGCGTTCGACGATAAAGATGCCGCCTGGGCCGGTCAGACCGGTGAAGATCCTACCGGGCGCTACGCCCGCTACGTTGACCGGGACGCCACCGGCAAACCGGCATTACACCTGCTGACGGACATCGAAACCCCCGGCAGCGGTGATTATTATCTGCTGCCGAAACAACGGCATAAAGATGTGATCATCGAGCCCTATATTTATCCCTACAACGGCGTGGACGTGATGCTCACCTCGATTGCCGCCCCCATCATGCGCGACGGTCAGTTCCTGGGCTCGGTCACCTCTGACTTCTCGCTCGCCACGCTGCAATCGACGATCGGCGCGATTAAACCGTGGAACGGCACCGGCTACGCCCTGCTCCTTTCAGCGGGTAATAACGTGGTGTCCAGCCCGGACAAGCGCGCGGCAGGTAAGCCTTACGCCGGTCAGATTACCGGTCATGACGTCACCCGGGTAAACGATCCGCTGCTGAAGGAAGACGTGTTCATCACCTGGCAGGACATCACCGTCGGTAATAGCCAGACGCCGTGGAAACTCGCCATTATCACCCCGGTCAGCGAAGTGATGGCCGAAGCGCGCGCATTTTTACTAAAAGCCATCATCCTGATGGTGTTAAGCATCGTTGCGGTTAGCATGGTCATGGCGCAGATTTTTACCCGTAAAGTTGACCGTCCGGTTGGGGGTGAGCCTTCGGAAGCCGCCGGGATCGCCCTGGCCGTTGCCCGGGGAGAGCTGAACAACACCATCCCGGTACGTTCCGGGGATACCCACAGCATTTTTTATGCCCTGCACACCATGCAGATGCAGCTCAAGCGCATCGTCGACAATATCAGCGAAGCCAGCCATTCCGTGCACGGCGGCACCAGCGAAATTTCGGCGGGCAATCTTGACCTCGCCTCGCGAACCGAAGAACAGGCGGCGGCGATTGTTGAAACGGCAGCCAGCATGGAAGAGATTTCGGTCACGGTGAAAAATAACGCCGACAACGCCCACAAGGCGACGACGCTGACCGATCGCGCCGCGAGCCTCGCCGGGCATGGCGAAACGCTGGTGAACGACGTGGTCGTTGTGATCGGAGAGATTGATGAGAGCGCGCGTAAGATTGGCGAGATTAACAGTATTGTCGACGGCATCGCCTTCCAGACCAATATCCTGGCGCTGAATGCTGCCGTTGAAGCGGCGCGGGCTGGCGAACAGGGGCGCGGCTTCGCGGTTGTCGCAGGGGAAGTGCGCAATCTTGCCCAGCGAAGCGCCAACGCGGCAAAAGAGATCTCTCAGCTAATTGCCGAGTCCTCAGGCCGCGTAAGCAAAGGCGTTGAGCTGGTCAATGAAACCGGGGTGATGATGAAACAGGTGATTGAAGCGGTGTCGCATGTGCATCTGGTCATCAACGATATCGTTCAGGCGCTGGACGAGCAAAATCGGGGGATTAGCCAGGTCAGCACCGCCGTTAACCAGATGGACAGCACGACCCAGCAGAACGCCTCGCTGGTTCAGCAGATCTCTGCCGCGGCGCTCTCGCTGGATGAGCAGGCTAAATCGCTCGAGAAGACGCTGGCGTTCTTCCATTCATAACAAAAAGGCACCCGTCCAGCGGGTGCCTTTTCACGCGATTGCCGTTACAGCCCTTTCAGCAGCTTGTCGACAAACGCCGGGACGACCGCGCTTGCCAGACCGTAGTGTTTCTCTTCAAACTCGCTGCCTACCTGGCTTGGCTCAAGGTTCAGTTCAACCGTATGCGCACCGTGCAGTCGCGCTTCGTGGACAAACCCCGCCGCCGGGTAAACATGTCCGGATGTGCCGATGGCGATAAACACGTCAGCCATCGCCAGCGCACTGTAGATCTCATCCATGCCCAGCGGCATTTCGCCGAACCAGACCACGTGCGGGCGCAGGCGCGACGGGAACTGGCAGCAGTGGCACTTATCCTCTGGCAGTACGTCTTCTTTCCAGTCCAGCACCTGGCCGCTCCAGGCGCAGCGAACCTTGAGCAGCTCGCCGTGCATGTGGATGATGTTCTTGTTACCGGCCCGCTCGTGCAGGTTGTCGATATTCTGCGTCACCAGCAGAAAACGATCGCCCAGCGCCTCTTCCAGCTTCGCCAGCGCCAGATGCGCCGCATTCGGCGCGACCTCAGGCTGCTGAAGCTGACGACGGCGGGCGTTGTAAAACGCCTGCACGAGATCCGGATCGCGGGCAAAGCCTTCCGGCGTGGCCACATCCTCCACGCGGTGCTCTTCCCACAGCCCGTCCGCCGCGCGGAAGGTTCGAATTCCTGACTCGGCGGAGATCCCCGCCCCGGTCAGCACCACCACTCTGGGTTTATCCATCGCTTCTGGCATCATTCTGTCTCTGAAAAAGATCCGCTGGCGCAAGCGCTCACGCAAGCGGCGTTTGTTTTTGCGAAAACGGCTGAGTCGACCCTGGCGACGCGACAGCATAGAAACCTCGTAAACTAATCGGTGAGATGAAGGAATGCGGCTCCGCGCATGCCTCCTGCGTCCCCGTGTCGCGCGCGTTCAATACGCGGCACGCGGGCAACCGGCAATAAGTGTCGGGGCAAACGCCCGGACAACCGTTCCGTAATCGCGGTAAAGTTTGAAAGCCCTCCCCCGATCACCAGCAGATCCGGGTCGACGATGGTGAGAATATTTCCCAGACACACCGCCAGCAGATCCAGATAGCGCTCGACGTGCTCACGCGCCTGCGCATCCCCTTGCTCCCACAGGGTAATGATTTGAGGGGCTTCAAGTTTCTGATGATAGAAGTGTTCGTAAAGCCATGCAAACCCGCGGCCGGAAAGATAGTTCTCAATGCAGCCGTGCTGGCCGCAGCCGCAGCGGGTCAGCGGGAAATCACGCCCCACCACCTCCAGGGCATCCACCGGCAGACGGATATGGCCAAACTCGCCGGTGATGTAGCTGCGCCCGGTAATCGGCTTACCGTTGATCACAATGCCCCCGCCGACGCCGGTACCGAGGATCAGCCCCATCACCAGCGGATAGCGGCGGAATTCATCGTCCCAGGCTTCGGAGAGCGCAAAGCAGTTAGCATCATTGTCTAAACGCACGTCGCGTTCAAGGAGGGCAGAGAGATCGGCGCGCAGCGGTTTACCGCTGGCGGCAGGGACGTTGGCGGCATACAGCGTGCCGTCGTCGGTTTCGGGCATCCCGGGAATGCCGATGCCGACGCTGCCTTTCACGCCAAAGCGTTCATCGGCCTGCGCCACCAGCGCGGCAATCGCGGTTAAAAATTCGTCGTAGCTTTCGCGCGGCGTGGGAACGCGGGTTTCCCACTGCAGCTTGAGGTCTTTATCAAACACGCCGAGCGCAATCTTGGTGCCGCCAATATCAAATCCATAATACATAACGCATTCCTCTTTCGACCTGGCGGCCCGAAAGCCGCTAGATCATGACGTAATTACTGGCCACTTAATACCCTCGCCGGATCAATTCGGCTTGCGCGACGCGCCGGATACCAGCTTGCCAGCAGACTCAGTAAAAGTGCTGTAACCAGCACATAAAAAACATCCAGCCAGTGCAGCTCAGACGGCAGGAAGTCAATAAAATAGATATCACCCGACAGGAACTGGTGGCCGATAAGCTTTTCGATCCCGTTGATAATGGGGGTCAGCTGCAGGGAAACCACCACGCCAATCACCACGCCGCACAGGCTGCCAAACAGCCCCGCCAGCAAACCGTACCAGACGAAGATGGCGCGAATAAGACCGTCTTTCGCCCCCAGCGTACGCAGCACCGCGATGTCGCCGCTCTTGTCCTTGACCGCCATCACCAGCGTCGAGACGATATTAAAGCACGCCACACCAATCACCAGCACCATCGCCAGATACATGATGGCGCGGATCATCTGGATATCACGGTACATATACCCGTAAGTGCCGATCCAGCTTTTGATGTAGACATAGTTATTGGTCACGCTGCCCGCGTCGCGGACCAGCCTGTTGGCGTTAAAGACGTCGTTCACCTTAATGGCAATCCCCGTCACGCTGTCGCCCATATCGAGATACTGGCGCGCATCTTCCATCGGCACCATGGCGAAGCTGTGATCGAGCTGACCGCTCAGCTGAAGAATACCGGTGACGTGCAGGCGCACGCGCTTAGGCTGCTGCAGCTTGTGGTCGGCGCTGGCGTTCGGGATCATGATTGACACCCAGTCGCCCTGCTTCACCTTCAGGGCATCGGCAACGCCTTTACCCATGATGATCTGCTGCTCACCGGCCTTAAAGTTGGCCCACGCGCCGTTCTGCACATAGTTTGGCAGCGCGCTGAGACGCGCTTCCTGGGCGGGGTTGACCCCTTTCACCTGAATGGCGCGCAGGTTTACCCCGCTCTCCACCAGCCCGGTAAAGTTGATGTAGGGCGCGGCCGCGGCAATGCCGGGCACTTTTTCAACTTTGTTGAGCGCATCGCTCCAGTTCGTCCACGGCTGGTTAACCGGCTCGATCTCCCCGTGCGGCACCACCGCCAGAATGCGGTTATTCAGCTCGCGCTCAAAGCCGTTCATGGCGCTTAAGCCCACAATCAGCACCGCCACGCCCAGCGCAATACCGATGGTCGAGATGACGGAGATCAGCGACACCATGCCGCCGCGACGGCGGCCGCGGCTAAAACGTAAACCGATGAGTAACGATAACGGTGACGCCATTACTCTGCTCCCATCAGGGTCAGTTCCGCATTCAGATGGCCGTCGCGCATCTCAAGCTGACGCCCCATGCGTTTTGCCAGCTGCAGATCGTGGGTCACGACCAAAAACGCGGTGCCCTGGGAAGCGTTCAGCTCGCCCAGAAGCTGGAAAATACTGTCCGCATTGCGGGCATCCAGGTTACCGGTAGGCTCATCCGCCAGCACCAGACGCGGGTTGTTGACCAGCGCACGGGCAATCGCCACGCGCTGGCGCTCGCCGCCGGAAAGCTCAGAGGGACGGTGGTTACCGCGATGGCCCAGCCCTACCGCTTTCAGCATATCGCTGGCACGAGCGTTAATTTCTGCCGGTTTCTTTTTGCCAATCAGCAGCGGCATCGCCACGTTTTCCAGCGCCGTGAAATCCGGCAGCAGGTGGTGGAACTGGTAGATAAAGCCCAGCTCGCGGTTGCGCAGCTCGGCCTTCGCCGCGGAGGACATTTTGCTCATCGGCTGGCCGGAGAAAATCACGTCGCCGTTGGTTGGCGTATCCAGCCCGCCCAGCAGATGCAGCAGCGTACTTTTGCCCGAGCCGGAGCTGCCGACAATCGCCATCATCTCGCCTTCGCCCACGCTGAAGCTCACATTGTGCAGCACGTCGGTTTGCACAGTGCCTTCCTGATAGCGTTTGGACAGGTTGTCGCATTGCAACAGGATCTTATTCATAACGTAAAGCCTCAGCGGGTTGAGTGGCGGCGGCGCGCCAGGAAGGATAAAGCGTAGAAAGCAGCGCAATGGCCATCGCGGCCAGCGCAATACCGACCACCTGCAGCGGCTCGATAGCCACCGGCAGCGCCGCGCCGTCAAGCAGCGCGCCGATGATCGGCATTAAGTTATTAAGCTGGCTGGCAAGCAATGCCCCCAGCACGGCACCGAGCAGCGCGCCGATGATGCCTGCGCTGGCCCCCTGCACCATAAACACCGCCATGATCTGGCGCGGCGTGAGCCCCTGGGTTTGCAGAATAGCGACTTCGCCCTGCTTCTCCATTACCATCAGGCCCAGCGAGGTGATGATGTTAAAGGCGGCCACGGCCACGATCAGGCTCAGCAGCAGCCCCATCATGTTTTTCTCCATGCGCACGGCCTGGAACAGTTCGCCTTTACGCTCGCGCCAGTCCTGCCATTTCGTGCCTTCCGGCAGGCTTTGCTGGCTGAGGGTATCGACCTTCAGCGGCTGATCGAGCCACAGGCGCCAGCCGGTGATATTCCCAGCCGGGTAGCGCATCAGGCGTGAAGCGTCCTGAATGTTGACCAGCATCTGGTAGCCATCGACTTCGCTGTTAGCGGCAAAGGTACCAATCACGTTGAACAGGCGCTGGCTTGGCAGGCGCCCCATCGGCGTAAACTGGCTGGCAGAAGGGACCATCACGCGCAGCTGATCGCCACGGTTGACGCCAAGCTGACCGGCAAGCTGTTCACCCAGAATCACGTTGTATTTTCCGGCCTCCAGATCGGTCTGCTTCACGTTAACCAGATACGGCGTCAGCGGATCGTTTTGCGCCGGGTCAATACCCAGCATCACGCCGACCGCCACGCTGCGGGCGCTTTGCAGCACCACGTCGCCGGTCGTCAACGGCGCAACGCGCGTGACGCCCTGTAACTTCGCCGCGCTTTCCGGCAGCTGTTGCGGGTTAACCGAACCATTGGAGGATGAGAGAACGGCCTGCGGCATCAGCCCCAGGATGTTGTTTTGCAGCTCGCGTTCGAAGCCATTCATGACGGAAAGCACCGTCACCAGTGCCATCACGCCAAGCGTAATGCCAATAGTCGAAAGCCAGGAGACAAAGCGACCGAAGCGGTCCGCGGCGCGCCCACGCATGTAACGTAAGCCTATGAAGAGTGCGACAGGTTGATACATGAAATCCGTCTGTTTGCTGATAGCAGACCCACGAGTATATAAGCGAATCCGTTAAGCGTAAATGACTGAAACCGTAAGCTTTGGTAATCATTTTTCCGAAAAATTCAGATAAATCAGGGTGCTATTGTCGGAATACTCACCTCGCACCCTCCACCTTTTCCGAAAAACCTCCTGATACAGACTGTTACCCATTACATCCTGGCTTCGTTTTACAACAATTGTTCGTTCGTTTATGGCAAAAAGGTAGTGGCGAACAATGAAGCAAAAAGCATTATGGATTAACCAGATAAAAGGGCTGTGTATCTGCCTGGTGGTTATCTATCATTCGGTGATCACGTTTTATCCGCATCTGATCGGGCTGCAACACCCGCTCTCCGGCCTTCTCGCCAAATGTTGGGTCTATTTTAACCTCTATCTCGCACCGTTTCGTATGCCGGTCTTCTTCTTCATCTCCGGCTATCTGATCCGTCGTTATATTGACGAGGTGGACTGGCGAACCAGTCTCGACAAACGGATCTGGAGCATTGTCTGGGTCCTGGCGCTGTGGGGCGTCCTGCAATGGCAGGCGTTGACCCACCTGAACGCCTGGCTGGCACCCGAGCGCGAGCTTGCCACCTCGTCGAACGCGGCCTACGCCGACTCGTTCTCAGGCTTTGTGCTGGGGATGGTCACTGCCAGCACCAGCCTGTGGTACCTGTATGCGCTGGTGGTCTACTTCACGCTGTGTAAACTGTTGAGCCGCTGGAAGCTGCCGGTACTGGGACTGCTGGCGCTGGCAAGCATCGCGATTAACTTCCTGCCGCTGCCGTGGTGGGGGATGAACAGCGTGGTACGCAACATGATCTACTACAGCCTCGGGGCGTGGTATGGCGCAGAGCTGATGGCGTGGATGAAAAGCGTCAACCTGCGTCGCATCTGGCTGGCAACCGGCGCTTTCGCCGCCGTCTCCGTGGTGCTGTGGTTTGCTAATGTTCCGCTGCTGCTCTCATTGCTGTCGATTGTGCTGATTATGAAGCTGTTCTACAGCCTTGAGCAGCGCTATGCCGTTCACCCGAACAATCTGCTGAACGTGATTGGCTCAAACACCATTGCGATTTATACCACCCACCGCATTCTGATTGAGGCCTTTAGCCTGTTCCTGATTAGCGAGATGAATGCCGCATATTGGCCGGTCTGGGCCGAGCTGGGCTTAATCCTAGTCTACCCGTTTGCCAGCCTGCTGATCTGTACCCTTGCCGGGCTTGGGGTGCGTAAACTCTCCACCACGCTGTTTGGGGATGTTTTCTTCTCTCCTCCGTCTTCGCTGCCCCTGTCACCTTCTACGCGTTAATGCCCTCTCCGCCCCCGTTTCGGGGGCGTTTAGCCCTTCCGTACGGTTACGATTTGCTTATGTAAAACGATCGAGGATAATAAAGACATTGCGTATCAGAGATATGCCCCAATACTGTTGGTATATCCATAAGAGACTCTGACATAGCCATGCCTGAACACTATCGTTATTCCTTGCCTGTCAAAGCGGGCGACCAGCGCCAGCTGGGTGAACTCACTGGCGCGGCGTGCGCCACGCTGGTAGCGGAAATCGCCGAGCGTCATCCTGGCCCGGTGATCCTGGTTGCCCCGGATATGCAAAATGCCCTGCGCCTGCACGACGAAATTCGCCAGTTCACCGATAGCCTGGTGTTCAGCCTGGCCGACTGGGAAACGCTGCCCTATGACAGCTTCTCTCCGCATCAGGAGATTATCTCCTCGCGCCTGTCGACGCTCTATCAACTCCCGACCATGCAGCGCGGCGTGCTGATTGTGCCGGTAAATACCCTGATGCAGCGCGTCTGTCCGCACAGCTATCTGCACGGTCACGCGCTGGTGATGAAAAAAGGCCAGCGCCTGTCCCGTGATGCCCTGCGCGCGCAGCTTGACGGTGCCGGCTATCGCCACGTCGACCAGGTTATGGAGCACGGGGAATACGCGACCCGCGGCGCGCTGCTTGACCTTTACCCGATGGGCAGCGACCAGCCGTATCGTCTGGATTTCTTTGATGATGAAATTGACAGCCTGCGCGTATTCGACGCCGACACGCAGCGCACGCTGGAAGAAGTGGAGTCCATTAATTTACTGCCCGCACATGAGTTCCCCACGGACAAAACCGCTATCGAGCTGTTCCGCAGCCAGTGGCGCGATAAGTTCGAGGTGAAGCGCGACGCGGAACATATTTATCAGCAGGTCAGCAAAGGCACGCTTCCTGCCGGGATCGAATACTGGCAGCCGCTGTTCTTCAACGAGCCGCTGCCTGCCCTGTTCAGCTACTTCCCGGCGAACACGCTGATTGTCAACACCGGGGATATCGACGCCAGCGCCAGCCGCTTTGAAAGCGAAACCCGCGCCCGCTTTGAAAACCGTGGCGTTGACCCGATGCGCCCGCTGCTGCCGCCGGAAGCGCTGTGGCTGCGCACCGACGAGCTCAACGCCGAACTGAAGCGCTGGCCGCGCATGCAGCTGAAAACCGATTCGCTTGCCGATAAGGCCGCCAACACCAACCTCGCCTTCCGGACGCTGCCGGACCTGGCCGTTCAGGCGCAGCAGAAATCCCCGCTGGATAATCTGCGCAAGTTCCTGGAGTCCTTTACCGGCCCGGTGGTGTTCTCCGTTGAGAGCGAAGGCCGCCGCGAAGCGTTAGGTGAGCTGCTGGGACGCATTAAGGTGGCGCCGAAGCGCATCCTGCGTCTGAGCGAGGCGACCGGAAACGGTCGTTACCTGATGATTGGTGCCGCCGAGCACGGGTTCATCGACACGCTCAACAACCTGGCGCTGATTTGCGAAAGCGACCTGCTGGGCGAGCGCGTCGCGCGTCGCCGTCAGGACAGCCGTCGCACCATCAACCCGGACACGCTGATCCGTAACCTGGCCGAGCTGCACCCGGGCCAGCCGATTGTTCACCTGGAACACGGCGTTGGGCGCTATCAGGGTATGACCACGCTGGAAGCGGGCGGCATCAAAGGTGAATACCTGATGCTGACCTACGCTAATGACGCCAAACTGTATGTTCCGGTTTCCTCCCTCCATCTGATCAGCCGCTACGCGGGGGGTGCCGAAGACAATGCGCCGCTGCACAAGCTGGGCGGCGATGCCTGGGCGCGCGCGCGCCAGAAGGCGGCGGAAAAAGTGCGCGACGTGGCGGCCGAGCTGCTGGATATCTACGCCCAGCGCGCGGCCAAACAGGGCTTCGCCTTTAAGCATGATAAAGAACAGTACCAGCTGTTCTGCGACAGCTTCCCGTTTGAAACCACGCCGGATCAGGCCCAGGCCATCAACGCCGTGCTGAGCGACATGTGCCAGCCGCTGGCAATGGACCGCTTAGTCTGCGGCGACGTCGGCTTCGGCAAAACCGAAGTGGCGATGCGCGCCGCCTTCCTTGCGGTGGAAAACAACAAGCAGGTGGCGGTGCTGGTGCCGACCACCCTGCTCGCTCAGCAGCACTTCGACAACTTCCGCGACCGTTTCGCCAACTGGCCGGTACGTATTGAGATGCTCTCGCGTTTTCGCAGTACCAAAGAACAGACCCAGATTCTGGAACAGGCCAGCGAGGGTAAAATCGACATTCTGATCGGCACCCACAAGCTGCTGCAAAGCGATGTGAAGTGGAAAGATCTGGGGCTGCTGATCGTCGACGAAGAGCACCGCTTCGGGGTGCGCCACAAAGAGCGCATCAAAGCGATGCGCGCCGACGTCGATATCCTCACCCTAACCGCAACGCCAATCCCGCGAACCCTGAACATGGCGATGAGCGGCATGCGCGATCTGTCGATTATCGCCACGCCGCCGGCGCGCCGTCTGGCGGTAAAAACCTTTGTTCGCGAGTACGATAATCTGGTGGTGCGTGAGGCCATTCTGCGTGAAGTGCTGCGCGGAGGGCAGGTGTACTATCTCTACAACGACGTAGAGAACATTCAAAAAGCGGCGGACAGGCTGGCGGAGCTGGTGCCGGAAGCGCGTATCGCTATCGGTCACGGGCAGATGCGCGAGCGCGAGCTGGAGCGGGTGATGAATGATTTCCACCACCAGCGCTTCAACGTGCTGGTGTGTACCACCATCATTGAAACCGGTATTGATATCCCGACCGCGAACACGATTATTATCGAACGCGCGGATCACTTTGGTCTGGCGCAGCTTCACCAGCTGCGCGGTCGCGTCGGGCGTTCGCACCATCAGGCCTACGCCTGGCTGCTGACGCCGCATCCGAAAGCGATGACCACCGACGCGCAAAAGCGTCTGGAAGCCATCGCCTCGCTGGAAGACCTTGGCGCAGGCTTTGCGCTGGCCACGCACGATCTCGAGATCCGCGGTGCCGGCGAACTGCTGGGTGAGGACCAGAGCGGCTCGATGGAGACCATCGGCTTCTCGCTCTATATGGAACTGCTGGAAAACGCGGTTGACGCCCTGAAGGCCGGACGCGAGCCGTCGCTGGAAGATCTCACCAGCCAGCAGACCGAGGTCGAGTTGCGTATGCCTTCTCTGCTGCCGGACGATTTCATTCCGGACGTGAATACCCGTCTATCTTTCTACAAGCGCATCGCCAGTGCGAAGACGGAAAACGAACTGGAAGAGATTAAGGTTGAGCTGATCGACCGCTTTGGCCTGCTGCCCGATGCGGCGCGAAATCTTCTGGATATCGCTCGCCTGCGCCAGCAGGCGCAGAAGCTGGGCATTCGCAAGCTTGAAGGCAACGAAAAAGGCGGCGTGATTGAGTTCGCGGAGAAGAATCACGTCAACCCGATGTGGCTGATTGGCCTGCTGCAAAAACAGCCGCAGCATTTCCGTCTGGATGGTCCAACCCGTCTGAAATTTACCCAGGAGCTGACGGAGCGCAAAACCCGCATGGACTGGGTGCGTCACTTTATGCGTCAGCTGGAAGAGAACGCGATCGCATAACCTCCATTCCCCTGTTACCTGAGGAATTTCATGTAGTTTATT
The DNA here is from genome assembly GCF_000733275.2 of Enterobacter sp. EGD-HP1. NCBI lineage: Bacteria > Pseudomonadati > Pseudomonadota > Gammaproteobacteria > Enterobacterales > Enterobacteriaceae > Enterobacter > Enterobacter sp. EGD-HP1. The sequence goes on from NZ_AVOP01000001.1 coordinate 404,516, forward strand.
AACCGGAAGCGATGAAAGTTGCTTCCGGAAAATGAATAGCTTACAGCGACACCCTGGTCCGGCTGTAAATCGCTGAAGCGTTTCCTGCAGGCCGGGGCGAGGCGCAGGGAGCCCGGGTTGTCAGGGTGGTGGCGATTGAGCCACCCTGGCACGTTCACCGGTCATGTCGTTACAAAGCAGCAAGGAACATAAAGTGAACGGAATGACCACCAGAGCCGTATGTTCCCCCTCACCCCAGCCCTCTCCCTCAAGGGAGAGGGGGTCGTCCGTGCAGGCATTATTTTATGGGGATCCCTTCCCCTGTTAGCCCAGCGCTACGGGGGGACAATTTACAAACTCTTTGCACTTCACCCGATCTTCCCGACACTCCCATTCGCCATAATTATCGTTAACCCCTTATAAAACAATAACCTTATCATTTGCATGGATTATGGTGATGATGACCTCTTCGCGTTTTACTCGCTGGTTAACCCTGTTTGCGCTGGCAGCCACCCTCGCGGTTGCGCTTCCCGCTCGCGCAAATACCTGGCCCCTTCCTCCGCCCGGCAGCAAGGTGGTGGGGGAAAACCGCTTTCATGTGGTTGAAAATAATGGCGGTTCGCTGGAAGCGATTGCCAAAAAATATAACGTCGGTTTTCTGGCCCTGCTGCAGGCGAACCCTGGCGTCGACCCGTACGTCCCGCGCGCGGGCAGCGTGTTGACTATCCCGTTACAGGCTATTCTGCCGGACGCTCCGCGTGAGGGGATCGTTATAAATCTGGCGGAGCTGCGTCTGTACTATTACCCGCCGGGTAAAAATGAGGTGACCGTCTACCCAATTGGGATTGGTCAGCTGGGCGGCGACACCCTGACGCCGACGATGGTCACGACCGTCTCGGATAAACGCGCGAATCCAACCTGGACCCCGACGGCCAATATTCGTGCCCGTTATAAGGCCCAGGGCATCGATCTTCCTGCCGTGGTGCCGGCAGGCCCGGATAACCCGATGGGGCACCACGCGATCCGCCTGGCGGCATACGGCGGTGTCTACCTGCTGCACGGCACGAATGCGGACTTTGGCATCGGCATGCGCGTCAGCTCCGGCTGTATTCGTCTGCGCGATGACGATATCAAAACGCTGTTTAACGTCGTTACGCCGGGAACCAAAGTGAATATTATCAATACGCCGATTAAGGTTTCTGAGGAGCCGGGCGGCGTGCGGCTGGTTGAGATTCACCAGCCGTTATCGAAAAACATTGGCGACGATCCGCAGACACTGCCCATTAACCTGAATGCCGCGATGGTAAGCTTCAAAACGAACGCGAATACCAATAGCGTAGTGATGGAGCGGGCGATGGAAGCGCGGTCAGGCATGCCGACCGACGTCACCCGGCATCACGGCGTCGTCCCGCAGTCGATGTAAATCAGAAATAAAAAAAGGCCCTGCTGAGCAGGGCCTTTTTTTATTGCAGTGGCATAAATGAGGGTTTATGCCCGGCTTATTTGTAGATGACAGCCGTGCCGTGCAGGGTGTTAGGACCGGTCACAGAGGTGATGCGGTAAGATTTAGCACCCATCTCTTGCGCTTTTTGCGCCAGCTGATCTTCCAGTGAACTCAGGTTAGTACCGGCAGACGCAGAGATTGTCCCGACTTTATGCTGGTCAGCAGGGGTGGATTGCACCTGTACAGCAGCAAAGCTTGCAAAAGAGAGTGAACTCAGAACAGCGGCAGCGATGAGGGTTTTTACGTTTTTCATGATGTTTACCTTTAGCAGATGAATTTGGAGGTCGTTAATCATTTAGTTAACGATCGATAGGTAAATCATAAATGTGATCCAGGTCACGCGTCAACATAATTTTATAACGAGCGTTAACTTAATTTTAAAATTCTTATTTTTCATACATATATGATTAATTTATTTTTAAGCATTCAGCACTGGTGGTGGGTTGCGTTTATTTTTATAATGGTCGTTCACCAAACCAACAGAGGACCAACGGCAAATGACAACCGATGTCACGAGTTGTGCGAAGAAAAGCCGTGGCCGACCAAAAGTGTTTGACAGGGATGCAGCGCTTGATAAGGCCATGACTCTCTTCTGGCAACATGGGTATGAAGCAACCTCGCTTTCCGATCTGGTAGAAGCCACCGGAGCCAAAGCGCCAACGCTGTATGCCGAATTTACCAATAAAGAGGGGCTGTTCAGGGCGGTGCTGGACAGATACATTTCGCGCTTTGCGGCGAAACACGAAGCCCAGCTGTTCTGTGAAGAGAAAAGCGTTGAACAGGCGCTTCGCGACTATTTCACTGCCGTCGCGACCTGTTTCACCAGTAAAGATACGCCTGCGGGCTGCTTTATGATTAACACCTCAGCCACCCTTGCGGCGTCCTCTAAAGAGATTGCCAATACGGTGAAATCGCGGCATGCCATGCAGGAGGAGACGCTCAGTGCATTTCTGGCTCAGCGCCAGCAGCGCGGTGAAATCCCTGCGCAGTGCAACCCTCAGCTGCTGGCGCAATACCTGAGCTGTATTTTGCAGGGGATGTCGATCAGCGCCCGTGAAGGGGCCACGCTGGAAAAACTGCAGCATATTAGCGACACCACGCTGCGGCTGTGGCCTGAGCTACTGAAAATCTGACGCAAAAAAAAAGCTCCTCAGCCTGAGCGCATGAGGAGCTAAATTCAGAGAACATCTTTTTTACACTTTGTTATTCAGAACCAGCTGGCCATTTCCATCCAGTGGAATTTGCGTGCCCGGGTCTTTATCCATGCGGATTTTGCCCTGCTGATCGCCAATTTTGTACGTCACGTCATAGCCCAGCATTTTTTCCGACTTGTCATAGACGGTTTTGCAGCGTTGCTGAGTCGTGGTGTAGGTATCATTATCCTGCATCGCGCCCTGCACCTGGTTACCGGCATAGCCCCCCCCCAGCGCGCCGACCACGGTCGCCACATCTTTACCCCGGCCGCCGCCAAACTGGTGACCAATCACGCCACCCGCTACCGCCCCCAGAACAGAACCGGCAATGCGGTTTTCATCCTGGACAGGACGACGGTGCGTCACGGAGACGTTGCGGCACTCCTGACGAGGGGTTTTCACGGTTTCTTTAATCGGTGTAGCAGAAACCACCTGTGCATACTGCGGGCCGCGATCTAATACGTTGAGACTGGCAACGGCAGCCACACCTAACGCAGCCGCGACGCCAATCCCTATACCCGCCAACATTGATTTATTCACGGGACTTCCTCCTTTGTTGCTATTGGTAACAATTTTGCAATGGAGGCAACGCTTCGCCAATCAGATAAAGGATCAAAAAAGGGGCATAGCGAGGAGATATATTCTATTTAGGAGAACTCTTAAGCAGTCAAACTGTGATCTACAGCATGAAATGCTAAAAACTCCCTCCGGAGAGTCCGGAGGGAGTGAAAGATTAGTGCAGCTTCAGACGCGGACGGATCACGCGGTTGATTCTGCCCACTAGCATCATCAGCCCGGTTTTAAAGTAGCCGTGCAGCGCAATCTGGTGCATACGGTACAGGGAGATATACACGAAGCGAGCGATACGCCCTTCCACCATCATCGAGCCACGCATCAGGTTGCCCATCAGGCTGCCGACGGTAGAGAAGTTTGACAGTGACACCAGTGAACCGTGGTCTTTGTAGACATAGGCCTTCATTGGCTTGCCTTTGTACTGCGCCAGAATGTTGTGCAGCACCAGGCTTGCCATCTGGTGAGCGGCCTGCGCGCGCGGAGGCACAAACCCACCTTCAGGACGCGCGCAGGAGGCACAGTCGCCGATAGCGAAGATTTCAGGGTCACGCGTGGTTTGCAGCGTTGGCTCGGTTACCAGCTGGTTAATGCGGTTCGTTTCCAGACCGCCGATCTCTTTCATAAAGTCAGGCGCTTTGATACCTGCCGCCCAGACCATCAGATCCGCTTTGATATATTCGCCGTCTTTGGTGTGCAGACCGCCTTCGTCGGCGCTGGTCACCATGGTCTGCGTCAGCACCCGCACGCCCAGCTTGGTGAGCTCATTGTGCGCCGCACCGGAAATTCGCGGAGGCAGCGCAGGCAGGATGCGTTCACCGGCTTCAACCAGCGTGACGTTCAGCGCTTCGTTAGTTAACCCTTTGTAACCGTAGCTGTGCAGCTGTTTCACCGCATTGTGCAGCTCCGCAGACAGCTCAACGCCCGTCGCGCCGCCGCCGACAATGGCGATATTCACCTTACCGTTCGCACCCATATTGCTGGTGTACTTCAGGAACAGGTTCAGCATTTCCTGATGGAAACGACGCGCCTGGTGCGGGTTATCGAGGAAGATACAGTGCTCTTTCACGCCCGGCGTGTTGAAATCGTTGGAGGTACTGCCCAGCGCCATGACCAGCGTGTCATACGCCAGTTTACGCTCGGGAACCAGCAACTCCCCTTTTTCATCGCGCAGCTCTGCCAGGGTGATGGTTTTGCTTTCACGGTTGATGTCCACCACCGAGCCCAGCTGGAACTGGAAATGATGGTTGCGCGCGTGTGCCAGATAGCTGAGCGCGTCCACGCCCTCATCCAGAGAACCGGTTGCCACTTCATGCAGCAGCGGTTTCCACAGGTGGCTGTGGTTACGATCCACCAGCGTAATTTTGGCTTTTTTACCGCGACCCAGCTTCTTGCCCAGCTGTGTAGCCAGCTCCAGCCCGCCAGCACCACCGCCTACAATCACTATCTTTTTCAATGGCGTAGTCAACGTGACCCCCTCAAATTATTAACCAATTGTTAATTAAAAGTTATAAAAATAACCCTTAATTAACAACAGGTTACATCACTGAAACCATTCAGGTGCATTGAGAATACCACGTCAGGCGCATTGGTCATACCAAAATTGATATGCATCAAGTTTTGATGGCTTAAAAGTAGACAATTCTGGTCAAAAAGAAAGCCCGGTACGCTTTCGCGGCCGGGCTTTGATGCCTGCGGGTATATAGGGTTAACCCAGCGTTTTAAACGCTTTGATACGCTGCAGATGCGGGGAGATGTTTTTGAACTTGTGGGTCTGTTCTTCGTCCCAGACGATCTCATAGTAATGATGTAACAATTCTGCTGCCCGATGGCTGTTGAGCGCTTCATCATTACGGGAGAGGATCACCAGGCAGCGGTCGCGGTTTTTCTCACGAAAATTGCTGACGCACTTGGTCGCAATATCGACATACTCTTCCGGGCGGTCAATTTTGCCTTCCATGTTCTCGTTCGGGAACAGGTTAGGATTGAACACCACCTGGCGAATGTCGCACAGGAAGCCAATGCGCTCCGCCCAGTAGCCGCCCAGCCCCACGCCGCAGATCAACGGGCGGTCGTCGACGTTGAGCTGCAGCATTTTGTCCACCTCTTTGAGCAGATGCTGCATATCATGCTTCGGATGGCGCGTGCTGTAGCTGATCAACCGTACATCCGGATCGATAAACTGCAGCTGCAGCACCTTCTCATGATTACCAGGGCTGTTTGAGTCAAAACCGTGTAAATAGATGATCATCGTCTTCTCACCACGCTACGCCTTCCGGGAGGGTTTACAGGCTGGCTTTATGTGCCTGCCAGCGCTCATTCAGGTCTTCAAGCCGGGCGTTGACCGTCTTCCAGCGCGCCGAATCCATCAGCTCCTGACGGCTAAATGAACCTTTATGATACAATTGTGTAACACGCTCTGCATTGATCGGCGACAGGTTATCCAGCACGCTAACGGCACCTTTACGATTATTGCAGACCAGGATCATATCGCAACCTGCATCCAGCGACGCCTGACCGCGCTCAGCGTAGCTGCCCATGATCGCCGCCCCTTCCATGGATAAATCGTCAGAGAAAATCACGCCGTTGAAGCCCAGTTCCTGACGCAGAACGGTTTTCAGCCAGTGCGGAGAGCCGCTGGCAGGACGCGGATCAACGTCGCTGTAAATCACGTGCGCGGGCATAATGGCATCCAGCTTGTTGCCGGTGATAAGCGACTGGAAAACTGACATATCTTTGGCGCGGATCTCCGCTTCCGGGCGCGGATCGCGCGGCGTCTCTTTGTGGGAATCTGCCGTCACTGCCCCGTGGCCCGGGAAGTGTTTCCCGGTGGTTTTCATTCCTGCGTCGTGCATGCCGTCGATGAACCGGGTTGCCACTGCCAGCGCAATACGCGGATCTTCATGGTATGAGCGCTCGCCAATGGCAGCGCTGATATGCCCTACATCCAGCACCGGGGCAAAGCTGATGTCGATATCCATGGCAATCATTTCGCTGGCCATCAGCCAGCCGGCCTCCTGCGCCAGTTTTCCACCCTCTTCCGTGCCGAGCAACGCGGCAAAAGACTGGGCGGCGGGCAGGCGGGTAAACCCTTCGCGAAAACGCTGCACGCGTCCGCCTTCCTGATCGACGGCCACCACCAGATGGTTACGCGACGCGGCGCGGATCTGACGCACCAGCTCGCGCAGCTGCGCCGGATCGTGATAGTTGCGGGTAAACAGGATCAGGCCACCCACCAGCGGATGCGCCAGAATTTCGCGCTCCTCCGCATCCAGCTCAAACCCTTCTACATCCAACATGACTGGACCCACATCCACCTCTCTTATCCTTTAGTTTGTAACTGACGCCAGGCATCGTCTGCCAGCGCAATAAATTGTTTGTCTCTGGACTGCCGATAGCGCATTTCAAACCAGCCAGCCATTAACATCACGACCCAGGGTCGCCAGCGTCTGACCTGACGCTTCAGCGCGTCGGGGTCAATATGTGCCAGTCGGGCGTAGTCCCTGATGAGCATCTGCCGCGCGGCGTCACTCTCCGCCCAGACTGCCGCCAGCTCCAGCGCCACGTCGCCGTCTCCGGCATACTCCCAGTCGATAAGCCTGATGCCCGCTGACGTATGTACAATATTTCCGGCATGAACATCCATGTGCAGCGGCGAGAGCCGAATCGGCTGCGGCTCGCCCGTTTTACGCAGCCGCTTGAGATGTGCCAGCCACACTGGAGTACGCCTCTCAGGCAGGGCCTGCTGCCAGTAGTGCTCAAGCAGCGGGAATAACGTGATTCGCCATCCCAGGCGCGGCTGCCGGTGCAGATGATACAGCATCGCCGCAAGCTCCGGCGTGTCCGGCAGCGCGCTTTTAACGTCACCCTCAAGATAGTCGACGGCCATCCAGCCCTGTCTGAAAAAACGAGGGGCAGGCACGAGACCCGCCGGAAGGCGTCTCAGGGCACGAAACTGACGACGGAAATGGGAGGCAGGCGCAAAGGGGTCGTGATTTTGCCGCAAGACCAGACGTCGTTCGCCCTGCTCTATAATGCAACTCGCGCCGCCAAGCCCGGAATGGGCCTGCGGCGCGATAAGGCGGTACTGAGGAAAATAGCGCGTCAGAATCTCTTCACGCGTGCTGTCATTGTTGCGTAACCGCACCTTTACCTGACCAGATAATTTCGCCTGTCTGAACCAGCATCAGCTGCATCTGCAGGGCTGGGGTATTCACGTTACCGGTGGCGTTAGAGTACAGGACATACTGTGCGCCAACGTTACGGGCAATGCCGATCGCCTTGCTGCGCGTGCCGAGGCTATCCTGCGGCGACAGGCCCAGCTGCTGCTTGGCGACCGCGAGCTGCTGAGCCGAGACCAGCGTAAACTTGCCGTTGTTAGCCAGAGCATTGCGCAGGGTTTCCGTCGCTTCACCCGCGTTCAGCGAACCGTTGGTACGGTTGTTGACGCTGTCGACCAGCAACACGCTGCCCGCCGTCACGCCCTGCGCCTGCAGCATTTTGCCGACCATCGGCTGCATGGCCCCGTTCCAGTCGTAATGGCGCACGCGCGGCGTGGGCTGTGACGTCTGGTCCGGATGTTCAATCGGGCCTGGCTGTGACGGAATAGACGGTACAGACGGCACGGTTGGCTGCTGCTGCGTTGGCGGCGTCGGCTGTTCAGTACCCGGTTTAGCCTCTTCCACAGGCGCTGGCTGTTCAGTTCGGGTCACACACCCTGCGAGAAACAGAGCGAAAGCTGTCACGAGCGCATAGCGGCTCAAATTATTAATCAAGGTTCACCCCTCAGAGATAAAGATAAAGTCTCACCTTATGTGCACCCAGATAGTTGGCGCTGCCATAGAGCGTCACCGACGACCTGGCCGGAATGGTGACGCTGCGCGGCGCCTCCAGCGGATGCATTTCAAGACCTCTTACGTCATACCAGAAAAAACGGTAGTGCACCGTCACGGGTTCATGTCTTTCATTAAAGAGCGTAGAGGAGGCAGATGAGTTGATTTCACTGATGGTCAACGCGGGCTGTTGCGCCGTGATGCCCGCGGCAAGCACGGAGGACTCCATGACCAGCGTCTGTTCATCATTTACGGGGATCGCCGGATGCGAGCTGCACCCCACAATCATCATCGTCATTACCAGCGCTGCAATACGCCCTTTAAGCATGTCAAAGACCTTTATGTGCCAGCATCGGCCCCAGAGGACGTCCACCCAGCAGATGCATGTGAATATGATAAACTTCCTGACCACCATGACGGTTGCAGTTCATGATCAAACGGTAACCGTCTTCTGCAATCCCTTCCTGTTCAGCGATTTTCGCGGCCACCGTCAGCATACGACCTAACGCCACTTCATGCTCGGTTTTTACGTCATTTACAGTCGGAATCAGAATATTGGGAATGATAAGGATGTGCGTCGGGGCCTGAGGGGAAATGTCCCGGAAAGCCGTCACCAGCTCATCCTGATAGACGATATCTGACGGAATTTCGCGGCGGATAATTTTACTGAAAATCGTTTCTTCAGCCATGACCTTTTCCTTTTTTGTTTAATCTGGCGCAATGCGTCCGCTGTAAACACACTCCCGGGATCGGTGTGTGACACAATTCAAGAGTATGAGCGAGTTTCTCCTGTCCTTTCAACCTCCTCCCTCGATTTCTTTCCTGAATGTTCATCAGCTGCGTGAAGAGTGACCGCTCGTATGCCACAACGGGCTGAAACATTATTTCAGTTCCGGTCGACACATCTGTTTACAGCATTAATAGCAATGCGTATATTTCGCATTTGCATTTTCATGCGCATTTTTAACATAGAAAACGACGCCAGCCCGTTTCTGCGGGACTGACGCATACCCTCTTCACCGTTATAAGGGTTTGATAATGTCTTTCATTAATCACACCAGGGATGGGCAATATCAGCCTGTCGCAACGCCTTCGTTGCTGGCAGCCTGCATTGCTATGGCATTGACGCCAGCCACCGCTTTCGCTGCATCACCAGCCGAAGATACCGTCATCGTAGACGAAGGTTTTGACAATACACAGGATCCTTCCGCAAACCAGGCTCAGGATTACAGCGTAAAAACCACCACCACCGGCACCAAACTGCTGCTGGTTCCCCGCGATATCCCACAGTCCGTCAGCGTGATTAGCCAGCAGCGCATGGTCGATCAGAACCTGCAGTCCATCGGTCAGGTGTTAACCAACACCACGGGCGTAACGGCGCAGGTGCAGGACAGCGATCGTACCGTGTTTTACTCACGCGGGTTCTTCGTTAGCAACTACGCCTATGACGACCTTCCTACCTCCATCAGCGAGGTGTGGAACTTTGGCGATACCGCCGCCGATACCGCGATCTACGACCGTATAGAAGTGGTACGCGGCGCAACCGGCCTGATGTCCGGTACGGGCAACCCGGCGGCGTACGTCAATATGGTGCGTAAGCATGCGGACAGTAATGAATTCAAAGGGAATGTCTCGGCCAGCTACGGCAGCTGGGACAAGCAGCGCTACGTGCTGGATTTGCAGGCGCCGCTGGTGGAGTCCGGTAAGGTGCGGGGCCGCCTGATTACGGGTTATCAGGATAACGACAGCTTCGTGGATAACTACCACTATCGGAAGAAATTCCTCTACGGCGTGATGGATGCGGATGTCACCGACAGCACTACCCTCTCTGTGGGGTATGAGTATCAGGAAAGTAACACCGACGACCCGACCTGGGGCGGACTGCCGACCTGGTACAGCGACGGGAGCAAAACCCATTACAATCGTAGCCAGACCGTCGCGCCTGACTGGACCTACTCGGACAAGGACAGCACCCGTATCTTCGCTAACCTGACCCAGCGTTTCGATAACGGCTGGGAGGCGCACGTCAACGGCATGCACGCGGAGACCAACTTCGACAGCAAGCTGATGTATATGTCCGGTTATCCGGATAAAGAGACCGGCGCGGGTATGGTGGGCTACGGCGGCTGGAACCGTGGAGAACGTAAACAGGATGCGGTGGACGCTTTCCTGCGCGGTGGTTTCGATCTCTTTGGCCGCCAGCACGAAATGATGTTCGGCGGCAGCTTCAGCCGCCAGCGTAACCATTACGACAACACCATGCCTGACGCGGTTTATGGCATGGTTGATATAGGTAACTTTAAGAACTGGAACGGGAACATTGCCGACCCGCAGTGGACGCCGTGGAAGCTCTACAGCCAGGACGACATCCGCCAGTCCTCAGCGTATACCTCCGCCCGCTTCTCGCTCGCCGACCCGCTGCATCTGATCCTCGGCGCGCGTTATACCAACTATAATATTCGCTATAACCCAGCGGGCTCCCCGAACACCCGTCTGGAAAGCACTAAAGATGACGTAACGCCCTACGCGGGCGTGGTCTACGACATCAATGAAGACTGGTCGACCTACGTCAGCTATACCTCCATCTTCCAGCCGCAGGACAAGCGTAACGCCAGCGGACGCTATCTCGACCCGACCACGGGCAAAAGCTACGAAGCCGGTGTGAAGGCAGACTGGTTCAATACCCGTCTGACCACCTCGCTGGCGATTTTCCGCATTGAGCAGGATAACGTAGCAAGCAACACGTATACCTACATGCCGAGCGGTGAGTCGATATATCAATCCCTGGACGGCGTCGTGAGCAAAGGGATTGAGTTCGAGCTGAACGGCGCGCTGACCGATAGCTGGCAATTGACCTTCGGCGCGACACGCTACATTGCTGAAGATAAGAATGGCAACGCCGTCAGCGCCGATCAGCCGCGCACGACCATGAAACTGTTTACTCGTTATCAGTTGCCAATGCTGCCAGCGCTGGCCGTGGGCGGAGGCGTAAACTGGCAGAACAAAGTGTGGACGGACGTGGAAGGCGGCCCGGCAGGACGTTCCCGCGCGGAGCAAGGCAGCTACGGGCTGGTTAACCTGTTCAGCCGTTATCAGGTCACCAAAGATTTTGCTGTTCAGGCGAACGTCAACAACCTGTTCGACAAAGAGTATTACGATTACGTCGGCTCTTATGTGGTTTATGGCGCGCCGCTGAACGTCTCGGTAAGCGCGAGCTACGACTTCTGAGTGACGTAGGCCGGGTAAGGCGCAGCCGCCACCCGGCACCACAAACCGCAGTAATAAAAAAGGCAGCCATTCGGCTGCCTTAGTCTCCCCAGGTCACAACTTAGTTGCTGCGGATGTACTCATCCATTTCGGTTTTCAGGTTATCGGATTTGGTACCGAAGATTGCCTGTACACCAGAACCTGCAACAACTACGCCCGCTGCGCCCAGTTTTTTCAGACCCGGCTGGTCTACTTTCGCTACGTCGGCAACGCTCACACGCAGACGAGTGATGCACGCGTCCAGGTTAGTGATGTTCTCTTTACCGCCGAACGCTGCGACCAGTGCCGGAGCCATTTCGCTGGTCGCGCCAGCTTTGCTGTCTTCTGTCGCATCTTCACGACCCGGAGTTTTCAGGTCCAGTGCTTTAATCAGCACGCGGAAGATGGTGTAGTAAACGACGGCATAGCACGCACCCACGATTGGGAACAGCCACAGTTTGCTGCTGTTACCGGACAGAACGATGAAGTCGATCAGACCGTGAGAGAAGGACGTACCGTCACGCATACCCAGCAGGATACAGATAGGGAACGCCAGACCCGCCAGAATCGCGTGGATAACGTACAGGATCGGCGCAACGAACATGAAGGAGAACTCGATCGGCTCGGTGATACCGGTCAGGAACGAGGTCAACGCTGCGGAGATCATGATACCGCCCACTTTTGCACGGTTCTCTGGCTTAGCAGAGTGCCAGATAGCAATCGCAGCGGCCGGCAGACCGTACATTTTGAACAGGAAGCCACCAGACAGTTTACCTGCAGTTGGGTCACCCGCCATGTAACGTGGGATATCGCCGTGGAATACCTGGCCTGCTGCGTTGGTGAATTCACCAATCTGCATCTGGAATGGAACGTTCCAGATGTGGTGCAGACCGAATGGCACCAGGCAACGCTCGATGAAGCCGTAGATACCAAACGCCACAACCGGGTTCTGGTAAGCCGCCCACTGAGAGAAGGTCTGGATAGCGGAACCGATCGGTGGCCAGATGAAGGACAGGATCACGCCAGTGAAAATCGCTGCCAGACCAGAGATGATCGGAACGAAACGCTTGCCCGCGAAGAAGCCCAGATACTCAGGCAGCTTGATGCGATAGAAGCGGTTAAACATATACGCTGCAATCGCACCGGAGATGATACCGCCCAGAACACCGGTGTCCGCCAGGTGTTTCGCGGCGATCTCTTCTGCCGGTAAATGCAGAACCAGCGGCGCAACCACAGCCATGGTTTTCACCATGATGCCGTAGGCAACCACTGCAGCCAGCGCAGAAACGCCGTCGTTATTGGTGAAGCCCAGAGCCACACCGATCGCGAAGATCAGTGGCATGTTAGCAAAGACAGAACCGCCTGCTTCGGCCATCACGTGGGACACTACGGCTGGCAGCCAGCTGAAGTTAGCAGAACCGACACCCAGCAGGATACCTGCGATAGGCAGTACGGATACTGGCAGCATCAGCGATTTACCGACCTTTTGCAGGTTAGCAAATGCATTCTTAAACATAATTGAGAGTGCTCCTGAGTATTTGTGCTTTTTTTACGCTTTCACGCATTGGCCCGGGGGGAGTACCGTGCCGTGGACAGGACATCTAAGCGCCCTTTATTTATTACACAGAGTAAAATAATTCCCTCTGAGTTTGTTTGACGGCTATCACGTTTCAGCTTAAGGCGGTCGAAAAACTTTCAGTTATTTACAAAAAGCATGTCCGGATGTGTCTAAAAACACCCTCACCGCCCCAAATGAGGCGGTGAACTTTACTCGCTTTACCTATTAATTACGAGCCTAAAAAAAACAGGCGTATCAGAGAGATTGCAGGCGGGCGGGGTCAATATGGAACAGCGTGGAGAAGTTTTCCGTCGTCACGCGGGCCAGCTCGTCAATGCTGACGCCCTTCAGTACGGCCATGTACTCAGCCACATCTCTCGTCATAGCGGGCTGGTTCTCTTTACCGCGATGCGGTACCGGGGCGAGATACGGAGAATCTGTCTCCACCAGAATGCGATCGAGCGGAACATAACGCGCAGCATCACGGAGCTGCTCAGCGTTACGGAACGTTACGATCCCCGAAAACGAGATATAAAACCCCAAATCAAGCAGCTTACCCGCCGTTTCTCTGTCTTCTGTGAAACAGTGTAGTACGCCACCGCATTCCGTCACGTTTTCTTCCCGGAGGATCGTCAGGGTATCCGCACGCGCGTCGCGGGTGTGGACGATAACCGGTTTGTTCAGCTCCCGGCCAATGCGAATATGGTTGCGGAAGGACGCCTGCTGGCGCGGTTTGGTTTCCGGCGTGTAAAAATAGTCCAGCCCGGTCTCGCCCATTGCCACCACGCCCTCTTCTGCTGCCAGTCGGCGCAGATCCTCAACGTCGTACGCCTCGTCCTGATTCAACGGATGCACGCCGCAGGAGAACACCACGTTATCGCGAACGCCCACCAGCTCACGCATGGAGCGGTAGCCCGGCAGCGTGGTTGCTACCGCAAGACAGAATTTCACATCGCGGGCAGCGGCTTTTGCCAGCACGTCATCCACGTTTTTATGCAGGGATTGATAATCCAGGCCATCAAGATGGCAGTGTGAGTCGACTAAAAACATAATGTCTCTCTCAGAGATGGGAAACAGGCGGTGTGACGCCGGGTTGCAGGTAATGTTCGATACGCAGTAGCTGGTCGGTCAGTAAAAGCTCGCGATTTAGACCCGTCACGGTTAAAAGCTGTTCACGACTCTGGCAAATTTCATGGAGTATCGCGTGAAGAGTCTTTCCTGAGAGGCGGTTCGCCAGCGTATTCACCAGCAGCCACGCATCCGGGTTAGTCAGAAGCGTTGCCCCTTGCTGGATTTTGAGCGCATCCAGCAGCAAGGAGGCCAGCCAGTGCAGACGCTCAACGGCCCGATCGCTGTTAAGCGCAGGCAGTAAACTTAGCCAGTCCTGACTGTTCAGTGAGGCATCCAGGGCCCGGCAGAGCGTTTCGCGCTCAGACCAGACGTCAGGCTGCAGTAATGCCAGCGCCGCAGCAGGCGCGCCGCTGCTCAGGCGCAAGGCGGTCAGCGCGCTCTCTGGTGACGTTGTCACCTCACGCTCAAGCCAGCTCAGCGCCCACGATTCCTGAGGCACCGCGAGGTGATGAAGACGACAACGGCTGCGCAACGTCGCCAGCAATCGTCCCGGGTCACGGCACGAGAGGAAAAACCACGTTTTAACCGGCGGCTCTTCCAGGGTTTTGAGCAGGGCGTTAGCCGCCGCCTCGGTGAGCAGCGTGGCGTCTTTAAGCCAGACCACTTTGGCCCCGTTAAGCCGCGCGTGTTCATACAGTTTTTCACTGACTTCACGCACGGCGTCAATACCGAGCGCGCTTTTACCCTTCTCAGGCTCAAGGGTGTAGTAGTCAGGATGCGTGCCCGCCTGCATCAGCTGACAGCCACGGCATTTGCCACAGCTCTTGTGCCCTTCCGGCTGCTGACACATCAGAAAACGGGTGATGGCATAAATCAACGCATCATCACCCATCCCTGGCAATGCCTGAATCAGTAACGCATGATGCCCCCGACCCGCCTGATAGCTGCCGATCAGCTGTTCAAAGTGTGGGCGCAACCATGGATACCATTTCATGCCTGCTGCTCCTGCACCCACTGCGTAATGGTGTGCTGAATGTCACGCGTAACGTCGTCCAGGGACTGCGTCGCATCAATGGTACAAATTGAGCTGTCCTGTGCGGCCAGCTCAAGATAGCGCGCGCGGGTGCGGTTAAAGAAATCAAACGACTCTTGTTCAATGCGGTCCAGCTCGCCGCGCGCGCGGGCACGCTTGAGGCCCACTTCCGGGGTCACATCCAGATAGAGCGTCAGGTCGGGGCGAAAATCACCTAATACGGCATTACGCAACGTGGCCAGCATTGTCTGGTCGATACCGCGTCCTCCGCCCTGATAGGCCTGAGTCGACAGATCGTGACGGTCACCGATCACCCACTTGCCCTCGGCCAGGGCGGGTTTGATCACCGTCTCAACCAGCTGAACGCGCGCCGCGTAGAACATCAGCACTTCGGCTTTGTCAGTGATAACCTCGTCGCCGACGGATTTAATATCCAGCACCAGGCTGCGCAGCTTTTCAGCCAGCTGCGTGCCGCCCGGCTCGCGGGTAAATACCATGTCCGCCACGCCTAGCGTTTTGAGCGTATCCACCACCACGTTGCGGGCGGTGGTTTTACCCGCCCCTTCGAGTCCCTCAATGACAATGTATTTACTGCGCATTTTTTTCCTTAAGTGCCTTCAGATAGTCCTGAACAGAGCGATTGTGGCTGACAAGGTTGGTGTTAAAGGTATGCCCCCCTTTTCCATCAGCCACAAAATAGAGATACGGTGTTTTAGCCGGATGCGCGGCGGCTTTGAGCGACGCCTCGCTCGGCGTGGCAATCGGGCCCGGCGGTAAACCGCTAATCACGTAGGTATTATACGCCGTTGGCGTCTCCAGATCTTTTCTTGAGATCTTGCCAGTGTAGCTCTCACCCATGCCGTAGATTACGGTAGGGTCGGTTTGCAGACGCATGCCGATGCGCAGACGGTTGATAAAGACTGACGCCACCCGATCGCGCTCGGCGGCGACGGCCGTCTCTTTCTCGATAATCGAGGCCATGGTCACGAACTGGTTCGGATCGCTGTAAGGCAATCCTTCCATTCGCCCTTTCCAGGCGGCATCTACGGCGGCAACCATTTTTTTGTGCGCCCGCTTCAGGATAGCCACATCGGTCGTGCCTGCCGTGTACATCCAGGTGTCTGGCCAGAACCAGCCTTCCACCCATTCCGGGTGGTCGAGCTTCAGCGCTTCTGCCACCGTCTGATAGCTATCGTCTTTTAACGTATGTTTGATATACGGCGCGTCACGCAGCTGTTTGAGATAATCGCTCAGGCGCATCCCTTCCACAAACCGCAGGGGGAACTGGGCTTCTTTGCCGCTTTCCAGCAGCTGCAGCATCTCTCTGACGGTCATGCCCGGCGTAAAGCGATAGGTACCGGCTTTGAAATGCGACAGCTCAGGCTCCACGCGCAATAGCCATTGGAAGACCCGTGGACGATTGATAATCTTGTCACCATAGAGCTGTTCCCCAAGCGCCTGACGGCCGGTTCCCGCTTTCAGGGTAAAGATCGTTTCATCTTTAACCAGGATCTTGCTGTCAGCCAGCTGGCGAACTTTCCATACGCCAGCTCCGCCAGCGACGCCCAGCGCAACGATGAGGATAAGGACAAAGCGCAACATTTTTTTCATGACTATCTGGTTTGCTCACATATCGGGGCCAAAAACTGAAACAGTTCGCGCGAAGACCAGCGTTGTTGGCCATACGCACGGACGGGTACAACAGGCATCAGCGCATTGCAGATGATGACTTCATCGGCAGTCTGTAGCGCGTTTTCTCCTGCGCTAACTTCGACAACGCGAAAGCCAGAGCGTGCCAGCTGCTCCAGACAAAACTGACGCATCAACCCATTTACGCCAGCGTATTCCAGCGACGGAGTGAACACCTCTCCCCCCTGCCGCCAGAGTAAATTAGCCGCACAGCATTCCGTAATGAACCCTTCGCTGTCAAGAACCAGCGCCTCATCGGCGTCCGTCTGTTCAAGATGAGTACGAATGAGCACCTGCTCAAGGCGATTGAGATGTTTAAGCCCGGCCAGCATCGGGTTTCGTCCCAGTCGTACCGGGCTCAGCGTCAGCGTGACGCCGTCTTCTCGCCAGCGAGAGTAATGCGCGGGATAGGCAGACACGGAGAGGATACGCGTTGGGTTGATACACGATGCGGCGCTGTAGCCCCGGCCACCACTGCCGCGGCTGATGATGACTTTGAGTACGCCGCTGTGCTGACCTGATGCGAGCTGGCACATTTCCTGACGCAGTGTGTCCCAGTGCGTAAAGGGGATCATTAGCTTTTCACAGACGTGCTGCAGGCGTCGAATGTGCGCCTCCAGCAGGCAGACATCGCCATCCAGAATGCGCGCCGTCGTAAAGCAACCATCACCGAACTGAATCGCCCTGTCGCTGGCAGGAAGCGTGTCCTGCTCAAGGCCATTGATTAAAAACATGGTGGCTCCTTATGCGTGGGCGTTTAGTCTGGCAGGATGTCATGCAGTCGACAAGAAGATTAGGCTTAATAAAAAAGGCCCGGCAAGCGGACCTTTTTAGATGCTATCAGAACGTCAGGATCAGATCTTTTTGAAGATCAGAGAACCATTGGTACCGCCGAAGCCGAAGGAGTTACACAGGGTGTACTCCATACCGCTAACCTGACGCGCTTCGTGAGGAACGAAGTCCAGATCGCAACCTTCATCCGGGTTATCCAGGTTGATGGTTGGCGGAACAGCCTGATCGCGCAGCGCAAGGATGGAGTAGATTGACTCTACCGCACCCGCCGCACCCAACAGGTGACCGGTCATGGACTTCGTAGAGCTCACCATTACGCGGCTGGCAGATTCGCCGAAGATAGACTTAACAGCCTGAGCTTCAGCTTTATCGCCTGCAGGCGTAGAGGTGCCGTGCGCGTTCACGTAGCCAATTTGTGCTGGGGTAATACCCGCATCACGAATCGCGTTTTCCATCGCCAGCGCAGCACCCGCGCCGTTCTCAGGAGGAGACGTCATGTGGTAAGCATCGCTGCTCATGCCGAAACCAACGACTTCAGCATAAATTTTCGCACCGCGCTTTTTCGCGTGCTCGTACTCTTCCAGTACGATCATACCCGCCCCGTCGCCCAGCACGAAGCCGTCACGGTCTTTGTCCCACGGACGGCTCGCCGCCTGCGGGTTATCATTACGGGTAGACAGCGCACGCGCCGCGCCAAAACCGCCGACACCCAGTGGGGTACTGGCTTTTTCAGCACCGCCCGCAACCATAGCATCTGCATCGCCGTACGCAATAATGCGCGCGGCCTGGCCGATGTTATGTACGCCAGACGTACAGGCGGTCGCGATAGAAATGCTTGGCCCACGCAGGCCGAACATGATGGTCAGGTGACCCGCCACCATGTTAACAATCGTGGACGGAACGAAGAACGGGCTGATCTTACGCGGGCCGCCATTCATCAGAGATGTATGGTTTTCCTCGATCAGGCCAAGACCGCCAATCCCGGAGCCGATAGCGGCGCCAATACGGGTTGCGTTCTCTTCCGTAATCACAAGGCCAGAATCCTGCATGGCCTGAACGCCAGCGACAATTCCATATTGAATGAAGGCATCCATCTTGCGCTGTTCTTTGCGCGAGATGATCTCTTCACAGTTAAAATCCTTTACTAAGCCAGCAAATTTCGTTGCATAGGCGCTAGTATCGAAATGGTCGATTAGGCTGATGCCGCTCTGACCGGCAAGGAGAGCTTTCCAGGTGGACTCTACGGTATTGCCGACAGGAGACAACATGCCAAGTCCGGTCACAACTACACGACGCTTAGACACGTTTGTCCTCCAGGGAGGGATAAAAAAAGAGATTCGTGGGACTAAAAAAGATAAAACTCAGGCGGTCGAATGACCGCCTGGAGATGTTCACTTACGCCTGGTGACCGTTGATGTAATCAATGGCAGCCTGAACGGTGGTGATCTTCTCAGCTTCTTCGTCCGGAATCTCAGTATCAAACTCTTCTTCCAGAGCCATTACCAGCTCAACGGTGTCAAGAGAATCTGCGCCCAGGTCTTCAACGAAGGAAGCGGAGTTCACAACTTCTTCCTGCTTAACGCCCAGCTGTTCGCCGATAATTTTCTTAACGCGTTCTTCGATAGTGCTCATACTCTTAAATTTCCTATCAAAACTCGCTTTCGCGATGGTTTTCGTAGTGTATAAAATGTTGAAAAATTTGCAACTAAATCCCGGCAGTTCTTACCACGATTTTACGTTATTTTGAGGCTATTCGCCCTAATAACGCAAATATTTTTCATCGTGGTTAAACCATATACATCCCGCCGTTGACGTGGAGGGTCTCACCAGTGATGTAACCCGCTTCGTCAGAGGCTAAAAATGCAACCGCACTGGCGATTTCTTTAGGGTCGCCAAGACGACCCGCCGGAACTGCCGCCAGCGTACCCGCACGCTGCTCATCAGTCAGCGCACGCGTCATGTCCGTTTCAATAAAGCCCGGAGCAACAACGTTTACCGTAATACCGCGGGACGCAACTTCACGCGCCAGCGACTTACTGAAACCAATCAGGCCTGCTTTCGCCGCAGCGTAGTTAGCCTGACCAGCATTTCCCATGGTACCAACCACAGAACCGACAGTGATAATACGACCATGACGCTTTTTCATCATAGCGCGCATTACCGCTTTTGACAGACGGAATACAGATGACAGGTTGGTTTCGATGATATCGTTCCACTCGTCGTCTTTCATTCGCATTAACAGGTTATCGCGAGTGATCCCGGCATTGTTTACCAGAATATCCACTTCGCCAAACTCTGCGCGAATATTTTCCAGAACAGATTCGATAGATGCAGGTTCAGTCACATTCAGTACCAGACCTTTACCGTTAGCACCCAGATATTCGCTGATGGCCTGAGCGCCATTCTCGCTGGTTGCTGTACCAATCACCTTCGCGCCGCGCGCAACCAGTGTTTCAGCAATTGCACGCCCGATACCGCGGCTTGCGCCAGTGACCAGGGCGATTTTTCCTTCAAAACTCATGGTATTCCTCTTTTATTGCGAGAGTGCCGCTGACATCGCTTCCGGCTCGTTAATCGCCGAGGCTGTCAGGGTGTCAACAATACGTTTTGTCAGGCCGGTGAGGACTTTACCTGGGCCGACTTCATACAGATGCTCAACGCCCTCCGCTGCCATAAACTCAACGGTTTTGGTCCACTGTACCGGGCTGTAGAGCTGGCGAACCAGCGCGTCACGGATAGCTTCCGGCGTGGTTTCGCATTTCACATCGACGTTGTTCACAACGGAGATCGTCGGTGCGTTAAACGTAATTTTTTCCAGCTCAACCGCCAGTTTCTCGGCAGCAGGTTTCATCAGCGCACAGTGAGACGGCACGCTAACAGGCAGTGGCAGTGCACGTTTAGCGCCCGCAGCTTTACAGGCAGCACCGGCACGTTCAACCGCTTCTTTATGACCAGCGATAACCACCTGGCCCGGCGAGTTGAAGTTTACCGGAGAGACAACCTGGCCTTCAGCGGATTCTTCACACGCTTTTGCAATTGCAGCATCATCCAGACCGATGATCGCAGACATGCCGCCCGTACCTTCCGGCACCGCTTCCTGCATGAATTTACCGCGCAGTTCAACCAGACGTACCGCGTCAGCAAAGGCGATCACACCGGCACAGACCAGCGCAGAGTATTCACCCAGGCTATGACCCGCGAGCAGCGCTGGCGCTTTACCGCCCTGCTGCTGCCAGGCGCGCCACAGCGCAACGGACGCAGTCAGCAGCGCTGGCTGGGTCTGCCAGGTTTTGTTCAGTTCTTCGGCCGGACCCTGCTGGGTCAGCGCCCATAAATCATAACCCAGTGCATCAGAAGCTTCACGGAAAGTCTCTTCAATTACCGGGTAGTTTGCTGCCATTTCAGACAACATCCCAACGGTTTGAGAGCCCTGGCCCGGGAACACAAAAGCAAATTGCGTCATTTTTTATTCCTTATACTAGAAACGAACCAGCGCGGAACCCCAGGTGAACCCGCCACCGAAGGCTTCAAGCAAGACCAGCTGGCCCCGTTTGATTCGTCCATCGCGTACCGCTTCATCAAATGCGCACGGTACCGACGCCGCAGAGGTGTTGCCGTGACGATCCAGCGTCACCACAACGTTATCCATCGACATGCCCAGCTTTTTCGCGGTGGCGCTGATGATACGCAGGTTCGCCTGATGCGGCACCAGCCAGTCGAGCGCGGAGCGCTCAAGGTTATTCGCTTCCAGCGTTTCATCAACGATGTGTGCAAGCTCAGTCACCGCCACCTTGAACACTTCATTCCCTGCCATCGTCAGGTAAATGGAGTTGTCCGGATTAACGCGATCGGCGTTAGGCAGGGTCAACAGTTCGCCATAGCTGCCATCAGCATGCAGATGCGTGGAGATAATGCCCGGTTCTTCGGACTGCCCCAGCAGCACCGCACCCGCACCATCACCAAAAATAATGATCGTTCCACGATCGGTTGGATCGCAGGTGCGCGCCAGCACGTCAGCACCGATCACCAGCGCATATTTAACGGCACCGGATTTCACGTACTGATCGGCAACGCTCAGCGCATAGGTGAAGCCTGCGCACGCGGCAGCGACGTCAAACGCCGGACAGCCTTTAATACCGAGCATGTTTTGCACCTGGCACGCCGCGCTTGGGAAAGCATGCGTGGCAGACGTCGTGGCGACCACGATCAAACCAATCTGTTCTTTATCAATGCCCGCCATTTCGATAGCACGCAGTGCGGCTTCGTAACCCATGGTCGACACGGTTTCGTCTGGCGCGGCAATACGACGTTCACGGATACCTGTGCGCGTGACAATCCACTCGTCAGACGTATCTACCATTTTTTCCAGATCGGCGTTGGTACGCACTTGTTTTGGCAGGTAGCTGCCGGTACCTAAAATCTTCGTATACATGTACGCTCAGTCACTTTTAGCTAATACAGATTCCAGGCGAGCGGCAATCCGCTGAGGGACTTGTCGCTGCACCGCCTGCACTGCCTGTTCAATCGCGACAGCAAATGCTCGCTGATTGGCGGCGCCATGACTCTTAATCACGATGCCGCGCAATCCTAACAGACAGGCGCCATTATACTGGTCGGGGTTGAGGTGACTGAATCGCCGCGTCAGGCTCTTTTGTAGCCAACGCTTCAATAAAATCAGCCACCAGGCGCTTTTTTTAC
The DNA here is from genome assembly GCF_000733275.2 of Enterobacter sp. EGD-HP1. Classification (NCBI taxonomy): domain Bacteria; kingdom Pseudomonadati; phylum Pseudomonadota; class Gammaproteobacteria; order Enterobacterales; family Enterobacteriaceae; genus Enterobacter; species Enterobacter sp. EGD-HP1. The sequence continues at coordinate 426,681 of NZ_AVOP01000001.1, forward strand.
CTTCTCCCTGAGATTTCAGCAGAGAAAGGAACATGCGCACGACCCCTTCCATGGTCTTCAACGTGACGTTTCCGGTGAAGCCATCGCACACCAGAACATCCGTTTTACCCGTCAACAACTCATTGGCCTCGAGATAACCAATATAGTTGATGGAGGGAACCTGTTTGAGCAATTCAGCCGCTTCGCGAATGCTGTCCAGGCCTTTGGTCTCTTCTTCACCAATGTTCAGTAACGCAACACGGGGAGTGTTGATCCCGACCACCTCTTCTGCCAGCACCGATCCCATCACGGCAAACTGAGCCAGCATAGTACTATCACAGTCGACGTTCGCGCCCAAATCGAGCACCACCGTCTTGCCCTTCTGCTGATGCGGTAACACCGTCACCAGCGCCGGACGCTCAATACCCTCAATAGGTTTGAGCAGCAGTTTCGACAGCCCCATCAGCGCGCCGGTATTTCCGGCGCTAACGCAAGCCTGGGCTCGCCCTTCTTTCACCAGCTCCAGCGCTATCCGCATAGAGCTGCCACGACTATTGCGAATAGCCTGCGAGGGTCGGGCATCACTGGCAATAACTGACTGCGCAGGAATAATCTGCAGACGCGAACGTTGTTCAAAGTCAGCTTTTGCGAGTAATGGCGTGATTGTGTCGGGATTGCCGACTAAAAGAAGTGTGAGTTGCGAATTAGAATTCAGTGCCTGCAATGCTGCAGGCACTGTCACGGAAGGGCCAAAATCTCCCCCCATGACATCTAACGCCAGGGTTAGACGTGTCAAGGTATCGTCGCAGCCTGGTTCGGTAAATTCCCCGTTTGCACGGGGAAATCCTCACTAAGCCTAATCACGCTTGCGCGTGATTACTTAGTGATAACCTTGCGGCCGCGGTAGAAACCGTCAGCGGTGATGTGGTGACGCAGGTGTTTCTCACCAGAAGTCTTGTCTACAGACAGGCTGGTAACTGCAGTCAGCGCGTCATGGGAACGACGCATGCCACGTTTGGAACGGGTTGGTTTATTCTGTTGTACGGCCATGGACCTTACTCCTCAATTACTTACGCTTTAAGCTGGCTAATACGGCAAATGGGTTTGGTTTTTGCGCTTCATCAGGCAGTTCCCCAAAGACCATGTCCGCCTCGGACACTTCACAGTGTTCAGAATCATGCACCGGAACCACTGGCAAGGTGAGGATGATTTCATCTTCAACCAGAGCCAGAAGATCGATTTCACCGAATTCGTTAACCTCAATCGGCTCATACGCTTCCGGGAGTGCTTCAGCCTGTTCGTCAGAACGAACCGGACTGAAACAATACGTTGTGTGAACATGCTGTACAAACGGTTTCCCGCAACGCTGGCACTCGAGCGTTACCGTCACCTTTGCATCACCGGTTAAAACGGCGAGACGCTGGTTGTCGATAGCGAACGACATGGAGCATTCTACATCACTGTCCACACTGACTACAGATTCGGCAATACGCTCAGCCTGATCGGAAGTATAGATACCTTCATAATCGAGGCGTTTTTGAGCCGTACGAACCGGATCAAGAGTCAGGGGTAATTTTACCTTTTGCATAGGGCGCGCATATTAACTTTGTAACGTCATAGAGTCAAAGAAAAAGGCAACCAGAGCTGCCTTTTGCCAATTATTCGCACACATTGCGGCCTGTAGTTTAAAATGGCTGGCATCGATACGCTATATCTGGTGATAAAAATATGCCAAATCTCGTCCTTGCTTCCACTTCTCCCTACCGCCGAACGCTGCTGGAAAAGCTCGGGATCCCGTTTGAATGCGCCGCGCCAGAGGTTGATGAGACGCCACAGCCGGGCGAGTCACCGCGTCATCTGGTGACGCGTCTTGCTAAGGAGAAAGCGCAGTCGCTGGCCGCACGCTATCCTTCGCATTTGATTATAGGCTCCGATCAGGTTTGTGTGCTTGACGGCGAAATCACCGGCAAGCCCCATACGGAGGAGAACGCCTGCCAGCAGCTTCTGCGTGCGCGAGGCACTATCGTGACCTTTTATACGGGCCTGGCGCTCTATAACTCCGCCAACGGTCATCTGCAAACGGAGTGCGAACCGTTCGACGTACACTTCCGCCATCTCAGCGAGCAAGAGATAGTGGATTATGTGCGGCGGGAACGACCGCTGAACTGTGCGGGGAGTTTTAAAAGTGAAGGCTTGGGGATTGCGCTGTTCGACAAGCTGGACGGTCGCGATCCCAACACGCTGGTGGGGTTACCGCTGATTGCCTTATGTCAGATGTTACGGCGCGAAGCGTGTAATCCGCTGGCCATGTGATTTTTGCCCAGCGGCGCTTCGCTTGCATGGGCCTACTAAACTGCGGCCTGATGCTCTCACCCCGGCCCTCTCCCACAGGGAGAGGGAGCAAACATTAAAAACGGCAACATTCGTTGCCGTTTTGCGTTTACCTTAGCCGCGAAGGACCTTAAGACAGCGTTTCAACTGCTCATCCAGCGGCGCTTCAATACGGATCACTTCACCGGTATTCGGATGGGTAAACTTCAGCGCTGCCGCATGCAGGAACAGACGCGACAGTCCCGTCCCCACCAGCTGCTTATCAAACTCGCGGTCGCCATAGCGGTCATCAAACGCAATAGGATGCCCGGCAAACTGGGTATGCACGCGAATCTGATGGGTACGCCCCGTCACCGGACTGCAGCGCACCAGCGTGGCAAACTCGTAGCGCTCTTCAACCTTAAATCGCGTCTCAGACGGTTTCCCTTCCTGGCTCACGCGGACAATACGCTCACCGCTTTGCAGAATGTTCTTCAGCAGCGGCGCCTGCACCACTTTTACATGGGACTGCCACTGCCCGCGAACCAGCGCCAGGTAGTCTTTCTGCATCCCTTTTTCACGCAGCTGTTCATGCAGAGAACGCAGCGCAGAACGCTTTTTCGCCACCAGCAGTACGCCAGAGGTATCACGGTCAAGACGGTGCACCAGTTCAAGGAAACGCGCTTCCGGGCGCAGGGCCCGCAGTCCTTCAATCACGCCGAAGCTAAGACCGCTACCGCCGTGGACAGCTGTTCCTGACGGCTTATTCAGCACCAGAATGTGGTCATCTTCGTAAAGGATCACATCGCTCAGGGCTGCCACTTTCTGCAACTTCGGCGAAACAGTCTCTTCTTCACGCTCCGCAACGCGCACTGGCGGAATACGCACTTCATCGCCCGCCTCAAGTTTGTACTCGGGCTTCACGCGTTTTTTGTTAACCCGCACCTCGCCCTTACGCAGGATGCGGTAAATCATGCTCTTTGGCACACCTTTCAACTGGGTGCGCAAAAAGTTATCGATACGTTGCCCCGCGTCATCTTCGGCAATGGCAACCATTTTTACGGCTGGAGTCTCTGTTTTCATGGTTGGCGATTCTAAATATCGTCAGCCATTAGCGCCACTCATTTTTCTATGCTTATATTTACTTTTATCCGGCCAGCTCCCCGTTTCGCGCAACCGATTTGGTGGTTATTAAACCAATCGCCATTCTGAAGTGAAGAAACTGTGAGTAACCGGGTGATAATTGGTAAAAGTCATCTTGCTATAACCCGGCGAGCAGTGGAATAATGAGGCTGTTTTCCGTGTTAAATCCTGGTTAAGTAAGGATGTTGACGGAATGACCAATTTTGTCTGACCGATCATCCACGCAGCAATGGCGTAAGACGTATTGATCTTTCAGGCAGTTAGCGGGCTGCGGGTTGCAGTACTTCCCGGTATAAGGATTGTTCTCTGGAGAGTTCTACCCAGGCAATTCCCCTGATAATTGCGCTGTGTTTCCGTATGAAACACAGGCAACCGACACTCTGCGCCTCTTAAGCGAGCGACAACCGTGAGGTTGGCGACGTGAACAGACACGAGGCCATCGGTTCATACCCCGGAAAGCGTCACCTTGCCCGCAGCTTTGTCGTCAATGTAAGAATAACGAGTAAGTTACGATGAAAAGAATGTTAATCAACGCAACTCAGCAAGAAGAGTTGCGTGTCGCCCTTGTGGATGGGCAGCGCCTGTACGATCTGGATATCGAAAGTCCTGGACACGAACAGAAAAAAGCGAACATTTACAAAGGTAAAATCACCCGCATTGAACCAAGCCTTGAAGCTGCATTTGTCGATTACGGTGCTGAGCGTCATGGTTTCCTCCCTCTGAAAGAAATCGCCCGCGAATATTTCCCTGCAAACTACAACGCCCATGGCCGCCCAAACATCAAAGATGTTCTGCGTGAAGGTCAGGAAGTTATCGTTCAGATTGATAAAGAAGAGCGTGGCAACAAAGGTGCCGCACTGACCACCTTTATCAGCCTGGCAGGGAGCTATCTGGTTCTGATGCCTAACAACCCGCGTGCAGGTGGCATCTCTCGCCGTATCGAAGGTGATGACCGTACCGAGCTGAAAGAAGCACTGGCAAGCCTCGAACTGCCTGATGGCATGGGGCTTATCGTGCGTACCGCAGGCGTAGGCAAATCTGCCGAAGCGCTGCAGTGGGACCTGAGCTTCCGTCTGAAGCACTGGGAAGCCATTCAGAAAGCGGCGGAAAGCCGCCCTGCTCCATTCCTGATCCACCAGGAAAGCAACGTTATCGTGCGTGCCTTCCGTGATTACCTGCGTCAGGACATCGGTGAGATTCTGATCGATAACCCGAAAGTGCTTGAGCTGGCGCGCCAGCACATCGCCGCGCTGGGTCGTCCGGATTTCACCAGCAAAATTAAACTGTACACCGGTGAAATTCCGTTGTTCAGCCACTATCAGATCGAATCCCAGATTGAGTCCGCCTTCCAGCGTGAAGTGCGTCTGCCTTCCGGCGGTTCTATCGTTATCGATACCACTGAAGCGCTGACCGCTATCGACATCAACTCCGCACGTGCAACGCGCGGTGGCGATATTGAAGAGACCGCCTACAACACGAACCTCGAAGCCGCTGATGAAATCGCCCGCCAGCTCCGCCTGCGCGACCTGGGTGGTCTGATCGTTATCGACTTCATCGACATGACCCCTGTTCGTCACCAGCGTGCGGTTGAAAACCGTCTGCGCGAAGCGGTGCGTCAGGATCGAGCGCGTATCCAGATTAGCCATATCTCACGCTTTGGCCTGCTGGAGATGTCCCGTCAGCGTCTGAGCCCGTCTCTCGGCGAGTCCAGCCATCACGTTTGTCCGCGCTGCTCCGGCACCGGTACCGTACGTGACAACGAATCTCTGTCTCTCTCCATTCTGCGTCTGATTGAAGAAGAAGCGCTGAAAGAGAACACCAAAGAGGTTCACGCCATTGTGCCGGTTCCCGTTGCCTCTTACCTGCTGAACGAAAAACGTGCAGCGGTAAGTGCAATTGAGGCGCGTCAGGGCGGCGTTCGCTGCATCATCGTACCAAACGACCAGATGCAGACTCCGCACTATCACGTACTGCGCGTGCGTAAGGGCGAAGAGACGACCACCCTCAGCTACCTGCTGCCGAAGCTGCATGAAGAAGAGATGGCCCTGCCTTCCGATGAAGAGCCTGCCGAGCGTAAACTGCCAGAGCAGCCTGCGTTAGCGACCTTCATCATGCCAGAAGCGCCACCGGAAGCAGCTCTGGAAAAACCTGCCGCCAAACCTGAAGCGAAGAAACCAGAAGCAGCGGCAGCGAAAGCCCAGCCGGCACAGCCGGGTCTGCTGAGCCGCTTCTTTGGTGCGCTGAAGAAGATGTTTGCTGAAGAAGACGTTCAGCCAGAACAGCCGAAAGAAGAGCCTAAAGCGGCCAAACCAGAGCGTCAGCAGGACCGCCGCAAGCGTCAGAACAACCGCCGCGATCGTAATGACCGCAACGACCGTAATGACCGCAGCGAGCGTCGTGACAACCGTGACAATCGCTCTGAGAATAACGAAGGCCGTGAGCAACGCGAGGACAACCGTCGCAACCGTCGCGAGAAACAACAGTCGAATGTTGAAGATCGTGAAATTCGCCAGCAGGCGGGCGATGAGTCTGAGAAGAGCAAACAGCGTGATGAGCAGCAGCCGCGCCGTGAACGCAGCCGTCGTCGCAACGACGAGAAGCGTCAGGCACAGCAGGAAGTCAAAAACCTGAACCGCGAAGAGCCTGTGGAACAGCAGGACGGCGAGCAGGAAGAACGTACCCAGGTTATGCCGCGTCGTAAGCAGCGCCAGCTTGCTCAGAAAGTTCGCTTCGCCTCTGAAGTAACCGAAGAGTCAGCCGTTGTCGCGATTGAATCCCGCGAGAACGAAACCGGTACGCAGCTGGCGAAAGTTGACCTGCCAGCGGTCGTTGAAAACAACGTTGAGCAGGATGATAACGGTGAAAACCGTGATAACGCCGGTATGCCGCGCCGTTCACGCCGTTCTCCACGTCATCTGCGCGTCAGCGGCCAGCGCCGCCGTCGCTATCGTGACGAGCGTTACCCGACTCAGTCGCCAATGCCGCTGACCATTGCCTGTGCTTCACCAGAAATGGCCTCCGGCAAAGTCTGGATCCGCTACCCGGTTGCTCGCCCGGAGCAGGTTGTTGAAGAACAGCCTGTAACCGAAGAGGTGATTGCACCTGCTGCAGCTGCGGTAGAAGACGTCGTGACTGAAGCGGCAACCGTAGTTGAGCCTCAGGTTGTTGAAACTGAAGCCCCTCAGGCAGTGGACGTCGAAACCACTCATCCGAAAGTGATTGCCGCGCCGGTTGATGCCGCACCGCAGCTTATTGCTGAAGAAGATGTCGTGGTAGCTGAGGAAATCGCTGAAGAGGCTGAACCTGTAGCCGCAGTGGAGGACACCGCTGAAGCCATCGTCGAAACTACCGCTGAAGAAGTCGTTCAGGACGTTGAGATTCAGGTTGAACCGGTTATTGAAGAGCCGAAAGCGCCTGAAGTGAAACCTGAGCCGGTTGTTTCTGCGCCAGCCGCTGCCCACGTGGCGACAGCACCAATGACGCGCGCCCCGGCGCCGGATTACGTGCCTGAAGCCCCGCGTCACAGTGACTGGGTACGCCCGGCGTTCAGCTTCGACGGTAAAGGCGCTGCAGGCGGCCACAGTGCAACGCATCAGGCGACTGCACCGGCAACGCGTCCGCAGTCTGTCGAATAACGACGCTGAAAGTAAAAAGCCGACCTTAGGGTCGGCTTTTTTTATGGCTGCTGCACGGGCTTTCTCATCCCGGTGACCTCAGGCATGACCTGCCGCATTAACTCAAGAAAACGTCGCAAGCGTGCCGGATAATAACGAGACCAGGGGTAAACCAGATGCACCGGTAACGCCGCTGGCTGCCAGTCTGGCAGCAAATGCACCAGCCGCCCTTCCCGAATATCATCCTGTACCGTCCAGCTGGATACCACCGCCACGCCAAGGCCGGTGAGCGCCGTGTTGCGTGCAACATACAGACTATCGGTGCTGAGGCGTGGGGTAATCGCCACTCGCGCGGTGGCCGGTGATGCATCGTGAAAAAGCTCCACATGACGCTGGTAGAAAGAGCTGATCGCTATCCAGGGAAACTGCTGCAAATCCTCCGGCGTGGTCACCGTTGGAAAACGGGCCAGCAGCGCCGGTGAAGCCACCACCGAGCGCGGCACTTCCGCCAGCAGCACGGATACGGTCGCCGGATCGACCTCCACGCCCACCCGAATAGCACAGTCAAGGTTGTCGCCGAGGAAATCGGCCGAGCGATCGTTAAGCATCCACTCAATTGAAAGCTGCGGATAGCGTTGCAAAAATTCGGTTACGGGTTTCAGAAGCTGGTCCTGACCAAACGCGTGGGGTGCCCGCACCCGCAGCACGCCTACGGGCTCATCTTCCGTCTGCCCCACCTCATCCTCCAGCGCCAGCCAGCTGTCAATCACTCGACGAGCGTGCTGATAGCAGCGCTCGCCGTCATCCGTCAGCCGCGTCGTGTGGGTGGTGCGCAATATCAGGCGCACCCCCAGCATGGTCTCCAGCGACTGTAACCGTCTGCTCACCGTGGCCTGGGTGGTGGCCAGCTGCCGCGCCGCCGCAGAGAGGGAACCCGCCTCCACAATACGGACAAACGTCCGCATTAACTCCACCCTATCTATACGCTCAGCTCTTTTCATTGCATTTTCACTTATACGTTCAACGTATAAGCGTTTTACCACCGGGCCCGCTACCGTCGCAAGGCGTACTGATAAAAAATAGCCTCACACGACGAATGAGGAACTTCTTATGAACACAACAACCGCCGCCCATGCCGTGAGCCGCTGGGTAATCTTAATGCTGGCGATAGGTGCAGGTTTTAGCGTGGCATCTATCTATTATGCCCAGCCTCTGCTGCCGCTGATGGGCGCAGACCTCCACCTGAGTATCGAAGGAATGGGCCTGGTCCCGACGCTCACCCAGGCGGGATATGCCCTGGGGATCCTGTTCCTGCTACCGCTCGGCGATCGCCACGACCGCAGGACGTTAATCCTGGTAAAGAGTGCGGCGCTGGCGCTGTTTCTTCTCGGCTGTAGCCTGACCGGGCAGATCCATTCCCTGCTGCTGGCAAGCCTGCTCATCGGCATGGCCGCCACCATGGCACAGGATATTGTCCCCGCCGCGGCGATTCTTGCGCCAGAAGGTAAACAGGGGAAAACCGTGGGCACGGTAATGACCGGGTTGCTGATGGGTATCTTATTATCAAGAACCGTAAGCGGCGTGGTGGGTGAAGCGTTTGGCTGGCGCGTCATGTACCAGCTGGCGGCGGCGAGCATTGCGTTCATCGGGGTGATGATGTGGTTTGTGCTTCCCCGTTTTGCCATTCACTCCACGCTGAGCTATCCCGCGCTGATGCGCTCAATGGAACATCTGTGGCGTCGCTATCCGGCGTTGCGCCGTGCGGCGCTGGCTCAGGGTTTTCTGTCGATTGCCTTTAGCGCCTTCTGGTCTACGCTTGCGGTCATGCTGCTGGAGCGCTATCACCTGGGGAGTGCCGTCGCGGGGGGTTTTGGTATTGCAGGTGCCGCCGGTGCGTTAGCCGCCCCGCTGGCAGGCGGGCTGGCGGACAAACTGGGCGCGGGAAAAGTCACGCAGATGGGTGCCGTTCTTGTGACCGTCTCATTCGCCCTGATGTTCCTGATGCCCGCTCTGGGTGTTCATGGACAGCTGATGCTGATCGCCGTCTCTGCCGTCGGGTTCGACCTGGGTCTGCAGTCCAGCCTGGTCGCTCACCAGAACCTGGTATACGGCCTTGAGCCGCAGGCGCGGGGTCGTCTCAATGCCCTGCTCTTTACGGTGGTCTTTATCGGGATGGCGCTGGGTTCCGCGTTAGGTAGCAATATCTACTCGCTGGCTGGCTGGACGGGCGTGGTCGCCCTGGCGACAGTCTGTGGCATCATTGCGCTGGTCATCCGTCTGATTGAAAGCGCACGTGTCGCCTCCGTACCGGCGGAAGTTGCATAAAAAAATGCCCAATCCAGATGGATTGGGCAGAAAACATGTCCAGTTTCAAGACATGTTCTAAGAGGTCAAGATGTTATTTGTTCAGCTGGAACAGAGACATGCCCTGCATATCGCTAAACGCTTTATAAGACGCCTGCAAGGCCGCCTGCTGCATGGTGTAAGAGGAAATCGCTTCGTTCCAGTCAACATCAACCAGGTCGCTCATCTGCTTGGTCTGACCCAGGGCGCGGTCATCACCCAACGTATCGAGTTTTTCCAGCTCGTTCATCTTGGTTCCCACATCCGCTACGACCGTCAGGACATTGTTCTGGGAATTTTTGATGCCGATTTGCGCATTGGCTATCACCTGGCTTTGCGCCGTTGCGGCAGCAGGATCGTTCTCAATCGGTGTCTTCAGCGACGCAATGGCCGAATCGAGGATTTTGAACATGTTTGTTTCGCCATATCCACCGCCAGGCAGCTCTTCCGCATTACTGGTAATGCTGTTAAAAATCTGCTGACCGGTATGGCTAATCGCCATATTTCGCGCCGTATCGACCTGCTGCGTGATGGCCTCAGTGCCGCCGTTGTAATCTCCGGTCGCGGCATCAAACGGTGCGCTCTCGGTTTTGTATCCCGCAAAGATAAAGCGACCATTACCATCCGTCGTGTTGGCCAGGTTCATCAGCTGATCGCGGATCCCCTGAATATCGGTGGCCAGAGAAAGACGGTCGTCATCGCTTAACGTGCCGTTCGAGGCGTAAACCAGCTTCTCGCGCACGCTTGAGATCGCAGTGTTCACCTGGCTTAACACGTTATCTTCCAGTGAGACCTTCTGCGTCGCAAAGGTACGCGCGAGGGCAAACTGGCTGTTTTGCGACTGCGATTGTGACAGAACGATGGCCTGCGACGCGGCGATAGGATCGTCGGACGGGCGGTTGACGCGCTTGCCGGTGGACATCTGCTCACCGTAGCTCAGCCATCTGCTCTGAGAATCGGTGATCCCACGCATATTCTGTTCGTACATCATCTGGGTGCTAATGCGCATTGTTCACCTCAACCTTAACGAATATTGATAATTGCATCGAAGAGCGTACTGGCAGTTTGTAAAACCTGGGCATTGGCCAGGTAATACTGCTGATAACGCTGCAAATTGCCATACTCTTCGTCGAGGTTTACCCCAGAGATGGTCTGCTGCTGCTTGGTTAACTGTGTTTCCACATTGGCTTTCGTCTGGCTACTCACCTTCAGAGACGCCGTGGTGCTACCGACGGTACTGACCAGAGAGGCATACGCGTCGTTGAAGGTTTTGTTGCCCCCCACCACTTTAGCGTTTTGCAGGTCGAGCAGTTTTTGGCCGTTACGGTTGTCGCTTTCACCGCCGTTCTGCACCGACGCCATCGCCAGTTTAGACTCGTCGCTGATCGCCAGATCCATATTCATGATGACGTTGGAAACAGGCTTCACGGTAAAGCTGTCTTTGGTATTTGCCGTGCCGCTCACATTGACGTTAAGGCCATCAAACGACAGATTGCCGCTGGCATCCGGGGTCATCGTAAAGCTGGTTTTGTCTGACGTGCGGGTGACGGTCCAGTCGGTGCCGTTAAATTGCAGCTTATAATCTGTTGCCTGAACTTGTTTACTGTCCGCCACAGATGCCGTGACAACAGCGGAACCACCATTCTTGCTGTTGGAGAGCACCGCCGGAGAACCAAAGTCGAACAGCTTACCGCCCGCATCACCGTTAGCATCAAAACCGGCTTCATGCTGCGTGTTCATCGCATCGGCAAAGGCCAGTGCCATCTGGTTCAGGCTGTTACGGGCTTTATCAAGATCTTCAGAACGGAAGGTCAGTAAACCACCTAAAGAACCGGTGGTAATAAGTTTTTCCGGGATCTCAATATTGCCCGACACGTCATCGACATAGGCGATAGTGGTACGAGCCGGATCGGCGCTGGACTTCACGGCCGCCAGCTGGCTGGCTTTGCTGCCCTGCACCAGGCTGTAACCGTTACCGAGAGAGATATTAAACGTGCCGCTATCCTGTACGGAGACTTCCACACCCACGATTTTGTTCAGTTCAGTCACGAGCTGATCGCGCTGGTCAAGAAGATCGTTAGGTGACGCGCCCGCGCCAACGCCGGTCAGCCGGGAGATCTGATCGTTCAGATTCGCAATCTGTGCCGCGTAGTTGTTGATCTGAGACACGCTGCTTGAGATGGCGGTATTAACCTGCGCATCCTGGTCACGGAGATACTGATCGTTGGTTTTAAACTGATTGACCAGACCACCCGCTTTACCCAGCACCGTCTGACGTGCCGCCGGGTCTTCCGCGTTGCTCACCAGGGTTTGCAGGCTTTTGAAGAAGTCCTGCAGCGTGGTGGAGAGCGAGTTGGTGGTATCGGAGAGCACATCGTCGATTTTTGACATCTGCTGATAGCGCGTCGTCAGACCGCTGCTCTGCGTCTGCGCGGCGCGCAGCTGGTTGGTGATGAAAGCGTCATACTCACGCTGGACACCGGAGACATACACCCCGTTACCCACCCAGCCACCGCCGGTCAGCGTGCTGTTAGAGGCACCCAGCACGGTCGTCTGGCGGGTGTAACCTGCCACGTTGTAGCTTGAAATATTATTACTGACGGTATTGAGTGCCGACTGCGCGGCACTGAGGCCACTCATGGCGCTGTTAATCAAACTGGACATGGGGGTTCCTTTTATACGTTCAGACACGAGTCCTGATGAAAGTTATCGGCAACCGCCACCGGGACTTGAGAACTTTCAGAACAGATTTTCAATATCTGTGCTATAGGCTTTGCTGACCTTCTCGCCCATGGATTTCAGCTGCTGAATCATGCTGGTGAGCTTGCGCGCATAGTTCGGGTCGGTCGCGTAGCCCGCGTTTTGCAGAGCCTGCGCCCCCTGCTCCGCCGTCGCCGCCTGCGTTACGGCGGTATAGCGCGGATTTCGGCTTAGCAGGCCCACATAATCGGACAACGCTTCCAGATAAGAGCTGTAGACGCGGAATTTTGCTTTGACCTTCACCGCCGCACCGTTCTCGTACTCGGTGGTGGTAATTTCCGTCGTCGGCCCCTTCCAGCTGGAAGTGGCTTTCACGCCGAAGATGTTGAAGCTCGGCTCGCCGTTTTCCTTGCGGATCTGGCGCTGACCCCAGCCCGACTCCAGCGCGGCCTGTGCCAGAATCAGGTGATGCGGCACGCCGCTCTGCTGGCTGGCAAGGCGCGCAGGCAGCGAAAGCTGCGCCAGGAAGTCTTTGCTGTCACCCGAGAGCGGCTCATCGCTACTGTCCGTCGCTTTCGGTATGGCTTTACGGACCAGCTGCGTCAGCGCCTGGTTCTGATAACTGGTCACCGTTTCCAGATCGAACTTCATCGGCACCTGCTGCGGCGCGTCCTCAGGCTGGATCCCCTGCGCGGCTGCGGTCTGTTTCACAATCATGTCAGCCAGACCGAGGCCTTTACCGGCGGTCATCTGCTGCGCAATCTGCTGGTCATACATGCTGGTGTAGAGACGCGTTGAATCGCTGCTGAACATCCCGTCTTTCGGCAGGGTTTCGCGCATACTTTTCAGCATCATCTGTACAAACATCCCCTCCACCTGGCGGGCGACCGGGCGGATATTCGCCGCCGGGTCTTTTCCTGCTTTGGTTTTCAGTTCGTTGAGCGACTGGGCATCCCAGGCTGCACTGGTCAACAGTTTGCTATCGGTCAGCATTAGATGATTTCCAGTTTGGCGCGCAGGCAGCCCGCGCTTTGCATGGATTGCAGGATGGACATCAGGTCCATCGGTGTTGCCCCCAGGGCATTCAGGGCACGCACCACGCTGTTCAGGTTGGCGCTGGAGCGAACGCTCTGCAGCGACCCGCCGCTCTGACGCATATCAATCTGCGTTTGCGGCGTCACAACCGTCTGACCGCCGCCAAATGGCGTGTTCGGCTGGCTGACGTTCGCGGAGCGGTTAACCGTCACGGAGAGGTTACCCTGGGCGACGGCACAGCTGTCCAGCGACACTTCCCGGTTCATGACCACCGAGCCGGTACGGGAGTTGATGATCACCTTCGCATCCTGTACCGGAACGTTCACTTCCATATTCTGGATATCTGCCAGCATACGCACCTGGTTGCTGCTGCCCGGGGAGGTACGGATCTGCACGGTACGCGCATCCAGCGCCGTTGCATTGCCGTAGCCGCGGCTGCGATTGATGGTATCGGCAATTTGCTGTGCCATCGTGAAGTCTTCATTATTGAGCTGCAGGTTAATAGTATTGCCCGCGCCAAACTGGGTCGGCAGTTCACGCTCAATGATCGCCCCGTTGGTGATACGTCCACCGTTAAGCTGGTTCACCTGCACGCTGCTTCCGCCTGCGGATGCACCCGCCCCGCCAACCAGAATGTTCCCCTGCGCCAGCGCATAGACCTGGCTGTCAACGCCCTTCAGCGGGGTCATCAGCAGCGTACCGCCGCGCAGGCTTTTGGCGTTACCCATTGAGGAAACCACCACGTCAATGGTCTGCCCCTGACGCGCGAACGCCGGGTAGGACGCGGTGACCATCACCGCTGCCACGTTTTTCAGCTGCATGTTGGTTCCCGCCGGCACGGTAATGCCGAGCTGGGAAAGCATGTTGTTCAGGCTTTGGGTCGTGAAGGGCGTCTGGGTCGTCTGGTCACCGGTACCATCCAGCCCCACCACCAGGCCATAGCCAATCAGCGAGTTCTCACGTACGCCCTGGACGCTGGTGAGATCGCGAATACGGTCAGCCTGGGCAAACGTTGCCACCAGCGCGAGCGCCACGGCGAAGATCGATTTAAACATGGGTCACCTCGCTTACATCGGCGATAAATTAAGGAAGAAGCGCTGCAGCCAACCCATATTTTGCGCTTCATTGATATAGCCGTTACCGACGTACTCAATGCGCGCATCCGCCACCTGGGTGGACGGAACGGTGTTGGTGCCGCTGATGGTGCGAGGGTTAACCACGCCCGAGAAGCGAATGAATTCAGTGCCCTGGTTGATGGCGATCTGTTTTTCACCCACAACGTGTAAGTTGCCGTTAACCAGCACCTGGTCAACCGTGACCGTCAGCGTGCCGCTGAAGGTGTTGCTGGCGTTCGCGCCGCCTTTACCATTGAAGGTGTTGCCGCCAGAGGCATCGACATCAGCACGCGCATTGCCGAACAGGCCCTGCAGATAGCGCGGTACGGTATCGAAGCCAAAATTCGTTTTGCCATCGCGGCTGGCATTCGCCGACGAGCTCTTGCTCGCGCTGACGTTTTCCTGCAGCACAATGGTCAATGTATCGCCGACGTTACGCGGGCGGCGATCTTCAAACAGCGGCTGATAGCCGTAATTAATCGGCTGCGCGGTCTGGAAAATGGAGCCGTTTACCACTGGCGCGGGACCAGGAACGGGTTGGGCAGTCGTCGCACCCTGGACTAATGGTTTAGACGGGATCAAAGCACACCCGCTGAGGGTGACAGCCAGAACAGTCAGTATCGGATAACGAAACGCCGCGTTTTTTTGCATTGCCTTCATCTTCGAAAACAGGGAGCCGGTGCGGCGTTTACCGCACCGGGCTACACCTTAGAGTTGCGTCAGTTTCTGCAGCATCTGGTCGGTCGTCGACACTGCTTTACTGTTAATTTCATACGCGCGCTGAACCTGGATCATATTCACCAGCTCTTCCGCCACGTTCACGTTGGACGTTTCAACATAGCCCTGGTACAGCAGGCCCGCACCGTTCAGGCCCGGGGTGCTCTCATTTGGCGTACCGGAGGATTGCGTTTCGGTGTAGAGGTTCTCACCAATGCTTTCCAGACCGGTATCGTTCATGAAGGTGGTCAGGTTGAGCTGTCCAACCTGCACCGGCGCGGCCTGTCCCTGCTGGGTCACGCTGACCACGCCGTCACGTCCGATGGTGATGCTCAGGGCGTTCGCCGGAATGGTAATCGCAGGCTGAACCTGGAAACCGCCCGCCGTCACCAGCTGGCCGTTCTGATCGACCTGGAACGAGCCGTCGCGGGTATAGGCAGAGGTGCCGTCAGGCAGCTGCACCTGGAAGAAGCCCTGGCCTTTGATGGCTACGTCTTTGCTGTTGTTGGTCTGAGACAGGTTGCCCTGGCTGTGCAGACGCTCGGTGGCGACCGGACGAACGCCGGTACCGATCTGCAGGCCTGACGGCAGCGTCGTCTGTTCAGAAGACTGCGCGCCCGGCTGGCGGATGGTTTGATAAAGCAAATCTTCGAAAACGGCGCGCTGACGCTTGAAACCATTGGTGCTCACGTTTGCCAGGTTGTTGGCAATCACGTCCATATTGGTTTGCTGGGCGTCCAGGCCTGTTTTCGCGATCCATAAGGAACTGATCATAAGGAGTCCTGTTAACTCATAGCCAGAAGTTGGTTAGCCTTGCCCGCGTTTTCATCCACGCTGCTGATGATCTTCATCTGCATTTCAAAGCGGCGGGCGCTGGCGATCATGTCGCTCATGGCGGCTACCGGCTTAACGTTGCTGCCTTCCAGCACGCCGGACATCACGCGGATGCTCGGGTCGGCCTGTAATGTGGCACCACGCGTCGCCTGCGCCGCCTGGGTCAGACGGAACATGCCGTCGTCGCCACGCTGCACGTCTTTGCCTTCCGCTTTCACCAGCTTCAGGCGTCCGACGGGTGCAACGGTGTTGGCCGGATCGCCCGGGTTCAGCGCCGAAATGGTGCCGTCCGCGGCGATAGTCAGCTCAGAGCCTTCCGGCACGGTCAGCGGACCCGCTTCCCCCATCACCGGATGCCCCTGAATCGTCAGCTGGCCCGTCGCGCTCACCTGGATATTGCCGTTACGGGTATAGCCTTCGCTGCCGTCCGCCGTTTGCACCGCCAGCCAGCCGTCCTGCTGCAGAGCAACGTCCAGCGGGCGTGAGGTGTAATCCATCTGCCCTGGCGTCATATCTGCGCCAGGGGTCGATGCGGTGACCAGCGTACGGGTCGGCAGGGAGAGCCCTTCAACCGGCACCGCGCGCAGCGCATTAAGCTGTGCGCGAAAGCCCGGCGTAGAGGCGTTTGCCAGGTTGCTGGCGGTAACGGCCTGCTGATTGAGCGTCTGGCTTGCCGCGCCCATCGCGGTATATATTGCGTGATCCATTGCGCTTTCCTGTTAGCCGCTTAACGCAGGTTAACCAGCGTGTTGAGGATCTGGTCCTGGGTTTTGATGGTCTGCGCGTTCGACTGATAGTTACGCTGCGCGACGATCATGTTCACCAGTTCTTTACTCAGATCGACGTTAGAGGCTTCCAGCGCGCCGTTGGTCAGCGTGCCGAAGTTACCGCTTCCGGCCGTACCCAACAGCGCCACGCCGGAGGACTGGGTGGCAGACCAGACGTTGTCGCCTTCCGATTTCAGACCTTCGTTGTTGGCGAAGTTTGCCAGCACGATCTGGCCCAGAACCTGGGTCTGTTCGTTGGAGTAGTTACCGACCACAGTGCCGTCGTCATTGATTTGGTAGCTCACCAGGTCGCCTGGTTTAAAACCATTCTGGCTGGTCGCGACGATATTGTTCGCACCGGTGTTCTGCTGCATGGAGTTAGCAAAACTCATGGCGAAGGTCGCTGGCGTCGCACCAGGGATGGTCGCGGTAGTGATGTTGATATTTCCACCGCCGGTCAGCGTACCGTTATTATCGAAGGTCAGCGTGGTGGCCAGTGCCGCCGTGCTGCCTGCGACGCTACCGTCCTGGGCATACACTTTCCAGGAGTTAGCCGGGGTTGCATCTTTGACGTAAAACAGGTTCATGTTGTGCGCATTACCCTGGCTATCAAAGACGGTCACCGTACCTTTTTTGTTGTACGTGTCCGGGTTAGTCGGATCAAAGGCGGTGGTCGGTGCGGTATCGGTGGAATTCAGGTTAATCTGCTGGGAAGCCGTGGTGGTGGACTTCGCGGCCATCAACGTGGTCGGGATATTAATGGCCTGTGGGTTCGCCCCGGTCTGAACCGTTGATGGCGTTCCGGCAACCGGATAACCGGTTAACTGCATCCCCTGCATGTTCACCAGGTTACGGTTTTCGTCCAGCTTGAACTGGCCGTTACGGCTGTAGAACACCGAGCCGTTTGCATCGACCATACGGAAGAAACCGTTCTGGCTAATGGCAACGTCCAGACCGCGACCGGTATTGGTAGTGGTGCCGTCGGTAAAGTCCTGAGTGATGCCCGCAACTTTCACGCCGAGGCCGACTTTGGAACCGGCAAACATGTCTGCAAAGGAAGCAGAACCGGATTTAAAACCATAGGTCGCGGAGTTGGCGATGTTGTTGCCAATGACGTCCAGGTTTGTGGCCGCAGCATTCAGGCCGCTGACCGCTTGAGAAAAGGCCATGACTTACTCCTGATAAGTGTTAAGGCTTAGATAATCTGCCGAACTTCGTCGAGTGTGGTGGTACCAGAGGTACCCAAATCCAGTTTGTTGCCGTCGCTACCTTTAATTACGCCCTGGACCAGCGCGAACTGCAGCGGCTGTGCCACCAGCTGGGTCGTCCCGTTGCTGGCGCTGATTGCCACTTTGTAGGAACCGTTCGGCGCTTTAGTACCGTCGGTCAGGCTGCCATCCCACGTAAAGGTGTGAACGCCCGCCTTCAGTTCACCAATTTCGATGGTGCGAACCACCGCGCCGGTTGAGTCGGTGATCGTCGCGGTCACTTTGTCAGCCGGCTGCTGCAGTTCAACGCCAAACGGCGTGGTGGTCGTGGTGGTGTTGCCATCGGTGGTGCTGCTGCCCGCCAGGATCGTGGTACCCGGGATCATCACCCCGTGACCAATCAGGCTTGCCGCCTGCAGAGACTGGGCGCTGTTAATCTGCCCGGAGACGGAACCGAGGGTGGTGTTCAGTTTCTCAATGCCGCTCACGGTGCTGATCTGCGCAAGCTGCGTAGTCAGTTCGTTGTTCTGCATTGGGTTAGTCGGGTCCTGGTTCTTAAGCTGCGCCACCAGCAGCGTCAGAAAGCTGCCCTGAAGGTCGGCGGCGTTACTCCCCGTCAGGGAGTTAGAACCTGTCGAACTGTTCGTGTTATTAACACCCGAGTTCGTAGGATCATTCACATTTACGGCGATGGACATGCATGTCTCCTTTACTGGCCGAGAGTGAGCGTTTTGAGCATCATGCTCTTCACGGTATTAAGCACTTCGACGTTGGCCTGGTAGCTGCGGGAAGCCGACATGGAGTTCACCATCTCACCCACCACATCCACGTTTGGCATCTTCACGTATCCGCTGGCATCCGCGAGCGGGTTACCTGGCTCATACACCAGCCTGTCCGGCGCCTGGCTCTCTACCACATCAGACACCTTCACGCCGCCCGTCGCCGCGCCTGGCGCAGCATCGACCTGAAAGACAACCTGTTTGGCACGGTAAGGCTGCCCGTCAGGTCCGGTCACGCTGTCGGCGTTCGCCAGGTTACTGGCAGCCACGTTCAGGCGCTGGGACTGTGCGGTTAATGCCGAACCGGCAATATCAAAAATATTCAGCAAGGCCATCTATCAGTTCCCCCCCTGCAGGACGTTCATCATGCCTTTGATTTGTCCGCCGAGTACGGTCAGGCCCGTCTGATATTTCAGGCTGTTATCGGCAAACTGCGTACGCTCCCGGTCCATATCCACGGTGTTACCGTCGAGTGAGGGCTGATCGGGGATGCGGTAAAGTAAATCGGTCGCTGGCGCGGTCATCGCCTGAGCAGGAATATGGCGAGAGGATGTCATGGCAAGTGCAACACCCGTTCCTTCGGCACGTCCACGCTCCATCACCTTTTTGAGTTCACTGGAAAAATCAATATCGCGCGCCTGAAACCCTGGGGTATCGGCGTTAGCGATGTTGGCGGCTAAAATCTCCTGCCGCTGGGCGCGTAAATTGAGCGCTTCCTGCTGAAAACGTAACGCGGCGTCGAGTTTATCGAGCATGTCTCCTCCGCTGATGGCAAAATTTCAGTTCACAGCTTAAATCTCACCCGGTCTCCCCTATCGACGGAATAAGCGCAAAATGCGTCGCTATTTATTGCGTTGATGCAAAACCACTGCAGGTAGAATTCATTCAACTCTGGAAACGGTGGAACTTGCGATGCAAACGTTAAAACGTGGCCTGATGGCAACCTTCTTGCTGTTTAGCCCTCTGGTACAGGCTGATGGCTTACAGGATCAGCTGACGGCTTTTTTTGCTGAAAAGCTGGCGGGCTTTAGCGATGAGGTTAACGTTACCGTGCGCACCCCACCGAATCTGTACCCGACCTGTGACCAACCGTCATTCAGCGTGACGGGGACCACCAGGCTGTGGGGGAATGTGAACGTGCTGGCACGCTGCGCCAACGAAAAACGCTATTTACAGGTTGCAGTTCAGGCGACGGGCAATTATGTTGTCGCCGCCGTGCCCATTGCGCGCGGCACCGTGCTGCAGACGAACAGCGTGACGTTAAAGCGCGGCCGTCTGGATCAGTTGCCTCCACGCACCATGCTGGAAATGAACCAGGCACAGGACGCCGTCAGCCTGCGCGATGTCGCCCCCGGCCAGCCGATACAGCTCTCGATGCTGCGTCAGTCGTGGCGGGTAAAAGCGGGTCAACAGGTGATGGTCGTGGCCAACGGAGATGGCTTTAGCATCAACAGCGAAGGGAAAGCGTTAAACAATGCCGCGGTGGCGCAAAATGCCCGCGTCAGAATGTCCTCAGGCCAGGTGGTGAGCGGAATCGTCGATTCTGATGGGAATATTCTGATTAACCTATAATCTTTTTAAAGATTTTGCGGCGCGTGCCGATAAATATTCCATTAATGATGATGTCAGGCGCAAACGCCGCGAACCCTCGATGAGGACAACACTATGAGCATTGATCGTACATCAGCCCTGAAGCCGGTAAGCGCTGTACAACCTCGCGAAACGAATGACGCGACGACGCAAAAAACGCGTCTGGAAAAGCCGTCAACGTCCAACAGCACCAGCGTAACCCTGAGCGACGCGCAGGCAAAACTGATGCAGCCAGGCAGCAACGATATCAATATGGAACGTGTTGAAGCGCTGAAAACGGCTATTCGTAACGGTGAGCTGAAAATGGACACCAGCAAAATCGCTGATGCCCTGATTCAGGAAGCACAGAGTTTCTTGCAGAGTAACTAACCGTATGAGTCGACTGTCAGAAATACTGGATCAAATGACGGTAGTCCTGAACGACCTGAAAACGGTAATGGACGCTGAACAGCAGCATCTCTCTTCCGGTCACATCAACGGCAGCGCGCTGCAGCGTATTACTGAAGACAAAAGTTCGCTTCTGGCAACGCTGGATTATCTGGAGCAGCAGCGCCGCGCTGAGCAAGATCCAAAGCGCAGCGCCAATGACGATATTGTTGAGCGCTGGCAAACCATTACCGCAAAAACCCAGCATCTGCGCGACCTTAACCAGCACAACGGCTGGCTGCTTGAAGGTCAGATTGAGCGTAATCAGCAGGCGCTTGAAGTGTTGAAACCGCATAAAGAAACCGGACTGTACGGTGCGGATGGTCAGACGGCGACTGCGCGTATTGCGGGAGTTAAAAAGATTTCGATTTGAAGCCTCAGCGACAAATCTTGCAATGGGGAGCACCATAAGGTGAACTCCCCTTTTGGCGTTTATGCCGTACGGCGGGCAAACTCTTTCACTTTGAAGCCCAGCACTGCCAGCGTGGCAAAGTAAGCCACCACCCCGACGCCTACCACGGCCATCAGCCGCATCAGACGGTAGGGCATGGTGCCCAGGGACCACTCCGGCATCACGTACATCATGCCGAGCAGCGCGGCAGACATCACCAGTACCGCAACGATCAGACGCACCAGGAAACTCCCCCAGCCCGGCTGCGGCGTGAAAATATCCTGCTTGCGCAGCTGCCAGTACAGCAGCCCGGCATTCAGGCAGGCCGCCAGACCAATTGATAATGACAGGCCGGCATGCTTCAGCGGACCAATAAACGCCAGGTTCATCAGCTGCGTCATAATCAGCGTCACAATGGCAATTTTCACCGGCGTTTTGATGTCCTGACGCGAGTAGAAGCCTGGTGCCAGCACCTTGACAACGATCAGCCCCATCAATCCGACCGAGTAGGCAATCAGCGCGCGCTGGGTCATGGCGGCATCAAAGGCGGTAAATTTCCCGTACTGGAAGAGCGACACCGTCAGCGGTTTGGCCAGAATACCCAGCGCCACCGCGCTTGGCAGGGCCAGCAGGAAGCAGAGACGTAACCCCCAGTCCATCAGGCGGCAATATTCATCATGATTGCCGCTGGCAAAACTTTTCGACAGCGACGGCAGCAGGATGGTCCCCAGCGCCACGCCCAGCACCCCGGACGGGAACTCCATCAGACGGTCGGCGTAGTACATCCAGGAAACCGAGCCGGACACGAGGAAAGAGGCAAAGATGGTGTTGATGATAAGCGAGATCTGGCTGACGGAGACGCCGAGAATGGCGGGTCCCATCTGCTTGATCACGCGCATCGCCCCGGCATCTTTGAGATTAATGCGCGGCAGCACCAGCATGCCGATTTTTTTCAGATGCGGCAGCTGATACGCCAGCTGCAGCACGCCGCCGACGGTAACCGCCCAGGCCAGCGCCAGCACCGGCGGGTTGAAGTGCGGCGCGGCGAACAGGGCAAAACCGATCATGCTGACGTTAAGAAAGGTCGGCGCAAACGCCGGAACAGAGAAGCGGTTCCAGGTGTTGAGGATCGCCCCCACCAGCGAGGCCAGCGAGATGAGCAGAATATAGGGAAAAGTAATGCGCAGCAGCTGCGAGGTCAGCGCAAATTTGTCAGCCGTATCGGCAAAACCGGGCGCGGTCACCATAATCACCCACGGCGCCGCCAGCATCCCAATGACGGTCACCACCGCCAGGGCCAGCGTCAGCAGCCCGGAGACATACGAAACAAATACGCGCGTCGCGTCTTCACCCTGTTTGCTTTTATATTCCGCCAGGATGGGAACGAACGCCTGGGAAAACGCCCCTTCAGCAAAAATGCGGCGCAGGAGGTTCGGCAATTTAAACGCGACGAAAAAGGCGTCCGTTGCCATCCCTGCACCAAAGACCCTTGCCACAATGGCATCACGCGCAAAACCCAGCACGCGGGAAAACATGGTCATCGAGCTGACGGCTGCCAGCGATTTTAATAAGTTCATTAACGTGAATTTCCAGAACCATACGGATTTGTAGGCCAGGTAAGCGAAAGCGCCACCCGGCAAAGCCAACAAGCGGCGCTTAGTCTAACCTGATTTCAACGAATTACTATCCGCAGATGTTACAGCGAGTTATTCACTCATGGCTTCGCGCCAGAGCCTTTCCACAATGCGCTGCGCCATAATGGCCTGCTCGCCGGACGTTTCAGGAACCGTCTGATTTTGCACACAGGTAATAAAGTGGCGGGCGCATCCTGCAAAGCCGCGCTGCTCGAGGGTACTCTGCCAGCCGGGCGCCGGGAGCGTCACCACGCCGTTGCCCTTCTCTTCCCGCCACTCGCGCATGTCCGTAATGTCGTACAGCGCGCCGTCGGTCACCGCCTGCACGGATTCACGCTGACTTCCCGCCCGACGGTGCATGCTGGTGGTAATCTGAAGATGCTCAACGGCAAAGTGGTGTTCCGCGTAAACCATCTGCCCCTGATCGTTTGTCACCAGGGTACCGCTTTTCAGCAGCGCATTACCGTTGCTCAGCCACAGCGCCGTATCCACAACGTGCAGATAGTCATCCAGAAGGGTGAAGCGCAGATCGTTTGGCCCAATGCTGTCGGTACGGTGCTTATCCATGCGCAGCGAGGCGAGCGTGCTCGACTGCGCCTTTAGCTGCTGATAAAGCGGCGCGAAACGGCGGTTGAAGCCCACCATCAGCGTCAGGTTTTTGCGCGCGGCCAGCTCAATCAGCCGTTCGGCATCCTGAACATTTTCCGCCAGCGGTTTATCCACGCAGACGTGAACGCCCGCCTTGAGCAACTCGCTCACCACCTGATAGTGGGTTGCCGTTGAAGTATGAACAAAGACCGCATCGCACTCGCGGGCCAAATCCTGCAGGGAGGCAGCATACGGAATGCGCCAGGTTTCGCAGATACGTTCTGCCTTTTCGCGGGTGGGTGACCATGCCCCTTGCAGGATCCAGTCCGTCGCTGCACCTAAAACAGGCAGCCAGGCTTTTTGCGCGATGCCGCCCAGCCCCACTACGCCTACACGTAATTTTTTCACCGTCAGTCTCCCAGGTGTGCCAGCAACGCATCCAGACGCTGTTTCAGGCCGGCGACCTCGTCTTCCAGCGCCTCGACGCGCGCGGCAAGAGTGTCATTGCTTGCTGAGGATCCCGCGTCGCTCGCCACGGTCGCGGCATCCACGTCGCCGCTGAACAGGTGCATATAGCGGCTTTCACGCTTGCCCGGCTCGCGGGCCAGACGCACCACGTAAGGGCCGTCTTCACGAGAAGCCAGCCCTTCAAGCGTCTGCTCGACCTCCTGCATATCGCTGAACTCATGCATACGGGAAGCGCGCGTGCGCAGCTCCCCCGGCGTCTGCGCCCCGCGCAGCAGCAGCGTGGCGATGACCGCCACTTCCGCACTGCTCAGCTTCAGGTCGCCAAATTCGGAGTTACAAAAGCGCTGTTCGTACTTGGTCACGCGGTTGCCAAAGCCGCTGACGGTGCGCAGATAGTGGCGTTTTACCAGCGCATCCAGCACGTCCTGAACGTCATGCTCGCTGAGGTTCATCACCGGCTCGCGGTTGGTCTTCTGGTTGCAGGCCATGGTCACGGCGTTGACGGAGAGCGGATACTGCTCCGGCGTGGTGACCTGTTTTTCGAGTAAGCACCCAATCACGCGCGCTTCTGTACCGTTTAGCTGATACTTCATCTTTTCTCCTTAACGACCTGCGGTCCAGTCCCGGGTGGTTAACGCCGTCAGAACGTGGTCGCGCCACTCTCCGTCTATCAGCAGATAGTCTTTGGCGTAACCCTCTTTCTCAAACCCTAAACGCGCCAGCAAATTGCCGCTGCGCTGATTATGCGGCATATAGTTCGCCATGATGCGATGGATATGCTGCGTGCGCTGCATATAGCGGATCGCCACCGTTAACGCCTCGTACATCAGCCCCTGCCCCTGCCATTTCTGGCCGATGGAGTAGCCAAGGTAGCAGGCGTGAAACGATCCGCGCACCACGTTTGAAAAATTGGCGATCCCGATAATCTCTTTCTCTTCAGGATCCAGCAGCGCGAAATAAAACGCGCTGCCCTGCTTGTGAAATTCCGTAATCATGCTGAGGCGCGCCTGCCAGCCTGAAGGGTAACAATGGCTCTCATCCCGAACGGGTTCCCAGGGTTTTAAAAACTGGCGATTCTCGGCGTAATAATCCGCCAGACGCCAGGCATCACGCTCATGCACCAGACGAACGACCAGCCTGTCCGTTGTCAGACGCACTTTTGGCACATTACTGCGATAGCCAAACATCGATACCACTCCTTCCCGTCACTTCTGCTTACCCATTAGCTTTACTATACCTGCGCCTGCGCCGTCTGTGAAAACAGTGACATACCATTTTGCCCTCTTTTCACACTTTTCGATGAGAACTCTCTATCAAAGCACCCTTTTGATAAAAAAATATTGTCACGCCCGGGGGTGGGAAAAAACCTGGCAACACCGCAGAATGTTAGCGTGCTCACCTTCTTATTTTCCCTGGAGGGAAAATGTCCCGCGTATCACAGGCCAGGAGCCTGGGTAAATATTTCCTGCTCGTCGATAACATGCTGGTCGTGCTCGGCTTTTTTGTCGTTTTTCCATTGATATCGATTCGCTTTGTCGATCAAATGGGCTGGGCGGCATTAATGGTTGGCATTGCCCTGGGGTTACGCCAGTTTGTCCAGCAGGGGCTGGGGGTCTTTGGCGGAGCCATCGCCGACCGCTTTGGCGCCAAGCCGATGATCGTGACCGGTATGCTGCTGCGCGCGGCAGGCTTTGCCACGATGGCGATTGCCCATGAGCCCTGGCTGCTCTGGTTCTCCTGCTTCCTCTCCGGTATCGGGGGCACGCTGTTCGATCCGCCGCGCACTGCGCTGGTGGTGAAGCTTATTCGCCCGCAGCATCGCGGTCGTTTCTTCTCGATTCTGATGATGCAGGACAGTGCCGGGGCGGTTATCGGCGCCCTGCTGGGAAGCTGGCTGCTGCAGTATGACTTCCGTCTGGTCTGCGCGGCGGGAGCGGTGCTCTTTATTCTGTGCGCGCTGTTTAATGGCCTGTTCCTGCCCGCCTGGAAACTGTCGACGGTCAAAGCGCCGGTCCGGGAAGGGCTTGGCCGCGTCCTGCGCGACAAACGTTTTGTCACCTATGTGTTGACCCTGACGGGCTACTACATGCTGGCTGTGCAGGTCATGCTGATGCTGCCGATCATGGTTAACGACATTGCGGGCACGCCTGCTGCCGTTAAATGGATGTATGCCATTGAAGCCGCACTTTCCCTGACGCTGCTCTATCCGATAGCCCGCTGGAGCGAGCGGCGTTTTCGTCTGGAGCATCGCCTGATGGCAGGGCTGTTCCTGATGACGCTGAGCATGATGCCGATCGGCCTGGTGAACTCTCTCCAGCAGCTGTTTACCCTGATTTGCACGTTCTACATAGGGTCGATCATCGCCGAGCCTGCCCGCGAAACGCTGAGCGCCTCCCTTGCGGATGCGCGTGCGCGCGGCAGCTATATGGGCTTCAGCCGGCTGGGGCTGGCGCTTGGCGGCGCATTAGGTTACGCCGGTGGCGGCTGGCTGTTTGATGCCGGCAAAGCGTTAAACCAGCCCGAACTCCCGTGGATGATGCTCGGCGTGGTGGGCTTTATGACGCTCCTTGCCCTGTGGTGGCAGTTCAGCCAGAAACGCAGCGCGAGCGGTATGCTCGAACCTGGCGCGTAGCCTTTCCCTCGGGCGGGAGCCGCTCCCGCCCCACTTCTCAGTTTTTTCTGCTGGTTTCTGCTAATTCACACTGACATACTGACGTAACAGGACAGAAGCGCCGATTTTTCGTTGAGGAACACTATGAAGAAAATTGTCTTTGCCGCGGCATTAGTTGTCAGCGGTCTGCTGGTTGGCTGTAACCAGCTCACGCAATATACCGTCAGTGAACAGGAAATTAATCAGGCGCTGGAAAAACATAATAATTTTTCTAAAGACATTGGCGTGCCGGGGCTGGCGGACGCGCATATCGTGCTCACGAATCTGACCAGCCAGATCGGACGTGAAGAACCAAACAAAGTCACCCTGGCCGGCGATGCGGATCTTGATATGTCATCCCTCTTCGGTAATCAGAAAGCCAACATCAAGCTCAAGCTGAAGGCGCTCCCCGTTTTCAACAAAGAAAAAGGGGCCATTTTCCTGCAGGAGATGGAAGTCGTCGATGCGCAGGTGTCGCCGGACAAGATGGCACCGGTTCTGCAAACCCTGATGCCCTATCTGAACCAGTCGCTGCGTAATTATTTTAACCAGCAACCCGCGTACGTCTTAAGTGAAGACAAAAGCAAGGGTGAAGCTCTGGCGAAAAAATACGCAAAAGGGATAGAGGTGAAACCGGGTGAAATTATCATTCCTTTCACCGATTAACCTGAAGGGCGCTGCGGCGCCCTTTTTTTTACGGAAAAGTGTGCAAACGAAAACGTTTCCGCTTATGATTTGTGTCCGGCAAAAACAGCCATCCTTATGACTGATTCCTGACAAGCCGGAGCTTCCATGACTGCACAACCCCAGGTTCTTAAAATCCGCCGCCCAGACGACTGGCATATCCATCTGCGTGATGGCGATATGCTGAAAACCGTCGTGCCTTATACCAGCGAAATTTATGGCCGCGCGATTGTCATGCCTAACCTGGTTCCACCAGTCACCACCGTCGATGCCGCGATCGCCTATCGCCAGCGCATTATGGATGCCGTGCCTGCGGGGCACGATTTTACCCCGTTGATGACCTGCTATCTGACCGACTCGCTGGACCCGAACGAAGTGGAGCGCGGGTTTAACGAAGGCGTATTTACGGCGGCGAAACTCTACCCGGCGAATGCCACCACCAACTCCAGCCACGGCGTCACCAGCATTGATGCCATCATGCCGGTTCTGGAACGCATGCAGAAACTGGGCATGCCGCTGCTGGTCCACGGTGAAGTCACGCACGCCGAGATTGACATCTTCGACCGTGAAGCCCGCTTTATCGAGACCGTAATGGAGCCTCTGCGCCAGCGCCTGCCCGCGCTTAAAGTGGTCTTTGAGCACATCACCACTAAAGACGCGGCAGAGTATGTGCGTGACGGCAACGATCTTATCGCCGCCACCATTACGCCGCAGCACCTGATGTTTAACCGTAACCACATGCTGGTAGGCGGGGTGCGCCCTCACCTGTACTGCCTGCCGATTCTCAAGCGCAACATCCACCAGCAGGCGCTGCGCGAGCTGGTTGCCAGCGGCTTCTCCCGCGCGTTCCTCGGCACCGATTCCGCGCCTCACGCCCGCCATCGTAAAGAGGCGAGCTGCGGCTGCGCAGGCTGCTTCAACGCCCCAACGGCGCTTGCCAGCTACGCGACCGCATTTGAAGAGATGAACGCGCTGGAACATTTCGAAGCGTTCTGCTCCCTTAACGGCCCGCGTTTCTACGGCCTGCCGGTCAATGACACCTTCATCGAACTGGAGCGTAAAGCGAGCCACGTTGAGGAGTCCATTGCGCTGACGGATGACACGCTGATCCCATTCCTGGCAGGCGAAACCGTCAACTGGACGGTAAAACGTTAAAAAATCAGTGCCCCTTGTTGTCAAACCGATAATATACCTGTATAAATAAACAGTATATTACACAGGGGGCATTTATGCGTATTGAAGTCACCATAGCCAAAACAACCGTTCTGCCTGCCGGCGCGCTTGATGCACTGGCAGGCGAATTATCCCGCCGTATTAACAACACTTTTCCCGACAATACCGGTGCCGTAACGGTACGTTACGCCGCGGCGAACAACCTCTCTGTCATTGGTGCTGCGAAAGAAGATAAAGACCGCATCAGCGAAATCCTGCAGGAAACGTGGGAAAGCGCAGAAGACTGGTTTATCACAGATTAACACTGCTCCCTCATTGTGTTTTTTTGCCGGGTCGCCCCGGCTTTTTTTTGCCTAAAAATTCTGTAAGTTCAAATTAATTCGGCATCTTCTTTAAGAATCGTGAACAAGATGGTGTTTTATTGTTCGAACAATCCTAAAAAGCAGAAAAATGTGTTGCCACCTGTTTATTTTTCCCGTCGGAACCCTTATTACTTGGTATACTGAAGATGCTTTCAGAAAAACATGCATTGAACCTCAGAGCCGTTGTCTTCTAACACGCATTAAGGGGGTTATAATGGAAAAGAATAGTGAAGTGATCCAGACCCATCCACTTGTTGGCTGGGATATCAGTACCGTAGATAGCTACGATGCGCTGATGCTGCGTTTGCACTACCAGACCCCGAATCAACTCAACCGTGAAGAAGCGGAAGTTGGACAGACGCTGTGGCTTACAACAGACGTCGCCCGTCAGTTTATTTCTATTTTAGAGGCAGGTATTGCAAAAATAGAATCTGGCGACTATCAGGAAAATGAGTATAAACGGCACTAAGCTTATGCCCACTTTTCTCTCTACAGGCACCCTCGCGGTGCCTTATTTATTTCTCCCTTGTCTAACCCCGCGTTGTTAATTACTCTGCTAACAAAACATCAGTTTACGAGATGCATATGAGATACGACTTAATCATTATTGGTAGTGGCTCCGTGGGTTCCGCTGCCGGTTATTACGCAACACAGGCGGGTCTGAAGGTCCTGATGATCGATGCCCATCTTCCTCCCCATGCGGAGGGTAGCCATCATGGCGATACCCGCCTCATGCGCCATGCATATGGAGAAGGTGAGCGCTATGTTCCGCTGGTGCTTCGCGCCCAGACGCTGTGGGACGAGCTGGCGAAACAGACCGAAGAGCGTATTTTCGAGTGCACCGGCGTCATTAACCTTGGCCCTGCCCATTCTGATTTTCTCGCCGGCGTTGAGCGCAGCGCGAGAGCCTTTAATCTCGATGTTGAGAAGCTGGACGCCACGGGCATTACCGCTCGCTGGCCTGAAATTACCGTCCCGGACGATTACATCGGCCTCTTTGAAGCCCATTCCGGCGTATTGCATTGTGAAACGGCGATCAAAACCTGGATCGATCTTGCTGCGAAAGCCGGCTGTGCGCAGCTTTTTAACTGTCCGGTAGAGACCATTACCCATGACGACAATGGCGTCACGGTAACGACTATTGACGGCGACTATTCAGCGTCCCGCCTGCTCGTCAGTGCAGGAACCTGGGTCACACGACTGCTGCCGGAACTGCCGATCCTGCCGGTACGCAAGGTCTTCTCCTGGTTCCAGTCGGATGGACGCTACAGCGCGCAGAATAAATTCCCGGCCTTCACCGGCGAATTACCGAATGGCGATCAGTTCTACGGCTTCCCTTCCGAGAAGGACGCGCTGAAAATCGGTAAACACAACGGTGGCCAGGCTATCGCCTCCCCTGAAGAGCGTAAGCCTTTCGGCGCCGTCCCACAGGATGGCTCAGAAGCCTTCTCGTTCCTGCGTACTATTCTTCCTGGCGTCGGTGGCTTGCTGTATGGCGCGGCCTGTACCTACGACAACACGCCGGATGAAGACTTTATCATTGATACGCTGCCAGGGCATGACAACGTTCTGCTGATCACCGGGCTGAGCGGCCATGGCTTTAAGTTCGCTTCCGTGCTGGGTGAAATCGCCGCGCAGTTTGCCCAGGGTATCACGCCGCAGTTTGATCTGACGCCCTTCTCACTCTCGCGTTTTAACGGATAATCCGCCACGGGCTCCGGACGTCCCGGGGCCCGTTTCATTCACACTGCATTTCGGGGCGTTATGCGCAGAATCGTTAGCTTTCTGATGAATAATATTCGCGAGCATTTCATGCTCTATATCTTATTGTGGGCGCTGCTGGCTATTATTGATTTTGTTTACATTGTATTTTATTGAAAAGTCGAACTGACAATAATTGACATTAGCTTAGCTTTATTGAAACTCTCTATTTTACTTGCACGAAGACATTGAATTACCTTTATCGATCCCGTTCAAAATCGCTGAAATAAATAAAATAAAAATCAATAGACAATTATTTCAGTTGCAATATCCCATCTTCCCGTTCATTTTTACCCTTCGGTTAATTTGAAAATGGACATTCTGATGCAATTGCGTAACACCTCCCGGCGCTACGGAATAATATCCATAGGTTTGCACTGGATATTTGCTATTGCCGTCTACGGTATGTTTGGACTTGGGCTCTGGATGGTCACGCTCAGCTATTACGACGGCTGGTATCATCAGGCACCGGAGTTACATAAAAGCATTGGTGTTCTCCTGATGCTGGGGCTCATTTTTCGCGTGATCTGGCGACATATTTCCCCGCCGCCCGCCGCGCCGAGGACCCACGGTAAGATGACACGCGTCAGTGCGGTTGCCGCGCATATCGCGCTCTATGCGCTGCTCTTCGCCATTCTGATTAGCGGCTACCTTATCTCGACGGCAGACGGTAAGCCAATTAGCGTCTTTGGCCTTTTTGACGTCCCGGCAACGCTCAGCGATGCGGGCGCTCAGGCTGACACCGCCGGGGTCATTCACCTCTGGCTTGCGTGGAGCGTCGTGATCCTGTCCGTGCTGCACGGTCTTGCAGCCCTCAAACACCACTTTATTGATAAAGACGATACGCTAAAGCGCATGCTTGGCCGCTCGTCAGTTGACTCTGGAGCATAAAATGAAAAAACACCTGCTGGGTATCGCATTGGGTTCTCTGTTATTCACCGCCGGTTCTGCCGTAGCGGCTGATTATAAAATTGATAAAGAGGGCCAGCACGCTTTCGTCAATTTCCGTATTCAGCACCTGGGATATAGCTGGCTATACGGTACCTTTAAGGATTTTGACGGCACATTCACCTTTGACGAGAAAAATCCTGCCGCCGACAAGGTCAACGTGACCATTAATACTAACAGCGTGGATACCAATCATGCTGAACGCGATAAACATCTGCGCAGCGGGGAATTCCTCAATGTCGGGAAATACCCACAGGCTACTTTCACCTCCACGGAAGTGAAAAAAGACGGTGATAAGCTGAATATTACCGGCAACCTGACGCTTAATGGCGTAACAAAACCGGTCACGCTTGATGCAAAATTACTGGGTCAGGGTGACGACCCGTGGGGCGGTAAACGCGCAGGATTTGAAGCGGCGGGCAAAATTCACCTGAAAGATTTTAATATCACAACGGATTTAGGCCCGGCGTCTCAGGACGTTGAGCTGATTATTTCCGTTGAAGGTGTCCAGCAGAAATCATAATAGATTCGCCCGGCAGGCTTTCGCCGTGCCGGGCGTTATTATCATTCGGGATCAGGGATACCCAGTTTGGTATTCAGACGGCCGCGTGATTTATTGAAAATCTTGTTGCCGTTTTCACGTCCTGCGCGACGGCGACGCTGCTCTTCTTCCGGCAGGATGCTCTCTTCGCTGCACAATTCGCTACAGCAGCCGTTAAACTTCTCGGCACAGGCCGGACACTGAATAAACAGCAGATGGCACCCGTCGTTTTTGCAGTTGGTATGGGTATCGCACGGCGCGCCGCACTGGTGGCACTGGGCAATAACGTCTTCCGAGATACGCTCACCCATACGCTCGTCAAAGACAAAGTTTTTCCCGATAAAGCGTACCGGTAAACCCTGCTCGCGGGCGCGGCGGGCGTACTCGATAATGCCGCCTTCAATATGCCAGACCTTATTAAAGCCGTTGTGCTTCATCCACGCGCTGGCTTTCTCACAGCGGATACCGCCGGTGCAGTACATAACGATCTTTTTATCCTTATGTTCCTGCATCATCTCAACCGCTTTGGGCAGCTGCTCGCGGAAGGTGTCGGCCGGGATTTCCATCGCGTTCTCGAAATGCCCCACTTCGTACTCATAGTGGTTACGCATATCAATGAACACGGCATCCGGATCGTCCAGCATCGCATTCACTTCCGCAGCCTTGAGATATTCACCGACATCCGCCGCGTTAAACTTAGGATCGTCGATACCGTCCGCCACGATGCGCTCACGCACCTTCATGCGCAGCACCCAGAAGGATTTCCCGTCATCGTCCAGGGCAATGTTCAGGCGCAAGCCGTCGAGGGCCGGATCGAACTGATAAAGCACGTCGCGGAAAGCGCTGACTTTGCTTTCCGGTACGCTAATTTGCGCGTTAATGCCTTCACGGGCAAGGTAGACGCGGCCGAAGACGTTCAGCGCCGTGAACGCCTGATAAAGCGCGTCGCGGGTCGCCTGCGGATCGTTGATGGTGAAGTATTTGTAGAAAGAGATGGTTGTGCGCGGTTCGGTTTCAGCCAACATGCGCGCTTTTAACATCTCGTTCGACACGCGGTTGTGTAACACTGGCATGGTGTACAGTCCTGGAATCGTTAGAGAGAATGAAAAATCGGTCGGCATCATATAGCAAACAAAACCAATTTACATCCACACAATTTACGCTACATTTCACACACCCTGATTAATCAGGCTTAACAATTGCTGTATTCGTGCACGCTTCGAAAGCAGATATTTTGGCTACGTCTCAAAAAATGAGACACTAGCAAAACAGGACGTTTGAACACAGGAATGACATGACCCAGTTACCAAAATTTACTGCCGCCCTTTTGCATCCCCGCTATTGGTTGACCTGGCTTGGCATCGGCTTTTTATGGCTTCTGGTACAGCTTCCCTACCCTGTTATTTTTCGGTTGGGTAAATTTCTGGGCCGTTTCGCGCAACTGTTCATGAAGCGTCGCGCCAGAATCGCGTACCGCAATCTTGAGCTGTGTTTTCCGCAGATGAGCGAATCAGAGCGTCACGATATGGTCGCGAAGAATTTCGAATCTGTCGGGATGGGGCTCATGGAAACCGGTATGGCCTGGTTCTGGCCGGACAAACGCATGGCCCGCTGGAGCGAGGTGACGGGAACCGGTATGGAGCCGGTACATACGCTTCAGGCCAATCAGACGGGTGTGCTGCTGATCGGCGTCCATTTCCTGACGCTGGAAATCGGGGCGCGCATGTTCGGCATGCAGGCGCCGGGCATTGGCGTTTATCGTCCAAACGATAACCCGGTCATCGACTTAATCCAGACCAACGGCCGCATGCGCTCCAACAAAAGCATGATCGACCGTAAGGATCTGAAGGGGATGATCCGCGCCCTGAAATCCGGTGAAGTGGTCTGGTATGCCCCCGACCACGACTATGGCCCACAGGCCAGCGTATTTGTCCCCTTCTTCGCCGTTGAAGAGGCCGCCACAACGACCGGTACCTGGATGCTGGCGCGTATGTCCAAAGCCGCCATCGTGCCTTTTGTTCCCCGCCGTAAGCCGGATGGGTCAGGCTACGAGCTGATGATGCTGGAGCCGGAACTCGCGCCGCCGCTTGACGATGCGGAAACCACCGCACGCTGGATGAACAGCGTTGTGGAGAAGTGCATCATGCTGGCGCCTGAACAGTATATGTGGCTGCACCGCCGTTTTAAAACGCGGCCAAAAGGCACCCCGTCCCGCTATTAATCCTCATGCGGCCCTCAGGGCCGCATGCCGTTTTAGCTTTAAAAGCTCCTCCTCATTGCGGCAATCATAACCCAGGCGCATAATTAGCAGGCTTATTACTTTATGCTTCAGGTGCACTGCACCTCATTATGCGGATAGTTATGTCACCCTCAGATGCCCCCATAAACTGGAAGCGTAACCTCACGGTTGCGTGGCTTGGCTGTTTTCTTACCGGCGCGGCGTTTAGCCTGGTCATGCCCTTCCTGCCGCTCTATGTCGAACAGCTGGGCGTGACGGGCCACAGTGCGCTCAATATGTGGTCTGGCCTGGTATTCAGCATCACGTTTCTCTTTTCCGCGATAGCCTCGCCCTTCTGGGGCGGCCTTGCCGACCGCAAGGGACGTAAAATCATGCTGCTGCGTTCGGCGCTGGGGATGGCCATTATCATGGCGCTGATGGGCGTGGCGCAGAACGTCTGGCAGTTTCTGATCCTGCGCGCGCTGCTGGGCCTGCTGGGGGGATTTATTCCCAATGCGAATGCCTTAATCGCCACGCAAATCCCCCGCCATAAGAGCGGCTGGGCGCTGGGGACACTCTCCACCGGCGGCGTGAGCGGTGCTCTGCTGGGGCCACTGGCCGGTGGATTACTGGCGGATAACTACGGCCTGCGCCCGGTCTTTTTCATCACCGCTAGCGTGTTGTTCCTGTGCTTTATCGTCACCCTGCTCTGTATTCGTGAAAACTTCACGCCTGTCGCCAAAAAAGAGATGCTCCACGCCAGGGAGGTGCTGACCTCGCTTAAAAATCCCAGACTGGTGCTGAGCCTGTTCGTGACGACAATGATTATCCAGGTGGCTACCGGGTCTATTGCCCCTATTCTGACGCTGTACGTTCGCGATCTGGCGGGTAGCGTCAGCAATATTGCGTTCATCAGCGGGCTGATCGCCTCCGTACCCGGCGTGGCGGCGCTGCTGAGCGCCCCGAGGCTGGGAAAGCTGGGGGATCGGGTGGGTCCGGAAAAAATCCTGATCTGCGCGCTGGTCATTTCCGTCCTGCTGCTTATCCCGATGTCGATAGTGCAGTCTCCGTGGCAGCTGGGTTTACTTCGCTTTTTACTGGGTGCCGCCGACGGCGCGTTGCTGCCCGCCGTACAGACCCTGCTGGTCTACAACTCCACGAACCAGATTGCCGGGCGTATCTTCAGCTATAACCAGTCATTCCGGGATATCGGTAACGTCACCGGACCGCTGCTCGGTGCCGGGATTTCCGCCAGCTTCGGTTTTCGCGCCGTCTTTATTGTGACGGCAGGCGTCGTGTTGTTCAATGCCATTTATTCATGGTTCAGTTTATCCCGCGCGCTGCGGCCCGCGACGGAATAAGACGAACGCCTGACGGCTTATTTTCGCATTCATACTTGCAGAATCTTATATTCAGCTATTCTTTCCCTGAAACCTTCTGGAAAACAGGGAGACACCAATGACCATGTACGCCACGCTGGAAGAAGCTATTGATGCCGCTCGTGAAGAATTCCTCGCCGACAACCCCGGCGTTGAAGAAGAAGATGCTGACGTGCAACAGCTTAATATCCAAAAATACGTTCTGCAGGATGGGGATATTATGTGGCAGGCCGAATTCTTTGCCGATGAAGGGGAAGAAGGGGAATGTTTGCCGATATTAAGCGGTGAAGGTGCGCAGGCCGTCTTTGATGGCGACTATGACGAAATTGAACTTCGGCAGGAATGGCTGGAAGAGAACACCCTGCACGAGTGGGATGAGGGTGAGTTTCAGCTCGAGCCACCGCTGGATACGGAAGAAGGTCAAACCGCAGCCGATGAGTGGGACGAGCGTTAATTTACGCTATTCGTAAGGGCCGTGGCTGGCATCGATCGGCAGCAAAAGCGTGTCGAAAATCAGCGAGAACGGCAGATCGAGCACGGTCAGATAGCGCCATGCGGAATCACGGAGATCCCATTTCACGCCCGGGTAATACTGATTCCCATGGCCTTGCCCTGGAATGGTGCGGCTGATGATACTCCCGCAGCCGCTGAGCAGGCATGCCATCATGACGACGATGATTATTCTCATCTCTAACCTCTAAAAAAATACCGGCCTCACAGCCGGTATTTTATCTGGCGGGTGGCGCTTCGCTTACCCGCCTCTTCTTAACAATTTACTTCGCCTTCAGGGCGAGCGGGTTCAGCTTCACGTCCTTATAGTAGTTCACCCACGAAGAGTATTTCTCCGGAGCGGACCACACGCGGTAGTGAAGACGCGCCATTGTCACCGGGTCGCTCAACAGCACCAGACGACGGTCGCGGTTGAGTTTTTCCGGGGTCTCGTTAAGCGCCTGCTCAACGTGACGATCGCGAGCAATCTCCAGCACCTGGCTGGCACGGTGGCGCGCAGTGGCCATCGCCGTTGCCAGGGCGTTGAATGACGGGTTAAACACGGCGTGCATGAAGCCGTCATCCAGTGAGCGACTGCGGTTCTGTTCCAGGTAACGATCGGTATCCACCAGCACCTGCGGCGGGGAATACTCTTCCGGGATCAGGAACAGTTTCCAGCGTTTGGTTCTGAGCCCCACCGTTGAACGGCTGGAAATCACGGACACAAACGGCGACAGGATCAGCGAGAAGACAATCGGCGCCAGCCAGAACAGGAAGCGCAGATCCAGCCAGGCCATCCCGGCCGCCCACACCAGACCCAGCAGCAGCTGAGACCCGTGGCGCATAAAGGCTTCACTCCACGGCGTGGAGTCGTCGTCACGCTGCGGTGAGTTCCAGACCACTTCCCAGCCCAGGAACGCACTGACCACAAACACGGTGTGGAACAGCATACGTACCGGCGCCAGCAAGACGGAGAACAGCACTTCCAGCAGCAGAGAAAGGGTCACGCGGAAGAAACCGCCGTACTCCTTCGAGCCTTTGCACCAGATCAGAATGATGCTGAGCAGCTTAGGCAGGAACAGCAGCACCATGGTGGAGGCAAACAGCGCAATCGCCAGCTCCGGACGCCACTGCGGCCACACCGGGAACAGCTGGCGCGGTTGCAGGAAGTATTGCGGCTCCGTGAGGGCATGGACGACCTGCAGCGCAGTGGAGAGCGCGAGGAACATAAACCACAGCGGTGCGGAGAGATAAGACATCACGCCCGTCAGGAACACCGCACGGTGAACCGGGTGCATCCCTTTTACCAGGAACAGGCGGAAGTTCATCAGGTTACCGTGACACCAGCGGCGGTCACGCTTGAGTTCGTCCAGCAGGTTCGGCGGCAGCTCTTCGTACGATCCCGGCAGGTCGTAGGCAATCCAGACGCCCCAGCCAGCACGACGCATCAACGCCGCTTCTACGAAGTCATGCGACAGAATAGAGCCCGCAAACGAACCCTCACCCGGCAGCGGCGCCAGCGCACAGTGCTCAATGAACGGCTTCACGCGGATGATGGCATTGTGACCCCAGTAGTGGGATTCACCCAGCTGCCAGAAGTGCAGACCCGCCGTAAACAGCGGCCCGTAAACACGGGTGGCGAACTGCTGGCAGCGCGCATACAGCGTGTCCATACCGGACGCTTTTGGCGAGGACTGAATGATACCCGCGTTAGGGTTGGCTTCCATCAGGCGCACCAGACCGCTCAGGCAGTCTCCGCTCATGACGGAGTCAGCATCCAGTACCACCATATAGCTGTACTGGTTACCCCAGCGACGGCAGAAGTCATCAATGTTACCGCTTTTACGCTTCACACGGCGGCGGCGGCGGCGGTAGAAGATCTGGCCTTCGCCCTGCACTTCGGCAATCAGCTCCATCCACGCTTTTTGTTCTGCCACGCAG
The DNA here is from genome assembly GCF_000733275.2 of Enterobacter sp. EGD-HP1. Classification (NCBI taxonomy): domain Bacteria; kingdom Pseudomonadati; phylum Pseudomonadota; class Gammaproteobacteria; order Enterobacterales; family Enterobacteriaceae; genus Enterobacter; species Enterobacter sp. EGD-HP1. Next base: position 464,468 of record NZ_AVOP01000001.1, read on the forward strand.
ATATCCGGGTTGTAGCTGTCGCTCAGGATGTAAACGTCGAAATGCGCCGCGTTGCCGGTCGCCTTCACGGACTCCCAGGTCGCACGCAGGCCCGCAAATACGCGGTCAACGTCTTCGTTACAGATAGGCATAATCAGCGCGGTACGGTGCTCAGGATTGAGGGGTTCATCCCCGACCGTTGACGCTGAAATGCTGTATTTGTCACGCCCCATCAGCAGCTGCAGGAAGCCCATCAGCGCGGTCCAGAAACCGGCCGAGACCCAGCAGAAGAGAACCGCGAACAGCAGGAGAATACCGCTCTGCAGGATATACGGCAGCAGCTGCATGAAGGAGACCCAGAGATCCTGGCCCATCATGTCCGTCGGGTTGATAAACGCCCAGCCCTGGTAAGGCAGAATGGTTTTCATGTACCAGGTCGCGACGACCGTCTGCGCCAGCGTCAGTAGGAGTAGAATGTAGCGACGGATGGTCCCCACGGTACGCCATTTCTGTTCGGACGCCTGCTCTTCTTTCGTCAGGCGTGACAGATAGCGCGGCGTCACATCACGCCCGCGCAGGCGATCCCAGAAGCGACCCACCGGGTTGGTTCGCCATGGATCGGGGAACATCGAGGAGCGCGTGGCCTTCGGCATCGCCTGAAGCTGATCGCGTCCTTCATCGTCTTTAATCAACTGCCCTTCCGCCAGCGAGTCCGGCCAGGCCTGCTCCAGACGCGCCTTGACTGACCCGAGCGGCGTATCATCATCACGGGAAAACTGACGATGTTCACCATCCAGCGCGGTGTGAACCGCGCGGATGTCGCTCTTAGGCAGTGCCGCTTTTTCGATATCCGTCAGCGGCATGGCATCAATATATTCAGATGTATTATTCATTGGCAGGTAGCTGATAGCTCCAGGTTTCACTCAGCGGCTGATCGTCACTGACCAGCGCAGCGCGCATTTCAGTGGTCTGTTTCGGATCTTTCACTTTCACGCGCAGGGTCAGACGCCAGCCTTTGGTTACCGGGTTGTAACGCACGGTATTCTCAACGATTTCACCGTTATCCCCGATGCTTGCCTGAGCGGCAACGGCGGTATCCGGTGACAGTTTCTTCATATCCTGACCTGTGAAGTCCACGACGAACGCCACGGTACCGTCAGGCTGACGGATAAGATTAGACTGCTTCACATCCCCCGTTGAGCGGCGAGTCTGCATTACATACGCGTTATCCGGCGCATGCAGCTTATCTTCGTCGCGGCTGAAGGTAATGGTGTACTTGAAGTTCATCTCTTTACCGGCTTCCGGGAGCTGATCCGGTGTCCAGTAAGCGACGATGTTATCGTTGGTTTCGTCGTTGGTTGGAATTTCTACCAGCTCGACCTTACCTTTACCCCAGTCACCGTTTGGCGTGACCCAGGCGCTTGGACGCTGGTCATAGCGATCGTCCAAATCTTCAAAGCGGGAAAACTGACGACCACGCTGCAGCAGGCCGAAACCTTGCGGGTTTTCCATCGCGTAGCTGCTAACCGCCAGATGTTTCGGGTTATTCAGCGGACGCCAGATCCACTCACCGTTACCGGCATGAATAGACAGACCGTTGGAGTCATGCAGTTCCGGGCGGAAGTTGGTTGCCGGAGACGGCTGGTTCGGCCCAAACAGGAACATACTGGTCAGTGGTGCAACACCCAGTTTGCCCACTTTATCACGCAGGTAAACTTTGGACTGCACGTCAACTACCGTGTCACGGCCCGGCATAATCACAAAGCGATAGGCACCGGTTGCACGCGGGGAATCCAGCAGTGCATAAATGGTCAGACGTTTGTCCGTTGGTTTTGGACGTTCAATCCAGAACTCACGAAAACGCGGGAACTCTTCACCTGATGGCAGCGCGGTATCAATAGCCAACCCACGCGCAGAAAGCCCGTACACCTGCCCCGCGCCAATGACGCGGAAATAGCTGGCACCCAGCATGCTGACGATTTCGTCGTTTTTATCTTTGCTGTTGATCGGGTAAAGCACCTTAAAGCCTGCGAAGCCCAGGTCTTTCACCGTATCTTTGTCGTGTTGCACATTGCCAAAATTGAAGTAATCCGGGCTGTACTTGATCTTACGTACTGCTGTCGCCGTCACTTCATTGATGGCAACAGGCGTGTCGAAGTACATACCCTGATGATAAAACTCAAGCTTGAACGGGGTCTTTATATTGCTCCAGTACGCTTTGTCGTGATTGAACTGGATCTGCTGATAGTCCGCATACTTCATGTCGCGGAAAACGGAGGGCAAGTTACTTTTCGGCGCTTCGTAGCTCTTGCCTGCCATCGATTTTGCCTGTTTTGCGACATCGTCGATGTTAAAGGCCAGTGCCGATGAGGTATACAGTGATAACACCACTGCAGCACCCAACCAACGCATTTTCATCATCTGTGGTTTATGTTTCATAATAAGTAAGCACTTCCCCCTTTGTGTGCTTATATCGATCCGATCCATTTTAATGGAAACTCAGGCAATCCGACAACATTATCACTGCTTTGTTCAGCTGCTGGCTCATGGAATAAGCAAATGAAAGAACCCGCTTTTCACTTTGCGTGCTTATCCTGGAGACAGGGTGTCGGTCTTGGTGTAGGGTTGGCTTCGAATGTAACCATTATGAGTCTTAGGGATAAGACGAAAAGTCTGAGAATGCACAACGTTATATGAGCACAACACCAACAGAACGTGAATATTTCCTCGACTCGATCCGGGCATGGCTGATGCTATTGGGGATCCCCTTTCACATTTCACTGATTTACTCCAGCCATACCTGGCATGTGAATAGCCAGATGCCCTCCTGGTGGCTGACGCTGTTTAATGACTTTATTCACGCCTTCCGTATGCAGGTGTTTTTTGTCATATCCGGCTATTTTTCCTACATGCTGTTTCTGCGCTACCCGCTCAAGCGCTGGTGGAAGGTGCGCGTAGAGCGCGTGGGCATACCGATGTTGACGGCCATTCCGCTGCTGACGCTGCCTCAGTTCATTATGTTGCAGTACGTCAAAGGCAAGGCGGAGAACTGGCCGAATCTTACGCCGTATGAAAAGTACAATACGCTGGTCTGGGAGCTGGTGTCTCACCTGTGGTTCCTGCTGGTCCTGGTGGTGCTCACATCGGTGAGCCTATTGATTTTCAGCCGCCTGCGTCACCATCTAAATACGAAAGCCGACACCTTTTTCGCCAACGTTACGATGGGCAAATTGTCAGTAATTTTCTTGCTGCTGGGGATTGCCTACGCTGCCGTGCGACGGACCCTGCTTATCATCTACCCGCCGATTTTAAGCGACGGGCTATTTAATTTTGTGGTGATGCAGTCACTGTTCTACATTCCGTTCTTTTTAATCGGCGCGCTGGCTTTTATTCATCCAAAGCTTAAATCGCTGTTTGTCACCCCGTCACCGTGGTGCGCGCTGGGAGCCACCCTCGCGTTCGCGGCCTATCTGCTGAATCAGCGCTACGGCAGCGGCGACGCCTGGATGTATGAAACGGAAAGCGTGATCACTATGCTGCTGGGCCTGTGGATGGTGAACGTGGTATTCGCGCTGGGCCACCGCCTGCTGAACTTCAAGTCCAGCCGCGTGACTTACTTCGTGAATGCTTCGCTGTTTATCTATCTGGTGCATCACCCGTTGACGCTCTTCTTCGGGGCATACATCACACCGCACATCGCCTCCAATACGCTGGGCTTCTTTACCGGGCTGGTGTTTGTGGTGGGGGTGGCGATCGTACTTTACGAAATCCATCTGCGGATCCCGCTCCTGCGTTTCCTCTTTTCGGGAAAACCACCGGCGAAAGCCTCATAAACCTCGCGGCGCACCAGATGCGCCGCGTTTGCTTTAACTTTCCAGCTCTTGTCTGCGCTGAGTCAGAAGCCGCTGGTAAAGATGCGTGGTGTCGTCGTCAAAACAGACAAAAATCACCTTCTCTGGCAGCGGTTTTAAAGACAGATAGCGATAAACGGTTTCTACGGCGATCGTAGCGGCGGCGGCCTTAGGATAACCATAGACGCCGGTGCTGATGGCCGGGAACGCCATCGTTTTATAACCGTTGTCGGCGGCCAGTCGCAGACAGTTGCGGTAAGCCTCTTCCAGGATACTTGCTTCGTGCTGGTCTCCGCCATGCCAGACGGGCCCTACGGCGTGAATGACCGCTCTGGCAGGCAGATTACCCGCCAGCGTAATCACCGCGTGACCGGGAGGACATTCGCCCTGCTGTTGCCGCACGGTTTTACAGGCTTCCAGCAGCTGCGGTCCGGCAGCGCGGTGGATAGCCCCGTCCACACCGCCTCCCCCCATCAGGGATGGATTGGCCGCATTGACGATAACATCGACGTGCATTGTCGTAATATCGCCATGAATAATTTCAATTTGCGGTTTCATAAAGCCCCTCTGCAACCCGCCTTTTTCTTAAGTGTATCGCAGAGGAGACTGGGAGAAAAAACTATCAGAAAAAATCCTCCTCCACCGCAGGGCGGGAGAGACCGCATTAGCGATACTGGATTTCGACAACCGCGAGCGTTTTTTCAGGATTCAGGTACTTCATATTGAGCGTCGCCAGGCTTGAATCACTCACTTTCCCGTTGAGCGCCTCTTCATAGCTGACCATACGCGTTTGCATCCGGTTATTATTTGGACATGACAACGCAAACTGTTGCTTCTGGGGAGTGACTTCACAGGGATCTGCAACAATAGCACCGCGAAAATGAATGACACCACCTTCAACAAGGGTGGCCGAATAAGCCGGAATACTCAAAGCAGAAACGACCAGACCCAGACCTGCCACGAGTCGAGCAAAATAGTTGTTCATTATAGGTACTCCTCAATGAAAATCGTCCATGAGGGGTAAACGCGCTTCATTTATTATGGCAAACGAAGTTTCACGTTACGGAACATAACGACCTGGTCCCTGATATCAGCATAGCTCAACGGCACATACCCGCCACCTTCGCAACATATTGATTTCATGAATATTTAAAGCGAACGCTCCGCTGGCGACCACTGTTGTGATAAATGCAGCGATTTACCGTCTGACACGGTGACAACGATTTTTACCGTGTCTCCCGCGCTTATATTTAAACTCAGGCGCGTTAAATCAATCGTCTGATTAGCGGGTATAAAAAGTGCGTTTTGCTGTCGGGAAGAACTTTGTCCCCCCTGCCCTTCTCGCACAGAAACAATCTGAACCTGACAATCACACGATTGCGCCAGAGTGACCTGGGGAATAATGGTGGTCATATTTTCCTGCTGTGAGGTTTTGAAGGTTATCTGGCTGGAAAGGGCGGCAAGGAGAATTAAGGTATTCATGATGAACTCCCGAAAAAAAACAGGGCTGATGCCCTGTTTTTTTGTAGCACAGATATCAGGTATCAGTACTGATGAGCTGTCGCGTGGTTACCAAAACCGATCTGGGTCACGTTTACAGTCGAGTTAGACGCAGTCTGGTCTACCAGCGCACCGTTAAGACCGCCGTACTGGCTAACATTCATTTTGGAATCTTTACTGTTCCACTGATCAAGGGTTGCACTGTTACCAAAACCGTTCTGGGTCAGACTGATATTACTGTCATCAGACCCCTGGCCAACGTCGGCACCGTTACCGCCACCCGTCTGGCTAATACTCAGGACGGAATTTCTGGCGTCTGTCTGCAATGCTACAGCAGAGTTACCGCCACCGTTTTGGTAAATATTCAGGGTTGAATTTGGGCCACCGTATCCGCCATGGCCATGGTCATCACCCCATCCGCCCTGATTAATCAGACCAGCCATTGCACTACCAGAAACTACGATTGCTGCAAGTGCTGCCACTTTGATAAATTTCATGGTAAACCCCCATCGGATTGATTAAATTCGTCGCGAGAAGCTAGCGTTGAATAACGCGAATAGCCATCTGCGACTGTTTCTGCACTACAACTGCGGTTTTCTGCGTACCGTACTGCGTAATATTTGCTCTATTACCCGACCCTTTCTGGATAATTTTCGCACTATTACCATATCCATCTTGCGTAATGCCTGCATCATTCCCGTTACCGCTCTGATCGATCCAGGCTATATTGTAACTCCCTGATTGATCAACCCTGGCTCTGTTTCCTGCCCCGTCCTGGGAAACAATGGACATTAATTTTGAACCGTCCTGGCGTACCTGAGCGTCATTAAATACACCCTGTTGACCAATAATGGCTGCCTGATTAAGTGATGAAAGACTTAATTCGTTAACCGCAAAGTTATATTCAGGATTTGCCATATCTGAATTAGCTGCAGTTACAAATCCAGGCGCACTCAGTAATGTAAACATCATAAATAACGATGTGTTTTTCATGTTGTCACCCTGGACCTGGCTATTTAATCACACTCTAGCCCTATAATACTGTTACTTGTTAAAACGACTCGTAATGTGTTAACGCGTCGTTACGGTGAAGAGTATGTCCGCTGAAACATTTTAAATATCTCACCCACGCGGCTTATTTTTATTTATCGGCTCACCACAAAGTCGTAATTTACATCAAAAATCACTTTAATTAGGCCAGCTTATATTTTTTATTAAATGTGTCTTGCGGGAGGGTTGTACAACGAGACGAAGGCTGGCCGCGCTTCTTTCTGGGCGTTTAAACGTAACGGCAGGAGAACATCTTTACACAGTCCGTGACACACAACCTGTTTTCTTAAGTCAGACAGTAGCTCATTCGTGGACTTAGAAAAAATGCACAACTCATACTTCATTCTCATTTCACATAAATAACAAAAAATCATAAATATTATTATCTTAAAAATATTTGTATGATTTTTAAAATGTGTGCATCTCTATTTACATGTACAACTTTCTCATCAATTCTCGCCATTCACCACCACTGGTTTTCACAAATTAATATTTATTTTTACATTATGTTACATGTTTAACACTTGCTTTAAACTTCGTAAAAGCTAGATTGAAATTAGATGTACGAAATTGGTTTTATATTTACCTCCCTGTGGAGGTTATGGTCTGATTCTACACACAGCAGTGCAACATCTGTCAGTACTTCTGGTGTCCTCTTTTAAAAGGAGGACAGCTGCCAGGTGCCTAAAAAAGTGGGGTTTCATCATGTATAATGAAGTCCATAGTTTACATGGTCATACATTACTGTTGATCACAAAACCTTCTTTGCAAGCGACAGCGTTATTACAACATTTAAAGCAATCTTTATCATTGAACGGGAAATTGCATAATATTCAACGTTCTTTTGATGATATTGCGCCTGGCAGCATCATTCTGCTCGATATGATGGAAGCTGATAAAAAGCTTATCCATTACTGGCAAGATATTTTAAGCAGGAAAAACAATAATATCCGCGTGCTATTATTGAATACACCTGATGAGTACCCTTTCAGAGATATTGAAAGCTGGCCGCATATCAATGGCGTGTTCTACGTCACTGAAGAAGAGGACCGGGTGGTAGAGGGGCTGCAAGGTATATTGCGCGGAGAATGTTATTTTTCGCAAAAACTTGCCAGCTATCTCATCACGCACTCCGGAAATTATCGCTATAACAGCTCAGAGTCAGCACTGCTCACGCACCGTGAGAAAGAGATCCTGAACAAGTTACGCATTGGTGCTTCAAATATTGAAATCGCCCGTTCGTTATTTATCAGCGAAAATACGGTAAAGACGCACCTTTATAATCTTTTCAAGAAGATAGCTGTGAAAAACCGAACTCAGGCTGTTTCGTGGGCAAACGATAACCTCAGGCGTTAAACACATGAAGCGCACGTTGAGTTGGATCGCCGCAGCGAGTTTCCTGCTCGCTGCAGGGAATCTGAAGGCCGTCGAGGTCGAAGTTCCCGGATTGTTGACTGACCACACTGTCTCCTCTATCGGGCACAGTTTTTACCGCGCCTTCAGTGATAAATGGGACAGTACTTACAAGGGTAATATAACAATCAACGAGCGGCCCAGTGCACGATGGGGAAGTTGGATAACAATAACGGCTAATCAGGACGTTATTTTCCAAACCTTTTTATTCCCCACAAAAATGGACTTCGATAAAAACGTAGCCATAGCACTGGCACAATCAGAAGACGCTATTAATCGCCTGCAAATAGATAAAGCCCTATTAAGCACCAGCGATTTAGCAAAAGACGAGTTCTAGCGAACCGATATGCGGAGGCTGTCATGCGTATTGCATATGCAGTTGTTTCGATAATGCTGATAACACCCATAAGCTGGGCTGGAAACATGACGTTTCAGTTCCGTAACCCTAACTTTGGCGGTAACCCTAACAACGGCGCGTTCATGTTAAATGAAGCTCAGGCGCAAAACTCCTATAAAGATCCAAGCTTTAAGGATTTTAACGTTGATACCCCGTCCGCACTGGACAATTTCACTCAGGCTATCCAGTCGCAGATTTTAGGTGGGTTACTGACCAACATTAATACCGGGAAACCCGGCCGAATGGTGACTAACGACTTTATTGTCGACATCGCTAACAGGGACGGACAACTCCAGTTGAACGTGACCGATCGAAAAACCGGAAAAACCTCAACGATTCAGGTTTCCGGCCTACAAACTAATTCAACTGACTTTTAAACAATAGCTAAATAAGGACAACGATCATGCAGCGCTTCCTGATATTTGTTGCAGTGTGCTTATTGAGCGGTTGTTTAACTGCTCCACCTAAAGAAGCTGCAAAACCAACATTAATGCCTCGGGCCCAGAGTTATCGTGATTTAACACATTTACCTTCCCCTACCGGGAAAATATTTGTCTCCGTATATAACATTCAGGATGAAACCGGGCAATTCAAGCCTTACCCGGCAAGTAACTTCTCCACGGCAGTGCCGCAAAGCGCCACCGCCATGTTGGTTACCGCGCTCAAGGATTCGCACTGGTTTATTCCGCTGGAACGTCAGGGGCTTCAGAACCTGTTGAATGAACGCAAAATCATTCGTGCCGCACAGGAGAATGGCACCGTCGCGGACAATAACCGAACGCCGCTGCAATCCCTGGCGGCAGCAAACGTGATGATTGAAGGATCAATTATTGGCTACGAAAGTAACGTTAAATCGGGTGGTGCAGGAGCACGTTACTTCGGTATCGGTGCAGATACCCAGTACCAGCTCGACCAAATCGCCGTTAACCTGCGTGTGGTCAACGTCAGTACAGGCGAAGTGCTCTCTTCGGTGAACACCAGTAAAACCATTCTGTCTTATGAAGTCCAGGCAGGGGTCTTCCGCTTTATCGATTACCAGCGCTTGCTGGAGGGTGAAATTGGCTACACATCTAACGAGCCGGTCATGATGTGTCTGATGTCAGCCATTGAAACAGGCGTTATTTTCTTAATCAATGATGGTATCGACCGCGGGCTGTGGGATCTGCAAAACAAAGCAGACGTGCAGAACCCGATACTGGTGAAATACCGCGATATGTCAGTACCTCCGGAATCCTGACAGGAAGCGCATAAAAAAGGCGAGATAACTATCTCGCCTTTTTTTATTCACTCACCGCAGTAATGTTTTGCGCTTTTTCCCGCCGGGACGCCAGCCAAAGACCGCTGTTTTTCATGGCATAGCCAAACAGCAACCCCAGCGCCAGTGAGGGGACCACCAGCTTCCAGTCACCCAGCCCTGCAAAGGTCGCGCACGCCCCCATAAAGGTTCCGGGAACAAATGAAAGCAGCAGATGCTTAGCCTGGATGCACATTAAAAAGGCGACGACACCCGTCATCACGTATCCCAGTATTTCCAGATGTGGCGCCAGCGCGCTGCCTTTCATGATCACCAGCGCCCAGATAACACCGCTCATCAACGTGCAGCCTGAGATAAAGAGCCCTTTGACTCCCCCCTGCGGGCAGGCGAAATAGGCGGTGCAGCCGAGGAACCCGGCCCAGCTGAGCAATCCGAGAGACACGGCCACCCATCCCCAGAGTCCGGAGAGAATACCTGTCGTAATTGCGATACAAAGTAATATGTTCATGGCGCGCATCTTAGCAGAAGCGCACCATAGAAATGAGATCAGCCGCACATTACGTGCAAGTTGGAATGTTGAGTTGCAGAATTTATGTGATCTAAATCACTCTCCGTTCTCTTCTTCCAGCTCATCCCACATTGCCGCGATAGCGTCGCGGGTCAGCGGGGCCAGCGTTCTCCAGAATGGCGAGGTGGCATGCGCTTCAACTTTACCCAGGAATGTTCCGACCCACGGCAGCAGGTACGTTTCGAACAGGGTTTCGATAGCTTCGTTCTCATCATCACCGGCGTTGTCTTCGATCCAGGACGCCGCCAGCAGCAGCGTACCGATATGATCGGCTGGCGTATCGCTCAGCGGCATACCGCGCGAAGAGAGGAAAGCACGGACTTCTGCTTCCGTTGCCCCGTCCTGCCAGGCTGAACGGTATGGCGAAACGCGGCATTCATCGCCGACAAACAGCGCATTGTAGTCCGTCGCAATCTGCTGCATGTCGCAGCTTTTTTGCAGACGTTCCAGTAAATCATCCTGTTCCAGCGGCCAGTTCTGCGCCAGTTTACCTTCACGGATTAACGTAAAAAGTGGAACCAACAGCGGGTCTTGCGGCTGGCGATAGTAGAGCGTACCCAGCACGCGACAAAGGATGGAAAACTCGTTCATTTTTATAATTCCATTACACAATTAAAGATCGGCAAATTCGGCAATCGGCTCCATTCCGCGCGACTCGAGGAAATCGAGCATGCGGCGTGGGGTCACGTTCAGGATTTGCGCTTCCGGGAAGTTAACATCATTCAGCACTTTCAGGCACTCGCTGAAATCACCCAGCGTAAACGCGGTATGAGAGTCTGAGCCCAGCGCCACCATGCCACCCGCATCACGCACGGCGGCCGCCACTTCGCGACAGTTGGCTTCACTGCCCTTACGCGAGTGAACAAAGGAGGAGTTATTGATCTCCAGCGCCACGCGGTGCTTCGCCGCCGCCTGCGCGACAGCCTGAATATCAATCGGGTACTTCGGGTTACCCGGGTGACTAATAATATGCACGTTGCCGCTGGCAATGGTGGCAATCATCGCCGCGGTGTTGGTGTCTTTATCCTGAGGCGGGAAAACCGGTTCGTGGAAACCGGCGAGAATCAGGTCAAGAGACGTCAGCATCGGGCCGGTGCAGTCGATCTCACCGTCGACATTTTTGATGTTCGCCTCAATGCCGCGCAGTATCCCAATGCCGTCCACCAGACGTGGCCAGATCCGCATATTCACAAAATGCCAGTAGTGCGGCGCATCCGCCATGTCCGGGCCATGATCGGTGATCGCGAACAGCTTAATACCTTTAAGCTTCGCCTGGGCGATATAATCATGGAGGTTGCTATACGCGTGGGTGCTGGCGACGGTGTGCATATGCAGGTCAACGGGATACATCTCTCTCTCCTCTGCGGTTTTTCCAAAGGATAGCAGTTATCAGCGGCGAATATTAGCAAAAACCCGGCGAACGCCGGGTTTCTCTCAGTAGCCGCGCTGTCTGTCGACCTGTCCGGTGACCGCGTTACCCTTTTCCATTTCGCTGATGGTATGGGATATATATGCCACCGCTTCTGCCGGACGCGTCACAGCAGCCACGTGCGGGGTCATCGCCACGCGAGGGTGCGACCACAGCGGGCTTTCCGCGGGCAGCGGCTCACGGCTGTAAACGTCCAGCATAGCGCCTTTTAGCTTGCCGCTGTCCAGCGCCTTAAGCAGATCGCCTTCCACGACATGGACCCCGCGCGCCAGGTTCATTAAATAGCTCTGCTCGGCTAACTGGTTCAGGAGAGTACTATTGATAATGCCCACCGTTTCGGCGGTATTCGGCAGCAGGTTGATAAGCACGCGAGTCCCTTTCAGGAACGCAGGAAGCTCATCCGTTCCGGCAAAACTCTCAACGCCCGGATAGTCCTTACGGCTGCGGCTCCAGCAGCGCAGCGGGAAGCCCCACGGGGCGAGTGCTTCTGCCACTTTTGAGCCGAGCACACCCGCGCCGAGGATCCCAACGGTAAAATCTTCATGTCGATAATCCGGGAGCGGCTCCCAGTGGGATTGCTGTTTAAAGGCCTGATAATCGTCGAAGCGGCGGAACCAGTGCAGCACCTGGCTCACGGCATACTCCTGCATCTGCTGGCCCATTCCGGTATCTTCCAGGCGGAAAAGGGGGACGTCTTCCGGCAGCATTTCAGGATGTGCCTTCAGTTTGCTCAGAATGGAATCCACGCCGGCTCCCAGGGCGAAAACCGCCTTCAGATTGCGCCCCTGCAGCATCTCAACCGGCGGGTGCCAGACCAGCGCATAGTCGGCATATTCATTATCGCCACGCTTCCACTCGCGTACGCGTGCGCCGGGCAGCGCCGCAGAAAGTGCGTCAATCCAGTAAGCGGTATCAAATGTTGGGTGATAGAAGAGAATATCCATGGTCATTCCTGCCTTTTATTGCGCTGTTTTGTTTTCGTTTTCAAGTGGATTGCCAGCATAACAAATTTATCAGGAAACCGCGTTGCTGATAAAAGAGGCGCTTTGTGCACATTTAGGAGTCAGGTTGCTTGAAGTTTGTCTAAACGCGCTAAATTACTGAAAAAGTGAGTTGACGGCAGTTCGGCTTTTCCTTACATTAGCGCCCGTCCCGGCAACAACGGGATGACAATATGGTGAGGTGTCCGAGTGGCTGAAGGAGCACGCCTGGAAAGTGTGTATACGGCAACGTATCGGGGGTTCGAATCCCCCCCTCACCGCCATATTTGAAGAAGAGCTCGCATGAAAATGCGGGCTTTTTTTTTCGCATATTGCACGTCTGTGGGGGGATGAGAACCCCCGACCGGGGTTCGACAACTGGCGACAGCCAGTTGGACAGACTGAGAGCGCAGCGAACAGGCTACCCGCAGGGCGAGCGAAGCGAATCAATCCCCCCCGGTGCTATATGCAGCTCGGTGCGGCCTGAGCCCCTCACCCTGCCCCTCTCCCTAGGGGAGAGGGAAGTATTATTCTTCCACCATCTTTGCATACTCTTCGGTCAGAAAATCCACCAGCGTTCTGACGGATGGCAGCAAACCTCGTCTGGAAGGATAAACCGCGTGAATCACTTCCCGCCGGGGTTCCCACGCGTCCAGCACCCGCAACAGTTCGCCTGACGCAAGCTGATCCTTCACCATCAAGATCGGCAACTGCACTACGCCGATGCCTGCCATGGCCGCTTCACGAAGCGCCAGCATATCGGTGGTGATCAATCGAGGGTGGTAATGGATCTCCGCTTTTGCGCCTCCGGGACCGGACAGCTCCCACTTATGAATATGTTTCCCCTCGTTCATGCTTAACCCGGGCCAGGCACTGAGTTCAGACGGGACGACGGGTTCTCCCATGCGTTGAATCAAGGCCGGACCTGCGACCAGACAATGCCCCCTGTCAGCCAGCACCCTTAGCACCAGGTCGCTGTCATCAAATGGACGCGGGCGTACGCGGATCGCGATATCTACCCCCTCGCCCACCAGATCTACCCGCCGGTTGGTCGCCTCAAGCTGAAGGTTGATGCCGGGGTAGCGCGCCATAAATCTTGCCAGCATCGGGCCCACGTGGACATGCAATAAGGTTATCGGACACGTGATCCTGACGATACCGCGCGGTTCAGCCTGCAGTGCCGCAACGGCTTCCTCGGCGGCCTCGGCCTCCACCATCATCGCTTTACAGTGCTGATAGAAAGTCTGCCCAACTTCGGTCACCGTAAACTGTCGGGTTGTTCGGTGGATGAGCCGCACGCCCAGGCGTTCCTCGAGCTGCGCTATCCGGCGGCTTAGCCTGGACTTTGGCAGGTCAAGCGCCCTTCCCGCCGCCGCAAAACCACCGTAGTCCACCACCTTCACAAACCAGACGAAGTCATTGAGATCCTGCATAAATCCTCATCGTTCTATTTTAAGAACAGTGAATGCTATTTTCACTATCTACCGGGACATTAACTCTGAATATAAGCTAATTACATCAACAGAACATCAGGAGTTAATCATGAAAAACGTAACAGGCGTTTATACCGCTCCGCGTCAGCACTGGGTTGGCGATGGTTTCCCGGTCCGTTCAATGTTTTCTTACCAAACCCACGGCGAGCCGCTGAGTCCGTTCCTGCTGCTGGACTACGCGGGTCCGTACACCTTTCCGGCAGATGGGGCGAAACGCGGCGTAGGCCAGCACCCTCACCGGGGTTTTGAAACAGTCACCATCGTCTATTCCGGTGAAGTGGAGCACCGCGACTCCACGGGTAAAGGCGGTGTTATTGGCCCCGGCGACGTGCAGTGGATGACCGCAGGTGCAGGCATTTTGCACGAGGAGTTCCACTCCAGCGCGTTTTCGCAGAAAGGCGGAGAACTGAAAATGATGCAGCTCTGAGTCAACCTGCCAGCCAAAGACAAGATGGCGGCACCGGGCTACCAGAGCATTACCAAAAGCGACATCCCGGCTGTGGCGCTACCGGACAACAGCGGAACGGTACGGGTTATCGCCGGACGCTACAGCGATATTACCGGCCCGGCGCACACCTTCTCACCGCTCAACGTCTGGGACATCGCGCTGAACCAGGGAAGCCATCTGACGCTCAATCAGCCCGAAGGCTGGAGCACCGCGCTGGTCGTGCTTGAAGGCAACATCACGGTAAACGGTGCAACGCAGGCAGGTGAAGCCCAGCTTGTCGTACTGAGTCAGGAAGGCGACAAACTTCACCTGGAGGCGAACAGCGATGCAAAAGTGCTGCTGATGGCCGGCGAGCCGCTGAATGAACCCATCGTGGGCTATGGCCCGTTTGTGATGAACAGTAAAAGCGAAATCAACGAAGCCATTCGTGATTTTAACTCTGGCCGCTTCGGCCAGATCTAAACGTAATAAAGGAGAAGAAGATGTCTACACCTGCAAATTTTAACGGCACTCGTCCGGTTATTGATGTGAACGATGCGGTGATGTTGCTTATCGATCACCAGAGCGGCCTGTTCCAGACCGTTGGGGATATGCCCATGCCGGAACTGCGTGCCCGTGCGGCAGCGCTCGCAAAGATCGCTACGCTGGCGAAGATCCCGGTGATCACCACCGCGTCCGTTCCACAGGGACCGAACGGACCGCTTATCCCCGAGATCCACGCCAACGCGCCGCATGCGCAATATGTTGCCCGTAAAGGCGAGATCAACGCCTGGGATAATCCGGAGTTTGTTGCGGCGGTGAAAGCGACCGGGCGCAAGACGCTGATTATCGCGGGCACTATCACCAGCGTCTGCATGGCCTTCCCGTCAATCAGCGCGGTGGCGGACGGCTATAAAGTGTTTGCGGTGATTGATGCCTCCGGTACCTACAGCAAAATGGCGCAGGAGATCACCCTGGCGCGGGTTGTGCAGGCCGGTGTCGTGCCAATGGATACCGCGGCGGTGGCCTCTGAGATCCAGCGAACCTGGAACCGTGAGGACGCAGCCGAGTGGGCTGAGGTGTATACCCACATCTTCCCGGCTTACCAGCTGTTGATCGAAAGCTACGGCAAAGCACAGGAAGTGGTTAAAAACAGTGAAGTGCTCGATTCACAGCGTTAATCCCCTGCTCCACGGCATAAAAACCGTGGGGCTGATTAATGCTTAACCGAACAGGCACTAAAGCTGAAAATCTGCTTGACCGTGTTAGCGCAACTCCCTATAGTAGCGCCCCGTTGCCCCCCAAGCGGTCAGGCAGCAAAACAATATGGTGAGGTGTCCGAGTGGCTGAAGGAGCACGCCTGGAAAGTGTGTATACGGCAACGTATCGGGGGTTCGAATCCCCCCCTCACCGCCATATTTAAGATGAGAGCTCGTACGACAGTACGGGCTTTTTTCTTTTATATTCTCCGAAAAGGGGGGATGAGAATCCCCGACCGGGGTTCGACAACTGGCAACAGCCAGTTGGACAGACTGAGAGCGCAGCGAACAGGCTGCCCGAAGGGCGAGCGAAGCGAGTCAATCCCCCCCTCACCGCCATATTTAAGATGAGAGCTCGTACGAAAGTACGGGCTTTTTTCTTTTATATTCTCCGAAAAGGGGGGGATGAGACCCCCCGACCGAGGTTCGACAACTGGCGACAGCCAGTTGGACAGACTGAGAGCGCAGCGAACAGGCTGCCCGCAAGGCGAGCGAAGCGAGTCAATCCCCCCCGGTGCGGACTGAGCCGCCTCACAAAAAAAAGCCCGAACTAATGCCCGGGCTTTTTTATTCTATTCCTCAGCTATTCAACTTTGCTGCCGGCTGCTTTCTTTCAAGCGATGAAACCTGCTCAGGCTGAACACCATCTTCATCCTTACGCCCATCAAGCCAGTAATCCGCATTTTTAATCCCCAGCCGAATCGGATCGAACTGTGGGTCCAGCCCTTGCGCATTCTGGATTTCATAATCCTTAAGGCTGGCAAACGCTTTTTTATGCAACAGAACAATGGCAATAATGTTGAGCCATGCCATCAGCCCTACCCCAATATCCCCCAGCCCCCATGCCAGATCCGCGGTGCGAACCGTACCATATACCGTGGAGGCCATCAGACATAGCTTGAGCAGGAAGGTCAGCCATGGACGGTGAATTTTACGGTTAATGAAGGCGATATTGGTTTCGGCAATATAGTAGTAGGCAATAATGGTAGTGAAGGCAAAGAAGAACAGCGCAATGGCAACAAAGTAATTACCAAAGCCCGGCATCATACTTTCCATCGCCGTCTGCACATAGCCAGGACCCGCGGCCACGCCTGCAATCCCTGTATACAGCGCTGCGCCGTCGACGCCCTGGACGTTATACAGCCCGGTGATCAGCAGCATAAATCCGGTCGCGGAGCAGACAAACAGCGTGTCGATGTAGACCGAGAACGCCTGAACCAGCCCCTGCTTCACCGGGTGGCTTACCGCCGCTGCAGATGATGCATGCGGCCCTGTCCCCTGCGCGGCCTCGTTGGAATAGACGCCGCGCTTAACGCCCCACATGATGGCCTGACCCAGGATGGCACCGAAACCTGCTTCAAGGCCGAACGCACTTTTCCAGATCAGCAGAATAACCGAAGGGAGCTGGTTAATATTAATGGCGATAATCACACAGGCGACAATAATATAACCCAGCGCCATAAATGGAACGACCATGCTGCTAAAGCTGGCGATCCTTTTCACGCCGCCGAAAATAATAAAACTTAACAGCACAGCAAGTAATGCCGCCGTAACATTCGGGCTCAGACCAAAAGCAATATCCAGGCTTGCCCCAATCGAGTTTGCCTGCACGCCAGGAAGTAATAATCCGCAGGAGAAAATAGTCACAATAGCAAATAGCCATGCGTACCACTTAACGCCTAAACCTTTTTCAATATAAAAGGCTGGACCACCGCGATATTCGCCGTTAATTTTTTCTTTATAAACTTGCCCCAGGGTGGATTCGACAAATGCGGAGCTGGCGCCTAAAAAAGCGACTATCCACATCCAGAAAAGCGCGCCCGGACCGCCAAAGGTAATTGCCGTGGCCACACCGGCGATATTCCCTGTCCCCACGCGGCCTGCCAGCGTCATCGTCAGCGCCTGAAACGACGATACGCCTGCATCGGTAGGACGCCCCTGGAACATCAGGGTAATCATATGTTTGATATGGCGTAATTGCAGGAAGCGACTACGCAGCGAGAAATAGAGGCCGACACCCAGGCATAAAAATATTAACGCAGGGCTCCAGATTACACCATTAATAGCACCAACCAGTTCGTTCATGTATGACCCTCAGCGTGATGTTTCAGGGAAAAGGCTCCCCTGTTGTGTTTCTTCTTAGAATTTTGTTCGAACAAGTACGAAACATAGATAACTCACCTGAAGACACCAACTTAATTTTTACTTCGTAGTAATGTTCTGTGACAACATTCACGTTTAATTTTTAACTAACAATTAGCGCGCTCATTATATTCACAGGTATTTTGTGGGTATTATCACCTCACATCACACTTCTGCAAAAAAACAATAAAACACCCGCCCGCTTAATAATCGACATTATTAATTCAGCAACTCGGTGTTTAAATAAGGGGAGTTTCTGTGGAGTATAAACAACGCTTCCCGGCATTACGCCGGGAAGAAATTACAGGAAAGAGGCAAAACGATAATGCTTTACCTTTAGTCGGAATAGACCTGCAGCGTGCGCTGGCAGAGCGCTGAACGCACGCAGTCCTCTTTGGTGAAGCGTACCACCCCAATCATCTCATCTTCCTCAAAACGTGACATGGCGTCGCTCAGCCCGGATTTCACGCCGGATGGCAGGTCACACTGGGTAATATCGCCGTTAACGATAACCGTCACGTTCTCCCCGAGGCGCGTTAAAAACATCTTCATTTGCGCAGCGGTCACGTTCTGAGCCTCGTCAAGAATGACGACCGCATTTTCAAATGTACGTCCGCGCATATAGGCGAACGGCGCGATTTCCACCTTGCCAATCTCTGGCCGCAGGCAGTACTGCATAAAGGATGCACCCAGTCGCTTCACCAGCACGTCATAGACGGGCCTGAAGTACGGAGCAAACTTCTCCGAAATATCTCCGGGCAGGAAGCCGAGATCTTCATCAGCCTGCAGTACCGGACGGGTAACAATGATTCTCTCCACGTCCTTATGGATCAGCGCTTCCGCCGCTTTGGCCGCACTAATCCAGGTTTTCCCGCATCCGGCTTCACCGGTTGCAAAGATGAGCTGTTTACTCTCGATAGCATTCAGGTAGTGCGCCTGAGCCTCATTGCGCGCCACAATTGGAGAATTATCACGGCTGTCTCGGGCCATGCCAATTGCTTCTACGCCACTCATCTGCACAAGCGAGGTGACCGATTCTTCTTCACGCTGTTTATGGCTACGTGAATCCCGTCTCAGCACACGTTTTGCTTCGCGACGAGCTTTGATCACTGCTTTTTGTCTTCCCATGGATAGCACCTTGAGTTGTTGGTATTCATCACACGCGCCAGCTTCGGCACGATTATGCGCACGAACATCAGAGGGTTGGCTTCCTTGTAAGCCATTGCTTGCTTTATCGGATGACGATACGGAACAGCTACGCGCACCGTTCTGCACGTCGGTCGAATCAGATTCTTGAGGAAGGGGGGAGAATTTAGTGGTGAGGAAATCGCTGCCGGAGTCTGAGCCTCCGCGCCGGGTGCTGCGGTTGTTATGTTTACCTTGTCCAGTACAGGACGCAACCATTCGCGATCTCCATTGTGATTCAGCATCACTGCCGGGAACTACCGCTGTCTTATCTTAAGTACATCAGGAGTTATCATAAATGCAACATTTATTTTACCTGAATGCAACTTTTAAGACTGTCCCTACAGGTGGAATCAGTCTCATATAGAAATATTACAGAAATATAACAGGAGGATAGTCATATGAAAAAATAATGTCCCCGCGAACGGTTGCGGGGACAATTATCAGGCTTCAATAAGACCCTGAGCGAGATACGCGTTCCGATCGCGCACGCCCGGCAGGGCAAAGAAATAGCCGCCGCCGATGGGCTTAATGTACTCTTCCAGCGCTTCGCCGTTGAGCCGCTTCTGCACGGTCAGGAAGCCTTTTTCCAGATCGTGCTGATAGCAGACGAACAGCAGCCCCATATCGAGCTGGCCGGCGTTGGTCACGCCCAGCGAATAGCTGTAGCCCCGACGCATCATCAGGCTCGACTGCGTCTCTTTGGTGCGCGGATTGGCCAGACGGATGTGGCTGTCCAGCGCGATGGTATCGCCATTGGGATCGCTGGCGTAGTCGGGCACGTCATGCTCGTTCTTCATGCCGAGCGGCGCGCCGCTTTGCTTATCGCGACCAAAGATGGTCTGCTGCTCTTTGAGCGGCGTGCGGTCCCAGAACTCCACGTGGAACTGAATGATCCGCACCGCCTGATAGCTTCCGCCTACCGCCCATGCCGGTTCACCCTGATCGGCAGTGACCCACACCACCTCTTTCATCAGTGCAGCATCGCTGCTGTCAGGGTTGGCGGTACCGTCCTTAAAGCCCAGTAGGTTCACAGGGGTCTCTTTCCCTTTGCTGCGGGCGGCGTGGTCCGAGATAAACCCTTCCCGCTTCCAGCGCACGCTCAGCAGATCCGGCGTGTGCTTGATGATATCGCGCAGGGCGTGGATCACCGTGTCCTGGGTATTGGCACAAATCTGCAGGAGCAGGTCGCCATGACAGAGCGCCGCGTCCAGGGAGTCATTCGGGAAACGCGTCATTTTCTGCAGCGCTTTCGGCTTCTGTTTTGCCAGCCCATAGCGCGCATCAAACAGCGTTTCACCGAGCGAAACGGTAATGGTCAGGTTATCCGGGGCGATAAACGGCCCCAGAATGCCGGAGTCCATTGGCGGCAGGCGCGGGTTCGGCGTATCGGGTGCCGGTCCGCCGGCGGTGAGAAACGCGATGCGCGTCGTCAGCAGGCGGAACAGGCGCTCCAGATCGGCTTTATCGCTGGCCAGCGAATCAAAGGCCACCAGCATCATGGACGCCTGCTGCGGCGTCAGGATGCCCGACTGATGCTCGCCATAAAACGGCTGCGTCTCCATGCGGGCATTGGGTGACAGCGTGCCGGGCGCGCTTTGCGGTTTCGCCGCATGCGCTACCGGACAGCCACCGGCCAGCGCAAGGGCGCCCCCCAGCGCCCCCACTCCTTTTAACAATCGGCGACGTGAAGGCTCAACCACGTCGTTCTCGCTATGCTTATTCATCGTGCTTAGTCCAGACCCAGTACGCCGCGCAGCAGAGAGAGATCTTCCGCCAGGGCGGTAATCGGGCCTTTCAGCGCGTTACGGTCGGCATCGGTCAGCTTGTCGTAGGTTTCAAATCCGTCTTTGGTACGGTACTTCGCCAGAATGGTGTCGACTTTTTTGAAGTTGGCATCCACCTTGGCCAGCAGTTCGCCGTTCTCTTTCTGCAGCTGAGGACGCAGGAGGTTAACAATTTTCTGCGCGCCGTCGACGTTGGCCTGGAAGTCCCACAGGTCGGTATGGCTGTAGCGATCTTCTTCGCCGCTGATTTTGCTCGCGGCCACTTCTTCAATCAGGCCGGCCGCGCCGCCCACCACTTTTGACGGCGGGAAGGCCAGCTCGCTGATGCGCTTTTGCAGCTCCAGCACGTCGCCGTTCAGCTGTTCCGCATATTTCTCCATCCCTTTGGTAGAGTTGTCGCCAAACAGGGCTTTCTCCAGACGGTGGAAACCGGTGAATTTCGGATCGGCGGCCTTCTGCTCGAAATCATCTTCGCGGGCATCAATGCTGCCATCAAGGTCAGAGAACAGCTCGGCAATCGGCTCGATGCGCTCGTAGTGCTGACGGGTTGGCGCATACAAGGATTTCGCTTTTTCGATGTCACCGGCCTTCACCGCATCGGTGAAAGCTTTGGTTGCCGCCGCCAGGTCCGCCGTCTCTTTCGTGACATAGGCCTTATACGCGGTAATGGCATCACCCAGGCTCAGCACCGCAGCGCCTTTCGCCGCATCGGCCGTCGCTTCACCTTTGACGATAAGCTTCCCTTTAGGGTTGGTCAGCAGGCCGCAGGTCATCTCATACTCGCCCGGCTGCAGGTTGGCGGTCATCTTCTGGCTGAAGCCAGGGGCGATATTTTCACGCTCCTCCACCACCAGAACGCCTTTCAGGATCTCCCACTCCAGCGCCTTCTGGCTGTGGTTCTGAATAATGAACTGGGTTTTGCCACTGTTCACCGTGAGGGTCATCGGCTCACACTGCTTGTCATTGACGGTCACTTTAACCTGAGGAACATCCGCGCCCCAGGTGGAGAATGCAGAAGCGAACAGCGCGGCAATGCCTGCGCATAACGCACTACGACGGAACTGAATTGCCATGACTCTTCCCTTTAAAAGTATGTTGTAACTAAAACAAAAATTATGGCGTAACGCGTGACGCCTGCGTGCCGGTACGCGGCGGCATAGCGAACAGCACCAGCGCCGGAACCAGATAAATAAAGTACATCGCCACTTCGCTGACGCTCGGCGTTTCCTGATAGCCGAAGATACCTTCGAGCAGGGTGCCGGTCAGAGAATGGGTGGAGAGCACGTTGCTGAGGTCGAACGCCACGTCCTGGAAGTGGTTCCACAGGCCCGCCTCGTGGAAGGCGCGTATCGCCCCTGCCGCCAGCCCTGCCGCCACCAGCAGAATAAACAGGCTGGTCCACTTGAAGAAGGCGCCCAGGTTAAGGCGAATACCGCCCCAGTAGAGCAGGAAACCAAGCACCACGGCCGTAGCAAGACCCAGCACGGCTCCCAGCGGTGGCCAGATGCCCACATCCTGCTGAAACGCCGCCAGCAGGAAGAAAACGGACTCCAGGCCTTCACGCGCGACGGCAAAAAAGACCATCATGATCAGCGCCCAGCCGTGGTTATTGCCCTTTTGCAGCGCGTTATCCACCGCCTGCTCCAGCTGCACCTTCACGTTACGGGAGACTTTACGCATCCAGAACACCATCCAGGTAAGGATCACCACCGCAATTACGGCGACGATCCCTTCAAACAGCTCCTGCTCTTTCTGCGGGAACTCCCCGGTGGTTTCGTTGATGAGGATACCGAGGCCCAGACAGAGTGCCGCGGCAAGGAAAACCCCGATCCACATGACGCCAATCCACCGTCCGCGCTGGGTTCGCTTCAGATAACTGGCGATGAGGCTCACGATGAGGGCAGCTTCAAGCCCTTCACGTAACATAATGAGAAATGGAACAAACATGCCGACACCTTAAATGTTTATCGCGGTCAACTGATGCAAAGAAAGGTAAATTCTTGTGATAGTGATTATCATTACGGCGAAAAGAAACACAAGCGAAATGTGTGGTGTTTTGATGACGAGTTGTAAACGCCCAGCCTGGTAATAGTCACATACGTAACGTTCAAGTTTATAAGTTATAACGAAAATGCCCATTTACGGTTAACCAGCGCTGTGGCTAAATATCCGCCTCAAACACCTGGTGAAAATTAATTATGTTTAAAATTGTCCATTTCCTGCTGGCACTGGTCATTATTCTTGCGCTTGCCTGGCTGGTGAGTTTCGACCGCCGAAAAATTCGCATTCGTTTTGTTTTACAGCTGATTGTCATAGAAATTGCCCTGGCGTTCTTTTTCCTGCACGCCGAAAGCGGGTTATTCCTGATTAAATACGTCTCGGGATTTTTTGAGTCACTGCTTAAATTTGCCGGTGAAGGCACCAATTTCGTCTTTGGCGGAATGGGGGAAAAAGGGCTGGCGTTCATTTTCCTCGGCGTACTGTGCCCGATTATTTTTATTTCCGCGCTGATTGGTATTCTTCAGCACTGGCGGATCCTGCCGATTTTTATTCGGGTCATCGGTACGCTGCTGTCAAAACTGAACGGCATGGGCAAGCTGGAATCCTTTAACGCGGTGAGTTCGCTGATCCTCGGGCAGTCGGAAAACTTCATTGCCTACAAAGGCGTGCTGGGCGATCTCTCTTCTCGTCGTCTGTTCACCATGGCGGCCACGGCAATGTCGACGGTCTCCCTGTCGATTGTCGGTGCCTATATGACCATGCTCGACGCCAAATTTGTCGTCGCGGCGCTGATTCTGAACATGTTCAGCACCTTTATTATTCTCTCCGTCATCAACCCGGCGCGCCCGGAAGCGGAGCCGGATATCCGGCTTGAAAAACTGCATGAATCGCAGAGCTTCTTCGAAATGCTCGGCGAGTATATTCTGGCCGGCTTTAAGGTGGCGATGATTATTCTGGCCATGCTGATTGGCTTTATCGCGCTTATTAGCGCCGTTAACGCCCTCTTCTCCAGCGTATTTGGTATGAGCTTCCAGCAGATCCTGGGCTATGTATTTTATCCCCTGGCGTGGCTGGTGGGTATTCCGCTGAGCGATGCCTTAAACGCGGGCAGTATTATGGCAACCAAGCTGGTGGCGAATGAATTTGTGGCGATGATTGAGCTGCAAAAAATCGCCCATCAGATGTCCCCGCGCGGGCTGGGCATTTTATCCGTCTTCCTGGTGTCGTTCGCGAACTTCGCCTCCATCGGCATTGTGGCCGGGGCGATTAAGGGCCTGAACGAGCAGCAGGGGAACGTGGTGTCGCGCTTCGGCCTGCGTCTGGTGTACGGCGCGACGCTGGTGAGCCTGCTGTCGGCGAGCTTTGCGGGGTTGGTGTTGTAAGTATTTTTGCCGGGTGGCGCGCAGCGATCCCGGCCTACAAAACAACAACGGCGGGTTATCCCGCCGTTTTTATTAGAACTGCACGCACACCGGCTGATCGACGCGCATCACCGACTCCTGGGCGAAGCGAGATTTATAAATCCCGCGTAACGCTTCGATGTTCTTCTCGCTCTGCGCATCTTTACCGTGGATTAGCATCAGCGCTTTGCTGGGTTCACGCGCCACTTTCCCGTCGTTCCCCAGCCACTGGCCGCGCGCATCAAACACCGTCAAGCCATCGCGGAAACGCGGCGTCACGTCCTGGTCAACAAACTGCTGCCATTCGTTGCTGGTGATCTGCGCCCCGGCAGGACGATTTAAGCCGAAATAGAGCGTGGTTTGCTGCATCTGGTTATCCGCTTTGCAGGTCTCTACCGCCGCGTGCTGCGATGGCACCGTGCAGCCAGCCAGCATCAGTAATGCCGCCGCCATTACCCCTGTTTTGATGGTCATGTGTCGCTATCCTCATTGTTATAAGTGCAGCGATATCAACGTAATTCTGGAAAATTTGCAAGAAAAAGCCGGGTGGCGCTAACGCTTACCCGGCCTACGGTGTTACGTGAGAAAATTATTCCGGCTGCAGCTTAGACGGCGGCGCGGAGTGGTAGTGCGCGTCGGCTTCAGCAAAGCGTTTCTGCATGGAGGCAGACGGTGCTTTACCCAGCAGGCTGAACACCACGATGCCGATGCTGCCGAAGATGAAGCCCGGAATGATTTCGTACAGGCCCAGCCAGGCGAACTGTTTCCAGACGATAACGGTCACCGCACCGATGATCATCCCCGCCAGCGCGCCGTTACGGGTCATACGTGACCACATGACGGAGAACAGCACGACCGGACCAAACGCCGCGCCGAAGCCCGCCCACGCGTAGCTCACCAGGCCCAGCACGCGGTTATCAGGGTTAGCCGCCAGCGCGATGGCAATCAGCGCCACCACCAGCACCATAAAGCGCCCTACCCACACCAGCTCTTTCTGGCTCGCGTTTTTACGCAGGAAGGCTTTGTAGAGGTCTTCGGTGATCGCACTGGAGCAGACCAGCAGCTGGCAGCTCAGGGTGGACATTACCGCCGCCAGGATCGCAGAGAGCAGGATACCGGCAATCCACGGGTTAAACAGTATCTGCGCCAGCTCGATGAACACGCGCTCGGCGTTCTGGTTGACCGCGCCCGCCTGCGCCGGGTTGTTGTTGAAGTACGCGATACCGAAGAAGCCGACCGCACACGCGCCCGCCAGACAGAGGATCATCCACGTCATGCTGATGCGACGGGCATGAACGATGGTGTGGTGAGAATCCGCCGCCATGAAGCGCGCCAGAATATGCGGCTGACCGAAGTAGCCCAGACCCCAGCCCATCAGGGAGACGATGGCCACGAAGTTCAGCCCTTTCAGCATGTCGACGTTTTCGATGCTCTTCTGCTTGATCACTTCCAGCGATTCGCCAAAGCCGCCAACGGTGAAAATCACAATCACCGGCGTCAGGATCAGGGCGAAGATCATCAGGCTCGCCTGCACGGTGTCGGTCCAGCTTACGGCCAGGAAGCCGCCCACGAAGGTATAGAGGATGGTCGCCGCCGCACCGGCCCACAGGGCGGTTTCGTAGCTCATGCCGAAGGTGCTTTCGAACAGACGCGCACCGGCCACGATGCCGGAGGCGCAGTAGATGGTGAAGAACAGCAGGATAACCACCGCGGAGATAATGCGCAGAATGCGGCTGTTATCTTCAAAGCGTCCGGTGAAGTAATCCGGCAGCGTCAGGGCGTTATTGTTGGCCTCGGTATGCACGCGCAGACGGCCTGCCACCAGCTTCCAGTTGATCCACGCGCCGACGGTCAGACCGATGGCGATCCAGCTTTCAGAGATACCGGAGATGAAAATCGCGCCCGGCAGCCCCATCAGCAGCCAGCCGCTCATGTCGGATGCGCCCGCAGAGAGTGCGGTCACCATCGGGCCTAAACTGCGTCCGCCCAGAATGTAGTCGTCAAAGTTCTTTGTTGAACGCCATGCCAAAAACCCTATCAGGATCATGCCAAATATATAAACGAGAAATGTCACCAGCATCGGTGTGCTAATAGCCATTCAAATTCTCCAAAATGTCGAGCGACAACCATCCGGGCTGCCTTGTTATATGATCACCGGAACGAGGTGAATGTATCTTGTGTTTCGGTTGGGCGCGCTATCCTGCCGTATGCGCCTTCCGCTGACAAACGATTTAACACTGCATTTACATCAATTTCATCCCCGGTTTGATACGAGTTTCCTATAGGTTGCACTCGCTCACGCTTTTACGGGTTGCACCTTTGAAAAGTGTTAACTTCCGCATAAAAACAGGCCTTCCGCACAAAAGCCAGCGCGTTTTTCCAGCTAACCATTCGTTAACAATCCATTCATTTTCCGGGTTGCAAACCAGGTCACATTTAACACGGTTGCACAAAGTTGCAACATGGGGGATATTTCACGCTATCTACAGAACGCTATTACAGAACAACAGGAGCTTTGGCATGGGTATGACCACCATGGGGGTTAAGCTGGATGACGCTACCCGCGAACGGATTAAGACCGCAGCAACCCGCATTGACCGCACGCCGCACTGGTTAATTAAGCAGGCGATTTTTAACTATCTCGAAAGACTCGAGAGCGATGAAGGTCTGCCGGAACTGCCTGCCCTGCTGGCCGGCGCGGCGAACGAAAGCGAGGAAGCGCCAGCCGCTGGCGACGAGAACCATCAGCCGTTCCTCGAATTCGCCGAGCAGATCCTGCCGCAGTCCGTCAGCCGTGCCGCCATTACCGGCGCCTACCGCCGCGCCGAAACCGACGCCGTGCCGATGCTGCTGGAGCAGGCTCGCCTGCCGGAAGCCATTGCCACGCAGGCGCACAGCCTGGCGTATCAATTAGCCGACAAGCTGCGCAACCAGAAAACCGCCACCGGCCGCGCCGGGATGGTTCAGGGTCTGCTGCAGGAGTTTTCCCTCTCCTCTCAGGAAGGCGTGGCGCTGATGTGCCTGGCGGAAGCGCTGCTGCGTATTCCGGATAAAGCCACCCGCGACGCGCTGATCCGCGACAAGATCAGCAACGGCAACTGGCACTCCCATATTGGCCGCAGCCCGTCGCTGTTCGTCAACGCCGCCACCTGGGGCCTGCTGTTTACCGGCAAACTGGTCTCCACCCATAACGAAGCCAACCTCTCCCGCTCCCTGAACCGCATCATCGGCAAGAGCGGCGAGCCGCTGATCCGCAAAGGCGTGGACATGGCGATGCGCCTGATGGGCGAGCAGTTCGTCACCGGGGAAACCATTGCCGAAGCGCTGGCGAACGCCCGCAAGCTGGAAGACAAAGGCTTCCGCTACTCCTACGACATGCTGGGTGAAGCGGCGCTGACCGCCGCCGACGCGCAGGCCTACATGGTCTCTTACCAGCAGGCGATCCACGCCATCGGTAAAGCGTCCAACGGTCGCGGTATTTATGAAGGCCCGGGCATCTCTATTAAGCTCTCCGCCCTGCACCCGCGCTACAGCCGCGCGCAGTACGACCGGGTGATGGAAGAACTCTACCCGCGCCTGAAGTCCCTGACCCTGCTGGCGCGCCAGTATGACATCGGCATCAACATCGACGCCGAAGAGGCCGACCGTCTGGAGATCTCCCTCGATCTACTGGAAAAACTGTGCTTCGAACCGGAGCTGGCGGGCTGGAACGGGATTGGTTTCGTCATCCAGGCCTACCAGAAGCGCTGCCCGTTCGTCATTGATTACCTGATTGACCTGGCAAGCCGCAGCCGCCGTCGCCTGATGATCCGTCTGGTGAAAGGCGCCTACTGGGACAGCGAAATCAAACGCGCCCAGATGGAAGGGCTGGAAGGCTATCCGGTCTATACCCGCAAGGTTTACACCGACGTTTCTTACCTCGCCTGTGCGAAAAAGCTGCTCGGCGTACCGAACCTGATCTATCCGCAGTTCGCTACCCACAACGCCCACACCCTGGCGGCGATCTACAGCCTGGCCGGGCAGAACTACTACCCGGGCCAGTACGAGTTCCAGTGCCTGCACGGCATGGGTGAACCGCTGTACGAGCAGGTCACCGGTAAAGTGGCGGACGGCAAGCTGAACCGCCCGTGCCGTATTTACGCCCCGGTAGGTACGCACGAAACCCTGCTGGCCTACCTGGTGCGTCGTCTGCTGGAAAACGGCGCGAACACCTCCTTCGTTAACCGCATCGCCGACACCACCCTGCCGCTGGACGAGCTGGTGGCCGACCCGGTGCAGGCCGTTGAGAAGATGGCGGCGCAGGAAGGCCAGATTGGCCTGCCGCATCCGAAGATTGCCCTGCCGCGCGAGCTGTATGGCGCAGGCCGCGTCAACTCGGCGGGTCTGGATCTCGCCAACGAACATCGTCTGGCGTCGCTCTCCTCTGCCCTGCTCAACAGCGCATTGCAGAAATGGCAGGCCAAACCGATCCTCGAGCAGTCCGTCGAGGACGGCGACATGCAGCCGGTGATCAACCCGGCCGAGCCAAAAGATATCGTCGGCTACGTGCGTGAAGCCACCGAAGCGGAAGTGGATCAGGCCCTGGAGAGCGCGGTGAACAACGCCCCTATCTGGTTTGCCACGCCGCCGCAGGAGCGCGCCGCGATTCTGGAACGCGCCGCCGTGCTGATGGAAGATCAGATGCAACAGCTCATCGGCATTCTGGTGCGCGAAGCGGGTAAAACCTTCAGCAACGCCATCGCCGAAGTGCGCGAGGCCGTCGACTTCCTGCACTACTACGCGGGCCAGGTACGCGATGATTTCGATAACGAAACCCACCGTCCGCTGGGTCCGGTCGTCTGTATCAGCCCGTGGAACTTCCCGCTGGCGATCTTCACCGGCCAGATTGCCGCCGCGCTTGCCGCAGGCAACAGCGTGCTGGCAAAACCGGCAGAGCAGACCCCGCTGATTGCCGCGCAGGGTATCAACATTCTTCTGGAAGCCGGCGTGCCTGCGGGCGTGGTTCAGCTGCTGCCGGGCCGCGGTGAAACCGTCGGTGCTAAGCTGACCTCCGATAACCGCGTGCGCGGCGTGATGTTTACCGGCTCGACCGAAGTGGCGTCTCTGCTGCAGCGCAACATTGCCACCCGTCTGGATGCGCAGGGTCGTCCTACGCCGCTCATCGCAGAAACCGGCGGGATGAACGCCATGATCGTTGACTCCTCCGCGCTCACCGAGCAGGTCGTAGTCGACGTGCTCGCCTCCGCCTTCGACAGCGCCGGTCAGCGCTGCTCCGCCCTGCGCGTGCTGTGCCTGCAGGACGACGTGGCGGACCACACGCTGAAGATGCTGCGCGGCGCGATGGCCGAATGCCGCATGGGCAACCCGGGCCGTCTCACCACCGACATCGGACCGGTGATCGACGCGGAAGCCAAAGCCAACATTGAAAACCACATTCAGACCATGCGCGCGAAAGGCCGTCCGGTGTTCCAGGCGGTGCGCGAGAACAGCGAAGATGCCCGCGAATGGCGGACCGGCACCTTTGTGCCGCCAACGCTGATTGAGCTGGCGAGCTTCGACGAGCTGAAAAAAGAGGTCTTCGGCCCGGTGCTGCACGTGGTGCGCTACAACCGTAACAACCTGAACGAGCTGGTTGAGCAGATCAACGCCTCCGGCTACGGCCTGACGCTCGGCGTGCATACCCGTATCGACGAGACTATCGCGCAGGTCACCGGCAGCGCCAAAGTGGGCAACCTGTACGTTAACCGCAACATGGTTGGCGCGGTCGTGGGCGTGCAGCCGTTCGGCGGCGAAGGCCTTTCCGGCACCGGACCGAAAGCGGGCGGTCCGCTCTACCTGTACCGTCTGCTGGCGAACCGTCCGGAGAACGCCCTGGGCGTCACCCTGGCACGCCAGGATGCGGACTATCCGGTGGATGCGCAGCTGAAAACCGTACTGACGCAGCCGCTGGAGGCGCTGATCGCCTGGGCGGAAAAACGTCCTGAACTGCGTGCCGTTGCTCAGCAGTACGGCGAACTGGCCCAGGCGGGCACGCAGCGTCTGCTGCCGGGGCCTACCGGCGAGCGCAACACCTGGACGCTGATGCCGCGCGAGCGCGTGCTGTGCGTGGCCGATAACGAGCAGGACGCGCTGGTGCAGCTGGCTGCCGCGATGGCAACCGGGTGTGAAGTGCTGTGGCCGGAAGATGCGCTGCATCGCGAGCTCGGCAAACAGCTGCCGAAAGCGGTCTCGGCCCGCATTCGCTTCGCGAAAGCCGATGCGTTGCTGACGCAGCCGTTTGATGCGGTGATCTACCACGGTGATTCTGACCAGCTGCGCGAACTGTGCGAGCAGGTGGCGGCCCGCAGCGGCGCCATCGTTTCCGTGCAGGGCTTCGCCCGCGGGGAAACCAACCTGCTGCTGGAACGTCTGTACGTGGAGCGCTCGCTCAGCGTCAACACGGCGGCGGCAGGCGGTAACGCCAGCCTGATGACAATCGGTTAATCGTGTAAACTTTCCCCGGTGGCGCTACGCTTACCGGGGCTACAAAACAACCGTAGGCCGGATAAGCGCAGCGCATCCGGCTTTTTTACGCGGAGGGAATGATGAAAAGAGTATTTCTCGCAGGCGCAGCACTGCTGCTTAGCGCAAGCGCGCTGGCCGACGAGTGCGACAACGCGACCACCCAGCTTGAGCTGAATACCTGTAGCGCGCAGCAGTACCAGGCTGCCGATAAAAAGCTCAATCAGACCTATCAGGCCGCCGTTAAGCGTGCGGCAGCCCCCCAGCGTGACCTGCTGAAAAAAGCGCAGCAGGCGTGGATTACCCTGCGCGACGCGGACTGCGCATTTATCGGTTCGGGAACGGAAGGCGGGAGCGTCCAGCCAATGATTGTTAACCAGTGCCTGGCGGAAAAAACCGTGGAGCGCGAAGCGTTTCTGGCCTCGCTGATGCAGTGTGAAGAGGGCGACTTAAGCTGCCCTCTCCCGCCGGGCTGAGGGATCCCCACAAAATAATGCCTGCACGGACGGCCCCTCTCCCTTGAGGGAGAGGGCTGGGGTGAGGGGGAACTAGCGCAGGCGGATCCCTTCAATAATCATCCGCTGCACGTTTTCCAGGGTGCTGTGGAAAAACGCCTCGTCCTGGAGCGTTTTACCGGTCACCGCCTCAACCTGGGCCGCAAAATCAGCGTAATGCTGGGTGGAGGCCCAAATCATAAAGATCAGGTGATGCGGGTCGACCGGGGCCAGCTTTCCGCGGGCGACCCACCCGGCAATAATGGCCGACTTATCGTCCACCAGCTGCTTTAAATCTCCGGTGAGTTCCGCCTGCAACAGCGGCGCGCCCTGCAGCATCTCAAGGCAGAACAGCCTTGATGCCTGCGGGTAATCGCGCGACACCTCCAGCTTCAGGCGAATGTACTCTTTAATCGCCACCAGCGGGGCCAGCTCTGCGCGGAAGGCCTTCAGCGGCGCCAGCCAGATATCGAGGATCTGCTGCATCACCGCGATATAGAGCGCCTCTTTCGACGGGTAGTAGTAGAGCAGATTGGTTTTGGATACGCCGGACTGCTCCGCCACCTGCTCCAGGCGCGTGCCGTGAATACCAAACTGCGAAAAGGTCTCCAGCGCCGCGCTGAGGATCGCCTGCTTCTTGGCGCTCACCGCCTGCGAACGTTTACCTGGTGTTTTCACTGCGCCTTGTGCCATTCCCGCTCTCCTTATTCTGCGTTGCCCTCAGCATAGCAAAACCCCCGTCTCGCCACGACATCCTGCACTCCGATCGCGCATGAATGCCTGTTTTCTGTGCAATGTTTTTGACCAGTTAGTCCACATTTAGCCGCATCAATCCACCAACTTCCGATTAACACATTAATAACACTGCCATTTTCAAAACTGGCACCGCCTTTGCAAAAACACCGTTACACCTGCGACGTAATGAAGAGAGGTTCGTGATGAAAATTGGCGTATTTGTACCCATCGGCAACAACGGCTGGCTTATCTCGACCGCTGCACCGCAGTACATGCCGACCTTTGAGCTGAATAAAGCCATCGTGCAGAAAGCGGAGCACTACCATTTCGACTTTGCGCTTTCGATGATCAAGCTGCGCGGCTTTGGCGGTAAAACCGAATTCTGGGATCACAACCTGGAGTCCTTCACCCTGATGGCCGGGCTGGCCGCGGTCACCTCGCGTATTCAGATTTACGCGACCGCCGCCACCCTCACCCTGCCCCCGGCGATCGTGGCGCGCATGGCCTCGACCATCGACTCCATCTCCGGCGGGCGCTTTGGCGTCAACCTGGTCACCGGCTGGCAAAAACCCGAGTACGAGCAGATGGGGCTCTGGCCGGGTGACGATTACTTCTCTCGCCGCTACGACTACCTGACCGAATACGTGCAGGTCCTGCGCGATCTGTGGGGCACCGGCAAAAGCGACTTCAAAGGTGACTTCTTCACCATGAACGACTGTCGCGTCAGCCCGCAGCCGTCGGTGCCGATGAAGGTAATTTGCGCCGGGCAGAGCGACGCGGGGATGGAATTTTCCGCCAAATACGCCGACTTCAACTTCTGCTTCGGAAAAGGGGTCAACACGCCTGCCGCCTTCGCCCCAACCGCCGCGCGAATGAAAGAGGCCGCCGACAAAACCGGGCGCGACGTGGGCTCCTACGTGCTGTTTATGGTCATCGCCGACGAGACCGACGACGCCGCGCGCGCGAAATGGGAGCGCTATAAGGACGGCGCCGACGAGGAGGCCCTGAGCTGGCTCACCGAGCAGAGCCAGAAGGATACCCGTTCCGGGGCGGATACCAACGTTCGCCAGATGGCCGACCCGACCTCCGCGGTCAATATCAACATGGGCACACTGGTCGGCTCTTATGCCAGCGTCGCCAGAATGCTCGACGAAGTGGCGGCCGTCCCCGGCGCGGAAGGCGTCCTGCTGACCTTCGATGATTTCCTCACCGGCGTGGAGACCTTCGGCGAGCGCATCCAGCCGCTGATGCAGTGCCGCGCCCACATCCCTGCCGTCACGAAGGAGGTGGCGTAATGACGACCCTTAACGCACGCCCGGAAGCCATCACCTTTGCGCCAGAGCAAAGCGCGCTGATCGTAGTGGATATGCAAAATGCCTACGCCAGCCAGGGCGGCTATCTGGATCTGGCGGGGTTCGACGTCTCCGCCACCCGGCCGGTGATTGAGAACATCAAAACCGCCGTCGCCGCCGCGCGCGCTGCGGGCATGCTCATCATCTGGTTCCAGAACGGCTGGGATGACCAGTACGTCGAGGCCGGCGGCCCCGGCTCGCCCAACTTCCACAAGTCGAACGCCCTGAAAACCATGCGTAAACGGCCCGAACTGCAGGGCAAGCTGCTGGCGAAAGGCGGCTGGGACTATCAGCTGGTGGATGAGCTGGTCCCGCAGGCAGGCGATATCGTCCTGCCGAAACCGCGCTACAGCGGCTTTTTCAATACCCCGCTCGACAGCCTGCTGCGCAGCCGGGGTATTCGCCACCTGGTGTTTACCGGGATCGCCACCAACGTCTGCGTGGAGTCGACCCTGCGCGACGGCTTTTTCCTCGAGTATTTCGGCGTGGTGCTGGAAGACGCGACCCATCAGGCCGGGCCGGATTTCGCCCAGAAAGCGGCTCTGTTCAATATCGAAACCTTTTTTGGCTGGGTCAGTAACGTCAATGATTTCTGCGACGCCCTGAATCCCCCGCTCGCCCGTATCGCCTGAGGAGACACCTGATGCCAAAATCCGTGATTATTCCGCCGGGCACCAGCACGCCCATTGCCCCGTTCGTTCCCGGCACCCTCGCCGACGGCGTGGTGTATGTCTCCGGCACGCTGCCCTTTGATAAAGACAACAACGTGGTGTTTATCAACGACCCAAAGGCGCAAACCCGCCACGTGCTGGAGACGATCAAAACCGTGATCGAAACGGCGGGTGGCACGATGGAGGATGTGACCTTCAACAGCATCTTTATCACCGACTGGAAAAACTACGCCGCGATTAACGAGATTTACGCCGAGTTCTTCCCCGGCGATAAACCGGCGCGTTTCTGCATTCAGTGCGGGCTGGTGAAGCCAGAGGCGCTGGTTGAAATCGCCACCGTTGCGCACATCGCGAAGTGAGGCAGGTATGAAACTCTCCGTCTCGCCGCCCCCGTATGAGGGTGCGCCCGTGGTGGTCTTAATTTCCGGTCTCGGCGGCAGCGGGAGCTACTGGCTCCCCCAACTGGCCGCGCTTGAGCCGGAGTATCAGGTGGTGTGCTATGACCAGCGGGGAACAGGCAATAACCCCGCCATCCTGCCGGAAGGGTACAGCCTTGCGCAGATGGCGGACGAGCTGGCCCAGGCGCTGGCGGATGCCGGGATTGCCCGCTACAGCGTCGTGGGTCACGCGCTGGGGGCGCTGGTCGGCCTGCAGCTGGCCCTCGACAGGCCCGACGCCCTCACCGCGCTGGTGTGCGTCAACGGCTGGCTGACCCTCAACGCCCACACCCGCCGCTGCTTTCAGATCCGCGAGCGCCTGCTGCATTACGGCGGCGCGCAGGCGTGGGTCGAGGCGCAGCCGCTGTTTCTCTACCCGGCGGACTGGATGGCCGCCCGCGCCCCTCGTCTGGAGGCAGAAGAGGCGCTGGCGCTGGCCCATTTCCAGGGCAAAACCAACCTGCTGCACAGGCTCAGCGCCCTGAAAAAGGCCGACTTCAGCCGTCATGCCGCGCGCATTCGCTGCCCGGTACAGATCGTCTGTTCCGCCGACGACATGCTGGTGCCCTCCGTCTGCTCGTCGGAACTGCAGGCCGCGATCCCGCACAGCCACAGCGCGGTGATGCGCCAGGGCGGGCATGCCTGCAACGTCACCGAGCCGGATACCTTTAACACCCTGCTGCTGAACGGGCTTGCCAGCCTGCTGCACAGCCATGAACACGCTTTATAAGGAGCTTTAATGAGCGAAGCCATTACCCCCGCCGCGCTGGAAACGCTGTTTACCGGCGCCCGCACCCACAACGGCTGGCAGGATATACCCGTCAGCGATGAAACGCTGCGCGAAATCTACAACCTGATGAAGTGGGGGCCAACGTCCGCCAACTGCTCCCCGGCGCGAATTGTGTTTGTGCGAAGCGCGGAGGGAAAAGAGAAGCTGCGCCCGGCGCTCTCCAGCGGCAACCTCGAGAAAACGCTCACCGCCCCGGTCACGGCGATTGTCGCCTGGGACGGCGAATTCTACGAGCG
Source organism: Enterobacter sp. EGD-HP1 (assembly GCF_000733275.2). Lineage (NCBI taxonomy): Bacteria > Pseudomonadati > Pseudomonadota > Gammaproteobacteria > Enterobacterales > Enterobacteriaceae > Enterobacter > Enterobacter sp. EGD-HP1. Next base: position 499,800 of record NZ_AVOP01000001.1, read on the forward strand.
CCTGCCCGCGCTGTTCCCGCACGGCGATGCAAAGAGCTGGTTTACCACCAGCCCCGCGCATGCGGAAGAGACCGCCTTTCGCAACAGCTCAATGCAGGCCGCCTACCTGATTTTTGCCTGCCGCGCCCTGGGGCTGGACACCGGCCCGATGTCGGGCTTTGACCGCCAAAAGGTCGACGAGGCCTTTTTCACCGGCACCACGCTTAAAAGCAATCTGCTGATCAACATTGGCTATGGCGATACCCGCAAACTGTACGGGCGCCTGCCGCGTCTGGACTTCGACGATGCCTGCGGGCTGGCGTAAGGAGCGATGATGACGACACCGGATAAACAAACCTTTCGCGACGCCATGGCCTGCGTTGGCGCGGCGGTCAACATCATCACCACCGACGGCCCGGCGGGGATGGCAGGCTTCACCGCCAGCGCGGTGTGCAGCGTAACGGATTCACCGCCCACCCTGCTGGTGTGCCTGAACCGCGGCGCGTCCGTCTGGCCAACGTTTAGCGAAAACCGCACCCTTTGCGTGAATACCCTGAGCGCCGGACAGGAGCCTTTATCAAACCTGTTTGGCGGGAAAACGCCGATGGAGGAACGCTTTGCCGCCGCCCGCTGGCAGACGGGCGACACGGGCTGCCCGCGCCTGGAGGATGCGCTGGCCTCGTTTGACTGCCGCATCAGCCAGGTGGTCAGCGTCGGTACCCACGACATTCTGTTTTGCGACATTGTTTCGATTATCCGCCACCCCGCGCCGCAAGGGCTGGTGTGGTTTGACCGCGGCTACCACGCGCTTATGCGCCCTGCCTGCTAACCCGCCTTAAGGAGACAGACCATGTTCGGATTGCCCCACTGGCAGTTGAAATCGACCTCCACAGAAGCAGGCGTGGTCGCGCCGGATGAACGCCTCCCGCTCGGGCAGACGATGGTGATGGGCGTGCAGCACGCGGTTGCCATGTTCGGCGCGACGGTGCTGATGCCGATGCTGATGGGACTCGATCCTAACCTCTCTATTTTGATGTCGGGTATCGGTACCCTGCTGTTCTTTTTTGTTACCGGCGGGCGCGTGCCCAGCTATCTCGGTTCCAGCGCCGCCTTTGTCGGAGTGGTCATCGCCACCACCGGGTTTAACGGCCAGGGGATCAACCCCAACCTGAGCGTGGCCCTCGGCGGCATCATCGCCTGCGGTCTGGTGTACACCCTGATTGGCCTGGTGGTGATGAAGATCGGCACGCGCTGGATCGAACGCATGATGCCCCCGGTCGTGACGGGCGCCGTGGTGATGGCGATAGGCCTCAACCTCGCGCCGATTGCGGTCAGGAGCGTCTCCGCCTCGCCGTTTGAAAGCTGGATGGCGGTGATCACCGTGCTGTGCATTGGCCTGGTGGCGGTCTTTACGCGGGGGATGATCCAGCGGCTGCTGATCCTGGTTGGGCTGATTGTCGCCTGTCTGGTCTACGCCCTGCTGGCCAACGTTTTCGGGCTGGGTAAGCCGGTTGATTTTACGCTGCTTCATCAGGCCGCCTGGTTCGGCCTGCCGAAGATCACCTCCCCCACCTTCAACACGCAGGCGATGATGCTTATCGCGCCCGTCGCCGTTATCCTGGTGGCGGAGAACTTAGGCCACCTGAAAGCGGTCGCGGGCATGACCGGGCGCAGCATGGATCCGTACATGGGCCGCGCGTTCGTCGGTGACGGGCTGGCGACCATGCTCTCCGGTTCCGTGGGCGGCAGCGGCGTTACCACCTATGCCGAAAACATCGGCGTGATGGCGGTGACCAAAGTCTACTCGACGCTGGTCTTCGTGGCGGCGGCGGTAATGGCGATGCTGCTCGGCTTCTCACCGAAGTTCGGCGCGCTGATCCACACCATTCCGTCACCGGTCATCGGCGGCGCATCAATTGTGGTGTTTGGGCTGATCGCCGTGGCCGGGGCACGCATCTGGGTGCAGCATCGGGTCGATCTCAGCCAGAACGGCAACCTGATTATGGTGGCGGTCACGCTGGTGCTGGGCGCAGGCGATTTTGCCCTGACGCTGGGCGGGTTTACGATTGGCGGAATTGGCACGGCGACCTTCGGCGCGATCCTGCTTAACGCCCTGCTGAGCCGCCGGAAAGGGGATGAAGCGCAGGCGGAAGCCATTACCCCCTCCACCTGAAATAAGTGCCGCTTTCTTGCCGGGTGACGCTGCGCTTACCCGGCCTACAATGAGTATGTAGGCCCGCGCAAGCGTAGCGCCGCCGGGCAAAACGGGCAGCGTGCGCGTTGTTAGCTATCTGCCCCTTGTTCAGCGCTCATCCCGGCAATCGCCTTGCGTCGTTTTTTTAGCTTTAACTCGCTCACCAGCACCCCGGCGACAATAAATGCCGCGCCCACCAGGGCCAGAAGCGGCAATCGCTCACCTGCAATGCGTCCGAAAATCCCCGCCCAGACCGGTTCACCGGTATAAATCACCGTCGCGCGGGTTGGCGATACGCTGCGCTGCGCCCAGTTCATGGTGACCTGAATAATAGCGCTGAAGATACCCAGCCCCAGCGCGACCACAACCAGCCCGGTGGACATCGGCGGCACGGACTCCCCGGCAGGCACCATCGTCGCAAACGCCACCAGCGACGCGGTGGCGAGCTGCACCACCGTCACCCGCTTAACGTCGACCTTGCCCGCCCAGGCGCTAATCAGAATAATTTCCGCCGCAATGGCAATCGCCCCAATCAGGGTGATGATTTCGCCCGGCCCCAGCGCGAGCAGGTTGTTTTCCGGCCCGGCCAGTAAGATCAGTCCGATAAACGCCAGTACGATGCCAATACAGGACATCAGTCCCGGCATTCTGCGGAGACAGAGCCACTGCAAGAGCGGCACCAGGGGCACATACATGGCGGTGATAAACGCAGATTTACTGCTGGAGATGGTCTGCAATCCCCACGTCTGCAGGCTGTAGCCCATCGCTATCGCCACCCCGATCGCCACGCCGGCCTTGAGCTCTTTTAGCGTCAGCCCGCGCAGGGTTTTAAGCGATATCAGCCCGACGGCAATCGCCGCCGTCGCAAAGCGCAGGCCGACAAAGAAGAAGGGATCGCTCAGGGTCACCGCGTACTGGACGGCCAGAAACGTCCCGCCCCAGAACATGGTAATGAGTATCAGGATCGCTTCCTGCGGCTTAACGGAGAATTTGAAACGGGAAACAGACATGCGGCACTCGCAGTTAACATCAATTCTCTAGTGTGCGTTGCCTTTGGTTACAGTTCAATGTTGCAGAAATAAAAAAACCGCCGGGAGATCCCGGCGGCAGGGGTTCAACCCGGCGTGCTACTTACTGCTGCTGCCGTGGCTGTTTTTGCCCCCTTTCTTGCCAGCTTCAGATGCGCGTTGCGGGTCATTCTTAAAATTGCCCCCGCTATGCTGGCCACCTTTACGGCCTGCTTCTGATGCTCTTTCACGGTCTTCTGCGAAATTACCTGAACCACCACGATGGTTTGCCATCTCTAACCTCCAGAATGTGAAACATTAGACATCATATTGCATTCAGTAAAAGAGGAATCTTTCACCTCGCAACACAAGGACAGTGCCTTTATCTGTGCCGCGTGAAACTAAGCTTAGTGGAATGCCGCTATCCGGCAAGCCGCAGGTAATATTCTGCAACATGAACTCAGCCTTTCGGGTGAGATGACGCGACGGCTATTCATAAGCCCTTCTTATCATTTCAAAAATCCGTCGCCGAAAAGTTGTTTCATTTTGCTACAACGCCTTTTTGTAACCATATTGTTATAAATCAAAGAAATGCCGTTCATTTTTGCAGTCTGGCTGTGATGGCATATCTTTAAAAGAACGCAGCGATCCGCTGTCAGAAAAACCAACGAGGAGTGATGCAAAATGGCAAAAGTTCTGGTGCTCTATTATTCCATGTATGGACACATTGAAACCATGGCTCACGCGGTAGCAGAAGGTGCAAACAGAGTTGATGGCGTTGAGGTTGTGGTCAAACGCGTACCGGAAACCATGAATGCCGAGGCGTTTTTAAAAGCGGGCGGTAAAACGCAAAACGCGCCTCAGGCTACCCCGCAGGAGCTGGCTGACTATGATGCCATCATCTTCGGCACCCCAACCCGCTTCGGCAATATGTCGGGCCAGATGCGTACCTTCCTCGATCAAACCGGCGGGCTTTGGGCATCCGGGGCGCTCTACGGCAAACTCGCCAGCGTATTCAGCTCTACCGGCACCGGCGGCGGTCAGGAGCAGACGATTACCTCAACCTGGACTACCCTTGCTCATCACGGGATGGTGATTGTGCCGATCGGCTACGGCGCGCAGGAGCTGTTTGACGTTTCCCAGGTGCGCGGCGGTACGCCGTACGGCGCAACCACTATTGCCGGTGGGGATGGCTCACGTCAGCCAAGCAATGAAGAACTGGCTATCGCCCGCTATCAGGGTGAATACGTCGCGGGTCTGGCCAAAAAACTGAACGGCTAACACCCAACAGGAGGACAAGCATGCCAACTCAAGAATCCAAAGCTCACCACGTGGGCGAATGGGCAAGTTTACGCAACACCTCTCCGGAGATTGCCGAAGCTATCTTTGAAGTCGCTAAATACGATGAAAAGCTGGCCGAGCAGATTTGGGAGGAAGGTAACGATGAGGTGCTGGTGCGCGCCTTCGAAAAAACGGATAAAGACTCGCTCTTCTGGGGCGAGCAAACCATCGAACGTAAAAACGTCTAAGCGTTTCCCCCCGCCGCAGCGGGGGGGTCTCCCTTACTTGGCCGCGTTATTCATCACCGCATTGAATTTATCGACAGGACAGAAGCCGTTCGCATCCACCGGGCAGCCTTTCAGCTCCAGCGTCACGCGCTGCGCGGGCGACTGCAGCGACAGCACGCTGGCGTTACGCAGCTGCTCCGAGCTCTGGTAGACATACTCAATTTTCATCAGCTCCTGGTTGGCATTTTTGTCATGCCAGCGCTGGAAGACAATCTTGCCGCCAATCGGGGTGCGCTCCTGCTGGTCGTGCAGCTGATACGGTTTGAAATCCAGGGCCGTCAGCAGGGAAGCAATGTTCGAGTCATGCCCCACCAGCAGGGTGATTTTCGGCGCTTTCGCCTGTTCGGTGACCAGGGTTTTATCGATATATTTCACCAGCGGTTTCGCCACGTTTTGCGCCACCTCGGTAGAGGTAAACAGCGAATCCTGATAGCCGTTCTTCAGCTTCGACAGCACGCGCCACTGCTGGTCGGTTTTGATTTCGCCCCAGGCCACCTGATCGGCCGGGAAGCCTTCGTAGTACTGCAGCGTGAACGCGTCCACCAGCGAGTTACCCACCTTCAGCGGCCCGGATACGCCAGGCTCTTTTTCATAGTCGGCGCTGAAGGTATCTTTCGCGTCCGCCAGCGAGCAGACCTTTTTCTCTTTGCACGACGGCGAATCGGCGTAGTTCGTCATCTGCTCCAGCAGCTTATAGCTGTCTGCGAGCTGCATTTTCTGCCGCTCGGTCTCCATCGCCTTGAGCGCTTTTTCACGGAATTCCGGCGAGTTATCGGTAATCACCGGATTGAAGGTCGGATCCATGGTGCCCATTTTTTCCTGATGGTGCACGGGAACGTCGCAGCCCGGGAACGCGCCGGTGATAAAGAACTGCGCGGTCGCGACGGTACGCTGCAGGCTGTTAGCGTAAGCATAAACGCTATCCGCCGCCGGACACTCTCCCGTCTTCACCATCCCCTGCTCTGCCAGCCACTCGCGCATGTAATGGCCCATGTAGACTTCCAGCACGCCGCCCTTGGTGGTGAGCTGACCGCCCGGCACCTCCCACTCCGGCCACTGCTTAGGCGTGGACTGCTCCAGCACGCTGCCGTTATTGGCGAGCGGCGCGCGCAGGTTATGGCGACTCATGATTAAAACTTGCTCCAGCTGATACCCTTCCGGCGTCTCTTGCGCCTGCACGCCAAACGTTGCTGAAATGGAACCGGCGACCGCCAGCGCGAGTAGTGCTTTTCTCATCCCTAATTCCTCACTCGTTTTAAAATGTCACGTTCAGTGTGACAGATTCGTGACAATTTTCCGGGAAGCATTTCTCATACTGATGATTAACCTGCTTACGGTGTGTGCCAATTAGTTTTATAATAAAACCACACACCACCGGAGAATTGACCGTGAAACGTACCCGCCTTGAAGAGAGCACCTGCCCCGTCGCCCGTTCACTGGATATCATCGGCGACTGGTGGTCGCTGCTGATCGTGCGCGACGCGCTGCGCGGGGTTAAGCGCTTCGGCGAGTTCCAGAAAAGTCTCGGCATCGCGAAAAACATGCTGACCGCGCGGCTAAAACTGCTCGTCGACCAAGGCATCCTCCGGCTTCAGCCCGCGTCCGACGGCAGCGCCTGGCAGGAATACGTCCTGACCGACAAGGGACGCGCCCTGCAAACGGTGCTGGTTGCCCTGTCCCAGTGGGGGAATGAATTTTTGTTTGCGGAAAACGAATGCGGCACCGTGCTGGTCGATACCGAACAGCGAAAACCCCTGCGTAAGCTGGCGCTTATCGCCGACGATGGGCGCGAACTGACGCCTGAAGAGATCGTGGCAAAACTCCCCTCCTGATCGTTCCCGACGGCAAAAGCACAAAATGCTCAGCAAAATGGTTGCATTATAAAACCAAATAGCAGAGAGTTTATTCAGTTTCATCTTGAAACCAAATAACCCACTTTGCCCTGAGGTAACACACGATGACTACGCAAATCACCACCGCCCTGATTACGGGCGCCTCTTCCGGGATTGGTGCCGTTTATGCCGATCGCCTTGCCGCGCGCGGCGCTAACCTGGTGCTGGTCGCCCGTCGCGAAGATCGCCTGAAAACCCTTGCCGCCGACCTTCGCGCGCGCTATGGCGTGGCCGTCGATATTCTGGTGGCCGATCTTACCGATGAAGCCGGGATCCGCGTCGTGGAAGAGGCGCTGCGCAGCAATACCGCCATTGATACGCTGGTTAACAACGCGGGCACCGCGCAGATGGCACCGTTCCTCGCGGGCGAGGTGGCGCAGCATCAGGCCATTAACACCCTGAACACCACGGCGCTGATGCGCTTAACCTACGCCATCCTGCCCCGCCTGGCGCAGAACAATCGCGGCACGCTGATCAATATCGCGTCGGTATTAGCGCTGCACGTCCGCGCCGGTAGCGCCCTCTACAGCGCCACCAAGGCGTGGGTGTTGAGCTTTACCCGTGGGTTACAGGAAGAGTTTGCCGACAGCAGCGTGCGCATTCAGGCCGTACTGCCCGCCGCCACGGCGACAGAAATCTGGAGCCACTCGGGCGTCACGGTGAACGATCTGCCGGAAGGATCGGTGATGACCACCGATGATATGGTGGATGCATCGCTGGCGGGTCTGGATCAGGGTGAACCGATCACCATCCCGCCGATGCATGACGCCGGCCTGTGGGATCGCTACGAAGCGGCACGTCTTGAGCTGTTCAACAGCGCGTGCACCGGCATTCCGGCACCGCGCTACGTAAAACAGTAGACTAACGCTCCAGCTGGTCGCCGTACTCGCTCATCCAGGCGGCCAGCGGCGAAAGTGCGTCCTGCAGGGTTAGCCCCAGCTCGGTGATTTGATACTCCACGCGCGGGGGGATCTCCGGGTAGACCGTCCGCGTCACCAGCCCGCGCTGCTCAAACAGGCGCAGCTGCTTCGTCAGCTCTTTCTGCGTGATGGGGGCAGCGGCCCGCAGAAGATCGCCAAATCGAACGGGCGTATTAAAGACAATCAGGCGATAGAGAATGGGGAGCGCCCACTTACCGGAGATCAGGTTGACAAACTGCGTCATCGGGCAGGTATACGCCTCAGATTTTTTTTCGCAGCACACCTCCAGCCTTTCTGCCATAGCACACCTCTTGCCTCTTTAGTATCCATTTGGTACCTGGTTTCTTTTAGATACTAACGTTTCTATAGTGCTTTCTCCAGTGACATTTCAGGAGAAGAACATGGGTCGTTTAACAGATAAATATACGCTGATTACCGGCGGCACCAGCGGCATCGGTCTCGCCACCGCGCAGGCGTTTATCGCCGAAGGCGCGCGCGTCGCCGTGACCGGACGCAACCCGGACACCCTCGCCGAAGCAGAGCGCATTCTGGGCGATAAGGCCTGGGTGATCCCGACCGATGCGGGCGATATCGCGTCGCAGAAAGCGCTGGCGGAGACGCTCGCCGCCCGCTGGCCGCGCCTGGACGCGGTGTTTCTCAACGCGGGCGACGTAACGCACGCCCCGCTGGAAGCGTGGCAGGAAGAGGCCTGGGACCGCCTGATGGGCATCAACCTGAAGGGACCGTTCTTTTTAATTCAGGCGCTGCTGCCGCTGCTGAATAACCCGTCGTCGGTGATCCTCTGCGGCTCCGTTAGCGCGCGCATCGGCCTGCCCACCAGCAGCGTATATGCCGCGAGCAAGGCCGCCCTGCTGTCGCTGGCGCGCACGCTGTCGGCGGAGCTGCTGCCGCGCGGGATCCGCGTCAACGGCCTGAGCCCCGGCCCGGTGGAAACCCCGGCGTTTACGAAGACGGGCCTAAGCGACGAGGCGCTTAACGCGATGATGGCAGAGGTGATTAAGCTGGTGCCGCTCGGCAGAATGGGCTCGACGACGGAGCTGGCAAAAGCCGCGCTCTATCTGGCGTCCGACGAGTCGAGCTACACGGTGGGAACGGAGCTGCTGGTCGACGGCGGCATGGGAAGTCTGTAGTTCAAAAGGCGCTGATGCCGGTGACGATGCCGACATACAGCGCCGCCCATACGCAGGCGGAAAGCAGGCTGACGGCGTAGACCTTGACCGCATTCAGCCTGAGCATCCCCGCCGCCAGCGGCACGATATAGCGCAACACCGCCAGAAAACGCGACGTGAACAGCACGACGACGCCGTTCTTTTGCAGCTGATGCTGAACCCGCAAGAACTTGTCGGTATGCTTTGAGGTGAAACGCGTGACCAGCCGGCAGTGCCCCATCAGCTGGCCGATATGGTAGTTCAGCACCGACCCCGCCGTTGCCCCCAATACCACGGCCAGCCACGCCAGCGCAGGATGCATGGTCGCCTGGCTGACGGTAATCCCCGCCAGCAGCATCACCGAGACGGGCGGCAGCACGGAGGAGATCAGCACCGTCGATTTACTCAGCGCCATCATAAATAACAGCGCGAAAAGATGTGCCGGATAGAGCGCAAAATGATTCAGCAGATTATCAAACCACGCCATTTCCCTCTCCTCCGTTGATTATATAATCCTCCATTAGAAATGAATTATCTTAAATAAACCCTCAACGCTTTATTAATAAGATTCTCCTAAACCGTTCTTAAACATTATTTAATTTCCCGAGCGGCAATATCAAATAAGCGTATTATTTCTCACGTTTTACAACGATCTCGTTATGGCGAGGCTCCTGTACAAATACACGTTATCGCTCTGGTAGGTTCGAGAGAATCGACACAGGGTAAAACAGGCACTGTCGAATCAAGGCTTTGTCAGTATAACTTCCCGCACGGGATACGGTGTACAGTGCTGAACCCAGGACGTGGGGATCTCCTCTTCGACATGCCCTGTCTTGCTCGCCCCTGAGAGATGTTATTATTCAAAGGGAATTCACTATGTCTTACGCTATTCACAACCAAAATCTGGCATTCAATGACAGCGCGATCGCGCAATATATGAATACCGATTTTATTGTCCTCGATATTTCATTATGCGTGGCGCTGGCGCGCGAGCAATTCTTCGAAAAATTAAAAGACGACGATATTCCGTCTCATATTTTTATTGAAGACAATGGCCGCCTGGCGGGCATGATTGCCGTGCGCAAATTGCTGCAAACCGCCGATACGGTACGGCCGGTGAAGTCGCTGATGATTTCGCAGTTTTTGCAGGTCAAACCGGAGGATGAACGTGCCGACGTTGCCGGACTGCTGGCGCACGGCGGCGCGGACGTGGTGCCCGTGGTCACCCACGGCAAGCTCGTCGGCTGTCTGACCGAACGCGAAATCGCCCATCTGCTGGAAGATGACGTCACCGAAGATGCCCAGCTTCAGGGGGCGACGCTGCCGCTGGAGAAGCCCTATCTGGACACCAGCCCGTATAGCCTGTGGAAGAAACGCTCCGTCTGGCTGCTGCTGCTGTTTGTCGCGGAGGCCTACACCAGCTCGGTGATCCAGCATTTTGAAGAGGCGCTGGAGTCCGCCATCGCGCTGGCGTTCTTTATTCCGCTGCTGATCGGCACGGGCGGCAACAGCGGGACGCAGATCACCTCCACGCTGGTGCGCGCCATGGCGCTGGGGGAAGTCCGTCTCCGCGACGTTGGCCGCGTGCTGCGTAAAGAGATGACCACCTCGCTAATGATTGCCGCCACGCTCGGTATTGCCGGGTGTATTCGCGCCTGGATGATGGGTATTGGGCTGGAAATCACGCTTATCGTCAGCCTGACGCTGGTGTGCATTACGCTGTGGAGCGCCATCGTCTCGTCCGTGATCCCCATGGTGCTCAAGCGCTGCGGCATTGACCCGGCGGTCGTCTCCGCGCCGTTCATCGCGACGCTTATCGACGGCACCGGGCTGATTATCTACTTTAAAATCGCGCAATATACGCTGGGGCTGGAGTAACGCGGTTCCCTGCCGGGTGGCGCTGCGCTTACCCGGCCTACCCGTCCCGTAGGCCCGTGCAAGCGTAGCGCCGCCGGGCAATACTCAGATCGCACCAAGCGCGCTCACCGCCCGCCCAAACGCCTCAATCGCCAGGGCAACATCCTCAGCCATCACCGATTCTGCCGGATGATGGCTGACGCCCCCTTTGCAGCGTACAAACAGCATGCCGACCGGCCAGCGTTCTGCCAGCGCGATGGTGTCATGCCCGGCACCGCTCGGCAGCGATAATGAGCGCCCCTGCACCGATTCAACGGCCTGTCCCAGCAGCTCCTGCAAACGCGCATCGCACGGCGTGGCGGCGATACGGTAAAACTCCTCGGCGCTGAAGCTCAGCCCGCGACGGGCGGCAATGGCCTGCGCCTGCGCCAGCAGTTCCGCGAGCAGCGCGTCAAGCGGGGCATCCTGCGGGCCGCGAATATCCAGCGAGAGCGCAACCTCGCCCGGGATCACGTTGACCGCACCGGGCAGGCAGCGCAGCTCCCCGACCGTCGCCACCAGGTTGCCGCCCTGCTGTCGGGTGGTGTTTTCGATCAGCACCATCCACTCGGCGGCGGCGGCCAGGGCATCCTTACGGTGATTCATCGGTACGGTACCCGCGTGTCCGGCTTCGCCGGTGAAGCGGCAGCTGAGGCGGCGCGCGCCGTTAATGGCTTCCACCACGCCCAGCGCCAGACCTTCCTGCTCCAGACACGGCCCCTGTTCGATGTGCAGCTCCAGACAGGCGCTGAAATCGTCCTGATGGCGTGCCGCCAGCGCCACGCGGGCGGGATCGAGCCCCGCCTGCACCATCGCCTGCGCCACGCTGATGCCGCTGGCATCACACGTCTCCAGCCAGCCCTGCGGCCAGGTGCCCGTGATGCCCCGGCTGCCTAACAGGGTGATGCCAAAACGGGTGCCCTCTTCGTCGCCAAACCCGACAATCTCGATGGCCTGGGTCAGATGCCGCCCCTGCTGGTGCAGGCTGTCCACCACCTCAATGGCGGTGAGCACCCCGAGCATGCCGTCGTAGCGCCCGGCGTTGCGCACGGTATCGAGATGCGAGCCGAGCAGCACCGCCTGCGCCCCTTCCTGCGCGCCCTCATAGCGTCCACAGATATTGCCCACGCTGTCCTGCCAGACGGTCATACCCGCCTGGCGCATCCACTCGCCGACCAGCTGGTTGGCCTGCAGATGCTGCGTGGAGAGATAGACCCTCGTCAGCGCATCCGGGGTTTCGCTGATGGCGGCCAGCGCGTCGGCGCGCGCCATCACCCGTTCTGCCGCCGGGCTCATTGCGGCGTCTCGCGGCGATAGTGGTCCCACGCGGCCTGCATGGCGGCACCCTGCGTGGTGGTGAACTTCAGGTAGTTCAGCACCGACTCCAGCGCGCTCAGGGTGGTCATCACGCAGTCTTTACGCGCGTTATAGCCCATGGTGCCAATGCGCCACACTTTGCCGTGCAGCGGGCCAAACGAGGTGCCGATTTCAATCCCGAAATCCTCCAGCATCAGCTTACGCACCTGGTCGCCGTTGACGCCCTGCGGGATAACCACGCCCAGCACGTTGTTCATCTTGTGCTTCAGGTCGCCGAAGGTCTCCAGCCCCATCGCCTGAATGCCCTTCAGCAGCGCATCGCCGTGCAGCTTATGGCGCGCGATGCCGTTATCCAGCCCTTCCTGCAGGATCAGCCGCGCGCATTCGCGGGCGCCAAACAGCGCAGTGGTCGCTTCGGTATGGTGGTTCAGCCGCTCCGGCCCCCAGTAGTCCATCACCATGCCGAGATCGAAATAGTTGGAGTAGATCATCTCCTCGTCGCCGTCGCGGTGGACGTCGGTGCGTATGCCCTCCTCAACGCATTTGCGGCGGCGGATCGCCTCCTCCATGCGCGCGCTCAGGGTGATCGGCGAGGTGCCCGACGGGCCGCCGAGGCACTTCTGCATCCCGGCCGAGACGGCGTCCAGCCCCCAGGCGTCGGTCTCCAGCGCGTTGCCGCCGAGCGACGCGGTGGCGTCGGTGTAAAACAGCACGTCGTGGCGGCGGCAGATGGCCCCGAGCTCGGCGAGCGGCTGCAGCATGGTGGTGGAGGTGTCGCCCTGCACGGTCAGCAGCAGGCGCGGGCGAATACGCTTAATCGCATCCTCGACCCGGTCCGGGGTGAACACTTCGCCCCACGGCACCTCGATGGTATGCACCTCCGCGTGGCAGCGGCGGGCAATTTCGCACAGCAGATGACCAAAGCGGCCAAAGACCGGCACCAGCACCTTATCTCCCGGGCGAATGGCGGAGACCAGAATGGCTTCAATTCCCGCGCGGGAGGTGCCGTCCACCAGCATCGTCCAGCGGTTCTCGGTGCGGAACACCCCGCGATAGAGCGCCATCACCTCGTTCATGTAGTGGGTCATGGCCGGATCGTACTGGCCGATCAGCTGGCTCGACATGGCGCGCAGCACGCGCGGGTCGGCGTTGATCGGGCCCGGCCCCATGAGCAGGCGCTGGGGCGGGTTGATTTGCGGAAATTGTGCGATATCCATTGTTAAGTCCTTATCAGTTGAGGCCGCGCACGGAGGAGATGAACTGCTTCAGTTCCGTGGTCTGCGGATTGGCGAACAGCGTTTTGCTGTCGCCCTGCTCCCAGACTTTCCCCTGGTGCATAAACACCACGCGGTCGCCCACTTCGCGGGCAAAATTCATTTCATGGGTAACCAGTATGAGCGTCATCCCCTCGGCCGCCAGCTGCTCCAGCACCTTGAGCACTTCGCCCACCAGCTCCGGGTCGAGCGCGGAGGTGATCTCGTCACAGAGTAAAACTTTAGGCGACATGGCCAGCGCCCGGGCAATCGCCACGCGCTGCTGCTGGCCGCCGGAGAGGCTCGACGGGTAGTAATCCAGACGATCGCCTAAGCCCACTTTCTCCAGCATCTGCTGCGCCAGCTCGCGGCATTCGGCGGCGCTTTTCTTCAGCACCCGACGCGGGGCGAGCATCACGTTTTCCAGCGCCGTCATGTGCGGGAACAGGTTGAAGCTCTGGAACACCATCCCGACCGAGCGGCTGATTTCACGCGCCTGAGAATCCCGGTCGGTAATGGTCATGCCGCCCAGCTTGATGCTGCCGTCCTGATAGCCTTCGAGTCCGTTAATGCAGCGCAGCAGCGTGCTTTTGCCCGACCCGCTGCGCCCGATAATAGAGATCACCTGGCCCATGTCGATATCCAGATCGACGCCCTTGAGCACGTGGTTATCGCCGTAGTACTTCTGCACCTGATTAATGGTGATGAGAGGCATTGAATTTCGTCTCCAGATAGCGGCTGTAGCGCGACAGCGGATAACACAGAATAAAGTAGCCGAGCGCCACCAGCGCAAAGACCTTAAACGGCTGATACGTCACGTTGGTCAGCATGGTCCCGGCCTTGGTCAGCTCGATAAAGCCGATAATCGACGCCAGCGCGGTGCCCTTGATCACCTGCACGGCAAAGCCGACCGTCGGGGCGATGCCGATGCGCAGCGCCTGCGGGGCGACGACGCGAAACAGGGTCTGCCCGAAGGTCAGCCCCAGACAGCGCGACGCTTCCCACTGCCCTTTCGGCAGGGCGCGAATGCTGCCAAACCAGATATCGAGCAGAAACGCGCTGGTGTAGAAGGTGAGCGCCAGCGAGGCGGCGGTCCACGGCGAGACGTCGATGCCGAACAGCGCCACGCCGAAGAAGGCCAGGAACAGCTGCATCAGCAGCGGCGTGCCCTGGAACAGCTCAATATAGCCGCGGATGATGCGCCTCACCGCGCGCCCGCCCGTCAGGCGCAGCAGCAGGAGCGGCAGCGTCACCGCCGCCCCGCCGACAAATGCCACCAGCGACAGCAGCACCGTCCAGCGTCCGGCCAGCAGCAGGTTGCGAATAATGTCCCAGTCGGTAAAGGTGGTCATCATGCCTGCACCCCCAGCCATTTGCGTCCTGCCGCCATCATCAGCTGGCGCAGGGTAATCGACAGCGCTAAGTAAATCCCGGTTGTCACCAGATAAACCTCAAAGCTCAGAAACGTTCTGGACTGGATCAGGTTGGCGGCGAAGGTCAGCTCTTCATACGAGACCTGCGACACCACCGACGAGCCGAGCATCACGATGATGCACTGGCTCACCAGCGCCGGGTAAATGCGCTGCAGCGCGGGCGGCAGAACCACGCGAATAAAGGTCTGCAGGCGGGTCAGCCCCAGCACGCGTCCGGCCTCCCACTGCCCTTTCGGCGTGACCTGAATGCCCGCGCGGATAATCTCGGTGCTGTAGGCGCCCAGGTTCACCACCATGGCCAGCAGCGCCGCTTCCCCCGCCGTCATCTTCAGCCCCAGATTCGGCAGGCCGAAGACGATGAAAAACAGCTGCACAACAAACGGCGTGTTGCGGATGATCTCCACGTACGCGCCCCAGATCCGGCTGAACCAGGTGGTGCGTCCGCTGCGGATCGCCGCCCCGAAAATCCCTATCGCCAGCCCGCCCATGGTCGCCATCACCGTCAGTTGAACGGTGACCCACAGCCCCGCCAGCAGCTCCGGCCAGTGCGGCCAGAGCGCTGAAAAATCGAGTTGCTCAGCCATAGCCTTAAACGCCGAGGCTTGCCGGCAGCGGGGCCTTCAGCCATTGCTCGGACAGGCCGTTCAGCGTGCCGTCCTTGATGCCCTGCTCAATCAGCGCATCCACTTTTGCCTTCAGGGCCGGTTCGTTTTTCTTCAGGCCAATAAAGCACGGCGAGTCTTTCAGCATAAAGCTCGGCACCGGGGCTTTATCCGCGTTCTGGCGCGAAATGGCCGCCACCACGAGGTTGCCGGTTGCCACGTACTGCACCTGTCCAGAGAGGTAGGCGGAGAGCGTGGTGTTGTTGTCTTCGTAGCGTTTCACGTCCGCGTCTTTCGGCGCCAGGCCAGTCAGCACCATGTCCTCCACCGCTCCGCGCGTCACGCCGATGGTTTTTCCGCTCAGCGCGGCGGCATCTTTCAGCTCGGCGCCTTTCGGACCAAACACGCCGAGGAAGAACGGCGCGTAGGCGCGGCTGAAGTCGATCACCTTCTCGCGCTCCGGGTTTTTACCGAGGCTTGAAATGACCAGATCCACCTTATCGGTTTGCAGGTACGGCACGCGGTTGGCGCTGGTCACCGGCACCAGCTGCAGCTTGAGCTTCATCTGTTTGGCCAGATAGCGCGCCATGTCGATGTCGTAGCCCTGCGGCTGCAGATCGGTCCCCACCGAGCCAAACGGCGGGAAGTCCTGCGGAACGGCAATGCGGATGGTACCGCGCTTCTCGATATCCTGAAGCTGGTCAGCCTTTGCCGGCAGCTGTGTGAAGAGACATGCGGCCCCGGCAAGTGCAATCAACAATTTTTTCATGGTGCTTCCCCGTAACGTTAGCATGAAACAAAAGATTCTTTGAATGTGATTTTGCAACTAATGTGCCAGATAGGGCGAAGCGGGGAATATTCTTGTAAAGCCTGATAAAACGCGGACGGGTCGAAAAAACCTGCGTTTCTCCGAGCCGACAGCTGCACCATTTTAATGCAAAGCACCAGCCTGATGCCCCATTATCGCTGTTCGAGTTCGTCCAGCTGCTGGTAGAGGGAGGCAATGTCGTGAATGCGGGGACGGCCTTTATCGAGGATTTCATGCAGGAAGGCATTCGCCAGCAGGTTGATCAGGCTATTGACCGAGGAGTAGCTGTCATAGGCCGAGACGCTGTCCAGCGGGGCGCAGAGCTGCCAGCTCGCCAGCGGAAACAGGCTGTGCGCCTGCGGCTCGCACATCAGCAGCACCGGAATGCCGCGACTCTGAAGCTGCTGCATCATCGGACGGATAATGCGCGGGCGGCGGCGAAAGGCCATCATAACCACCAGATCGTCCGGCGTTATATCCACCAGCTCTTCGCCCAGGCTCTGCCCCGGCTGCGGCAGGACCAGCACCTGACCGCGCGCCTGCAGCAGCTGCTGGCGCAGGTGCAGCGCCGCCGGATAGGCGTTACGCATGCCGATAATGACGATGCGCCGCGCCTTCACCATGCAGGCCATGGCCTCGGCAAACTGCTGCGCGTCGAGGGCATTGACCCACTGGGTCAGGTTCGCCATCTCCTGCTTATAGTGGCGTGCCAGCAGCGTATTGCCCTGCACCGCGTCGCGGTTATCGGTGAGCGGCATCCCGCTCTGGCGCAGGGTGCGCAGCTCGTCGCGCATGTCCTTATATTTCTCATAGCCCAGACGCTTAAACAGACGGCTGACCGTGGCTTTCGACACCCCGCTCAGCTGCGCCAGCTCGGCGCTGTTGTAGCTAATCAGATCGTCAAAATGATCGAAAATAAAATCCGCCACCCGCTGCTCCTGCGGCGACAGCGACGGGTACTGTGCTTTCAGACGTTCATCCAGTTGTTCCATAGCGCCTCTGTAACTTTTGTTTCATCACATTTTGCCTTTCATTCTACCTTTCATTATACGTGCCAGTTTACTGAAACTTTTCTTTCAGAACTGGAACAGCTTTTGCAGCACCTTGTGACTTTCAGGGTTACGAGGACTTTTCATGCAAAGTAATGTCTCCACGCACGGCATGGCCGTTGCGCCCCACCATCTTGCCAGCCAGAGCGCGCTGGCGGTGCTGCGCGAAGGCGGCAGCGCCATAGAGGCGATGGTCGCGGCGGCGGCCACCGTTGCCGTGGTTTATCCGCACATGAACGGGCTGGGCGGCGACGGCTTCTGGCTTATCGTGCCGCCGGAAGGCGAACCTGTTGCCATTGATGCCAGCGGCGCGGCGGGTTCTCGCGCAACGCTCGCCGCCTACGACGGGCTGGCGCATATTCCCCATCGCGGCCCACGCGCGGCGCTCACCGTCGCCGGCACGGTGAGCGGCTGGGACGAGGCGCTGAAGGTCTCGCGCGAGATAACCGGCAAGGCGTTGCCGCTGGCTCGCCTGCTGGCCGACGCCATTGATTACGCACAGAACGGCACGCCGGTCACGGCCTCTCAGGCCCACGCCACGGCCAGCAAATTCGACGAGCTAAAGGATATCCCCGGCTTCGCGGAAACCTGGCTGGTGGACGGTAAGCCGCCAGATGTCGGGAGCCGCTTTTATCAACCGGCCATGGCGTCCACCCTTACGCGCCTTGTGGAAGACGGTCTGGACAGCTTCTATCGCGGCCCGCTGGCGGACGTGCTGGCGCACGGCATGGAGACGCTGGGCCTGCCCGTGACGCTGGCCGATTTACGCGCGCACGCCGCCCGACGCACCGCGCCGCTGAAGCTGCAGCATCAGCAGGGGGAGATCTTTAACCACGCCCCGCCGACGCAGGGCCTGGTTTCGCTGGCGATACTCGGCATCACTGACCGCCTGAACATGGCGGATGCCGACGACGCCGAAACCCTTCACCGCATCGTGGAAGCCACCAAGCTGGCCTTTGGCCTGCGCGATGCCCACATCACCGACCCGCGCGAGTTGAAAACCGATATTCAGAGCCTGCTGGATCCCGCATCCCTTCAGGCGCTTGCCGACAGGGTTGACGACGGCCGCGCCGCGCCGTGGGGCACCGGAAAAGGCCCCGGCGACACGGTGTGGATGGGCGTGATGGATAACAGCGGCCTTGCCGTGTCGTTTATCCAGAGCATTTATCACGAGTTCGGCAGCGGCGTGGTGCTGCCCGATACCGGCATCGTCTGGCAGAACCGGGGCGCATCGTTCAGCCTCGATCCCGATAGTCTTCTGGCCCTCGCGCCGGGCAAGCAGCCTTTCCATACCCTGAACCCGGCGGCGGCGCGTCTTAAGGACGGGCGCGTGATGGTCTACGGATCGATGGGCGGTGACGGCCAGCCGCAAACTCAGGCCGCGCTCTTTACCCGCTACGCGATTCAGGGCGTGCCTTTACAGGAGAGCATTTCCCGCCCGCGCTGGCTGCTGGGGCGCACCTGGGGACAAACCTCAGACACCTTAAAGCTGGAAGGACGCTTTAGCGCTGAAACGGTCGCACGGCTTCAGGCGCTCGGACACGAGGTGGAAATGTTCCCTGACTTCAGCGAAGCGATGGGCCACGCGGGCGCGATTGTTCGCCACCCCAACGGGCTGTTCGAAGGGGCATTTGACCCGCGCAGCAACGGCGCGGCCGCCGGATTCTGAGGAGAAAACAATGACGACACCACAACCCGACTGGCAGGCGTATCTGGCGCAAATGGAGTCCGTGCTCGGCGTGACGCTGGACGATGCCCGCCGCGCCGAGCTGCAATTGCAGTTCAGCCGCATTGCAAACATGGCCGCCCCGCTGATGGCGCTGCCGCTCGACGACCGTCTGGAGATCGCAGGAGTATACAAAGCATGAGGCTACACGAGATGAGTATCAGCGCGATCCAGCATGCGCTGAGCGCGGGCGAGCTGAGCGCTCGCGAGATTGCTCGCCAGACGCTGGAGGCAATTGCGCGCGTGAACCCGCTGATTAACGCCTGGACCGCCGTGACGGAAGCGCGCATGCTCGCCGAGGCCGAGAGCATCGACACCCTGCGCCGCGAGAAGCGCCCCCTGCCGCCGCTGGCGGGCGTGCCCTACGCGGTAAAAAATCTGTTCGACGTGGCCGGTCACACCACCCTCGCCGGCGCAGAACTGTTCAGTCAGCGGCCCGCCGCGGCCGCTGACAGCTTCGCGGTGCGCCAGCTGCGCAGCGCGGGCGGGCTGCTGACCGGGATGGTGAATATGGACGCCTACGCCTACGGATTCACAACAGAAAACAGCCATTACGGCACGACGCGTAACCCGCACGATCTGGCGCGCATTGCGGGCGGGTCGTCCGGCGGTTCAGCCGCCGCCGTGGCCGCCGGGCTGGTGCACTTTTCGCTCGGCACCGACACCAACGGCTCGATTCGCGTTCCGGCCTCCCTGTGCGGCATCTATGGCCTGAAGCCCACCTTTGGCCGCCTGTCGCGATCCGGCAGCCATCCGTTTGTCGCGAGCCTGGATCATATCGGCCCCTTTGCCCGCCGCGTGTGCGACCTGGCGTCCGTATACGACGCGCTGCAGGGGCGGGACAGCAGCGACGGTTTTCAGGCAGAGAGCTCGCGCGAGCAGACGCGTCCCCTGCTCGATCGCGGGCTTGACGGCCTGCGCTGCGCGGTGCTCGGCGGCTACTTCACCACCTGGTGCGACGCGGATGCCCGAGACGCCGTGGCGCGGGTGGCGAAGGCGCTCGACGTGCAGGATGAGCTGCAGTTTCCGGACGCCGAGCTGGCGCGCTCCGCGGCGTTTATCATCAGCGCCTCCGAAGGGGGAAATCAGTACCTGCCCGCGCTTCGCCGTGAGCCCGAGCGTTTTGAACCGCACTCCCGCGAACGCCTGCTGGCCGGGGCGATGATCCCCTCCGCCTGGTACATTCAGGCCCAGCGGTTTCGCGCGCACGCCCGGCAGGCGTTTAAAACCCTGTTCGCGCAGGCCGACGTGCTGATCGCCCCGGCGACGCCGCGCAGCGCGACGCTCGCGGGTGAGCAGAACATGGAGCTTAACGGCCAGCCGCTCCCCATTCGCGCCAGCATGGGGATGCTGACCCAGCCGATTTCGTTTTTGGGCCTGCCCGTGACCACCGTTCCGCTGCGCACCGCCCAGGGTGCGCCGATTGGCCTGCAGCTGATTGCCGCGCCGTTTAACGAGCAGGCGTGCCTGCGCGTCGCGCGCGTGCTGGAGGAGAGTGGGATCGCCGATGCCCGCCCGGCGGAGGTGGCCGCATGATGAGTCACGATGACATTAACCTGCCGTGGGTGGTTGCCGAGGTGACCGCCGCGTTTTACCGCTATGAAGACGCGCTGGTCAGCAACAACGTTGCGGTGCTGGACGAGCTGTTCTGGCACGACAAAAACACGGTGCGTCTGGGAGCGGGTGAAAACCTGTACGGGATTGATGAAATCCGCGCCTTCCGCGCGGCGCGCCCCGCCGCCGGGCTGCAGCGGACGCTGCGCCACACCGTGATCACCACCTTCGGGGAGGATTATGCGGTGTGCAGCACCGAGTTTACCCGGGAGGGCACGGAACGCACTGGACGCCAGCAGCAGACGTGGGTGCGGTTTGCCTGCGGCTGGCGGATCGTGGCAGCGCAGGTGAGTTTGATGGTGTAATGATTTGCAGCTCAGGGCGGGAAATCGCCCTGAGCGCTTTTTTAGCGATGCGCGTTATAAGCTGTTATGGTAATTAACCTGCTTTTAACAAGCCGATGGCATAATCGAGTTGCTTGTAGAGTTTGTGTCTCAAATCTTCTAACTCGTCATTTTCTCGAATGAGAGGTATTCCATTTTTGTGAAGAACAATATCGTTAAATGATCCCATTCCACCGTAGAGTTTTTTCAATGAGTAAATGGATGACTCATAATCAACATCGAGTTCGAAGCACAGTTTTTCAAATGTTTTAGCCCATGCGTCCTCATCATTTGAGGACAATATGGTGATGATATCAATTACCGTTTTCTTTATTTCATTTTTCATTTTAAACCACCATATCCAAGTATCTTAATGCCAGGTATTTTCCACGGTGCAGGAACTATAACTTGCTCAGTTCCACCGGAATAAAGGTCTGTTTGATAACCTACCTTTCCAACATATACTTTTGTTCCTGCGGGTATTTGAATCTCGTGATAGCTATCTAGAGGAGATTCACTTCCATTGGGCCATTTAGGTAGCAGTGCCTTATCTACCCTTGTTTGAAGTACTCCTCGAGGTTGTTCATATCCGAAAAATTGACCTAATGGTCGCCCCTCAACACCACCTCTATAAAAACTTGTATCTGTTGATAGAGAGATCTCTTTGTATGTACCACTGGAAAAGGTTTCTGCTAGCTCTTTAGGTAATGGCCCGGGCTTTATCATCGAATATTCACCCTCAACTTTTCCCAGAACGTGAAGATCGTTAATCCCACTAGCAGCCCCTAATCGGCCAAGACCAAGACCCGCAGCAACAGAAGCGCCAGCAATGATTAACCCTTTGTTGTCCATAACCTGATCGTAACCTGCTGGAGCATCGCCGCCTAGCTGCTGTGCGGTCTCATGAAATCCCTCTATGTTGCCGTTGTAGATGCCACCCGCAGCAAGAAGCCTTCCCGCGGCTTTGCTGTCGATGGTTTTCGCTGCCTGCGCGTGCTGTAATGGGGCGTCGGAATAGTGTTGTTTAACGGTCGGCGCGGGCTTTCTACCTTGCTGTTCGTTCAGAACGTACTCGTAAATCCGGCGTACTTCCTGCGGGAAACTCTCGCCGTAGGTGTCCATAAAACAGTCATAAACCAGATTACAGTCGTCATCGAAGGAGAACGGATTGCAATACTTATCCCACTTTTCCCCCGTGTTCACGCCGAGCATCCAGCCGTGCTCGAGATTCCATTTCACTTCATCATAAAGTCCGTCATATTCGGAACACTGCTTGCGTTTATAGGGCTGCGTCGCGTGGCGGTGGTGAACGCCTTGTCGTCGCTTCGGGACGCTGTTACGGCATAGGGGGTTACGCTGGTAGTCGTACTCCAGGTAATCCAGTTCGTAAAATATGCTCGCCATCTCCAGTGTTTTACGTGGCGTGAGGATGAACTGAATATCATCCGGCGCCAGTATTCGCTGGGCTTCCCATCTCATGTAGAGCGTGAACATCCGGTTCCTTCCTTTTCCCTTTAAAGTGCAGGGATTTTCCGGCTGAAGTGACGAAAAATCAATCGTTCAGATAAAGAAAGCCTAATGCCCCGTGGCGGCGCAGGTGAGTTTGATGGCGTAATGTCACCGGGCATGCGACGTCCTGTAGGCCGGGTAAGGCGCAGCCGCCACCCGGCAAAACGTCGCACAATTACTTCTGAAACGGATGCACCTCCCGCCAGTGGTCGGCAATCTGCTGGCGGGTACAGACCCACACCCGCTCGTGCTGCTGCACGTAATCCAGAAACCGCTGCAGCGCGCGAAAACGCCCCGGCCGACCCAGCAGGCGGCAGTGCATGCCGATGGACATCATCTTCGGCGCGCTTTCCCCCTCTTCGTACAGCACGTCAAAACTGTCCTTCAGATAGGTGTAAAACTGCTCGGCGGTGTTAAACCCCTGCGCGGTCGCGAAGCGCATGTCGTTCGCATCCAGCGTATAGGGCACAACCAGGTGCGGTTTGCGGGTGCCGTCGCCGCACATCACCTCTGTCCAGAACGGTAAGTCGTCGCCGTAGTAGTCGCTGTCGTAGTCGAAACCGCCGTGCTCCACCACCAGCTGGCGGGTGTTGGGGCTGTCGCGCCCGGTGTACCAGCCCGTCGGCGGCTTGCCGAACAGGTCGGTCAGCACCTGCACCGCCTTGTGCAGGTGTTCGCGCTCCTGTTGGATATCCATGTGTTGATAGTGGATCCAGCGCCAGCCGTGGCTCACCACGTCGTAATCCGCTGCCTTGATTGCCTCGACGATCTCAGGATGACGCGCCAGCGCCATCGCCACGCCAAAGACCGTCAGCAGCAGGCCGCGCTTTTGAAATTCACCGTGGATCCGCCAGAACCCGGCGCGGCTGCCGTATTCGTAGAGGGAGTCCATCGACATGTGTTTATCCGGGTAGCTGGCCGCGCCGATGATGTCCGACAGGAACTGCTCGGAGCCGGCATCGCCGTGCAGAACGTGGTTTTCCGCCCCTTCCTCATAATTGAGCACAAACTGCACGGCGACGCGCGCCTGATTCGGCCACCGCGCGTGCGGCGGGTTGCCCGCGTAGCCGCGCAGATCCCGCGGGTAATCCTGTTCAAAAAGCCCCATTGCCACCCCCAAAAATTAAAATGGATTCAGTGCCTGAAACTGTCCGCTTAACGCTTTTTTCTCGGGGAACGCCAGATCCCCGTGCTTGCTGGTCGACAGCCCCAGCGCCACCAGCGATTCCACCATCTTCACCGCCGCGCTGACGCCGTCGATGACCGGCACGCGCAGCTCGCGGGTCAGCTCCTGCGCAAGGGTCGCCATGCCGCCGCAGCCGAGCACGATGGCGCCGCAGCCATCCTCTTTCAGCGCCTGTATACAGCGCGCACGCACCTGCTCCTGCGCCAGACCGCTGCCGTCTTCCAGCGCCAGCACCGGGAGATCGATAGCGTGCAGCGCCGCGCAATGGTCCTGAAAGCCATACTGGTGCAGCAGATGACGGGCAATAATCAGCGTGCGCGGCAGCGTGGTCACCACCGAAAAGCGCGTCGCCACCAGCGTCGCCATATGCATAGCTGCTTCCGCAATACCCACCACCGGCCCCTGCGCCAGCTCGCGCGCCGCCAGCAGGCCCGGATCGCCAAAGCAGGCGATGACGTGACCGTCCACGCCCTGCTCTCTGCCGAGCTTGATCTGTTCGAGAACCCCCACGGCGGCGATGGCTTCATCAAAGTGTCCCTCGATAGACGGCACGCCCGCGCTCGGGCAGACCGCGAGGATCTCCGTCCCCGGTGCCGCCACCGCGCGGGCCGCCGCGCCGATGGTTTCCGTCATCGCGAGGCTGGTGTTGGGGTTGATCACTTGTATACGGACAGAGGACATTACGACTCCTTGTGGCCGGCAAACAGCCGGGCAAAATCAGGCAGGCACTCGCCCGCCCGCTCGAAGCAGAGGCTGGCGACGATATGTTCAAAATGGTGCATTAAGGCATCGCTTAGGGGCTGGAGCGCCTTCTGGCGCAGCAGATCCACCAGCTGTTCGTGATCGTTGCAGCGGCAGCCCTGACGCCACGGCGCGCCCCAGGTGGCAATCACCAGCGAGGAGCGCTGGCTCAGGCTGGTCACCATCTCCGTCAGCACCTGGTTGCCGGAGATGGCCTGCAGCTGAATGTGGAAATTGGCAGAGTGGCGGATCGCCGCCGGGCCGTCGTACGCCTCGTGCGCCTGCTGCTCCTGGCGAATAATGGCCTCCAGCGCGGCAAGGTGCGGCGGCTGACAGCGGGCCAGCACGTCCGGCAGGTTGGCCACCTCCAGCAGGGCGCGGGTGCGGAAGATATGCTGCGCCTCTTCCACCGTTGGGCTGGCAACGTGTGCACCACGCTTGGGCGTTAAGGTGACCATTTGCACAGCCGCGAGTCGCTGCAGCACCTTACGGATGCCCGTGCGGCTTACGCCAAACACCTCGGCCAGCGCCTCTTCCGGCAGCTTGCTCCCCGGCAGCAGCTGATGTTCGACAATCGCGGTCATCAGCGCCTGAAAGATGGATTCATCTTTGTCATGCAGGTCTGGCGCGGTCTGCAGGGCGTTTATGTTGTTCATTCACCACTCCGTCTTTTACTCTTCGTTATCGAATCGTATACATAAAAATAAAATATTGCATACAAGATTTATTATTTTGGCCTGAATCCTGCAACACCGTTTGCACTCCCACTCAACGGGTTTTCATTCACAGGAGCAGGTTTCATGCCAAACAGTCAAAACGCGCAGCAGGGTACGGCCGCTGATTCCGGTGCGGTTTACAGCCCACGTCTTTGCAATGAGGATCTGGCACCGACGCGTGACCAGAACTGGAGCTGGTACAACATCTTTTCGTTCTGGATGTCGGACGTTCACAGCATGGGGGGTTATGTTGTCGCCGCGAGCTTCTTTACGCTCGGTCTGGCAAGCTGGCAGGTGCTGCTTTGCCTGCTGGTGGGGATTTGCATCGTGCAGCTGTGCGCTAACCTGGTGGCGAAACCGAGCCAGATGGCGGGCGTGCCCTACGCGGTGATCAGCCGTCAGGCGTTTGGCGTCTTCGGGGCCAATATTCCGGCGGTGATCCGCGGGCTGATTGCCTTTGCGTGGTACGGCATTCAGACCTATCTGGCCGCCAACGCCCTGATGCTGGTGGCGCTGAAGTTCTGGCCGTCGCTCTCTTCGCTCACTACCGGCGCGTTCCTGGGGCTATCGCATCTGGGCTGGATCTGCTTTGCCATCATGTGGATCCTGCAGGCGATGGTCTTCTGGCACGGCATGAGCGCCATCAAGCGCTTTATTGATATCGCCGGTCCGGCGGTCTACGTGGTGATGCTGGCCCTTGCAGGCTGGATTGTATACAAGACCGGTTTTGACGGCATTTCCTTCACCCTCGCCAGCAAATCCCTGAGCGCGGGCGAGCAGACCTGGCAGATGATCACCGCGACCGCGCTGGTGGTGTCTTACTTCTCCGGCCCGCTGCTGAACTTTGGCGACTTCTCCCGCTACGGCAAAAGCATGGGCGAGATCCGCCGCGGTAACCGCTGGGGTCTGCCGTTTAACTTCCTGCTGTTCTCGATTGTTACCGTGGTCATTGTCTCCGGCACCCAGTCGCTGTTTGGCCGCATGATCACCGACCCGATTGAAACCGTCAGCCGCGTGGGCAACGATCTGGCCGTGGCGATTGGCCTGCTGACGATGATCACCGCCACCATCGGGATCAACATCGTCGCGAACTTCGTCTCCCCGGCGTTTGATTTCTCTAACTGCTCGCCGCAGAAAATCAGCTTCCGCACCGGGGGGATGATTGCCGCCGTCGGCTCGATCCTGCTCACCCCGTGGAACCTGTTCAACTCGCCGGAGCTTATCCACTACACCCTGGACGTGCTCGGGGCGTTCATCGGCCCGCTGTTCGGCATTCTGATTGCCGACTTCTACCTGATTAAGCGCGGCAAGGTGTCGGTCGACGATCTGTTCGACGACACGCCAAAGGGCAAATACTGGTACCGCAACGGCTTTAACCCGAAAGCCATTGGCGCGCTGATCCCGTCCGTTGCCGTGGGCCTGGTGATTAGCTTCATCCCGGCTCTGCATGAGGTGGCGAACTTCAGCTGGTTCATCGGCGTCTTCCTCGGCGGCGTGACCTACCGCTGGCTGGCGCGGGAAGATCGCGAGACGGCGGGCGTAACGTCGTTCGGCTCCCGCGTGGCAACGCAAAAAGAGTAATCCCCTCCTTCCGGCCGCAGGGTATCTGCGGCCCGTCCATTTTTTGGCACCGTTCTTGCTGCGCCTTTTCACCCCGCTACGCAAACACTAAGGCAGGAACCATGATGGATTACCAGACAGCGATCCGCGGCGCATTTTTTGATATTGCCCAGGTCTGCGACAGCGCAGACGCGATTGCCCGGCACGCGCGCTACCTTGAGGACGGGGTGCTGTTTATAGAGAACGGAAAAATTCTGGCGCAGATGCCGTGGCAGGAGGGCGAGCAGTATCTTGCCCCCCACAAGGGCTACACCGACCTGCGCGGCAGGCTGCTGCTGCCCGGTTTTGTCGACACCCACGTCCATTACCCGCAAACGGAGATGATCGGCGCCTTTGGCGAACAGCTGCTGGAGTGGCTGACCACCTACACCTTCCCGGTGGAGAGCCAGTTTTCCGATGAAGCCTACGCGAAAGAGATCGCCGAATTCTTTATTAACCAGCTGGTGAGCAACGGCACCACCACCGCGCTGGTGTTTTGCACGCTGCATCCGGAATCGGTCGAGGCACTGTTTACCGAAGCCCTGCGCCTCAACATGCGCCTTATAGCCGGCAAGGTGATGATGGACAGACACGCGCCGGACTACCTGAGCGAAGACGCGAAGCAGAGCTACCGGCAGACGCGGGCGCTGATCCAGCGCTGGCATCACCGTGGACGCCTGGGCTACGCCATTACCCCGCGCTTTGCCCCGACATCATCCCCCGAGCTGCTCGCCGCGGTCAGCCTGCTCAGAGAGGAGTTCCCGGATACCTGGATGCAGACCCACCTGAGCGAAAACCCCAACGAAGTGGCCTGGGTAAGCGACCTCTGGCCGGAGCACGAGCGCTATCTGGACGTGTATCACCACTACGGTCTGACCGGCGAACGCAGCGTGTTTGCCCATGCGATTCACCTTCACCACAGCGAGTGGCAGTGCCTGCATGACACCGGTTCGGCGGTGGCGTTTTGCCCCACCTCGAACCTGTTTCTCGGCAGCGGGCTGTTTCGCCTGCCCGCCTGCTGGCAGTACAGGGTGCGGATGGGCATCGGCACCGACGTCGGCGCGGGTACCACCTTCAGCATGCTGCGCACCCTGGGGGAAGCCTACAAGGTCGGCCAGCTTCAGAGCTACCGCCTGCGCGCCAGCGAGGCCTTTTACCACGCCACGCTGGGCGGCGCGCACGCCCTCCGCCTGGACGATAAGATTGGCAACTTCGCGCCCGGCAAAGAGGCGGATTTCGTGGTGATCGACCCTGACGTAACGCCGCTGCAGCGTCTGCGCAATCGCCGCTGTCAGGATATCTACGAGCAGCTTTTCGTGCTGATGACCCTCGGCGACGAGCGCAACATCAGCGAGACCTGGGTCAACGGCGAGCGGGTATGGTCAACTGCCCCGGTAGGTTGACCACCCGCCGGGCGCAATCACAAACGGCAGGTGGAAATGCTCGTCTGCCGCTTCTCCCGTCACAAAATCAATCTGCGCGCAGGGATAGAGCGTGTCGCGACCCGTTGCGCTAAACCACGCGCCGATCTCCGCCACCAGCCGATAGCGGCCTTTTGGCAGGAAAGGGACAAATTCGGTGATGCGACCCTTTACGTTGGTCACGCCCGTCGCCATGATTTCGCCCTCCCGTTCAAGATGAACCG
The DNA here is from genome assembly GCF_000733275.2 of Enterobacter sp. EGD-HP1. NCBI lineage: Bacteria > Pseudomonadati > Pseudomonadota > Gammaproteobacteria > Enterobacterales > Enterobacteriaceae > Enterobacter > Enterobacter sp. EGD-HP1. The sequence continues at coordinate 527,946 of NZ_AVOP01000001.1, forward strand.
TCACGCCCGCTGCGGGTTTGCCCGTCGAGATATCGAGAATATGGGTGCTAAGTGTGCTCATTCGCCAATAGCTCCTTCCAGCCGTAGCAGCGTAATTTCCCGCAGCTGTTCCAGCGCGGCCAGTACTTCCTGCGCGTCGCTGTTCTCCAGCCGCGCGTGCAGCGCCTGTAAAATCTCCTCGCCGCTGCGGCCCTTCGCACGGATCAGAAAGACCCGTCCGAAGCGGGCCTCGTAGCGGGCATTCCCCTCGCGCAGCGCCTGCGCAAGGGCGGCATCACGGTCATTCACCGCGCCCTGCTCCTGGCGCGACAGCGCCGCCTCCGCCTGTGAGCCCGCGGGCTTTTCCCCGATGCGCGGATGGGCGCTCAATGCTTGCGTCAATGCCGCTTCGTCCCAGGCTTGCGCCAGCGCGTTTGCCGTAGTGAACAATTCATCCCGGCTGGCGTAGGGCCGCCCCAGAGCCAGCGCGTCGGCCCAGTCGGGGAGCGCAACGCAGGGGTGAATTAGCGCTAACGCCTTTTCGTGGGAAAGAGAGTTGAACTCGTGCAGTGCGATCATAGTGTCTCCTTTATGGTCTTCCTCCAGGTTATTGCACAAACCACGCCACTCTGAGCGCAGGCGTGAAACAGTCGATTCCGCATCGCTCAACCGGAAATTTTTGATTCAAAAAAAGGCACGCTCACCGCGTTTGCGCACCTTAGCAGTGCAAACTCACCTCTCACAACGCCGTTTTCGCCACTCTGCAGCCTGGTACGCAAATTGCTGAACGTCTTTACACCCTGCAAAAGGAGAGAAGCATGAGAGCAATCGTCATTGGTGCGGGTATTGGCGGCCTGAGCGCTGCCGTCGCGCTGAAGAAAGCGGGCATCGACTGTACCGTGTTTGAAGCCGTAAAAGAGATCAGGCCCGTCGGGGCGGCCATCTCCATCTGGCCTAACGGCGTGAAATGCATGCAGCACCTCGGCATGGGCGACATCATCGAGACGTACGGCGGGCCGATGCGCTTTATGGCCTACAAGGATTACCGGCGCGGCGAGACCCTGACCCGCTTTAGCCTTGCCCCGCTGGTTGAGCGTACCGGCGGGCGTCCCTGCCCCGTCTCGCGCGCTGAACTCCAGCGCGAAATGCTGGACTTCTGGGGCCGCGACAGGGTGCAGTTCGGCAAGCGCGTGGAACACGTTCATGAAGACGACGCGGGCGTGAGCGTGACCTTCACCGACGGCACCACGGCATCCGGCGATTTTCTGATTGCCGCCGACGGCAGCCACTCGGCGGTTCGTCCTTACGTGCTGGGCTACACCCCGGAGCGCCGCTACGCCGGGTACGTGAACTGGAACGGGCTGGTGAAGATTGACGAAGAGATCGCCCCGGCGCACCAGTGGACCACCTTCGTTGGCGAAGGCAAACGCGTATCGCTGATGCCCGTCTCCGGCGGACGCTTCTACTTCTTTTTTGACGTGCCGCTGCCCGCGGGGCTGGCGGAGGATCGCACCACCCTGCGCGCCGATCTCACGGGCTACTTCCGCGGCTGGGCGCCGCCGGTGCAGACGCTTATCGCGGCGCTGGATCCCGAGACCACCAACCGCATTGAGATCCACGACATCGAGCCCTTCGACAGCCTGGTGCGCGGCAACGTCGCGCTGCTCGGCGATGCCGCGCACAGCACCACGCCGGACATCGGCCAGGGCGGCTGCGCGGCGATGGAAGATGCCGTGGTGCTGGGTGAATGCCTGCGTGAAAACCACAGCATTACGCTGGCGCTGCGGCAGTACGAAGCGCTGCGCTGCGACCGGGTGCGCGACCTGGTGCTGAAGGCGCGTAAACGCTGCGACGTCACCCACGGGAAAGACATGGCGTTGACGCAGGCCTGGTATCAGGAGCTCCAAGAGGAGACCGGCGAGCGCATCATCAACGGTCTGTGCGAGACCATTCAGGGCGGCCCGTTAGGCTGAACGCAAGAGGGACAACGATGAAAAGAGAACCGACTCCACCCGCCCACTGCACATTCGAACCAGAGGACTGGCTGCGCCTGGCGAAATGCTGGCATCCGGTCGCGCGCGCCTGCGACGTCGGCCCGGCGCCGGTCAAAGCGACCCTGCTGGATGAACAGCTGGTGATTTACCGGATTAACGACCAGGTCGTGGTCGCCCGTGACGTCTGCCCGCACCGCGGCGTGCCGCTGACGCTGGGCTTTCACGACGAGCACGGGATTATCTGCCCCTATCACGGCCTCCGCTTTGGGGAGGACGGGCGCTGCAACCGTATTCCGTCCAGCCCCGACCAGCCCGTTCCGGCGAAGCTGAACCTGATTAACTACGCCGTGGAGGAGCGCTTCGGTCTGATCTGGACCTGCCTGGCGTTTGACCCGGACAATCCTGCGCCGCTGCCCGCCATGCCGCACTGGGATGACGACGGATTTCAGCAGATCAACTGCCCGGCGTTCGAGGTGAACGGCTTTGCCGGGCGTCAGGTGGAGGGGTTTCTGGACGTGGCGCACTTTGCGTGGATCCATACCGATACCTTTGCCGATCCCAATAATCAGCTTGTGCCCGCCTATCAGCCGCAGGAGACGCCGTTCGGCTTCGTGGCGGATTACTGGAGTTCCGTGAGCAACTATCCCGCCAGTTCGGACGTGCAGGCGCCAGAAGGGTTTCAGTGGTTGCGCCATTTTGAAATGCATCTGCCGTTTACCGCCACCCTGACGATTCATTTTCCGGGAGAGTCAAGACTGGTCATCATGAACGCCGCGTCGCCCGTGTCATCGCGCGTCACCCGCATGTTCGCCCCTATCGCCCGCAATTTTGACCTGCATATTCCGGTGGAGGATGTTCATGCCTTTAACCTGCGCATCTTCGAAGAAGACCGCCTGATGGTGGAAACCCAGCGTCCGGAAAGCCTGCCGCTGGACCTGACGCTGGAAGCCCATATTCCCGCCGATAAAAGCTCAATTGCCTACCGTCGGGGGCTGAAAAAGATGGGCTTTGGCGAATTTTTCCTCGTATGACGGAGGCCGATATGCTGAGCGTAATTGTTGACGGGCTGTGGCGCGAGGGCGACAAAAGCCTCGCCGTCAGGCTGGTGGCTGAAGACGGCGAAGCGCTGCCGTCGTGGCAGCCCGGCGCGCACATTGATGTGCATCTGCCCTGCGGCGTGGTCCGCCAGTATTCCCTGACCGGGGCATCCGGGAACGAGAGCTATCTTATCTGCGTGGGACGGGAAACCGCCTCGCGCGGCGGGTCGCGCTACGTTCACGAGACGCTGCGTCCCGGGCAGACGCTAACGATCTCGACCCCGCGTAACCTGTTTCCGCTTGGTCAGGCAAAGCGGGTTTTGCTGCTGGCAGCGGGCATTGGCATTACGCCGCTGTATGCAATGGCCCTGCAGCTGAAGGCGACCGGAACGCCGTTTACGCTGCATTATTACGTCAAAAAACGCGAAAGCGCGGCGTTTGCGCGTGAACTCTCGCAGTGCGGTGAGTGCATCATTCATACAATAAGCCCGCGCACAGCGCTGGCAGAGCATCTCCCGGCGGCGGAGTCGGGGCTTCACGCCTGGATCTGCGGGCCCGCAGGGTTTATGGAAAAAGTGCGTGAGGTCGCCACGGCGAAAGGGTGGGAGGACGACCACCTTCACAGCGAGGCGTTTCAGCCCGCTGCTCCTGCAGCAGGCGGTGAAACCGGCGAGATCTTCACGGTCAAACTGGCCTCCACCGGGGAGCGCTGGCCGGTGCCTGCGGACAAGACCATCGCCCAGGTGCTGCAGGCAAACGGCGTGGACGTGCCGCTGTCCTGCGAGATGGGGATCTGCGGCGCCTGCCTGACGCCGGTGATTGACGGCGTGGTGGATCACCGGGACAGCGTGCAGTCGGAGGCGGAAAAAAGCTCAACCAACCAGCAGGTGGCGCTGTGCTGCTCGCGGAGCCATTCGGGGGAGCTGGTGATCGGGCTGTAAACCACCTGCACAGTCTTTCTTGCCGGGTGGCGCTGCGCTTACCCGGCCTACATTGCGCAGACTTTTCAATTGGTTGCACGTTTTATTGTAGGCCCGTGCAAGCGTAGCGCCGCCGGGCGAAACTCACAAATCGCAGGGATCGCTATCCTGCCACGCGTACTCAATATGACTGGCCTGATCGCGCGCCAGTGCCCCATCGCCCTGTAATCGCGCCGCCAGGGTAAAGGCGAAATCAAACACGTTGCCCAGCCCGCGGCCGCTTAGCAGATTGCCGTCCTCCACCACGTCGGCATTGACGTAAATGCCATCGCTGACCGTTTTCCACAACTCGCCGGAACAGACATAGCGGCGCCCCTTCAGCAGTCCATTGCCGCCCAGCACGCGGGCGGCGGCGGAGCAGATCGGGCAGATATATTTGCCCGCTTCATCATGGCGGCGAACGAAGGCAATCACCTCCGCGCTTTTCGCCAGGTTGACGCTGCCTTCCGGGCCGCCCGGCAGCACCACGGCGTCAAAGGTCCGATCGAGGCTGGCCTTCAGGGTACTATCCGCCACCATTGGGATGGCGTGATAGCTCACCACTTCTCGACGCTCGCCGCAGGCAATCGTCTGCACCGTCATATTCAGGCGGCGCAGGATATCGATAGTGACAATCGCTTCCCCCTCTTCAAAACCGGGGGCTAATAGCACGGCTACGCTTTTCATCTTGCTCTCCATTGCTTCAGGGGTTACCAGTACGGATGCCAAACCTGCCGCAGCCGCACCAGCAGCTCAAGATAGAAATAGTCACCCCAGCTACAGCACTGATCGACGCCCTTACCGCTGCCCATATGATAAACCGAGTGCTGCAGCAGCCCTTCGGTCGGATCGTCGTCATGAGCAAGGTAGTTATCGGTCAGCGACTGCGCAATACGCAGCGCCATCTCTTCATAGTACGCACGGTTTGCGTCGAGCGTCGGCAATGCCTTGACCAGATCCAGCAGGCCACAGGCGGCAATCGCCGCCGCTGAACTGTCGCGCACGGCGTCGGTACCGAGCAGCGCCAGATCCCAGTGGCAAACATCATCCTCCGGCAGACGGTTGAGGAAGTAATGCGCCAGGCTGCGCGACAGCTCCACCATCTGCTTATCGCCGGTGTGCTGATAGCTGAGCAGAAAGCCGTAAATGCCCCACGCCTGGCCGCGCGACCAGCACGAGGTATCGCTATAGCCCTGATGGGTATTGCCAAAGCGCGGCTCGCCCGTCTGCACGTCCATATAGTAAGTGTGATACGTCGAGGCATCTTCACGCACGATATAGTTCGCGGCCTGTCCTGCATGAGCCGTCGCCGCCTGCGCATAGCGCGGATCCCCGGTCTGTTCGCTGGCCCAGTACAGCAGCGGCAGGTTCATATTGCAGTCGATGATCATTCTCCCCTGCTGCTCCGGGTCGTTTAAATCACCCCACGCCTGAATAATGTTGGCCGTCGGGTTAAAACGCTCCATCAGGCGCTCGGCTGCCAGCAGCGCCGACTGGCGAGCGGCTTCGTTGCCGGTGAGGCGCCAGGCGCTGACGCAGGAGAGCGAATAGAGGAACCCGAGATCGTGCGTTGCGGTGTCGATGCGCTGCTCAATACGCCGGGCGAACGACGGTAAATAGCGCTCGGCGGCTTCGCGATAATGCGCTTTGCCGGTCATCTCCCACGCCAGCCACAGCTGGCCTGGCCAAAAGCTGGTGGTCCATTCCACGTTATCGGTGCGCGGCCAGACCCCCTTCTCACAGGCTTCACCGGGGAATTTATCGCCGAAGGCGACAATATTTTTGTCAAGCTTGCGCGTTACGCGGGTTAAGGCCGCTTCCAGCTTCTGGCTCAGCGCCAGGCGATCGACCTGATGCAGTTCGATCGGCCGCAGCGCTTCGGTGATAACAGATTTGGTCATAACAACTCCTGAATTAATGTTTGGCCGGTTCAACCGGGGCGGTATCTAAAGCCGGAGCAAAGGCTCGTGAGTCATCGTGCGTCGAGTGGCAGCGCGATAGCGTAAAGGCGGAAATCAGCGTAAATATCAGGGCGCAGCAGCCCATCAGCAGATAGGTATGCTCAAAGCCTATCCTGTCGTACAGGTAGCCGGCGGGCGGGGCGACCACAATCGAGCCAACGTAAATCATCGCCTGGTAGCCCAGCAGGTACATCGTGGCGTTAACCCGACGATGGAAATGTTCGGCGATGTATTTGAAGACCGATATCAGCAGCAGCGCGATCTCGACGCCATAAAACGGTTTGATGATGGAGATAACAATCGGGTCGCTGGTCAGTCCGGAGGCGATCAGGCGTGCTCCGACCACGCAGCCGCAGAACAGCATGCCGCGCTTGGCGCCATAGCGGTTCACCAGCCACGGGATAAACATCATCATCAAGAACTCCATCCCCGACTGGACGGTGCTCAGGTAACCGTACCAGGCATTTCCCTGCTCTTTGGTGGCGAAAAACGACACGAAGTAGCGCGGGAACTGCTGTTCGGCGATAAACATCATCCACGCCACCCCGGCGACGTAGAGGCTGAACATCCAGAATTTGCGATTTTTCAGCAGCATCAGCACGTCGGCAAAAACGATCTTATTGGCGGAGATGACGTTGTTATTGCGCAATTGCTCGTCGCCGATTTTGAGGCTAATCAGCACCAGCAGCATCACTACCGAGGTACCGCTGCTGAGCAGAAAGTTGGCCAGCGGCGTGAAGTTAAACAACAGCCCGGAGACCGAAGCGGCCATCGCCCAGCCCAGCGAACCCCACATTCTGATGCGGCCAAACTCCAGCCCGTACAGGCGGCTAAAACGGTCGGCGTAAGATTCAGACGCCGCCACGCCGGCGTACCAGCCGAGGCTCAGATACAGCGCGCCGATGATAATCCCCGCCATCGCATGGCTTTGCAGCAGCGGCTGGTACACCAGCGTGAAGAACGGCGCCATCAGCGCAGAAATGGCGCAGACAAAATAGAGCAGCCACTTGCTCATGCCGATTTTGTCCATGATGTAGCCGTACACCGGCTTCAGGACCACCGCGAAGACGCCGTTGATGGCGAACACGCTGCCGATGGTAACGCTATCGAGGCCCACTCTCTGGCTCAGCCATAGGGCGTAAAGGCCAAAGCTGGATGACCAGGTGAAGAAGTAAAGAAAAATAAAGGTACTCATTTTGTACTGTGCGGCGCGTACGGATGATGATGTGCTCATAGCGATGCCTCCGGGGCCAGAACGAGCGTCGTTTCCTGTCGTGCCGTCACGAAGCGTACCGCGTCATCGCTAAAGATGGCCTGTGGGTAGCGTTGCGGATCGAAGTCGACGGCATTTCCCGCCCACACCGCGCTTATCAACACATGCTTACCGGGGTCGAGCTCGCCGCGCAGCACCGGCACCGCCGCGCGCTCGGCGAACAGCAGATTACTGTTTGGCGGCGTCACCACCGTTTCGCCGCGGCGAGCGTGCGGATGTAAACAAAAGATGGCCGATACGTCCCGGGCAGTGCGTAACCAGCAGGCGCTGTCACTCTCGTGGACCTGCGGCTGCGGGCGGTTTGCCAGGCTAAAGCCGCCTTCTGCGCAATCCAGCGCGCGTCGGGTATTGATACGATGGACGCGCAGCTGCCAGTCGCCCAGCGCCAGCAGCCAGCTCTCAATCGCCACGTCGCGCCACGGCAGCCAGAGGCTGTAAATGGTACCGTCAGCGGTGACCACGTGCTGGCATTCGCGGCGGCCGCGCCAGTAGTTATCCTTTTCTGCCAGCAGCAGCGTCGAATCGGGCGCGGCATGGTTCAGGCCGTAGCGCCCGCGTTCGATGGTGAAGCCAAAGCGGGTGGAATAGGCAAATTTGCAGTATTTCGCTTCGGTATTCACAAAGTTGTTCAGCTCCAGCTGGCCAGAAGTCAGCATCCACAGGTGATCGGCCTGATGCACCACCACCTGGTCCGCGTGGGCTATCGTGTGCCGGGCGGGTAACGGTGGCAGCGGCAGCTCAGCCGCCTGCCAGAAGGCATCGCCCTCATCTAATGCCAGCACCAGCAGGGTCTTCAGGCCCCAGTACGGCGAACCCGGCGCGTTGTAGTCTTCCGCCATCGCCAGATTCGGGTAGCTGTAGCCGACGCTGAGTACGCCGTCGCGGTCGAACAGCGGCTGCTTCAGCCACCAGCGCAGATGGCGCAGAACGATGCCCTTAATCACGCCAGGCGAAAAGACTTCCAGCCCGGCGAAGGCCGCCGCACTCCAGAACGCCGCCTCGGCAAAGCGGTAGGTCAGGCTACGGCCAAACGGGATCGCCGCGCCGTCTTCGGCGAAGAAATGGATGAAGTCAGAGGAGAAACGCGCGGCGCGGTGACGCAGCGTTGCGCAACGCTCTGGATCGACCTCGACCATGAGCTTCGCGTAAATCAGGCCATAGAAATGAAAGCCCATCGAGATGTAATAGTCGCGCGGCCGCCCCGGACCATCGGAGTACCAGCCGTCGCCGAGATAGTAGTGCTCCATGGCAGCAAAATGATTTTCCAGCACCTGCGGGTTGGTCGGCATGCCGCAATAATGGAAGCCGACCTGCACCAAAATCGGAAAGAAGTGCCAGTTGTTATCGGGGATCGCCTGGGTCTCGCACTGCTTTAGCCAGCGCCATAAATTCGCTTTCTCCGTCTCACTGAAGTGCGCCAGTACGGTATCGCCCGCCAGCGCCAGCAGCAGCCCGTAGGCTGCCATCTCGACGATTAGCTGATCGTAGGGCGCGACGTCGCCCCAGTAATCGGCATGCTGCGGATTGGTGCCGTTTTTTATCGCCTGTAAGTAGAAAGAGAAACGCTGCGGCTCACTGCCGCCGGCCAACAGCGGCGTCACGCCCCACAGCAGGCGGGAAAACGTTTCCATGCTCGCGACCTGCTGGCCGTAGTGAGCGGTAAAGTTCGCTAAATCAATGCGGCTGGCGTCTTTTTTAAAATAAGGCGTCACCGCGTTCAGCATGTCGTTGACCAGCCGTAGTACCTCTTCCCGGCTTTTCAGTGGGTTATCCAGATTAATGTTTTCAGGTTGCACAGGGTCCTCCCGCATTACACGAGGGTAGAGATAAGTTATTGTTATTAGGCTTTTTAAAAGCCATGTGTGCGACGTCTGGATGAAGAGTAACTGCTTTTATTCCCGATGCTGAGTGAGCGGACTCACAAAATTGAACCGCTATTTCATTTTCACTGGATTTTGTCGATCGGGAGGGGGATAAATTACAAATGATGGACTAAAAATTTAAATCTGTTGTCCTGGAGGTAAAATGGGTGAAACGCAGCTGCTGGAACGCATTACGCTCGATCGGCAGGCCATTTCTTTTAACCGCATGTACGCCACCAGCGCGATTTACTACCACTGGCATCAATGCGTTGAATTGCTCTATATTTCCAGCGGCTACGGCATCGTGGTGGTGGATAATCAGCACTACACCGCCCGTCCGGGGCGATTATTTATCTTCCCGCCCTTCCGCTTGCACAAAGTACAGGTCGATCATAGCGATAAGAACCCCTATCACCGCACCACTATGCACATTGAGCAAGCGGTCGTCGAAAGTGCGCTCAGCGCCTTCCCGCGCCATCAGGCCCGGTTTGCCGCGCTGGCCGCCAGCAATCTGCCGGCGCAAATCTACGATCTCAGCGAGCACGCGGCGTTTATCGAGAGGATCCTTGAACAGTTTCAGCGCCTGGGGGGCAGCGAGCGGACCGAGGCCTGCGAGGTGGCATTTCTGGTGATGCAGCTCATGACATTCCTGCCCGAGCAGCCGCAGCCCTACCCGCCGCGCCAGCAGACCGTGGCCTCGCGGATTATGAGCTGGATTGAAGCCCACTATGCCAGCAAGTTTTCGCTCGACCAGCTAGCCCACGACCTGGGGCTCTCGCGCAGCTATACCTCACGCATTTTCCGCCAGCAGACCGGGGGCAGCATCCACGAATATTTGCTGACCCGGCGGATAAAAAGCAGCTGCGATCGATTACGGTACAGCGATGAGACGATTGACGCCATTGCCCTGGCCGTCGGGTTTAGCGAGGTGACCTATTTCATCACCTGCTTTAAAAAGATGATGCGTCAGACGCCACTGCAGTATCGACGCAGTATCCTTAGCGCCAGAACGTCCCGTTCCCGTATTTGAACGTCATTAACAGATAGAAAAGGGTTTTCTGCGCATAAAAAAACCCAGATCGCATAACGACCTGGGTTTCGAATTTGGCGGAAGCGTAGAGATTCGAACTCTAGAACCCTTTCGGGTCGCCGGTTTTCAAGACCGGTGCCTTCAACCGCTCGGCCACGCTTCCAAAGTGAGGCGCACTATAAACATCTATTAGCGCCTTGTAAAGCAGGAATTTTTCTATTTTTACCCACAGGCGTTTGACTGCGCAAAAGTCATCCAGGCGCTTGCCTCGCGTCACGCTCTGCTCACTTGTACATACCGTAACACAGCAACGCTCATCCTTTTAAACCGCTCTGGTATAGAATGCCCAAAAAAATAAACGGCCATTTGTTGTGTAATTGTTATAAATCTGAGTCCCCACAGATTGTAGAAATTACTGCCATGTAGTCTTACTGGTTGATAATGAAAATCAAAAATACGCTTTGCTTACATATCCTGATGGCGATCCTGGCCATATTGGTTCTTTGTATTCACCCGCTCGTGACGAGCTTCGATCCGCCGCTCACCTTCCAGCCGCTGATTAAATCAATGGCGGGCACGCCTAAAGAGCAAGCGGAAAAAATTGCCACTATTTCTCATGCCTTAGAAGGGAATGCTATTTTCTTCATCGGCGCGTCTGAGGTGGCCACCTCAGAAGATGAACATTACGCTGTCTATAATTACTTTAATAAGCAATTGCACCAACCCGTCGTGGCGTATGGCGATGCGTTCGTCGATGATGAAACGCAATTTCTATTTTTCTCACGTTTTAAAAATAGCCTTAACGCAAACAGTAAAGTTGTTTTGCTTCTGGCTCCTGACAGTTTTTACTCCAAAGGGCTGCCACCGGCTATCTATGCCGATAATTTCCCCGGCTCTATTTTTAATCCGCTGATGAAGGATCCGCAGGCGCGCCCGCTGCTGGTTAATTATTTAAAGCATATTGATAGTAAAGAAATAAGCCATTTAACCTTTGGCCAAATGCGCGTCTTTGGCTGGCACCCCGATCTGATGTGGGACGAGCTGAGTTTCCAGTTTGCCAACGTCTGTACGATGATTAAAAACGACTGGCTAGCCCTGCTCAACGTGACGCCCGCGACGGCACGGTCCTGGCCGCAGCAGCCCACCGCCCACATAGCGCCTGACTGGGATAAAGAGCTGGCGAACGCGCGCGAGTTAAATAAAAAACGCCAGCAGAGCGCGGCCACGCTGTGGATGGACAAAACGATTTACGAAGAGGACGGTAAGCCGCAACAGTGGGATGACACGCCGGTCGTGCCGGCACAAATCGCCGCTCTGAGTAAAACCGTCCGGCTGCTGAAGGACCATCACGTGCAGGTCATCGCTATCGTCGACCCGGTTAACCCGTGGGCGCTTTACAATACCGATACCTTCCGCCCGGTTGATAAGCAAATTAAAACCATTCTGGAAAGTAACCAGATCCCTTATTTAGATATGTACGCCATGCCTTATCAGAATGGCTGGAACTGGGATCGTTTGCACCCTTCCGAACTTGCCTGGGTTCCTATGATTCGCTTTATTGCACAGAGTTTTAAATGATGAAAATCGCGATCCGTCTTTTTTTCCTTTATCTCCTGCTGGCAATAACTATTGTCGCGTGGACCTCTGTCGATGACAGCATGAGTATGCAGCTGCATTTTGAATATCAAAAGTTCTGAGGCCGAATGATGTACAGCTCAGGCATGTTTTTCGTTTATTTGTTTTCCTCCGCCCTGGCGTTTGCGCTGGTCAATCGTGTATTACGCCATCGCCTGACCTGGCTATCCGCGATATCGGCACTGACGGCCGTCGGCTGGGGCTATATATTTCAGGGGGATTATATTGTCCCCGCAGCCGTTTTTTTCAGTTTTTATGTTTTCGCCTCGTTAAAAGAGAAAGGATGGTTAAAAACATGGCAGGCAGTCGTTTTGACATTATTGCCGTTGTTGCTGGTGAAATTGCACTTAAATAACCACTGGGGCATGATCGGCCTCTCTTTCATGACGTTCCGCGCGGTGGACGTGCTGCTCTATCGCAGTAAAAAAGAAGGTCAGAATTTCCTGCACTATTTCTGCTATCTGTTTATGCCCTTTATTATCCTGGCCGGCCCCATGTACCGCTGGCGGACATGGATGAGTGATGTCAGTAAACCCGTATTTGCCCTTAACCGTGAACAGTTTTTAGTCGCGTTAGAGCAAATCATTACCGGCATTGTCCAGAAGTTCCTGTTTGCCATGCTGATTGATTCGCTTGTCGTGCAGCCCTGGAGCCATAAGCCGTTTACGCTGACCGTCGGTGTGGTGATGTCGATTGCCTATAGCGCCTACCTCTACTTTGATTTTGCGGGTTACAGCAATATGGCCATCGGCGCAGGCCGCCTGTTTGGGCTCAACATCCCGGCAAACTTCAACATGCCGATTCTGGCAAAGAACCCGCAGGATTTCTGGCGCCGCTTCCACATCAGTCTGTCTGAATGGCTGCGCGATGTGGTCTTTATGCCCGTGTATATGAACCTGATGAAATTCAACTTTTTCCGCCAGAACAAAACGCTGGCGCAAAATATCGGTATTTTTTGCACCCTGTTCTGCATGGGGGCATGGAATGGCCTGGAACGCCATTACGTCATCAGCGGCGCGCTGTTTGGCGCGATTTCCGTCACGCATAACATGCTGCTGTGGTCAGCCAAACGCAGCCCGGCATTGCACCGCGGTTTGCAGCATCCAGCCGTTGCGTTTTTAGGGCGAATCCTGACGCTGGGAAGCGCAGCAGGATCCCTTTACATCTTTAGTGGAATGTCCCCTCTATGAAAAATCACTCCGATCTTCAGGAACTGCAGTGTTTCTTGCGTGCGGCATTATGCGATCCTACCTCCCCGCAGCAGTTGGCCATCAGCGGCAGCGACGACGCCTTAAGCTGGCTGCAGCTTTCCGCGGCCGTCACGGACTGGGCACTGCGCTATCAGCGCTGCCAGCCTGCTGCCGGTACGCCGGTCGTCTTGTACGGACACCAGCAGGCCGAATTCGCCGTGGCGATTTATAGCTGCCTGCTGAACAACATTCCGTACATCCCGGTGGACTGCATTTACCCGCAGGAGCGCCTCCGGGAGATCTGTCATCTGGCCAATGCCCCTTACTATTATGACGTCGCGACCCGGCAGTTCATCGCCACCGGTGAACCGGGCAAGGTACTGGAGGAGCAGGATCTGGCCTATATCATGTTTACCTCAGGCAGCACCGGTAAACCGAAAGGCGTGCAGATTGGGCGTGAAAGCGTATGGCATTTTATGAAATGGGTCAGCCGGGACTTTTCGCTGCCGGAAAAACCGGTGCTGATGAACCACGCGGTGTTCAGTTTTGACCTCTCCCTGATCCCTTTGCTGGCGAACCTGGCGATGGGCGGACACATCGTGCTGAACGCCAAAGACGATATTCAGAAAGCGAACTGGCTGGAGCGACTGAAAAGCAACGCCGTCTCCGCCTGGGTTTCCACCCCCTCTTTTGCCTACCAGCAGCTGCTTTCCCCGCAGTTTAACAGCGAGTATTTACCTGAACTCAGCGTCTTCATCTTCATTGGTGAAGTGTTGAATAAAGCGCTGGTTAAACAGCTCCGACGCCGTTTCCCGCAGGCCAAAATCATCAACTCCTATGGCCCTACGGAAGCGACTATCGCGACAACCGTGGTTGAAATCACGGATGAGATCCTGAACAGCGACAGCGCCGTGCTGCCGGTGGGGGTCATGATGCCTGAGAGCAAAATGGAAATTTCCCCCGACGGCGAGCTGATTATCTGGGGTAAAAACGTCATGCGTGGCTACCTCGGCCTGCCGCAGGAGAACGCGGAAAAATTACTCCATCGGGAAAATGAAGCGTTTCGCGGCTACCGGACCGGCGATCTGGGCTATGAAGCAGGGCTTATTTACTGTCAGGGCCGCAACGACAGCCAGGTCAAACTGAATGGCTACCGTATTGAAATCAATGAGATTGAAAACCGCCTGCTGGCCATGTCCGGCATCAACGAAGCGGTGGTTCTGCCGCTGATGAAATCCTGCGGCAGCGTGCTGCGCATTGCCGCGTTCTGCGTGACGGAGCTGGCACCGGATACCATCAAAACGTCGCTGTCGAAGGTGGTTCCGCACTATATGGTGCCTTCACAAATTATCGTAAAAGACGCTTTGCCGCTGAATCCTAACGGCAAAATTGACCGCAAGCTGCTGGACGCTTACGCCCGCACAAATTAATGACTCCAGGAAAAATTATGGAACAAGAAATTCTCGCCCTGTTCGAAAAAGTGTTATCCCGTAAGGTGGGCTTTCACGATGAGCTGATTGAATCCGACATTCTCGACTCCATCCTGGCAGTCGATATGGTGCTGGAAGTGCAGGACGTTTACGGCTGCATGATCCCGCCAACTGACGTGGCGACCGTGCTGAAAACCCCGGCGGACCTTGCCCGCTATATTGAAGAAAACCGCTAAACGCCTCTGCTGTTAATGCTGCCCTGAAGGCTCTGGAGGATCTGTCCAGAGCCTTCATTCGTTCCCCCTCCCGCCTGAACGCTGCCTTGCCCCCTTTCACAGGAATGAAACCGACTGCTTTTACTATTTCACCTACACTTTAGGAGTACTGTCGGTACGGGAAACAGAATAAAGCCAACTTAATTAAGGCATTAGCGATTCGCTGCGCGCTCAGCCGGCGAACGTTTTGTCTTTAACAGAGGAGTCTGCTGTATGGCATTCGTAACAACGAAAGACGGCGTCAACATTTACTACAAAGACTGGGGTCCAAAAGAGGCTCAGCCTATTGTCTTCCACCACGGCTGGCCGTTGAGTGCCGATGACTGGGATAACCAGATGCTCTTCTTCCTCTCAGAAGGCTATCGCGTTATCGCTATCGATCGTCGTGGTCATGGGCGTTCGGACCAGGTGAGTGAAGGCCACGATATGGATCATTATGCGTCCGATGCGTCGGCCGTTGTAGAAAGCCTGGACTTACGCAATGCGGTGCACGTCGGCCACTCCACCGGCGGCGGCCAGGTCGCCCGCTATGTGGCGAAGTACGGCCAGCCGCAGGGGCGCGTCGCCAAAGCGGTGCTTGTCAGCTCTGTCCCGCCGCTGATGGTCAAAACGGACAGTAACCCCGGCGGAACGCCCATCGAGGTTTTCGACGGCTTCCGTAAAGCGCTGGCGGCTAACCGCGCCCAGTTTTACCTCGACGTCGCCAGCGGGCCTTTCTACGGCTTCAACCGGGAGGGGGCAGATGTTTCGCAGGGTACGATCCAGAACTGGTGGCGGCAGGGCATGATCGGCAGCGCCAAAGCCCACTATGAGGGGATTAAGGCATTTTCAGAAACCGACCAGACGGAAGATTTGAAAACCATCACGGTCCCCGTTCTGGTGATGCAGGGCGACGACGATCAGGTCGTGCCGTATAAGAATGCTGCCCTGCTGCAGGACAAGCTGTTGGCGAACAGCGTACTGAAAATTTATCCAGGCTTCCCGCACGGGATGCATACCACGCACGCGGATACCATCAACGCGGACATCCTGGCCTTTATCCGCTCTTAAACGTCATGTTCAACGCCACCCGAGGGTGGCGTTATTTATTGCCCTTAGCGCTTCTGCGCAACCAGTTGGATCATGTTGAAATAGGCCCCGGCGCCCGCATCCATAATGGGCACCATCATCTCCTGGGCGATCTCGCATTGCATAAACTCATCCCACGCCTGCTGGCAGGTATCCATCTCACGCACGGTGGTCAGCGCCGCACCGGGCTCTTTTTCCCACAGCGCCTTCCACCAGGAGAGCGGATAGAAATACCACTCTGGGGTCCAGAAAGGCTTAACCACCTCCGGAAGATGCGTTTCGTTGTATTCACCGATAAACCCGGGAACGGCAACCGCAATATGTCCTCCGGGTTTCAGGAAAGGTAGCAGCGTGCCCAGCATGGCATCATTGTTGCCAAAGTATTGATATGCGTCCACGCTCACGATCAGGTCAAAGTAATCATGCGCGAAGGGGATCGCTTTCGTGGCATCAACCCGCAGGGGATAGATTTTTCCGTCCAGGCCCCGTTCGCTGAAACGCGCTGCATTTTCGCCCGGCGTAATCCACAGATCGGCGGCAAAAACCGTGGCGTCATATTTTTCGGCGAGCAGGATAGAAGAGATCCCTTTCCCGCAGCCTAGATCGAGAATGCGCATTCCGGGATCAATCTGCAGTTGAGCAACCAGCTCCTCGGTAAGCCGCATGGCGTTTGGGCCCATCATGGTGTCGAGCAAAAAAGTGCGGTCATAGCTATCTGTGTAAGGTGTATTCATCACTTCTCCTTAGCGATTATCCAGCTGGGCGCGAACGTTGTTCAGCCCGGTGGTGTTGATGCGGTAAGCCTGCCCGTTCACGGATCGGATCAGCTTTTTGGTGCGGAGTTTTTTAAAGACGCTAAGCGTGCAGTCGCTCAATACCAGCCCTTCACGGGTGTAGCACTCAACGGACGTGACGCGACCAGAACTGTCGCGGACGTGCACAATACGTCCACCTTTGGCGAGAACGTGTAAGGTACGTTGTTCCTGACGGGATAAATTCATACTGGAAAACCTGTGTAATCATCATGCGTAAAAACGAGCCCACACCTGCAGGTGCGTGCGTAAGGTTTAAGCGCAGCGATAACCAGTCCGTCCTGATAAGGGCGGGAAACTGATTATCTGATGAAAACATTCTCCAGCATCAAAGCCTCGGTAAGAGATGAAAAGATATTTACGGGGTGAATGATAACGCCTGATTTTTACAGGGGAATAACGGGAGGTTAAAAGTGTGAGGCGGATCGGTCAATCCAAAAGAAAAAACCCCAGGTTAACGAGTAACCTGGGGTTTATATTTGGCGGAAGCGCAGAGATTCGAACTCTGGAACCCTTTCGGGTCGCCGGTTTTCAAGACCGGTGCCTTCAACCGCTCGGCCACACTTCCTAAGTGAGGCGAACTATAAACACCTCACCGCGTACTGTAAAGAGTCGCGGCATTCGTTCGCTGTAAAAATAGTCAAAACGTGTTTAATCGGTTGAACTGACGACACATCGACGATTTTATCAGCACCCGCTTAGTGTTTTTTGATGTACATATCTTTCGTATAGTAGTACCCCAGCTTATCCGGCGTAAATCCTCCCACCCACGGTTTCACCAGGTGCGTACGGACGTAGTGATAAACCGGAATGGCCGGCACATCGCGTCCCAGCAGATCTTCCGCCTGCTGATAGTACTTACCCCGCTCCTCGGCTGTTTTGGCTTTAGCGGCATTCACCAGCGCGCCATCGTAGTCAGGATTGCTGTACTGGCTGGTGTTTTCGCTGTCGCCGGTGCGGAAGTTGTTCAGGAAGGTTGTCGCGTCGTCGTAATCGGCAATCCAGGCGTAGCGCACCGCGTCAAAGTTGTGGGTGTGCATGGTATCCAGCATGGTTTTCCACTCCTGGTTTTGCAGCTTCGCGTCCACGCCGAGGTTTTTCTTCCACATGGAGCTGGCCGCAATCGCGATGCGCTGGTGCGATTCAGAGGTGTTATAGAGCAGGTTGAAGCTGAGAGGATGGCTTTCGTTGTACCCCGCCTCGTTGAGCAGTTTTTTCGCCTCGGCGATGCGCTTGTCCAGCGGCCAGCTGGCGTAATCGGGGTTTTGTAGCTTAACGCTGCCGATATCCGGCTGGCTGATGAGCCACGCCGGGCGCTGCCCCTGGCCTAGCACTTTTCCGGCAATGATGTCTTTATCCAGCGCCATGTTCAGCGCCTTACGCACGCGCGCGTCGTTGAACGGCGGACGGGTGGTATTGAATTCGTAGTAATAGGTCGCAAGCTGAGGTGAAACGTCCAGCTCGCTGCCCAGGGTTTTCTTGAGCTGAGCAAACTGGTTAATCGGCACCGTGTACACAATATCAATTTCGCCCGCTTTATAGCGGTTCACATCCGAGGCCTCAGACGTGATGGGCAGATAGGTGACCTTGTTAATCACGGTGTGCGCGTTGTCCCAGTAGCGCGGGTTACGCTCCGCCACGATGCGTTCGTTGACCACCCACTGCGACAGCTTATATGCCCCACTGCTGACGAAATGTTCCGGCTTGGTCCACTTATCGCCGAAACGGCCAATCAACACTTTATCCACCGGCATCAGCGACGGGTGCGCCAGCATCGCGAGGAATGCCGCGTTTGGCTGCGTAAGCGTCACTTCCAGCGTGGTGTCGTTAATCGCTTTTACGCCCAGCGTATCGGGCGCTTTTTTCCCCTGGGCGATATCGGCCGCGTTGACGATATGCATGTTTCCCGGATAGCTCGCGTACGGCGAAGCGGTTTTCGGGTCGATCAGGCGCTGCCAGCTCCAGACCACATCCTCTGCGGTAATCGCCGTGCCGTCGCTCCAGGTGATGCCCGGACGCAAATGGAACGTCCAGACGGTGTTGTCCTTGTTCTCCCATTTTTCCGCCAGTCGGGGTTGGACTTCTCCGGCCGGGGAAACGCTGACCAGCCCTTCGAATAAATCACTGATAATATTGAATTCGACATCGCTTTCGACTTTATGCGGGTCGAGCGAAGCCGGTTCACTGCCATTGTTTCTGACCAGTTCCTGTTTATCGGCCAGCGCGGTTCCTGCCGGCACGTTAGCCGCCCAGGCTGCCGTGCTGGCGCACAGGATCCCTGCGGTTAATAAAGAGAGCGTAAAGTGCGTGCGTGTTTGTGGTTTCATTTCCTTCGCCTTATAGTCTGTTTTATGACGATCCGGAAATAACTCTTAGCGTTCGAATGGTAATAACGCAATATTTTTCAGTAACCTATAAGAGCTTGATCTGGTAAATTGTCGCAAACCGCTGTTCATACTGGCGAAACGGATTTCTGCAGAAGAAATAACCACCTCCTGAGCTAACGTGCTGAGTAAAGATGGGTAAAACCACTTTGAGACTGGCGTGTCGTTTCCTATTCTTTCCACTAATTACATCTGTCATAAGAGAGTGACTCATGGATCGTATAATTACTTCTTCACGCGACCGCACATCGCTACTCAGTACCCACAAGGTGCTGCGCAATACCTATTTCATGCTCAGCCTGACGCTGGCATTCTCAGCGATCACGGCCACCGCCAGCACCGTGCTCATGCTGCCGTCTCCGGGGCTGATCCTGACGCTGGTGGGTATGTATGGTCTGATGTTCCTGACCTACAAAACGGCTGACAAACCGGTTGGTATTCTGTCAGCGTTTGCCTTCACCGGCTTCCTGGGCTACATCCTGGGGCCGATGCTGAATGCGTATCTGTCTGCCGGAATGGGTGACCTTATCGGTATGGCGCTGGGCGGTACCGCGCTGGTGTTCTTCTGCTGCTCGGCCTACGTGCTGACCACCCGTAAGGACATGTCCTTCCTCGGCGGTATGCTTATGGCGGGCGTTGTCGTGGTGCTGGTGGGCATGGTGGCAAACATCTTCCTGCAGCTGCCTGCCCTGCATCTGGCGATCAGCGCCGTGTTTATACTGATTTCTTCAGGCGCGATCCTGTTTGAAACCAGCAACATCATTCGCGGCGGTGAGACGAACTATATCCGCGCCACCGTAAGTCTGTATGTGTCGCTGTACAACATCTTTGTCAGCCTGCTGAGCATCCTGGGCTTCGCCAGCCGCGATTAAGCTGCAGCGCTGTGAACATGGCCCCGCTTATGCGGGGCTTTGTTTTTTGTTACACTGCTGCGGTTTTTGACTGACGCGTGAATGACTATGTTGAGTTTTGAAGGCAAAGAGATCGAGACCGATAACGACGGTTATCTGAAAGAGAGTGGCCAGTGGAGCGAAGCGCTGGCAGAAGTCATTGCTGAGAAAGAAGGGATTACCCTCTCTCCCGAACACTGGGAAGTGGTGCGTTTTGTCCGCGAGTTCTATCTTGAATTCAACACCTCTCCGGCGATCCGCATGCTGGTCAAGGCGATGGCCAATAAGTTCGGCGAAGAGAAAGGCAACAGCCGCTATCTTTATCGTCTGTTCCCGAAAGGCCCGGCAAAACAGGCAACAAAGATTGCTGGTCTGCCTAAGCCTGTGAAGTGTATTTAATAGCGAATACCGAAGTTAACGTACTCCCGGCCGGGTTGATGCGGTTCCGTTAGCACCTTATCAACCCGCGCGCTGCGCGGCCCACCCGCTTTCAGCCACGCCACCAGCTTGTCGACCTGCTCCGCTTCGCCGCAGGCGACCACCTCAACGCTGCCGTCATCCATGTTTCGCGCGTACCCCGTGAGCCCAAGCTCAATCGCTTCGCGCTGGGTGCTGTAGCGGAACCCGACGCCCTGAACAACGCCGTGAACCCAGGCAATGGTGCAGACTTTTGACATTTTTCTTCTCCTTAACGTAGCGTTTTCGGCAAACAGCCATAGTGCTGCCGGAAACGGGCGGTGAAACGAGAGCTGGAAAGATACCCACATTGTAATGCGATTTCGCCAATTGGTAATCGGGTTGACTGTAGCTGTGACAAAGCAACGGCCATCCTCACCTCCTCCACGATCTGGCGAAAACTCTGCGACTCTTCACGTAAGCGTCTGCGCAGCGTCGGCACGCTTAAGGCCAGACGGCTGGCGACGTCCTGGGTGGTCCAGGCTCTGGCGGGCGACAGCATAATGAACTGCCGCACCTGCTCCGTCAGGTTACTGTTTCGCTCAACAAGCAGCGGTCCCGCCACGCCATCATGCAGCAAGGCCAGCAAAAGGCCAAAAGCCTGATGCTTTTGTAGCGCCTCCGGTAAATCCTGACGCACGGCGTGCAGCAGGTTGTCCCACATAAACGCCAGCCCCTTGCTCAGCGGGGCGCAGAGCGAATGCAGCGTCGTGCGCGGCCAGGACTTCAGGTAATGCGCTTTAAACTCGGCGATAATCTCCGGGGACAACATCAGCAAATCCGAGTGAAACAGACCGTTTACAGGCTGATTGATAATCTCCATCGCCGTATTGGCCGGGATAATGATGAGCTCATCCCGGGTCGCTTCCAGGCGGTTATCATCCTGAACTATCACCTTAGTGCCGTGAGTGATATGACAAATAGCCGGAAAAAACAATTTAACCTGGTGCAGGCGATGCATTTTGCTGGCAGTCACTTCACCCGCCGTAAGATGGTTATGTCGAAAATGAAACTCCTGCACCCTGCCATCCTTATCTGCTGTAGGTTGCTGTTAACTGAGCCTTTGCCAGAACGTGACTATTGAGCATAAAGCCGACCAGCGCGCCGCTGGCATTGTTGTCGACGGGCAGTTTATCCACGTCCAGGGCCCAGACGGTAATCTGATAGCGATGAGGCTTGTCCCCTTCGGGTGGACATGCGCCGCCGAATCCAGAATAGCCGAAATCATTACGCCCCTGCACAACGCCGGCAGGTAATTTCTCGCCGCTCGGGTTACCGGCATCAGCGGGCAGCGTCAGTGTCTTCGCCGGGATATTGGCTACGGTCCAGTGCCACCAGCCGCTGCCGGTGGGCGCATCCGGGTCATATACCGTGACGGCAAAACTTTTCGACCCGGCAGGCGGATTTTCCCATGCCAGCTGTGGAGAAGTATTCCCACCGTGGCAGCCAAACCCCTCGAATACCTGCTGTTGCGCCAGCCGGCGTTTGCCGGAAATATCCTGGCTGGTCATGCTGAAAGGCGTTGTTGCTAAAACCTGAAAACTCATCGCCGCCAGAGCGGCTATTGCTATCACACTGCGCTTTTTCATGGGTGCTCCCTCTGCTGTACCGGAAGCCCCACTGTAAAGCCTGCTGCAACATCGTAATGTGCCTAAGCGATTTGATTTTGTGCCGAAACGCTCAACGGCATCCGCAGATGATTGCGCCTTGCTGAATGTGGTAATCTACGCGCCATTTCCTGAAATCGACAGAACAGCAAATTATGAGTGTACGTTTAGTGTTAGCCAAAGGGCGCGAGAAATCATTACTGCGCCGTCATCCCTGGGTCTTTTCCGGCGCGGTTGCCCGTATGGAAGGTAAAGCCAGCCTCGGTGAAACCATTGATATCGTTGACCATCACGGGAAATGGTTAGCGCGAGGCGCTTACTCGCCAGCGTCCCAGATCCGGGCTCGCGTCTGGACGTTCGATAAAGATGAAACCATCAACATCGACTTCTTCGTCCGCCGCCTGCAGCAGGCGCAGCAGTGGCGCGACTGGCTGGCAAAACGCGACGGGCTGGACAGCTACCGCCTGATTGCCGGTGAGTCCGACGGTCTGCCGGGCGTGACCATCGATCGCTTCGGTAACTTCCTGGTGCTGCAGCTCCTGAGCGCCGGAGCGGAATACCAGCGTGCCGCGCTGATTAGCGCGCTGCAAACGCTGTTCCCGCAGTGCGCCATTTATGACCGCAGCGATGTGGCGGTGCGCAAAAAAGAAGGCATGGAGCTGACGCAAGGCCCGGTCACCGGCGAACTGCCGCCTGCCCTGCTGCCGATTGAAGAGCACGGCATGAAGCTGCTGGTGGATATTCAGGGCGGGCACAAAACGGGTTACTACCTCGACCAGCGCGACAGCCGTCTGGCTACACGTCAGTACGTCGCCGACAAACGCGTTCTGAACTGCTTCTCCTATACCGGCGGCTTTGCCGTTTCGGCACTGATGGGCGGCTGTGCCCAGGTGGTGAGCGTGGACACCTCGCAGGAAGCGCTGGATGTGGCAAAACAGAACGTCGAGCTCAACAAGCTGGATTTGAGCAAAGCGGAGTTTGTACGCGATGACGTCTTCAAGCTGCTGCGTAAATATCGCGACCAGGGCGAGAAATTCGACGTCATCGTGATGGATCCACCTAAGTTTGTGGAAAACAAAAGCCAGCTGATGGGCGCGTGCCGTGGGTATAAAGATATCAACATGCTGGCTATCCAGCTGCTGAACCCGGGCGGAGTTCTGCTCACCTTCTCCTGCTCCGGCCTGATGACCACAGATTTATTTCAGAAAATCATCGCCGACGCCGCAATAGATGCTGGCCGTGATGTACAATTTATAGAGCAGTTCCGTCAGGCAGCCGATCATCCCGTGATTGCTACCTACCCGGAAGGACTGTATCTGAAAGGGTTTGCCTGTCGCGTCATGTAACTTGAAAAGAGAAATATTGCCCGCACATAACGTGTAAGTCGTATTTCCCGGGAGGTGACTATGATTGCCAGCAAATTCGGTATCGGCCAGCAGGTCCGCCACACTTTGCTAGGGTATTTGGGTGTGGTCGTGGATATCGACCCGGAGTATTCCCTTGATGAACCGTCAGCAGACGAGCTGGCGGTCAACGCAGAGCTTCGCGCCGCGCCCTGGTACCATGTGGTGATGGAAGGTGATGATGGACAACCCGTTCACACCTATCTGGCCGAAGCGCAGCTGAGTAGCGAGCTGCAGGAAGAGCATCCGGAGCAACCCACAATGGATGAGCTTGCTCAGACTATCCGCAAACAGTTACAGGCCCCGCGCCTGCGGAATTAAGCGTGTAAAAAAGCCCGATAAACGGGCTTTTTTTTACTTCGCCAGCCCCAGACGGGGAATGTCGATCGCCGGACAGCGGTCCATGACGACGTTCAACCCCGCATCCCGCGCCAGCACGGCGGCCTGCTCGTTAATCACGCCCAGCTGCATCCAAAGCGTTTTCGCGCCGACGGCAATAGCGTCCTGCGCCACTTCCCACGCCGCCTCGGAATTACGGAAGACATCGACCATATCAATTTTTTCCGGCACGTCAGCGAGCGTGGCATACCCCTGCTGCCCCAGCAAGGTTTTCCCCGCCACTTTTGGCGAGACCGGGATGACGTGATAACCCTGATCGAGAAGGTATTTCATCACCCGATAGCTTGGACGATCGGGTTTATCGCTCGCGCCCACCAGCGCAATGGTCCGCGTGGATGTCAGAATCTCGGCAATATCGTTCTCTTTCATGGTTTTTCTCCTGGCTTTTTTAAAAGTGTACGCCAAACCGCACATCTCAACCATCCATCCCATACAGATGCATGAGGGCAAAACGGTGAAATATGTCTATATGTTAGTAAACGTGATTCTCGAAAAATCTAGATACATTAATGCGGCGACAGGATTTCTGACGGGAGCCTTCTATGAAAACCGGTATTGCCACTGCTCTGATTGCGTTAGTGATGCCGGTCTGCGTTTTTGCTACCACGCTCCGACTCTCTACCGATATTGACCTCCTGGTCCTGGACGGGAAAAAGGTCTCCAGTTCGTTATTGCGGGGAGCAGACAGCATCGAGTTAGATAACGGACCGCATCAGTTGGTCTTCCGGGTAGAAAAATCGATCGGTCTGGCTAATCACGAGCAAAGGATGTACATCTCCCCGCCGCTGATCGTCAGCTTTAATACCCGGCAAATCAGTCAGGTGAATATCACCCTACCCCGCCTTGAAACGGAGAAGGAATCTGCGGCCTTCGACGCGTCACCCCGCATTGAACTGCTGGACGGGGATGCGATGCCGATTCCGGTGAAGCTGGATATTCTGGCGCTGACGACATCACCGAAAGGCCCGGATTACGAGGCCGCGACCCAGACCTATAACAAAGCGGGTAAACGCGCCTCGCTTCCGCAGTTTGCCACCATGATGGCGGACGACAGTACGCTGCTATCCGGCGTCTCTGAACTGGACGTTATTCCTCCCCAGTCCCAGACTCTGACGGAACAGCGCCTTAAATTCTGGTTCCAGCAGGCCGATCCCGACACGCGGGCCCGGTTTTTACAGTGGGCAAAACAACAACCTTCATCATAAGCCACATTTTTTACGCCTTTCTCTTGCAGCGTCAGACGGTTCCCGTCATCGTGTAGGCAGTTAACCTGATGGATATGATTATGGAACTGACAACACGCACGCTGCCTGAACGCAAACACATTGCTCTGGTGGCGCACGATCACTGTAAACAAATGCTGCTTAACTGGGTTCGCCGCCATCAGTCTTCGCTGGAGAAGCACGCCCTGTCGGCGACCGGCACAACCGGTAACCTGATCCAGCGCGAAACGGGTCTGCAGGTGAACGCCATGCTGAGCGGCCCGATGGGCGGCGATCAGCAGGTCGGCGCGCAGATTTCCGAAGGGAAAATTGATGTGCTGATCTTCTTCTGGGACCCGCTGAACGCGGTTCCGCACGATCCGGATGTTAAAGCGCTGCTGCGTCTGGCGACGGTATGGAATATTCCGGTGGCGACGAACCTGTCCACGGCGGATTTCATCATCGAATCGCCGCAGTTTAACTCACCGGTGGATATCCTTATTCCGGACTATGAGCGTTATCTTTCCGAAAGGTTGAAGTAGCTTTTTTGCCGGGTGGCGGCTACGCCTTACCCGGCCTACAAAATCTTGCCAGACATCGTTATGGTTTACGCGCTACCGGCACATCAATACTCTTCAGGATATCGACAAACACGGATGGCTCCTCTTTATTGAACAGCAGCCACACGCGATGCCGCGCGCGGGTGATGGCCACATACAGCAAACGCCGCTCTTCGGCATCCGGGAAGTCTTCCGGCACCGGCAGTAAGGCCTCTTCCATTACCGACTCGCGGGCCGGGGCCGGGAAACCATCGCTGCCCTCTTTCAGCCCCACCACAATCACATAATCAGCCTGCTGCCCTTTGCTGGCGTGAATGGTCATAAATTCAAGCTGCAGCTTCGGCCAGCGGGTAGCGGCTTTTTCCAGCGCCGCAGGTTTAAGGTGATGGTAGCGCGCCAGTACCAGAATACGTTCTTCGGGCTTTGCATAGCCGCTGAGCTTGTCCAGCAGGGGCTCCAGCTGGTCATCCGTCAGCAGGGTGACGGCTTTTTTATCCCCCGGCCGCAGGCTATTGAGCGGCTTAGCCAGCTGATGCGGGTTCTGCTGGATAAAGCGGTTGGCGATCTCGCCAATTCGTGAATTGAAGCGGTAGGTGGTATCCAGATCGCTGCGGTCGCCTTCGCCAAAATAGTGGTGGAACGCGGTCGTCAGGGAGAGCTGCGCCCCGCTGAAGCGATAGATGGCCTGCCAGTCGTCCCCCACCGCAAACAGCGACGTATGTTTATTTTGCGCCCGCAGCGCCGAGAGCAGTGCAGCACGCTGCGGTGAGATGTCCTGGAACTCATCCACCAGAATATGTTTCCACGGGCTGACAAAACGTCCCTTCTCAAGAATGATGATGGCCTGATGGATCAAACCGGAGAAATCGACGGCATTTTCCTCTTTCAGCGCGGTTTTCCAGGCTTTCAGCAGCGGAGCCATCAGCTTGACCCGTTTCGAAAACAGATCGCGGATCGCCTCCGGCGCGCTTTCAATCATCTCTGCCTGCGTTCCACCGTGCATTCGCATCAGGCTGACCCAGCGGTCAAGCCGCGAACCCAGCCGACGCGCCAGTTTGTCATCCTGCCAGAAGCTGCCCTCTGGCACCTCCCAGTTGAGCTCCTCCTCCAGCCACTGACGCCACCCTTTCGCCTGTGCTTTTTTCTCACTGCACTGCTGGCGCCACGTTTTGATGAACAGCGCCTGACGCGCCTGCGCGTCGTTTTCCAGCTTACTGACGGAAGGCACTTTTTTACTGCCCTGCTGAATAATATGCAGCGCAAGGGCATGGAAGGTTCTGGCCGTGATGTCCCGGGTGTGCAGGCGCTCCTGGATGCGTTCGTCCATCTCCTGGGCAGCCTTGCGGCCAAAAGCCAGAAGCAGTATTTGATCGGCTACCGCTTCCCCGGTCGTCAGCAGCCAGCCGGCACGCGCCACCAGCACCGACGTTTTACCGCTACCGGCCCCCGCCAGCACCAGCAGCGACTGCTCGCCGTTGACCACCGCGCGCGCCTGGGCAGGATTGAGCGGTGAAGACTCCACCGTACTGAAAAAGTCGGCGTATTGGGTGAGCATGGCGTCTGTCCAGGCCTGGTTATGGGCGAGACGGCTTTTATCCTTATCATTCAGCCAGGCCTGACACTGGCGCCAGGCGTCGCGACAGTTGTCAAACTCGTCGAGACGCGTCACGGAGAGCGGCAGCGCCGAAAGTGCCTGGCGGATCTTTTGCTGCAGCCCGGCGGTCTGCTGACGGGTCAGCCACGCGTGTTGCGCGTTGCTTTGCGCGATATCGTCCAGCACCTGCTGGAGCACCTGGGCGGCAATCACGCTCATATCCTGGCTCCACTGCTGCCAGAGCGCGTTCAGGTGATGATGGAAACGCTGGGTTTCCGCCCACTCGGTGCCGTGAAGACGCACGACTTTATCGTCAGGCAGAACGAACTCCAGCTCGCCCCACACCAGTCCGCGTTTGCAGTGGATAGCCAGAAGCTGATTAAACGGAATAAGGTATTCGTGGCGTTCCCCGGAGACTTTCACCCCGGCATTAAGGAGAACAACCCTGTCGTACGGGTGTTGCGCCAGGCGTTTGCCTAACGACGTTGCTTTCAGTTCCATGTTCCGCCAAATCCACGAAGAGATAATTTACCTGACAGTTTAACTGCCAGTTTTAAGGTGCTCCAGCCTAAAAAAACGTTACAATCATTGGGCGTTAATTTTATCGAAAGGAAGTGAGGGTTTATGCGTACCGTTCTGAATGTGTTGAATTTTGTGCTGGGCGGTTTTGCCACCACCCTTTCCTGGCTTTTTGCCACGCTGGTGAGCATCGTCCTGATTTTCACGCTTCCCCTGACCCGTTCCTGCTGGGAAATCACAAAACTCTCCTTCATCCCCTACGGGAATGAAGCCATCCACGTTGACGAGCTGAATCCGGAGAGCAAAAACGCCCTGATGAATACGGGTGGAACCCTGCTGAACATTCTGTGGCTGATTTTCTTCGGCTGGTGGCTGTGCATCATGCATATTTTTGCCGGAATTGCACAGTGCATCACGATTATTGGTATTCCGGTGGGGATCGCGAACTTTAAGATCGCCGCCATCGCCCTTTGGCCCGTTGGTCGCAGGGTTGTTCCGGTAGAAGTGGCCCAGGCGGCGCGTGAAGCAAACGCGCGTCGTCGTTTTCAGTAAATAAGGACTGGCCGCGTTTATGCTAAGCCCACTGCTTCGCCGTTATACCTGGAACAGCACCTGGCTTTACAACGTCAGGATATTTATCGCGCTTTGCGGCACGGTTGCCCTGCCCTGGTGGCTAAATGATGTCAAGCTCACCATTCCGCTCACGCTGGGGGTGGTGGCCGGGGCGCTGGCGGACCTGGACGATCGTCTGGCCGGGCGTTTACGCAACCTGGTCATTACGCTTGTCTGCTTTTTCATTGCGTCAGCGTCCGTTGAGCTGCTTTTCCCGTGGCCATGGCTGTTTGCCCTGGGCCTCACGCTCTCAACCAGCGGGTTTATTTTGCTGGGCGGTCTTGGGCAGCGCTATGCCACCATCGCTTTTGGCGCATTGCTGATCGCTATCTACACCATGCTGGGCGTTTCCCTGTATGACCAGTGGTACCAGCAGCCGGTTCTGCTGTTGCTGGGCGCTATCTGGTATAACCTGCTGACGCTAACCGGTCATCTGATCTTCCCGGTTCGCCCTCTGCAGGATAACCTTGCCCGCAGCTTTGAGCAGCTAGCCCACTATCTGGAACTGAAATCCCGGCTGTTCGACCCGGATATCGAGGAAGAAAGCCAGGCGCCGCTCTACGATCTGGCGCTGGCAAACGGCCAGCTGGTCGCCACCCTTAACCAGACGAAAGCCTCTCTGCTTACCCGCCTGCGCGGCGATCGCGGCCAGCGCGGAACCCGAAGGACCTTACACTACTACTTTGCAGCCCAGGACATTCATGAACGCGCCAG
The DNA here is from genome assembly GCF_000733275.2 of Enterobacter sp. EGD-HP1. Taxonomy (NCBI): domain Bacteria; kingdom Pseudomonadati; phylum Pseudomonadota; class Gammaproteobacteria; order Enterobacterales; family Enterobacteriaceae; genus Enterobacter; species Enterobacter sp. EGD-HP1. The sequence continues at coordinate 556,791 of NZ_AVOP01000001.1, forward strand.
CTCTTCGCACGTTCAGTATGCAGCCCTGCGCGAGAAGTTCCGCTACAGCGACGTCATGTTCCGCTTCCAGCGCCTGCTGTCTATGCAGTCCCAGGCGTGCCAGCAGCTCTCGCGCTCCATTCTGCTGCGCACGCCCTATCAGCATGATCCCCGCTTTGAACGCGTATTCAGCCATCTGGATGCGGCGCTCGACCGCGTTCAGGCCAGCGGAACGTCACCGGAGCACATCAAAGCGCTGGGCTTTCTGCTGAACAACCTGCGGGCGATTGATGCTCAGCTGGCGACAATTGAGTCCGAACAGGCGATGGCGCTGCCGGGCAGTGAGGTGGAAAACCAGCTTGCTGATGACAGCGTGCACAGCGTTAGCGATATGTGGCTACGTCTGAGCCGCAACTTTACGCCGGAGTCGGCTCTCTTTCGCCACGCGGTGAGAATGTCGCTTGTCCTGTGCGTGGGTTATGCCTTTATACAGATAACCGGGCTGCACCACGGCTACTGGATCCTGTTGACCAGCCTGTTCGTCTGCCAGCCGAACTATAACGCTACCCGACACCGTCTAGCGCTGCGTATTATCGGCACGCTGGTTGGCGTCGCGATCGGCCTTCCGGTGCTCTATTTTGTGCCCTCCGTTGAAGGTCAATTGATCCTGATCGTGATCACCGGCGTGCTGTTCTTCGCGTTTCGCAACGTGCAGTATGCCCACGCTACCATGTTCATCACGCTGCTGGTGCTGCTCTGCTTTAACCTGCTGGGTGAGGGGTTTGAAGTCGCCCTGCCCCGCGTGATCGATACCCTGATTGGCTGCGCGATAGCCTGGGCCGCGGTCAGCTTTATCTGGCCGGACTGGCGTTTTCGCAATTTGCCGCGCGTGGTAGACAGGGCGATGAACGCCAACTGTCGATACCTTGACGCTATCCTGGAGCAGTACCACCAGGGGCGCGATAACCGCCTGGCTTACCGGATAGCACGTCGCGACGCGCACAACAGTGATGCAGAACTGGCCTCCGTTGTTTCTAACATGTCAACGGAGCCTCACGCCACGGCGGAGATCCGTGAGACCGCGTTCCGCCTGCTCTGCCTGAACCATACGTTCACCAGCTATATTTCGACGCTGGGTGCCCACCGTGAGAAACTCACCAACCCGGGTATTCTCAACCTGCTCGATGACGCCGTCTGCTATGTTGACGACGCGCTTCATCACCGACCGGCCGATGAGCCGCGCGTTCAACTGGCGCTGGATGAACTGGCTCAACGCATTGCGCATCTTGACCCGGGAAACGACAGCAAAGCGCCGCTGGTTCTTCAGCAGATAGGCCTGCTTATCGCTCTGCTGCCTGAAATTTGCCGGCTGCAACAGCAAATCGCTACCTGGAGGAGTGATTCTCCTGTGGCTCAGGCAGCGCATTAAACCACTCCGTCAGCTCCCGGCGAATGCCTGCCGGGAGTGCCGCCTCATGCAGTCCCACAATGGCCCCCTCCAGCGCGAAGAGCACTTTAATACTCAGCGCTTTGTTTTTTGCCCGCATCTTCAGCCAGCTTTCCCTCGCACCCAGCGCCCGCAGCGTCTCTTCATTAGTGATACCCGCTTCGAAGAGCAACACTTCCAGCTGAAAAGTGAGGTTTGGTAGATCTTTAAGACGGTTTCGCTGATGCCGCTGATAACGCTCTTTCCTTGCCGCATTGAGCGCGAATGAGGAGAGCTTTAGCAGACGCTCCCTGTCCTGCCACAGCCCGTCGTCTACACGATAGTAGTTGAGTAGCACAGGGCGACCCCGCTTCATCAGCGTCAAAAATGAAGAGGCATTCTTTACACAGTATTTCGCACTCTCCTCACAGGCCCGAAGATAAAGCTCGCCATCAGACACCATGGCAAAAACCGCATCATCCACCGCCAGGGTATAGCCGCCAAACAGCGCGCGATGGTGTATTTCGCCCAGCGGCGAGAGGTATTCCTGGGATTTATAAATCCGTTCATAAGATATCTTTTTCATGATATTTCCCTTCAAAATCATAAAGTAACAACGAAATTTCTTACTAGCGGATCCGTTAGCAGGAAAATAGGCAACTTAGCGCCGTTGAGCAAGATGATTTTTCGAGGGGCATCAAGATTGAATCAATTTTGCGAGTCGCTTTCCGAAAATGAGGTTGATCTTTATGCATACAGGGGTTACTGTATATCCATACAGTAACTACAGGGCTGGAATGAATATGCACACTTCAGGCTATGCAAATCGCTCAACCTCTCTCTCTTCTACCGCAGGCAATGTCGCGCAGAATTCCGTCGAGCGTGTTTCCACGGGGCTAATCAGTGAAGTGGTTTATCGTGAAGACCAGCCCCTGTTGACGCAACTTCTGCTGTTGCCGTTATTGCAACAGCTTGGTCAGCAATCGCGCTGGCAGCTTTGGCTCACGCCGCAGCAAAAATTGAGCCGCGAGTGGGTTCAGTCCGCAGGCCTTCCGCTCACCAAGGTTATGCAAATTAATCAGCTCTCGCCTTGCGATACCGTTGAGTCGATGATCCGCGCGTTACGCACCGGAAATTACAGCGTGGTGATTGGATGGTTATCGGAAGAGTTGACGGAAGAAGAACATTTCCGTCTAACTGAAGCAGCGGAAGAAGGGAATGCGATCGGCTTCATTATGCGTCCGGTTCGATCGGATTCTTACCGCAAAGGACAACATTCAGGGCTAAAAATTCACTCGAATTTGTATCATTGAGTGAAATTAAGATTTTTCCTGGAATTTTTTTTGACCCCAAGATGCGGTTTTAGTTCCCGGCCTCAAAATTGCGGCAAGGCTTGTCTGGTGCGGTTCTCCTTAATTTTATTGCACAAAATTCGTTCATAAAATGTTAAATAATAGGTATACGGAACTTTTTTTTTCATATGCCTGACGGACTTCACACTTGTAAGTTTTCAGCTACGTTGTAGACTTTACATCGCCAGGGGTGCTCGGCCTAAGCCGAAGATATCGGTAGATTTATATTTGACCACGCCCCCCGGTGAAGGATTTAACCGTGATTCTCTCTTGAGACTTTCATGGCGAATTTTGGATGATAACGAGGCGCAAAAAATGAAAAAGACAGCTATCGCGATTGCAGTGGCACTGGCTGGCTTCGCTACCGTAGCGCAGGCCGCTCCGAAAGATAATACCTGGTATGCAGGTGGTAAACTGGGCTGGTCTCAGTTCCATGACACCGGCTGGTACGACAGCGCAAACAACAATGATGGCCCTACTCACGAGAGCCAGCTTGGTGCAGGTGCGTTCGGTGGCTATCAGGTTAACCCGTATGTTGGTTTTGAAATGGGTTACGACTGGTTAGGTCGTATGCCATACAAAGGCGACACCGTAAACGGCGCTTTCAAAGCACAGGGCGTTCAGCTGACCGCTAAACTGGGTTACCCAGTAACTGACGATCTGGACGTGTACACCCGTCTGGGCGGCATGGTATGGCGCGCTGACTCCAGCAACAGCCGTGCTGGCGACGATCATGACACCGGTGTTTCCCCAGTATTCGCTGGTGGCGTTGAGTGGGCTATGACCCGTGACATCGCTACCCGTCTGGAATACCAGTGGGTTAACAACATCGGCGACGGCAACACCGTTGGTGTTCGTCCAGACAACGGCATGCTGAGCGTAGGTGTTTCCTACCGTTTCGGCCAGCAGGAAGATGCAGCACCAGTTGTTGCTCCAGCGCCGGCTCCAGCTCCAGAAGTACAGACCAAGCACTTCACTCTGAAGTCTGACGTTCTGTTCAACTTCAACAAAGCGACTCTGAAACCAGAAGGTCAGCAGGCACTGGATCAGCTGTACACCCAGCTGAGCAACCTGGATCCTAAAGACGGTTCTGTCGTGGTTCTGGGCTTCACCGACCGTATCGGTTCTGACGCTTACAACCAGAAACTGTCTGAGAAACGTGCTCAGTCTGTTGTTGATTACCTGATCTCTAAAGGTATCCCAGCTAACAAGATCTCCCCACGTGGTATGGGCGAATCTAACCCAGTTACTGGCAACACCTGTGACAACGTGAAAGCTCGCGCTGCACTGATCGACTGCCTGGCTCCAGATCGTCGCGTTGAGATCGAAGTTAAAGGCATCAAAGACGTTGTAACTCAGCCAGCGGCATAAGTTATCGTCTTATAAAAAAACCCCGCCATGCGGGGTTTTTTATTGTCCTAAGAAAAGAAAAATCTATTTTTTACCCAACAGAGCCTGAAGGTCATTCTTCAGCGTCGACATCTGGTTGGCGTATTTCTCTTTGTGTTCGGCATCCTCAATCAACTGCACGATGGTTTCCGAAAGCGTTTTGCCCCGTCGTTGCGCCAGCCCAGCGAGGCGTTGCCAGACAACGAACTCCAGATCGATTGATTTTTTGCGAGTGTGCTGATGCTCAGCATTAAAATGCCGTTTGCGTCGCGCGCGGATAGTTTGCTTCATCCGGTTTAACAACGCGGGATTGATGTGTTTCTCAATCCAGCCGTTAACCTGTACCGGTTCATTTTCGAGGGTCAGCAAAATATCCACGGCTTCTTGCGCAGCGCTGGCTTCGATGTAGCAGGTGATCAGCTCCCCTTCTCGGTGCTTTTTGACCAGGTACTTCCATTTCCAGCCGCTTTCGAGATTTTCCAGTTGTTGATATTTCATTGCGATCTCAGTGTTACCACGTAACTCTGTTCAGAATATCAGTTTTTTAGCAATCTGCTGAAAAGAAATCATATCCTGTGAGTGAATGCAGCCAATCGTCCTCTCGAAATCCCCAATCCTGCTTGGGTACAGCCCCCCGCTTACGGTATACTCCACGCTTTTACATCTGACTAAAAAACATCAACTTTGACCATTACGAAACTTGCATGGCGTGACCTTGTTCCGGATACCGAAAGTTTCCAGGAACTGTTTGCACAGCCCGAACTCGCAAAAGAACACGAATTCATCCTTAGCGATACGCAGCCTCGCTTGCATTATGCGCTTGAGCAGGTGTTAAGCCCGTGGGCAACAGCGCCCTTCATGCTGCTCAAGGCCCCGGAAGAAGCGGAATACCTGACGCTGCTCGGAGATGCCGTGCGCCAGCTGAAGCCGGAAGCTAACGCAGTTTTTGGCGGCCAGTATCGTATTGCGGGACATGATGTCACTTTCGAACCGGCGGCGCAGGCCGATGGCCGTTTTGCCGCTAAGGGCGAGGTGATCACCGCTAACTGGGTTGAGGCGGAACAACTCTTTGGTTGTCTGCGCCAGTTTAACGGCGAACTTTCGCTGCAGCCGGGGCTGGTACATCGCGCAAATGGCGGCGTTCTGATCATCTCATTGCGTACCCTGCTCTCGCAGCCACTGTTGTGGATGCGTCTGAAAACCATCGTGCACCAGCAGCGTTTCGACTGGGTCGGCTACGATGAGTCTCGTCCCCTGCCCGTCTCTGTTCCGTCTATGCCGCTGTCGCTGACCGTCGTGCTGACGGGTGACCGTGAATCGCTAGCGGACTTCCAGGAAATGGAGCCGGAGCTCGCTGAGCAGGCGGTGTATAGCGAATACGAAGACAACATCCAGATTGCTGACGCCGACGATATGGCGCAGTGGTGCCAGTGGGTGATGGCCGTTGCTGAGCGTTTTGCGCTGCCAACCCCTGCGGCTGACGCGTGGCCGGGCTTAATCCGCGAAGCGGTGCGCTACACCGGAGACCAGGAAACGCTGCCGCTTTGCCCGCTCTGGATCGGCAAACAGCTGCGTGAAGTGGGTGCGATCAGCGGTAACGGGGCATTTACCGGAGAACAGCTCACTCAGATGCTGGCTCAGCGTGAGTGGCGTGAAGGCTATCTTGCTGACCGTATGCAGGATGAAATTCTGCTCGAACAAATTCTGGTAGAAACTGAAGGCGAGCGCGTCGGGCAGATCAACGCCCTGTCGGTGATTGAATTTCCCGGCCATCCGCGCGCATTCGGGGAACCGTCTCGTATCAGCTGCGTTGTGCACATTGGCGATGGCGAGTTTACCGATATCGAACGGAAAGCCGAGCTGGGCGGCAACATTCACGCGAAAGGCATGATGATCATGCAGGCGTTTTTGATGTCAGAGCTGCAGCTTGAGCAACAGATACCCTTCTCCGCCTCGCTGACGTTTGAGCAGTCCTACAGCGAAGTGGATGGTGATAGCGCCTCTATGGCCGAACTGTGCGCCTTAATCAGCGCCCTGGCGGAAGTGCCCATCAATCAGAACATCGCGATCACCGGTTCGGTGGACCAGTTTGGTCGTGCTCAGCCAGTGGGAGGTCTCAACGAAAAAATTGAAGGCTTCTTCTCTATCTGTCAGCAGCGCGGTTTAAACGGCAAACAGGGTGTGATTATTCCTGCTCCCAACGCACGCCATTTGAGCCTCAGTCAGGACATTCTTGATGCGGTTGAGCAAGAGCAATTCGCTATCTGGGCCATCGAAGGGATTGAGGATGCGCTACCCTTACTGACAAATCTGGTTTGGGATGGCGAAGGGCAAACCACCCTGATGCAGACTATCCAGGAGCGCATAGCTCAGGCGACACAGCAGGATGCTCGTCATCGTTATCCATGGCCGTTACGCTGGCTGGGCTGGTTTAGTTCGAACTGATCGGACTTGTTCAGCGTACACGTGTTAGCTATCCTGCGTCCTTCACTAAAATAAGGCTTACTGAGAACATGGTAGATAAACGCGAATCCTATACAAAAGAAGATCTTCTTGCCTCTGGTCGCGGCGAACTGTTTGGCGCAAAAGGCCCACAGTTACCGGCCCCTAACATGCTGATGATGGACCGTGTCGTGAAAATGACCGAAACCGGCGGCAACTTCGATAAGGGTTACGTAGAAGCAGAACTCGATATCAACCCGGACCTGTGGTTCTTCGGTTGCCACTTTATTGGCGATCCGGTAATGCCTGGCTGTCTGGGCCTGGATGCCATGTGGCAGCTGGTTGGTTTCTATCTGGGCTGGCTGGGCGGAGAAGGTAAAGGCCGCGCGCTGGGCGTGGGCGAAGTCAAATTCACTGGCCAGGTTCTGCCTACAGCGAAGAAAGTGACCTATCGTATTCACTTCAAGCGCATCGTTAACCGCCGCCTGATTATGGGCCTGGCGGATGGCGAAGTGCTGGTAGACGGCCGTCTGATCTATAGCGCAAGCGACCTGAAAGTTGGCCTGTTCCAGGACACTTCCGCGTTCTGATTGTACTTTTCGTACCTCCAGAAAGGCGAAACCTCCGCATTGCGGAGGTTTCTTTTTTGAAAGAGACGTTATCAGGCTATGAGTGCCCTGTCGCCGATGGCTTCTCGCCAGCCTCCAAGCCATTGTGACCTTTGATTAATCGTCTGATAAGGACACATTTCTTTAGAACGTCCAGCGATGCCGGCCTGATAACCACGTTGATGAGCCCGTTCTAGGCGATCTCGTTTCTGTCTCTTCATGCCTCGTTTCCCTCATTCTTTTGTCTGGTGGAAAGAAAACAGTGTCTGCACTAGATGCACAGGCACAGATAACGAATACCCCGAATTAGTCGCAGCGTCAATGTTCAAAATTCATACGGGTGTCATATTTGTGAGCTACCTGGAAGTTCATTTGTACAAAAATTGTGACGTGGCACAAGTAACAATCTGAAGTGAAAACGAAAAAAAAACCGCAATCAGCGAAAGGCCAACTGCGGTTTTTGATGATGAATTTTACTTATGGCAGCCGGGAAATTTCTCTCGCGATGCTGGCCGACTCCTGTGCCCAACCCTGAGCCAGGACTTTCACCATTTCATCATAGCCATCTTTCTGCTGCTTCAGCTCCAGATGGAAAGGACGCTTAATCAGCTGACCCTGATGGTTCAGCAGCCACTCCCCGCTGATCACCACCGCACCGTCGTAACGGCCGTGGAAGCCCGTTACCGTGACGTTCAGCGTATCCTGGTCGTTACCCAGCGGCTGCGATGCGACAACCCAACCGGGAAGCTGGCTGCCCAGATTGGCCACCAGGGTGTTGCGCAGCTGCTGATCCAGCGGGCTGGCCCACAGGTTGTTTGTCGCAATCACGTATTTAACGTCGCTGGTCTGATAGACCACGCCATTTCCAGCCAGATAATCCGGCACCGCAACCTGCTCAACCCACAGCTGACGGTTTCCCTGGGTGGCCGTGCTTTGCCCACCGCTGTGGGTAGCCACAGGCAGCTGATAGTAGCTTTTATTATCTACCCCTGAACTGCACGCCGTTAACAGCAGAGCGCCAACCATCAATAGCCACTTTTTCATTCTTTTGCCCTCTTCGGCTCAGGATCCTTTTTATCTTTCGCTTCGAACACCAGCGCGTTGCTCTTCTCGTTGAGCGTTTTCAGCACCGGCTGCAGTTCACGCAAGACCTGATCAAGACGCTGCATATCTGCCACCATCTTGTTGTAGGCCGCTGAACCCGGCTGGAAGCCCTGCATACTGCGGTTCAGCTCACGCAACGTTTTCTGCATATCCTGCGGCAGCTGCTGCATGCTCTGGCTCGCCGTGATCTTGTTGATGTTATCCAGCGTGGTTTGCAGACGACGCATCGTTGCCTGGCTTTCGCTCAGAGAGTTCGTCGCCGCTTCAATCATCGGATTCAGTGGCAGATTGTTGATCTTATCCAGCGTCTCCATCAGACGCTGCTGGATCTGCGCCAGACCGCTGCTCACCGTTGGGATGATCTTATAGCCACCGAATTCACGAATACCGGTAATCGGCGGCGCTTTCGGGTAGAAGTCCATATCCACATACAGCGCACCCGTCACCAGGTTACCCGTTTTCAGCGACCCGCGCAGACCACGGTTCATCAGTTCGTTAATATGCGCCGCGATATCCTGGTTCTCGCCAATCTGGTTCAACAGACGCTCCGGCTCAATGCGGATCAGCACCGGAATACGATAATCATCGTCCAGCATCTGGCTCAGGCCCGGAACAAAGAATGGAACTTGTCCAACCGTACCAAGACGAATACCGCGGAACTCAACGGGCGCGCCCGGCTGAAGACCGCGGACGGAATCTTTGAAGAACATCAGGAAGTCAATGTGATCGGTATAGAGCGCGTCCTGAATGCTTCGCTGATCGTCAAAGAGTCTGAACGCCGTTTTCTCCGCAACCGGCTGCCCGAGATCCTGCCCTTCCGGCACATCAAAGCTCACCCCGCCGCCAAACAGCGTGGTTAAGGAGCCCATTTCTACGCGCATCCCCGCCGAGGTAAGATCCACCGCGATCCCGCTGTCCTTCCAGAAGCGAACGTTGCTGGTCACCAGACGATCGTTTGGCGCATTGATGAACAGCTGATAGCTGATGGTACGCTTTTGCGCATCGAAGGTGCTGGTTTCAACGGAACCGACGCGGTAGCCGCGGAACAGTACCGGGTCACCCGCCGTAAGCTGGCCCGCTTTTTTACTGTCGAGGATCACGCGGATACCCTTGGCATCAGGCGGCGCTAGCGGCGGTGAATCAAGAAGCTGGTATTTTCCCGGCTGGCTACCCTTCGTGCCGGGCTGCAGTTCAATATAGGCCCCGGAGAGCAGCGTCCCTAAGCCGCTGATCCCTTCGCGCCCCACCTGCGGTTTAACCACCCAGAAAACGGAATCGCCATGCAGCAGTTTTTCCATGCCGGCATTAAGGCGCGCCTTAATCTCCACATGGGTTAAATCGTCGGTCAGGGTTGCGCTTTCGACCACGCCCACGTCCACGCTACGGCTTTTGATGGTCGTTTTACCGCCCTCAATCCCCTCGGCATTGGTGGTTATCAGCGTGACTTCCGGTCCCTGATGGCTGTAATGATAAAACAGGATCCATGCACCGATCAGCGCGGTCACGATGGGGAAAATCCACACCGGCGACCAGTTTTTGACCTTCTGCACTTTCGCCTCTCCACTCTTATTTTCCATGCTCTTACTCTTCCTCATGGCTTGATTCAGGCTCACGATCCCACGATAAACGAGGGTCGAAGGTCATGGCCGCAAACATGGTCATAATCACAACCAGTGCAAACATTAAAGCCCCCATCGCGGGATAAATACTCATCAAACCGCCCATCCGCACCAGTGCAGAGAGAACGGCGATGACAAACACGTCAATCATTGACCAGCGTCCGACAAACTCGACCACTTCATAAATCAGGTGCATGCGTTCGCTGTCGCGTTTTCCATGACCTTTCGCATCCCAGCAGAGCCAGGCAATGGCGATCATTTTTAAAGTTGGCACCATAATACTGGCGATAAAAATTACCCCGGCGACCGGATAAGAACCCTCGCCCCAGAGCAATATCACCCCGGCGAGGATCGTCGAGGGCATTTTGTCGCCGAGTAAATCGGTGATCATGATCGGCAGAATATTGGCCGGCAGATACAGCATGATGGACGTGACCAGCAGCGCCATCGTCCACTGCAGGCTATTTTTACGGCGTACGTGACCTTTCGTTTCGCAGCGCGGACAAACGTCGAGATCGGCGGGTAGCACGGCGGTGCAGCATGGGCAAGAACGCAGCCCCTGACGAATACCGGGCACGCCGACCTTCACCGTCTGCGCCAGCGTCGGTGCCGGGGCGATGTCATCCCACGCCCAGCGCCTGTCCACGCACTGGAATGCGCGCAGCTGCAGGACACAGTAAAGGCACCACGGAATAAAGCTGCTGCCAATCCCCACATCGCCGTACGCCATCAGCTTAACGAAACTGACCAGAATGCCCGCCAGAAAGATCTCGGCCATGCCCCAGCTTTTGAGCTGAAAAAGGATACGCGCGAGCCGGATTTTCAGCGATGCCGGCATCCTGACGCGGTTGACCAGCAAAAGGATAACGACCAGGCAAAAAGCCGGGACTATCTGGACAAACAGGAGAAAAAAGGTGCCGAGGCTGGCGTAATCTTCCGAAAACATTACGCCCGGAATTTCAAGCAAATCAACCTGACTGGTTATCCCCCCCACCTTCATATAGATAAAGGGGAAGAGATTTGAGAGTAGCAGCATGAACAATGCTGCCAGGGCGTAAGCAGTGGGACGCTGCCGCGGCGCGTCCCACTCGGTTGTCAACGTCGCACCGCAACGTGGACACAGGGCTTTATGTCCGTGACCAAGCTCTGGCAACGCCACGAGCATATCGCATTGCGAGCATAAAATATGCCTGTCGGCATGGTGCTGGTCACACATATGTTATCCCTGTTTATGCGCCGTTCTTCAGAGACTCAAGGTACTCCCAGCGCTCAAATGCTTCTTCCAGGGCTTTTTCAGCCGCGGACAGTTCTGACAGTACTTTCTGAGTATAGTCATGCGATTGGGTAAAGAATGATGCATCAGCAACCTGTTTTTGCAGATCCTCAAGCGCGGCCTCCAGCTCTTCCAGACGCAGAGGTAGCCCCTCCAGTTCGCGCTGCAGGTTATAACTTAGTTTAGCCGAGGTTTTCTTGACAGTTTCTGCTTTTGTTACAGCAGATTCAGAACTCGTTTTGGACTTTGACTGTTTCTGCGCCAGAGACTGCGATTGCTGCCCTTTTGCATCGTGATAACCGCCTACGTACTGTCCAATTCGCCCTTCACCTTCGAAGATCCAGCATTCTGTCACGGTGTTATCAACAAACTGACGATCGTGGCTAACCAGCATCACGGTCCCCTGATAACCGTCAATCAGTTCTTCGAGAAGTTCCAGCGTTTCGACATCCAGGTCGTTCGTTGGTTCATCGAGAATCAACAGGTTACTTGGTTTCAGGAACAAACGCGCCAGCAGCAGACGATTTCGCTCCCCGCCTGACAACGCACGCACCGGGGTCATTGCACGTTTCGGATGGAACAGGAAGTCCTGCAGATAGCCCAGCACGTGGCGCGGCTTGCCGTTTACCATCACCTCTTGCTTACCTTCGGCGAGGTTATCCATCACCGTGCGGTCCGGATCCAGCTCCGCGCGGTGCTGGTCGAAGTAGGCCACTTCCAGCTTAGTCCCGCAGTGAATGCGGCCGCTGTCGGCCTGCAGCTGGCCCAGCATCAGCTTCAGCAGCGTGGTTTTACCGCAGCCGTTCGGGCCGATAAGGGCAATTTTGTCGCCGCGCTGAACCTGGGCGGAGAATTCTTTCACCAGCACTTTGCCATCAACCTGATAGTTGACGTTTTCCATTTCGAAGACAATCTTGCCGGAACGGGACGCTTCTTCCACCTGCATTTTGGCGCTGCCCATCACTTCACGGCGTTCGCTGCGCTCACGGCGCATTGCCTTCAGCGCGCGCACGCGGCCTTCGTTACGGGTGCGGCGGGCCTTGATGCCCTGGCGGATCCACACCTCTTCCTGCGCCAGCTTGCGGTCGAACTCCGCATTCTGCAGCTCTTCCACGCGCAGGTTTTCTTCTTTCTCCAGCAGATAGGTATCGTAATCGCCAGGATAGGTGACCAGCTTGCCGCGGTCGAGATCGACAATACGCGTCGCCATGTTGCGAATAAACGAACGGTCGTGCGAGATAAAGATGATGGTGCCGCTGAAGGTTTTCAGGAAGCCTTCCAGCCAGTCAATCGCTTCGATATCCAGGTGGTTCGTCGGTTCGTCCAGCAGCAGCACCTTCGGCCCGCTGACCAGCGCGCGGCCCAGGGCCGCTTTACGCAACCAGCCGCCGGAGAGTGCCGACAGCTCCATGTCCGCTTCCAGACCAAGCTGGGCCAGAACCTCGTTAATGCGGTTTTCAAGCTGCCACAGACCGTGGTGATCGAGCATCTCCTGCACTTTCGCCAGTTCGTTGAGGTTTTTGTCGCTCGGATCGGTCATCACCAGATGCGAAATCTCGTGATAGCGCTTCAGGTATTCGGCCTGCTCAGAAATGCCTTCCGCCACGAAATCGTAAACGCTGCCGGTCACGTGACGCGGCGGGTCCTGCTGGAGGCGAGAGACGATCAGATCCTGCTCGTAAACGATGCGGCCGTCATCCAGCCCCTGTTCGCGGTTGAGGATTTTCATCAGCGTGGATTTACCCGCGCCGTTACGGCCCACCAGACAGACGCGCTCGTTATCTTCGATATGCAGCTCTGCATTATCGAGAAGCGGCGAGTCGCTGAAAGAGAGCCACGCGCCGTGCATGCTAATTAATGACATTTATTTTTCCTTTCAGACCGCGGTAATCAACCAGCAGTTATGAATTTGACGGTTACGGGCAAAGTCCTGAGACAGCGTTTTTTGGCTGATTTCTTGTGCTTGCAGTCCCAGGGCCGCTAAACCGTCATGATCCATACGGAAGCCGCGTTTGTTGTTCGAGAACATAATGGTGCCGCCCTTGCGCAGCAGACGCTTCAGGTCGGTCATCAGGCGCAGGTGATCGCGTTGTACGTCAAAGCTATCCTCCATACGCTTGGAGTTGGAGAAGGTCGGCGGATCGATAAAGATCAGATCGAACTGCTCGTCGGTATCACGCAGCCAGCCCAGCACATCAGCCTGCATCAGGCGGTGCTGACGTCCGGTTAAACCGTTAAGACGCAGGTTGCGCTCAGCCCATTCCAGATAGGTGCGGGACATATCCACCGTGGTGGTGCTCCGCGCGCCGCCCAGACCCGCATGCACGCTCGCGCTGCCGGTATAGGAGAACAGGTTAAGGAAATCTTTGCCCTTGCTCATCTGGCCCAGCATGCGACGGGCGATACGGTGGTCGAGGAACAGGCCGGTATCCAGATAGTCGGTCAGGTTTACCCACAGGCGGGCGTTGTATTCTCCCACTTCAATGAAGTCACCCTTCTCACCCATCTTCTGGTACTGATTTTTCCCTTTCTGACGCTCGCGGGTTTTCAGCACCAGCTTGTTTGGCGCAATGCCGAGCACGGCGATGGTCGCCGCAATCACATCCAGCATGCGCTGACGCGCTTTTTGCGCATCAATGGTTTTCGGTGGCGCATATTCCTGAATCACCACCCAGTCCGCGTAGCGGTCAACCGCCACGTTGTACTCCGGCAGGTCGGCGTCGTACAGGCGGTAGCATTCAATCCCTTCCTGCCTAGCCCACTTCTCATATTTCTTCAGGTTCTTGCGCAGGCGGTTGGCGTAATCTTCCGCCACGCCGGACGGCTTGCTGTCCGCCGCTTTCTCTGCCAGATGGTAGTTTTTCTGCACGCAGTCCAGCGGGCCGTTTTTCGCCTTAAACTGGCGATCGGCACGCAGCTGCAGGCAGCTCAGCAGCTCCGGCGAGGCGCTAAACAGGGAGAGATTCCAGCCGCCGAAGTAATCCTTCATATTGCGGCCCAGCAGGCTGTGCAGGGCAATCAGCGCCGGTTCGCTGTCCAGACGCTCGCCGTATGGCGGGTTGCTGATCACGGTACCGTACGGGCCTTTTGGCAGCGGGTTGGTCAGGTTCGCCACGTCTTTCACCTCGAAGGTGACCAGCTCGCCAATACCGGCGCGACGGGCGTTGCTGCGCGCGCGTTCAATGACGCGCGGGTCGCTGTCCGAACCGTAGAAGTGGGAGGTGTACTCTGCCAGACCTTTGCGCGCGCGGGTTTGCGCGTCGTCTTTGACCTCTTTCCAGAGTGCTTCGTCGTGCTGTGCCCAGCCTTTAAAGCCCCAGTGCCCGCGATGCAGGCCCGGCGCGCGGTCGGTTGCCAGCATGGCCGCTTCAATCAGCAGCGTCCCGGAACCACACATCGGATCGAGCAGCGGCGTGCCCGCCTGCCAGCCGGAGCGCATGACGATGGCGGCGGCCAGCGTTTCTTTGATCGGCGCCATACCGGTGCGATCGCGGTAGCCGCGCAGGTGCAGGCCCGCGCCGCTCAGATCGAGAGAAATACTCGCCGTGTCGCCGTTCAGCCAGACGTTAATACGCAGATCCGGGTTTTCGCGATCGACGTTCGGACGCTCCTTATTTTTACGCGTGAAGCAGTCCACAATGGCGTCTTTTACGCGCAGGGCACCGTACTGGCTGTTGCGGATCTCGTCGTTTACGCCGTTGAAATGCACCGCAAAGGTGGCATTTGGCGTGAAGATCTCTGTCCAGTCGATCATCTGTACGCCGGTATAGAGGTCCAGGTCGCTATAGACCTTGCACTCCTTCATCGGCAGCATGATGCGCGACGCCAGACGGCTCCACATCAGGCTCTGGTAAATAAGCCGCGTGTCGCCCTCAAAATGGACACCACCCTGAACCACCTGACACTCTTGTGCGCCCAGGCTTTCCAGTTCAGTTTTTAACAGCTCTTCCAGCCCACGGGCCGTACTGGCAAACAGAGAATTCATATCGTCACTTTTACTCTTAGAAAATTGTCGCGCATTATAGCTAATATGGCGTGTATGTCATAAAGTTGAAGGCTTATTTTCATTTGTGGGAGTGTGCAGTGGCGACGTTATCCAGGCTTTTTATTCATCCGGTGAAATCCATGCGCGGCATCGGCGTCTCTCACGCGCTGGCCGACATGAGCGGATTCGCCTTCGATCGTATTTTTATGGTCACCGAGCCTGACGGCACGTTTATTACCGCACGCCAGTTCCCGCAGATGGTTCGCTTTACCCCTTCCCCGCTTCATGACGGGTTGCATCTGACCGCGCCGGACGGCTCCAGCGCGATTATCCGCTTTGCTGATTTTGCGCCTGTCGATGCGCCAACGGAAGTGTGGGGCAATCATTTTACCGCGCGCATCGCCCCGGATGAAATTAACCGCTGGTTGAGCGGTTTCTTCTCCCGCGACGTGCAGCTGCGCTGGGTTGGGCCTGAACCGACGCGTCGCGTGAAGCGCCATGACTCCGTTCCCCTCTCCTTCGCCGATGGCTTCCCGTTTCTGCTGACTAACGAAGCCTCGCTGCGTGATTTACAAGGCCGCTGCAAGGCCAGCGTTCAGATGGAACAGTTCCGTCCGAACCTGGTGGTCACGGGCGCCGACGCCTGGGACGAAGACACCTGGAAAGTGATCCGCATCGGTAGCGTGATTTTCGACGTGGTGAAGCCATGCAGCCGCTGTATTTTCACCACGGTGAGCCCAGAGAAAGGCCAGAAGCACCCTTCCGGCGAACCGCTGAAGACGCTGCAGTCGTTCCGCACCGCGCAGGACAACGGCGATGTGGATTTCGGCCAGAACCTGATCCCGCGCTCCAGCGGCGCAATCCGCGTCGGTGATGAGGTAGAGATCCTTGCCCGCGGGCCTGCAAGAGTGTACGGCTCAGGTCAGGAAGAAGAAATGGTCGACGTTGTGACGAACGTTGCCTCGGCGGTAGATATTCACTGGCAGGGCAACGTCATCCGCGGCAATAACCAGCAGGTATTGCTTGAGCAACTGGAGCAGGCAGGTATTCGCGTACCCTATTCCTGTCGCGCAGGCATTTGCGGATGCTGCCGCATCAAGCTGGTGGATGGCGAGGTCAGTGCGCTGAAAAAATCGGCAATTGGAAATGACGGCACAATTCTGTGCTGTAGCTGCATACCGAAAACGTCCGTACAGCTGGAAGCTTAAACCGCCTGTTCAAGGCTGAAGGAATCTACACGCAGCTGCGGCTTCAGCCTGTCGTTCATCACTTTAATGGCATCGCCAAGCTGCATCGTCCGCCCGGCAATGGTTACGCCGGGCTGCGCCAGCAGGCAGAGCGCAGCATTTTCGCCAGGCTCAACCACAAGCAGGCTCACCTCTTCTGCGGTATCGCTCAGATTGACGCTGGCAGCGTCACCCGTTGCCGGGGTCCAGCTCAAACCGTGCGCGAGAAAATGCCAGCTTTTTGGCATTTGCGGTTTCAGGAAGCGGATAGCCACCAGCGCATTTAATACAAGCTCGGCACGCTGCTCTTTAGAAAGCACCAGATCGCGGCATTTTTCTTCAAAAGAAAAATAAAGCGCCGCATCGTCGACGCAAAAGCCCGACGGGGAAAACGCGTCCGGGGTTAACATTCGGCGGGCAAAACGAGAACGAAACAACATGCCATTGGCTAAATCGAGCATCATTCGGTCATGCTCGTCGCAAAAATACCAGCGCCAGTTATCGTCAGGTTTAATTCGCATGTGTCTCTCCCGTCCCCAAACGTCCTGTACTAAAAATGTCCTGATCGCCGCTTCGTTTATAACACCATTAATAAAAGACTATAATGACTAAATAAGCAACAGTGACGGAATATAAAACAACCAGGGCTGGAAATAAAGCCCTGGTTGTCTGATTAGGAGAAAAGATTAGATATGAGTAACGATTTCTTTAATCAGCGGCGGTCCTTTAAAAATAAAGCCGGAATAGATTTGCACCAGTGACGCACCCGCCGCCATCTTCTCGCGTGCAGCAATCACTGAGTCAATGCCGCCGACGCCAATAATCGGCAGACGTCCTTTTAATTCCGCAGACAGGGCGCGAATAATTTCGGTGCTTTTTAATTGTACCGGACGTCCACTTAACCCACCCGCTTCGTCACAGTTTTTCATTCCCTGCACGAGGGAACGATCGAGGGTGGTATTGGTTGCAATCACACCATCAATATTATGGCGAACCAAACTGTCGGCAACCTGGATCAATTCTTCGGCAGAAAGATCCGGGGCGATCTTAACCGCGACCGGAACATATTTATGGTGGATCGTCTGGAGTTCATTTTGCTTATTTTTAATGGCACTCAGAAGATCGTCCAGCGCTTCGCCATATTGTAAGGAACGCAGCCCCGGGGTATTGGGTGAAGAAATATTCACCGCAATATAACCGGCATAGGCGTAGACTTTTTCCATACAAATCAGATAGTCATCTTTACCCTGCTCGACCGGCGTGTCTTTATTTTTGCCGATATTGATGCCTAATATCCCGTCGAAATGGGCTTTTTTTACGTTCTCAACAAGGTGATCAACACCGAGGTTATTAAAGCCCATGCGGTTGATCAGCCCTTCGGCTTCGACCAGGCGGAACAGGCGCGGCTTGTCATTTCCCGGCTGCGGGCGCGGCGTGACGGTACCGATTTCAATGGAGCCAAAGCCCATCGCGCCCAGGGCATCAATGCACTCGCCATTTTTGTCCAGACCCGCCGCCAGACCCAGCGGATTTTTAAAGGTCAGACCCATGCACTGCACAGGTTTTTCCGGCACATTCTGACGCACCAGAGCGGCCAAAGGCGTTCCGGTAATACGACGTAATTGCTGGAATGTAAATTCATGAGCGCGCTCAGGGTCGAGCTGGAAAAGGGCTTTACGAACGAAGGGGTAGTACATGAACTCTCCTGGATTCCCGGTGTGCAAACCGGGAGGGGATTATGGGCGATCCACGCGAGAAAGGGAATTGACCTGCGGCAAAAAATCAGCGTAAAACGCAATCGTTTACCTCCCTGTCCATTTCTTATGCACTTTTTCGCATTTTAATTGCAGATAAATCATTTAGTGGAATAACCGCGCGGTGTCACACTCCTGAAAATTGTTATGAATGTTAGATAAAAGCAAACAATTGGTTATAAGGAGGAAGTATGCGCGTCATTACCCTGGCCGGAAGTCCACGATTCCCTTCGCGCTCCAGCGCCCTGCTGGAATATGCCCGCGAAAAACTCAATGCCCTGGATGTGGAAGTGTGCCACTGGAACCTGCATAACTTCGAACCTGAAGATCTGCTCTATGCCCGTTTCGACAGCCCTGCGCTGAAAACGCTCATCGAGCAGCTTAACGGCGCTGACGGCTTAATTGTGGCAACGCCCATTTATAAAGCCTCTTTTTCCGGGGCGCTGAAAACCCTGCTCGATCTGCTTCCGGAACGCGCCCTGGACGGCAAAGTCGTGCTGCCGCTGGCAACGGGCGGTACGGTTGCCCATTTACTGGCCGTGGATTATGCCCTGAAGCCGGTGCTGAACGCGCTGAAAGCGCAGGAGATCCTCCACGGCGTTTTCGCAGATGACTCCCAGGTTATCGATTATCAACATAAACCTCATTTTACGCCGAACCTGCAAACCCGCCTCGATACTGCCCTGGAAACCTTCTGGCATGCTCTGCACCGCCGGGATATCCAGGCGCCGGCGTTTGGTCAGCCTCAAGGAGTCGCACATGTTTAAAACGTTAACCCGCATCGGCCTGGCAGGTCTGATGGCGCTTACCTCGCTGGCCCATGCCGCAGAAACGGCTCCGGAAAGTTTACGCATTGGCTACCAGAAAGGCAGCGTCAGCATGGTGCTGGCGAAAAGCCACCAGCTTCTGGAAAAACGCTTCCCGGACACCAAATTTTCCTGGGTAGAGTTTCCGGCTGGCCCGCAGATGCTGGAGGCCCTGAACGTTGGCAGTATCGATCTCGGCAGCACGGGTGATATTCCGCCGATATTCGCCCAGGCGGCGGGAGCGGACCTCGTCTATGTTGGCGTTGAGCCGCCCAAACCGAAGGCCGAAGTGATTCTGGTGCCTGAAAACAGCGACATTAAAAGCGTCGCCGATCTCAAAGGGCATAAAGTAGCTTTCCAGAAAGGCTCCAGCTCACACAACCTGCTGCTGCGCGCCCTGCAAGAAGCCGGGCTCAAGTTCACTGACATTCAGCCTGTTTACCTGACGCCTGCCGACGCGCGCGCCGCGTTCCAGCAGAAGAACGTTGATGCCTGGGCCATCTGGGATCCGTACTACTCCGCCGCATTACTGCAGGGCGGCGTTCGCGTGCTGAAAGACGGTACCACGCTGAAGCAGACCGGCTCGTTCTATCTGGCCGCGCGTCCTTATGCAGAAAAGAACGGCGCATTTATTCAGGGCGTGCTGGATACTTTTACCCAGGCCGATGCGCTGACCCAGACCCAGCGTCAGGAGAGTATTGCCCTGCTGGCGAAAACCATGGGCTTACCTGAGCCGGTGATCGCGAGCTATCTCAACCATCGTCCGCCGACCACCATTACGCCCGTGGACGCGCACGTCGCCGCGCTTCAGCAACAAACGGCTGACCTCTTCTATCAAAACCACCTGGTACCAAAACAGGTCACTATTCGCGAACGCATCTGGCAGCCCGCAGGCAAAGAAGGAGCTAAATCATGAGTCTGAATCTTTTCTGGTTTTTACCCACCCACGGTGATGGACACTATCTTGGTACAGAAGAGGGCTCGCGCCCGGTTGACCACGGCTACCTGCAGCAGATTGCGCAGGCGGCGGACCGAATCGGTTTCACCGGGGTGCTGATCCCGACCGGACGTTCATGTGAAGATGCCTGGCTGGTGGCCGCGTCGATGATCCCGGTCACCCAGCGTCTGAAATTCCTGGTTGCGCTACGTCCGAGCGTTGTCTCCCCCACCGTGGCGGCGCGTCAGGCGGCAACCCTGGACAGACTCTCCAACGGTCGCGCCCTGTTCAACCTGGTGACGGGCAGCGATCCGCAGGAGCTGGCGGGCGATGGGGTATTCCTCGACCATACCGAGCGCTATGAAGCCTCCGCCGAGTTCACCCGCGTCTGGCGACGCCTGCTGGAAGGGGAAACCGTCACCTTCGAAGGCAAGCACATTCACGTTCGTGACGCGAAACTCTACTTCCCGCCGGTGCAGCAGCCGCGCCCGCCGCTCTATTTTGGCGGATCGTCGGATGTGGCCCAGGATCTGGCGGCAGAGCAGGTCGATCTCTATCTGACCTGGGGCGAGCCGCCTGAACTGGTGAAAGAAAAAATTGCCCAGGTACGTGCTAAAGCGGCCGCCCATGGCCGCAAGGTGCGCTTCGGCATTCGCCTGCACGTGATTGTGCGCGAAACCAATGAAGAAGCCTGGCAGGCCGCCGACCGCCTGATCTCCCACCTGGACGATGAGACCATCGCCAAAGCCCAGGCCGCGTTTGCCAAAACCGACTCCGTCGGACAGCACCGAATGGCGTCCCTGCACAACGGCAAGCGCGAGAACCTGGAGATCAGCCCGAACCTGTGGGCGGGCGTCGGCCTGGTGCGCGGTGGTGCGGGCACGGCGCTGGTCGGCGACGGACCGACCGTGGCCGCGCGAATTAATGAATACGCAGAGCTGGGCATCGACAGCTTTATTCTCTCCGGCTATCCGCATCTGGAAGAGGCGTACAAGGTGGGCGAGCTGTTATTCCCGCATCTGGATGTCGCCATTCCGGAAATTCCACAGCCGCAGCGGCTTCAGCTTCAGGGCGAAGCCGTGGCGAACGAGTTTATTCCACGCAAAGCCGCACAGAGCTAAGGAGTGACCATGTCTGCCACCTCACAAAAATGGCTGCTGCGCGCCGCGCCGTGGTTTTTACCCGTCGGCATTGTGGCACTCTGGCAGCTCGCGTCGTCCACCGGCTGGCTGTCGAGCCGTATTCTGCCCTCCCCGGAGGGCGTTGTAGAAGCGTTCTGGTCGCTGAGCGTGAGCGGCGAGCTGTGGCAGCATCTGGCGATCAGCTCCTGGCGCGCCGTGATTGGGTTTTCCATCGGCGGCAGCATCGGTCTGGTTCTGGGCCTGATCAGCGGCCTTTCCCGCTGGGGCGAGCGGCTGCTGGATACCTCCATTCAGATGCTGCGCAACGTGCCGCATCTGGCGCTGATCCCGCTAGTTATCCTGTGGTTTGGTATTGATGAGAGCGCCAAGATCTTCCTCGTGGCGCTGGGTACATTGTTTCCGATCTACATCAACACCTGGCACGGCATCCGCAATATCGATCGCGGTCTGGTGGAGATGGCGCGCAGCTACGGCTTATCGGGTTTTTCCCTCTTTATTCACGTAATTCTGCCGGGCGCCCTGCCCTCCATTATGGTCGGGGTGCGTTTTGCGCTCGGCCTGATGTGGCTGACGCTGATTGTGGCGGAGACCATCTCGGCCAACTCCGGCATTGGCTATCTGGCGATGAACGCCCGCGAATTCCTGCAAACGGACGTGGTGGTGGTTGCCATCATTCTGTATGCCCTGCTCGGCAAACTCGCCGACGTTAGCGCCCAGTGGCTGGAGCGCAGCTGGCTGCGCTGGAACCCGGCCTACACCCTTCAGGAGGCGAAAGCATGAATACAGCACGACTGAACCAGGGAACACCGTTACTGCTGAACGGCGTGACCAAACGCTACGGCGATAACACCATTCTTAACGGGCTGGATCTGCATATTCCCGCAGGACAATTTGTGGCCGTTGTCGGGCGCAGCGGCGGCGGCAAGAGTACCCTGCTACGCCTTCTGGCCGGACTGGAAGCCCCCAACGGCGGTGACATTCTGGCAGGAACGACGCCGCTTTCGAAGATTCAGGACGATACCCGCATGATGTTTCAGGATGCGCGCCTGCTGCCGTGGAAGACGGTTATCGACAATGTCGGGCTCGGTCTGAAGGGCAACTGGCGGGATGAGGCCCGCCAGGCGCTGGCCGCCGTTGGGCTGGAAAATCGTGCGGGTGAATGGCCTGCAGCCCTCTCGGGAGGACAGAAGCAGCGCGTGGCGCTCGCGCGGGCATTGATTCACCGTCCGGGCCTGCTGTTGCTTGATGAACCGCTCGGCGCGCTCGATGCCCTGACGCGGATCGAAATGCAGGATTTGATTGGATCCCTGTGGCAGGCGCACGGTTTTACGGTACTGCTGGTAACGCATGACGTGAGCGAAGCCGTCGCGATGGCTGACCGGGTGCTGTTAATAGAGGACGGAAAAATAGGTTTGGATCTGACGGTGGATCTTCCGCGGCCTCGTCGCGTAGGCTCGGCAAGACTGGCGGAGCTGGAAGCTGAGGTGTTGGATCGGGTGATGAAGCGCGGGGGCACGGAGTTACAGCGAGCTAAGGCTAATGCCTGATGCCCTCACCCCGGCCCTCTCCCGCAGGGAGAGGGAGGGTTAACTTTTATTACGCTAAGGCCTTAGCAATCTTCTCGTACAAATCACCAGACAGGTTTTCCAGCCCTTTCAGTTGCTCAAGCGCGGCACGCATCTTCGCCTGACGCTTCGCATCGTAGCGTTTCAGACGGATCAGCGGCTCAATCAGGCGGGACGCCACCTGCGGGTTACGGCTGTTCAGCTCGGTCAGCATTTCCACCATGAACTGATAACCGCTGCCGTCTTCGGCGTGGAACGCCGCCGGGTTGCTGCTGGCAAACGCGCCAATCAGAGAACGCACGCGGTTTGGGTTGCTCAGGGTAAAGGAACGATGCTTCAGCAGGCTGCGCACGTTGCTGAGCGCATCGGCCGCCGGGCTGGTCGCCTGCAGGATGAACCACTTGTCCATCACCAGGCCATCCTGATGCCACTTGTCGTCGTACTCCTGCATTAGCGCATCACGGCACGGCAGTTCGGCGGCAACGCTTGCACCCAGCGCGGCCAGCGCGTCGGTCATGTTATCAGCTTCGTGATACTGCTTGCTCACCAGGGTGTTCGCCAGCTCGGTTTCACCAAACGCCAGATAGCGCAGGCAGGTATTGCGCAGAGAACGTTTACCAATGTCCGCGTGCTCAACGCGATACGCGTCAAGCTTATTGGCGTTATAAATGGCCAGGAACTCATCGGCCAGTTCTGCAGCCAGCGTACGGGTCAGCGCTTCACGCACCGCCACGATGGCAATCGGGTCAATGATATCAAACAACTCGGCGATTTCAGTCGCTGACGGCAGGGTCAGAATTTCAGCGGCCAGCGCCGGGTCAATCTTCTCATCCAGCAGGATCGCGCGGAACGCATCAGCCACATGGACAGGCAGCGACAGCGGCTGGCCCTGCTGATGACGGTTTACGTTGAGCTTAATGTAGGTCGCCAGCAGGCTTTGTGCCGCATCCCAGCGGGAGAAGTCGTTACGCGCGTGGCGCATCAGGAACGTCAGCTGCTGATCGCTCCACTTATACTCCAGCTTCACCGGCGCGGAGAATTCGCACAGCAGCGCAGGCACCGGCTGGAAGTAGACGTTATCGAAGATAAAGGTCTGCTCGGCCTGGGTCACGTTCAGCACGTGGTGTACCGGGTGACCGCCCTTCTGAAGTGGGATAACTTTGCCTTCGTTATCGTACAGCTCAATGCTGAACGGAATATGCAGCGGATATTTCTCTTCCTGCTCCGCCGTCGGCGGCGTGCGCTGGCTGATGGTCAGAGTGTACTGCTCGGTTTCCGGATTGTAATCGTCTTTGACGGTGACAACTGGCGTACCGGCCTGGCTGTACCAGCGGCGGAAGTGAGAGAGATCGACGTTAGAGGCATCTTCCATCGCCTGCACAAAATCGTCGCAGGTGGCCGCGCTGCCGTCATGACGCTCGAAGTACAGCTGCATCCCTTTCTGGAAGTTCTCCTCACCCAGCAGGGTGTGGATCATGCGGATAATTTCAGCGCCCTTCTCGTACACCGTCAGGGTGTAGAAGTTGTTCATCTCGATGACTTTATCCGGGCGGATCGGGTGCGCCATTGGGCTGGCATCTTCCGCAAACTGCAGGCCGCGCATGGTGCGCACGTTGTTGATGCGGTTCACCGCGCGTGAACCCAGATCGGAGCTGAACTCCTGATCGCGGAAGACGGTCAGGCCCTCTTTCAGGCTCAGCTGGAACCAGTCGCGGCAGGTGACGCGGTTACCGGTCCAGTTGTGGAAATATTCGTGGCCGATGACGCGTTCGATATCCAGGTAGTCTTTGTCCGTTGCGGTATCGGTACGCGCCAGCACGTATTTAGAGTTAAAGACGTTAAGGCCTTTGTTCTCCATTGCGCCCATGTTGAAGAAATCAACGGCGACGATCATATAGATGTCGAGGTCATATTCGAGGCCGAAGCGCTCCTCGTCCCACTTCATGGAGTTGATGAGGGAGGTCATCGCCCACGGCGCGCGGTCAAGGTTGCCGCGGTCAACAAACAGCTCCAGCGCCACCTCGCGGCCTGAGCGCGTTTTAAAGGTGTCGCGCAGCACGTCGAAATCCCCCGCCACCAGCGCAAACAGATAGCACGGTTTCGGGAAGGGATCCTGCCACTGCACCCAGTGACGGCCATTCTCCAGCTCGCCTTCGCCTACGCGGTTACCGTTGGAGAGCAGGAAGGGATACAGGGTTTTATCGGCGATGATTTTGGTGGTGAAGCGCGCCAGGACGTCCGGACGGTCGAGATACCACGTAATGTGGCGGAACCCTTCCGCTTCACACTGGGTACACAGCGCCACGCCTGACTGGTAAAGCCCTTCCAGCGCGGTGTTGGCGGCCGGGCTGATTTCATTCACGATGCGCAGCGTAAACTGTTCCGGCAGGTTGTCGATGACCAGCTGGTTGTTTTCTTCTTTATAGTCTGACCAGGCTTCATCATTAATATGCAGGGAGACCAGCGTCAGGTCTTCACCATCCAGACGCAGCGGCACCGCAGTTGCGCTGTGGCGCGTCACCTGGCTCACCGCCGTGACAACGGTTTTTGTGGCATCCAGGTCAAAAGTCAGATCGATTTCGCTAATCAGGTAATCCGGCGCACGGTAGTCGTGGCGGTATTTGGCTTGTGGCTGTTGTGTCATAGAAAACCTTATGCATCGTTTGTCGAGTAACGTTTCAATATATTCCTGTTGCGCAAAACGCGCTATGCAGAATGTTCATCTTTTCAGGGTCAAAACCTTTTTTTGCTACATTTGTATAATATGAACCCATAATTTTTAAAATCGACAAAGACCGTCCAAGAGCGCACTACATAACAGATGGTTAGGCCAGTCGAAAACATCAGTCGTCTAAGTTCACCTTAGAACGAGTGCTGTTTCATGCCCCATATATGCCCCATCACATCATCTGGCAGTCGTCGAACTCGCCAGAGCGAGCATCGTTGATGCTGTAGGTGATCACCCCAAACACCGGCCGCGATGTATCCGACACTTCGTCTTTCTGCGGT
Source organism: Enterobacter sp. EGD-HP1 (assembly GCF_000733275.2). NCBI lineage: Bacteria > Pseudomonadati > Pseudomonadota > Gammaproteobacteria > Enterobacterales > Enterobacteriaceae > Enterobacter > Enterobacter sp. EGD-HP1. Next base: position 582,407 of record NZ_AVOP01000001.1, read on the forward strand.
AACGGCTCCCTTCTCCCATTTTCAGGGTTTTCCAGATACGGCTGCGGATGTGTCCTGTAGCGCATAATCCTGAACTCACCATCAATAGTGCACACCAGCAGAGAACCGTCTTTCGGTGTCAGAGACGAGTCGACGATAAGCATAGCGCCCTTCATGATCCCGGCGCGCATATATGTCGTGCCAGCTACCATCATGTACGTGGCTGATGGATGAGCGATAAGACGCTTATCGAGTGATATGCGCTCTTCAACGTAGTCTTGCGCCGGACTTGGGAATCCCATAACTCACCTCCGATAAAAACTGTATACATATACAGTATTATTGATTATCGGTATCGATCAATAACTTTTACAGTGTTACTATGCTTTCCGTTAATCCTAAAACGTAAAAATGGTTATAAAATGATTGATTTTCTTGTACGTTTTGCGGCCTTGATATCGTTTTGCGGCCTTGTTACAGGTTACAGCGCTGACAATTTCTCGCTTCAAGTTGCCGAAGTGGTGATGATATTCATATGGATCTTCTCTGACATGCATCATCTGAAAAAATTGGCAATGAAAATTAAGGATAATTTTAAAGGATAGAAGCTGATGCTTCACATTTTTGGCAAGTATGTATCAGTTGGCGTGGTGAATACGGCGCTGCACTGGCTATGTTTCGGTGGGCTAATCCACTTCTTTGGAGCTACACAGTCCCTGGCGAACATCATAGCGTTCTGCATCGCAGTTACATTTAGTTTTTTCGTAAACGCAAAATGGACATTCAAGTCTCAGGCCACCTCCGGGCGTTATTTTGCGTTTGTTGCTTTCATGGGCGTAATGGCTGGCATAACTGGATATATTGCTGATGTTACCGGTGCTCCAGCTGTTATTACCCTCATCGTCTTTTCAGGCTTTAGCCTTGTGGCTGGTTTCATCTATTCTAAGTTCATTATCTTTAGGGATTCGAAATGAAAATTTCTCTGGTCGTTCCGGTGTTTAATGAAGAGGAAGCAATTCCGATCTTCTACAAAACCGTGCGGGAATTCGAAGCGCTGCAGCAGCATGAAGTAGAGATAGTCTTTATCAATGACGGTAGTAAAGATGCTACAGAGTCAATTATAAAGGCGCTTGCTATTGCCGATCCGCTTGTGGTCCCCCTGTCATTCACTCGCAACTTCGGTAAAGAGCCAGCACTGTTCGCCGGGCTTGACCATGCCACTGGTGACGCGATCATCCCGATTGATGTAGACCTGCAGGACCCAATTGATGTCATTCCGCACCTTATTGAGAAATGGCAGGCCGGTGCGGATATGGTGTTGGCTAAGCGATCTGACCGGTCAACCGATGGACGACTCAAGCGTAAGACCGCAGAGTGGTTCTATAAACTGCACAACAAAATCAGCAATCCGCAGATCGAGGAAAACGTTGGCGACTTCCGCCTTATGTCTCGTGATGTGGTTGAAAACATCAAGCTAATGCCAGAACGCAACCTTTTCATGAAGGGGATTTTGAGCTGGGTTGGCGGACGCACTGATGTTGTTGATTACGCTCGCGCTGTACGTGTTGCAGGGGATTCTAAATTCAATGGATGGAAGTTGTGGAACCTTGCACTTGAGGGAATAACCAGCTTTTCTACGTTCCCGCTGCGCATGTGGACGTATATCGGTTTATTTGTAGCTGGCCTGGCCTTCATCTATGGTGCATGGATGATCGTCGACACGTTAGCATTCGGCAATCCGGTTCGCGGCTATCCATCAATGCTGGTTTCAATACTTTTTCTTGGCGGGGTTCAGTTGATAGGCATAGGCGTGCTTGGGGAGTATATCGGCAGGATTTATGTTGAAGTTAAGGGAAGACCGAGATACATCATCAAAAATGATGAACCAAAAAACAAGTCTTAAGGTGTAAAAATGCTTAGTTTCAATTTAGATAAAAAGCTTTTTTCAATGATAATGCTTATTTCATTGATATTCTTCATTCCCATTATCTTATCAAGTCACTATTACGTTGATGATTTAGGGCGATCTATTTACGGCTATTCAAAGTGGTCTGAGAACGGCAGGCCCCTTGCTGATCTTTTATTTCTATCTTTGAGCTTTGGGCCTCAGTTACCAGACATATCCCCTCTACCACAATTGCTTGCCTTGAGCATCTTATCGCTAAGTGTTTACTTTTCTGCAAAAGCATTCCTCACTGAATTTGACGGGTACGTTGCTGCCATCATTTCAATGGTTGCAATTTCAAGCCCATTCTTGTTGGAAAATCTATCATATAAATATGATGCTTTCCCAATGTCGATATCCGTGCTGTGTGCGATAATTCCTTTTGCAGTAAAAGCCGTAAAATTAAAAAAACAATTTCTATATTGCTGCGCTTCTGTAATTCTAATTTTGTGCATCTATCAGGCATCAATTAACATATATATAATATTCGCTATTTTATACGTATTAAACTTATTTAGATTAGGCGACACTCGCAATGGATTATTATCAATAATCGCATCCATTGGCGGATTGGTTATTAGTTATATTATATATTCAACATTCATTTCGCCGTACTTTTTAGTTGGTAGTTATAATCTAAGGCATAGTCAACTTGCGACCTCAGGAATAAATGATGCCTTAACGGTTATATCACGTAACATTTCCGAATTTGGAAATATGCTAAGTCTTGTTGTTACTACACCATTTATAATCTTTAGTGTAGTGGTGTTAACATTATCTTTAATTGCGTTAATAAAAATAGCGTTTGTTAAATGCAGTTCCTCTAAGCCTGAGAAGATAATGAAGCTTTTAGTCATTGTATTTTCTCCAGTGGCAGTTTTGTGCATGATAACAGGCCCCATGATGCTCCTGAGGGATCCAGTGCTATCTCCCAGGGTTCTAATGGCATTTGGAACTGCATGCTTCTTCTTTGCAGTACTTTCTACTTGGGCCTTCTCTCGCACAAATCTTTATAAATCATTATGCGGAATTTTGTTTACAGTTTACGCCCTATACTCTTTAGGGGTTGCCTATGCTTATGCTAACTCACTTAACAATCAAGAAAAGTATGAGAATGCGATAATTCAATTAATGATGTCTGACTTAAACAGCCTTGGCTTGAGCGGTTATGAATTTATTGCTTTCAAAGGTGGGGTGTCGTTGTCACCAGAAGTTCGGATGGCAGCCAAAAAATACCCAGTAATTTCAAAACTTATACAACCAACAATAAATAATCAATGGGTGTGGGGTCACACACAAATGATGCATTTCGATTTGGATAAGAAATTTCAAAGTTTTGATTATCACATGTCGCTTAAATCTAGTTTATGCACATTTGAAAATGTCAGAAACTCTAACAACTATAACATTTTACTTGATAAAAAAAGCTCAACTGTTGTATTTGATTTCACGAAGACAGAGTGTAAATAGCTTTTAAAAGCCCCCCCCAGCATCTGGAGGGGGATGTATTTATATACTGCTTGTATAAGTAGCCGCAGTATACATATGCTTCCATACTTTGCTTTGAACCGTTACCATACCAATGCCGCAAGATAATAAAGAATTAGAGTTATAACACCCAGCGTTATCAACAGAGGTTAGTTTAGTAAGGTCGCATGCAATGTTATGCATTCCTGGTCGAAGTTTTATAACTCCTGAGTTGGAAGTTGCCAGAGAATTAGCGCCGTCAGTATCTACCTCCCCTCCGATGAAATAGGTAGCAGCATTAGCCGAGAAAGGAACAAAACCTGATGCCATAGGCGCCTTGACGTTTCTGCAATAAATCTTCGCAGTAGTTCCGGTGAGATCTACCATCCCAGCACAACCATCAAAAGTGGCATTTGTTAGATAAATCTCAGGCTGAGTTGCCATTGCAGCCTGTGCGAAAATAGCAGCGAGCCCGTTAGTTTGTGTCATGTTTGTAAGATGCATTTTTGTAAGGCTTGTAGTACCGATAGCTCGGTACAGACGACCTTGCGTAATTCCTGAAAGAATAGCCTGAACATTATCCATGAATATTTGCCCAATTACACCGCGGTTGTTTACTACTGCGGCGTTGGCATTAACTGGCATAATGATTCTGCAGTTGTTAATTATTAGGGTGTCAATGCTGGCAGTATTTGCGTTATTGACTGAAACAAGACCCAGCCCATTTCTAGGCCCATTATTAATTATTAACTGGTGAGCCACTGTTCCAACAGAGCCTGAGACATTAACAACTGGAGCAGTGTCCTTACGGCTGAATATATTCTCCAGCACAACATAGTCCAGCTCAACGCCATACGTATTTCCTGGTTTCTTATACCCTCTGTCATCAAAGGTAAACACAGGGAAAGGCGTGGTGCCAGCTAAGCCATCTCCCGGAATAGCATAAACATCGCTGACATGAAGGTAATTTACATGGGTGTAGTCTAATCCGTTAGTGTCTGCGTTGCAGCGCATCACGGAGTCCCTTGTATTACCATATAACCCAGCTATCTTGATGCGTACGAAGTTGCCTGACCCATTGCCGCCCATGGTTACCAGCGTGGTGGTGCTACCTCCTTCATCGTTAACACCGCTCAATGAGTACAGCCCGGCCACGTCAACGTTTGAGAAGTCGCCTGCTTCACTGATATCGTATGACGGGTAGTCACCGATAGTCATGGCAAACATGTCGTCGCCAGTGATGCCAGACAGGTTGCGAACATAAACGTTCTGAATAGGGTTCTGTAAGTGCAGCCCATCAGAGATGGTGTTGAAGCGCAGACCGTCTACATACAGGTTCTGGATTTTAGCTATCAGCCAGCAGTATTTGCGGGCGTTACGCGTAAGTATCCCACCGCCGAGGCGCAGGGTGGTGACGTTCTTGAACACGGACGCCATGCTATTGGTGCCGTTGAAGCCTTTGGCCAGGCCATTGAAATCAATAGTGCCCGGGCCACATACCTCAATAAAGTCGTCCGCAGTTCCAGCTCCGGCGTTTACTGCATAGCTGTAATTCCGAAGGATGTTTCCGTTATAACTATCTACAGCCTTTAGAATAACCCCCGGGCCAATCCATAAGCGCGTACCTGAGCGCAGTACCCAGGCCCGGTCAGTCAGATAGGTTCCTGGCTTCTCAAAGCGTATATCACCGCCTGCAGCAAACATAGCATCCAGACCAGCACCAATGATGTTTGTGGTGCTTGGCTCAATACCATACATCTGCGGAGTGCGGTATTGGATGGCAGATCCGACAGTGCCAGCAGGATAGACAGAGCCAACCGAAACCCCGACCAGACCAGCGCCACTCATCGCTGCAAGCGCAGCCCGCAATGACGCATCACCAACGCCAAGCCAGGCCCCAGGCGCAATACCACCAGTGCTTGCCGGGGTTGAATTGGCCGGAACAACTTTCGGGCCGGATGCAAGCGAACCAGTCCATTTGTAATATTCGCCGTCGGCGGTGTTCAGCAGCACCTCATTGGGGTTGTTGATTGTCGCGCCGGTGGTGAAAGTCTTTCCTGCAAGAATCACGTAGCCATAGGCGGCCATGGCCTGCTGTGACAAATAGTTGATGCCCTCAATGGTGTAATGATTCACGCCAAAGCGATCGGTGTAAGTCCACCCCATCGAAGTGACAAACTCGTCAATTTTCCCTGCGTTGAACTTCAGGTCGCGAGGCGATTCACTCGGTACTGCATCTTGAGTTGGTTGCGTGGCCATATTTATTCCATAAAAAAGCCCGGCATGCTGGCCGGGCTGGGATTGTCGGAAAGGGTCTTATTGGTAGATGGCGTCGCTGTATTCCGCGACTGTCAGAGATACCGTGTTATCGGTGTTCGGTTTGATGCTGTTAACCGTCCATAGCTGACTGTCAAGCTCCTCCACTGTCGCGATGAGATAGCGCGACGGGAGTTGTACAGTGTCTCCGTTCCATATGTTGAGCTGAATGTTGGGTATTGCCGCGGTGAATCCGTATTTCGTGTCGCTACGGGCGGTGGCTGAATAGCGCAGCGTCGGGTTACCCAGGCTGTCGGTGACCAGCACATACATATCCCCAGAAAAGGTGATCGGTTCGCTGGTATCGAAGTTATTCCCGGCGCGGCCGGTGATGTATCCCTGCTGCTGGTTGCTGTCGTAGATGTCAGGCATCTGAATGACGCTACCGACCTGGATAATGCCGTCCTCAAACACTTTGGCGTTCATCTTCACGCGCGAGTAGATTAGGCGCTTGGTTTCGCGCAGCGCGCGCTCCCGGGCTTGATACTCATTACGAAAGCCGACAATCTCAAGCTTGTTTGGGTTCTCCGCCTCCTGCTCGACGATAGCGCCGTTCAGCACGCGGTAGTTGATGTACGTCTTGTTGTTAGTGGTTGGATGAACGTAGGACACCTGCACGCCGTCGTAGCCGCCTGGAAGAGTGGCTTCGTACGTCATTTTGTACTCGTCCGTCTTCATGTTGGCCCGGTTGAATACGGCCGCCGGGTAATCAACTTTCTGATCCCGGGTGAACGTCAGCACGCCGTCATCCCAGTACGCCACCACTGAAGCCGCGTTGCAGATCGCCTGCACGCGGTCACCGAGAGAGTCATTCTCATCGTCAAACGTGTAGTCGAAGTAACCCAGACGCTCGTCAGGCAGGCTTTCGGCAATCGAATACAGCCCATAGAGGTCAATGCTGCTTACCGGCTGCTCGCCCATAATGAGCCAGGTATGCGCCACTGCATCAGCGAATGAGCGCGACGGACGCAGCGTGTAATCCACCGTCTGCATGTCCAGGTTGTACGTGATGGTGTGGCGGGTCACCAGCGCGTTGTATTTGCGCTCCCGGCTGCCCAGGGCGTTCTCTGTCGCCCTCACCTTTACCCGCACCAGCGTGTCTGTCGGGTGAACGACATTCGTCCGGATGTTGATGCTGTGGATCTCTTCGACCTTCAGCAGTGACGCGTCGCCGGAGTTATCCGTGCGCTGGAAGCTGACCGCGTACTTCCCGAAGCCACCGGTCGGCGTGATTTTGTCGGTGCGGTAGAAAACCTCACTGGTCGACTGGTGCGGCGTCGTCTGCCTGTACGTGAAGGTCTGCTGCGTTCCCGGCACCTGGTTGTAGTCGTCGTCGATTTTCCAGATGACAACTTTCCAGTTCGTCTCTTTCTTCCCACCCAGGCTGGATTGCGTGTGCAGCCACAGCTGCGTCGACTCGACCGGGGAGAAGAACGGGCCGACCACCAGCGCCTCGTTATCGTTCAGGATGAACTTAGTGGTGTTAATCGTGGCGTTGGCCGGGATATCCTGCGGACCCTCCAGCTGGTTCATCGTAAACGTATACCAGCGCACCGGGTTAACGACGGCGCCGTCGTTCGTTTCAACTGCGGAGATCAGCGTTCCGGAGAATGTCGCATCGGTAGTAACGTTGCCTGACGCAGTGCTGTACGTCACGTTGATGGTGAAGGTCACCGCATGCGGCAGCACCAGCCCCATAAAGTAATCGAACTCGGCCTGCTTTTTGATTTTCATCGCAATCTGGCCGCCTGAATACGTGCCGCTGACCACAGTTGTTGCAGTGGCGCTCTCTACCGGAAAATCGCTGGCCTCGTTCTGCCCGGGAACCTCTTGCCCGTCAACGTCATCAAAGCCATATCCCTCGACGATCTGGGGGATAACCACACCAGGCGGATAGAACTGGAATTCAGCGCCAGCCAGTGAGCCCAGACTCGATTCTGAGTAGCGCACGGACTCGTAATCGTATTTGCCGATCCCGATGCACATCCACTCTGTGACGTACTTCAGGCCGCCATCCGTAGACGTCTGGTGAACGTATTCGAAAACAGATTCCTGAATCAGGTCCGGAAACGAACGAATCTGGCCGTAAATGTCCGGCTTGGCCTTGTAAACGCGGGCGGTGTTTGTCTGACCGGTCAGGCTATTGTTCGGCGAGTCGACAGAATTTCCACCGGTGTTTGCGATGGCCGGTTTCGGTGCAAGGAACGAAAATACCTGACCAACCACTTTGAAGATCGGGCTGAGGATATCGCCGACAATACCCTTCGGCTGGTCGAATATCTGGATGTGATCAAGCTCGCTCAATTCAAACGCCAGCTCGTCATCGTCGCCAAGCTTCACGCCGTTGCGGACGATCAGCAGATCTCGGTGAAAGGTAGCGTCATTTGCAGCCAGCCAGTCATAAAAAAGGGTGCCGTTTGGCACCCTGCAACGCAACTTAGGCGTTCCTGGAAAATTCGAAATCTCAACCAGCGCCATAAGAAAAATACTCCACTTTGGTGAATGCCCGCTGAATGACCAGCAACGAGTCCATGCGTACGCTTCCGTTCTCACCGCGTGAATGCAGCGCCTGCCTGTTCAGTACCAGGCCAACGTGTGCCGGTTGCGCGCCGCGGTACCCGACAAATATGCCGCTCTCGACTGGCTTATCGACCTGGTTCCAGAAAACGACGTCACGCTGATAGCAGGTGAAGAAGTCCTCACCGGCTTCGTAGTCCGGCGTCTGGTGCAGTTCAATGCCGAGAACGTGCCGGTAATACAGCACCACCAGCCCCCAGCAATCGACTTTCTCGAAAGAACAGGCACGGTTAGCCCACGGCACGCCGATCAACTTCCTAACAAAATCAGAGGTACTGCAGGCCGGTGTATTCCGTAGGGTCATAAAGCCGTCCGATGTTGTTGTTCAGCGGGTTGGTCACGGAGAGGGTTACCGATGCAGCGTCGGCGTCGATGTCGACCGTTTTGACGTAGAGCTGCCAGGACTTAATCGGTACCGACACGTCGCCGCTGTCGAAGATCTGCCTTGTTGCCGTAATGGCCGTCAGCCGGGCCGCGCCCTTCCACTGCTTCATCAGCGCTTTGATATCCGACGACAGCCGGCCTAACTTCACCGTCGCGTCGATCACCGGCGTGCCGCTCTGCTGACTCTCTTCGATTTCAAAGCGCGCTGGCGTGTACGTCTGGCCGCCTAGCGTCTTCGCAAAGAACTGCTTGTCGACCAGGCGGACGTAGCCAAAGGATGGATGGTAGAACGTGATGGTATCGTACAGCCCGCGCGTCGGGCGCTGCTGCTTATACTCCCTGAAGCTCGGCATTACGGCACCCTCGGCAGCGATTCCGGGTCACGCCCGTCCGGATAACCTGTAACCACGATATCCAGCCACGAATCCCACGGCGGCGGCAGTTCAACAATGATGTCGTCGAACTCGTCGTCGGCGTTATAGATGTGGTTCGCGATAACTGTCCCCGTCCAGGTCACCGACCCGCCATCGATGCTGGTTTGCACCGGCATCTGCGTGAAGTGAAGCTGCTGCAGCTGCAGGCCGCTGCCGCCAAGATTGATATTCATCCGGAACCAGTTCAGGCCCCGGTTGAGATAATTCGGGCTGCGCAGCCACTGCTGGAAAGCGCGCTCCTGGTCCAGCGTGAAGATCCATGTCAGTGACCAGGTCACTTTCAGGTCGTCAGTAAGGTTCTGGAAGATAGCCGGGCCGACCGCCGGCTGGTCGGTCTGGAACCCGGTATCGAGCGTCATGTTTTTGCTGGCCTTCTGCGCCAGTGGCAGCCAGTCTGGATAGTCAATAATTGGCATCACCCCTGCCCTCTTGGCGTGCGTTTAACGTTCATGTTGCTGGTAATGGCGCTACTGATTGGGCCGCCGTTGTTCAGGTCTGCAACGATGACATCAACGGTAAGCCCACCGTTAGCATCGGTACCGGCCTGCGCATCAACTGACGATGACGTGTAGTTCTGGATGTTGATAACCACCCCGCCGCCGCCCCCGGCAGCCATCTCCTTATTGCTGATCACCTTGCCGTTGTCACCCGGTATCATGTACTGCTTACCGGTGCTGGCCTGGTAGATCTCCGGCATGCCACCTTCGCCGACCTGGTACATTCCTCCCGCCGTCACCGGCCCGCCGTTCTTACGTTTACCGAGAAGGTTAGCACCAATAACGCCCGCAACCGCGCCGAGACCGATCGCTGCAGCCGTACCCATTGAGGCAATGGAGGACAGGATCGCCGCTGGGGTCCACGCCGCCGCAGTCGTTGCCGCCGCCGCTGTGCTGGTAGCGGTCTGCGTAGCCACTGCTGCAGTTTGAACAGCCGTAACCGTGCCGATGGCCGCAGTTTGTGCCGCCTGGCCCATGATGGCAGATTTCACCCACTCAACGCCCATCTGCACGAAGGTATTAACCAGGCTGTTGAGAACCGTGCTGCCAAGAGATCGCATTGCATCACTGGCCGTCATACTACCGGTGATAATTCCCGTTAATGCATTGGAGGCATTTCCTGCTAGCGCATCGATTGAAGCTGCCAGTGCTTCATTGCCCGCGCTCTGGTTACGGAAAATCTCCCACTGCGCAGCGATACGCGCCTGCTCATACTCCTTGTCAGCATTAGCGCGTAACATAAGTGCGTTCTGGTGAGTGATAATCCCCTGCTGCTCGTAGGCCTGAATGAGCGCGAGTTTACGGGCATTTTCATTAGCCAGTTGCTGCACCGGGTCCACGCCGCCAGCAGCTTCCTGCTGCGGACTTACTGCCTGATCGGCGCGGATTTTCGCAAGGTTGGCCTGGTGGGTTGCTTCCAGTCGCTCAGATGTCTGATTGAACTGTTCCTGACTGATTTTCTTCGCAGACAGAGCGGTATTCAGATCCTCAACATCCTGCTTATAGCTGGCGTTTTCGCGCGCTTCTGGCAGGAGCTTCTCAGCTGCTGCCTGCGCTTTAATGGCGTTCGCCGTGTCCCATTTTTTGGCCGCATACTGACCGGCAAGTGCTATCTGCTCTTTGGTGGCACCTTTCCCGAGCGACTGCTGCGCATTCAGAATAGCCTGCTCTCGGCTCAGCTTATTCGTTGAATCGGCAGCGAGTTCTGACTGCTGTTTTAGGTTCGCCAGTTTCTGAGCAATGGTTTCTGCCTGTGATGCTCCTTTTTTCTGCTCAGACTGAAGCGTCTTCTGCGCCTGAGTATTTTTGTACGTAGCAGCAGCATCATCTTCCATCTGCTTGGCGTGCGGATCATCCTTCGAGAAGCCGGCATCTTCGGCAGCGTATTGCGCCTGCAACCGTGCGCGAGCCTCGCCCTGGAGCTTCGATAGTGCCAGGTTGCGCTCAGACTGCTTGATCAGGTTCTTCTGTCCGGCAGTAAGGTTATCCGTGGACTTATTCAGGCTGTCTACGTTGATCTTCGCGTTGGCTGCCTCTCTCGCCAGATCGACAAGTTTACCTGCCAGTTCAGCAATGGCTGACTGCCCATCTTTGGATGATGACTGCATTTCCTGGAGTTTTTTCGCCAGTTCCTGAAGTGCTTCCGGAGACGGATTGTTGCTCAGGTCTGATAGTTCTCTTGCCAGATCAAACGCTGACTGTTTGCTGATGCCGAGGCGGGAAGAAAGCGTGCTGACCGTCGAAGATAAAGAGTTAACAATGCCAGAAGCATATTGACCATGGCTGTTGGCCTGCTGAATGGCCTGGCTCCAGTCTGTGGTGGTAACACCAAGCGCAGAAAGCTCATCGTTGAACTTCTTGATGCTTGGAGACGCGCCGCCAACCGCCGCGAGTGCGCGATCGCCTAACGTAATGAAAGCATCAGACGCGTCACTAATGGCCTTCGGGATCTTTGAGATGGCCTGGTTATACTCGAGCAGCGCCTGATTTCGCAGCAAAGTAGCCACGTCGGCATTTACGCGCGCCAGGGCGGCATATTTGTCTGAAAGCGCGGCCACGCCTTGCGAGGAAATGGTTATCACCTTATCCATCGCTTCTGCTGCATCTTTCAGCGTGTCCATGGCATTTTTTCCGCCATTAAGCGAAGTGATAAGCACACCAGCCAGTACCGAACCAAGGGCGATTATAGCGCCAACTACGGCACCGCCAGGACCGAACGCCCCGGCAAGCTGCGAGCCCTGCTGAGCGAACGCCACCAGCGCAGACTGCCCACCCTGCACCTGCACGATGAAGTCCTGAACCTGGTACCCGGCCTGCTGCATGCTGGTTTTCCAGCTACCAGTGCCTTTTGCGCCATTTTCAACACCAGTCTTCATGTCATACAGGCGACCAGTAAGCTCGCCTATCTTCTGCTTCTCTTCGTCGGTGGCTTTCGACCCTGCACGCAATTGTGCAGCCAGGACTGCGGCACTACGCGCGCCATTCTCCTGCGCTTCGTCCAGCACAGCCAGCTGGTTACCCAGCGCCTCGATGATGGATTCTGCTCGACTGAATTCACTGCTCGCGCCGCCGGTACCGCTGCGGGCCTCTTCCATTGCGCGGGCAATACCGCTCACGTTGGTGTTCAGCTTGCGCAGCTGGTTATCCATGGAGTTGGCATAACCGGCCAGCTCAGTAAACGCGGACCCGGTCTGAGATGCGCTCTGATCGAGGTTATCCATTCCCTTGCCTGACTGCTGGGCTGCAGAATCCAGTTTATCCAGAGCATCAATGGCCTGTTTCCCGCCCTGCAGCAGCGGCTCAACGTCGGCGCTGATTTCATAAACGATGCTACCGGCGTTCTTCTCACCTGCCATGTCATTCTCCGGTTATTGCTTTGCTTTTGCCCTGCGTGCGGCCTGTTTAGCCAGGTACTCATCGGCGATACTGTCGTACTCTTCGCGAGTGAAGCCTTTCTGGTCAGGGTATTTCGCCGCCAGCAGCATCTGGAATTCGGTCATCGTTAACTGAGAGGCTTCGTCGCGGTTCATGCCGAAGTGACTACGTGCCGCGCTGATATAGTCGAAGGCTTTAAACTCTGTGGTGCGTTCGCCTGTTTCGTGGCGCTGCAGCTGGCGGACCTTAGCTTTGCCGACGACGCCGTGCTGCATGAGGTGCTGCGCCAGCACGATGATGTCGTTCTTCGGCATCTGGCCGGGTCGATATACAACGCAATGCCGCCAACCCTTCCACTCGCCAATCATTGGTGTCAGATCGTCATCGCAGCACGCCTGCAGCACCAGCATGCACGTTGATAGCAGCTTCTCAGCGGCGCGGTTGAATGATGGTGAAAGCCATTCAGGAATACGTCCCAGCGTGCCAGCGCAAACATCTATCAGCTGAGCGACATCATTGCCGTGTATGGTCGCGTACGCCTGCACAATCTCTTCGGGAGTGCCGATCCTGGTCATGGCCTCAAATGAAGGCCGTAGCAGGTAGTCTTTCCCGCCGGTGCGGCTGTCGCTGATAGAGAGTTCGCCAATATCGGTTAAAGCAGTCATAGGCCTTCCAGTAAACGGTCATTATCAAGGGCAGCACGCCGCCCTTTGGAATGTCCGTTAGGTAACGGTAACCGTGTGTACGGCCACAAAGTTGCCGTCTTCGGTATTGATGATGATCTGCGCGCTGCCGGTGGCGACACGCGTCACGGTAACGGTGTTGCCTGAGGAGGTTGCCGTTGCTTTGGTCGCATCGGTAGTCGCTACAGTGAAGTCTTTGTTGGTAGCGCCGGTTGGTGCGATGTTCACCGTGAAGGTGCTGGTACCGCCTGCCGTGCCGGTGCTGGTTGTCGGGGTTACCGTTACGCCAGTCACCGCAACCGCAGTGATTTCGTTCACTTCGATGGTGGTTGCATCGCCGACTTTGAACTCAGTAGAGAACGTGACGATGTCGTTGGTACCACCGTCAGAGCTCAGCGCCGTGATGTTCATGTAGCCGATGAATTCGACCGGGCCGTAGTCCATGCGCACCCAGATACCAGGCTGGCGCTTGGCCTTCAGCTCATCAGCGAAATACTTGATGAACTTGCCGACACCGTACTGATCCAGCTTGTCCTTCTTACGCACCTCGCCTTCAAAGCTCAGGGTGAAGTCACTGTTTGTGATGATGGTCTCGACATAGCCGCCGCCGTCATCCGCATCAGAGGTAACCGAGTTCGGGTTGAAGTCGAAGCCCTTCGACGTACCAGCGGCCAGCGCCATCCACTCACCTTCGAGTGGTTTGACGTCCGGGCAGCCATCGGCGACTTCCAGCACGACCGCACCACCGAACAGGCGCTCGTTCGAGTTCTGGCAATTAGCCATGTGAAACTCCTCTTTGACGTATAAAAAAGAAAACCCGCCGGAGCGGGTTATTTGGTTGGGATGGCTATTCGCCGTAAGTGCAGGCGAACTGGAGTCGGAAGACTATTCGCCCTTCTTCTGTGAGCACAGGCGCGGGAATTGCGCCCATGTTCTGGATGTAGCCGACGCACTCGTCAGCCATGGGGTTGGCCTGGACGTAATCGACTATGCGCTGCACGGCGTTTAGCGCGTCTTTGCGCTTATCTTTCGCGCCTACGACATCAACCAGGACGTGATACTCAGAACCGAGATCGGTGCGGATATCTGACCCGCCGTTTGGCCTGAATACCATGACCGCCTTCGACAGGTCGCCCGGGTCGTCGTACATCAACTGCTGCACAGTGAAGCCGGTCGTTAGCCCGGCGTCGCCGAACATGTTTCGCACCCGCTCATGCATCATCGGTGTCATAGCGACATCTCCTTGCGCATCACCGCGTCAACGTTATCACGCTCATCATTTGCGCCTTTGGTCAGGAATTGCGGCTCACCATGCGGATCCCAGTAGTTGCCCTTTCCTGTCCCGCCACCGAATTCTTTCGGTTTCTGCGGGCCGAACTCAGAGCGGTTACTGGTTATTCCGAAGTGCGCTCGAGGCTGACCTTTCAGTTTGCCTGACGCCTCATGCACGTAAGCAGCATAGTTGGCTGAGTACCCGACGCGCCCGGTGATGAGCACGCCACCAGCGTCGATTTCCCGAAACTGGCTGTTAATAAGCGTGGAGCTGTCGATCGGAGTGTAATAGGCCGCCCGGGTGCCGATAAGCATCATCGCCGACTGTAACGCGCGGATTACCTTGCGCCCTTTCACGTCGTTGATAATGCGGTTGAGCCCGGCTTTAGACTGCTTAACGCCGCGCACTTTGATGCCCATGATTACACTCCAGTCAGGATGGCGTAATCATCCGCCAGGCGCTCGAACGTATCGGCGTAACGGATAACCTGCCGCACCTCGTCGGCACCGGCCACAACCGGGTCAGCTTCAGTCGAAACGCCAATCAGCAGGTAATCACCCGCGGCCGCCAGCGCGAACTCCGTCCAGACGGTGTTTTTTACAACGATTTCAGCGCCCAGGCTGGCCAACTTCTTGCTGAGCCCGCCCTCGTAATCACAGAGGATTTGCTCAGGCTCGGCATAGCCAAGCGGATCGCCGTATTCATCATTACCTTCCAGCTTTCGCCAGATGGTCGCCGTGGCGGTATAACTCCAGTTCGCTACCGATGACATCAGCCCTCCTTCCAGCGCAGCACCTTCGCGCCAGTCGCCCGGATTCGCGGGCAGTTGATGAACCACTCGCCGTCCGATTTAACGTAGCCGGTAGTCTCCCGTCCGGTGTCGGTCACCACCCAGACGCGGGTGAATGAGCGAGGCAGTCCGTGCTTAACTGATTTGTACGTCATCACTTTCCCCCGCACATGCAGCCGCCTTTTCCGATCCAGATTCCAGCGAATGCCGGGGCGGCAGTAGGGTCGGCAGGGATCAGCGAGGTGGCGCAGCCGTACTTATCCAGCCCGCGCAGCAGGTTAACGGAGGCTTTCCAGCGATCGGTAAACGACTGATACCGGAACGAGCGCGATGCACCACTCGGGGCTGTCTGGCTGGAGATGTACTTATCCCCCTGCCCGAGTCCCATAAGCGCCAGCAGATAGAGCTGAATCAGCAGCGCTGTAGATGCCGGATAATACGCATCAAGACACTCCTGAATACTGTTGGCCTGGTCGACGAGAGCCTGAAGAACAAAATCGGGAATGGTAATTCCCTGGCTCTCCAGATATTCCTTCGCCTGTTCGAGAGTTACCATTATCGACTCCGTGAAATACCCCGCCGGAGCGGGGCATAAAAAAACCGCCTTAGCGGCGGCTGTTATTCAGCAGGGAAAAGCTTTTCGAGTTCGCCATCCGGCAACAGCTCACTGAGCTTTTCAGCGCCCAGGTTGCCTTTGAACTCAATGCCCAGTTCAGTAAGGCGGACCTGAATAATCTCTTTGCGAGATTTCTCACCGGTACCGGCATCAGGCGTCGACGGGGTAAGTTCTCCGCCTGCCTCACCATTCATGAGCCGGACGTTGGACTTCAGCGCCGGGTGAAGCTCTTTCAACTCCACCACCTGCCCTACCTTCACGCCGAACCATGGGCGCACAACTTCGTATTTAGCCATGCTGTTTCCTTACGCCAGGTTAGCGCCGTAGACAACGCCAGACAGGCCCTGATCGTCTGCGGTGATTTGCAGACCTTCAGCAGACATAATCTGGAAGTTGTAGTTAACGTTAGGCAGTGGGCGCGGCAGTGGCACAACACCGACGGCCATACCCACCAGTGGAGAGATCACGTCACGGCGACGAACGTACGCGATAAACTCGTTACCACTCAGTGCGAAGCTCATGCGGATTTCTTTTACCGGCGCGAACGGCAGCACCGCCTGCAGTACAGTTCCGCTTACAACGCCGTTAACCACGTACGGCTGCGCCAGGTTTGCCCAGATTTCCGGGGAAACCCACATCACATCGTATGCAGCGACTTTGTTAGTGCGTGCGGTGGTGCCGAATGCGCCTTTACCGAAGAACGCGAAGATCGCTGTCATGTCAGCGGTAGTCAGGTCGATATTCGCACCACCAGCACCAGATCCAAGGTTAATCTTCTTGGTGTGACGGTGGTTCTTGATGCCCTGCGCCGGATATGACTGAACCTGAATTTTTGAATCGCCGTTCAGGTAGTAGTTGACGCGCTTCTGGTTGAACTTGCGCATCTTCGCCATCTGGGAGTCCAGCACCAGATCGATGCCCACAGAGTTCAGGCCAGCAGCATGGCGCCAGTTAACACCGTAGCCAGCAGTGAACACCGGAATCGGATCGCCGTCGCTCGCGTAGTCAGTGTGGTCGAAGGAGAACGGCGCCTGACCATCGATGCTTACTGACACGTCGTCAGCGATGTCGCCAACCACGTTATAAAGCTTGGCGGTTTTACCGACCGGCAGCACGGTCTGAACGCCGATCAGGTCGTTCACGATTTCCATGCCAACTTCCTGATCGCGCAGTTGCAGCACCTGGTTGTCAATCTCAGCCCAGAAGTCACGGGAGAAACCGCCAACAGCGTTACAAGCCAGCATGTCAGGCGTCATGATTGCGCGGTTTGCCGCAATGATGGAATCGTTCTGCAGGTTCCACATGTTGCGGTTTGCCCACAGTTCGCTCCAGTGCCCGCCGAGGCGGGAGTTAGTCGCCAGCGTCTCTTTAGAGAAGTACATATGTGTTTGTCCTTTTGTTACGCGCCAGCTGCGGCGACAGTGCCAACGCGCATGCGCACGCGAATGAAGTCGGTGGTGCTGGCCGCGATGGTGTATTCATCCTGGCTGTAGCCGATCACTGAATCAGTGTCGGAGGTGGCAAGGGTGAACTGACCGGCAGTTCCCAGCTTGATCGGGCTGTCTTTCTTATAGGCACCAGGCAGGCAACGCAGCGCCATCTCGCGGCCTTCTTCGACGTAGTTGCCGACAGCCGAATCACCGGCAGGGATTGATTCAGTGATAGTCAGGCCCTGGTGATAACCGACATCGATGATGTACAGGCGGCCGGTTAGCGCGGTGGCCTGAGCGAATTTATCGGATGAGTTGATGGTTGCGGCGGTGCCAGGAAGCAACGCGGCGGCCGTTGTGCGGGTTTCGGTCTTGTACAGAGACTGACCGTCGATATTAACGCGACGATAACGTGGCATTATTCCGGCTCCTTACTTGAAGTGTTCGTCTGCGGCTGGTGCGCCGGTTTCTTTGTGCTGCTGAGCATTGTTGGTGCCCAGCGGCGCAGCTTCGCCCAGCGACTTGAACATCGCGTCCAGAGCTTCGCCTGACAGCGCGTTCGCGACGATATCGCCATGGACCTTAGCTACCGCTTCACGCTTGGATTTCTCTTCAGCGCGCGAATTGGCGGTCAGCGTTTCGGTAAGCTTGTCCTGATTGGCCTGCAGACCGGTGATCGCATCCTTAATCGGATTCAGGGCATCGGCGAAGTTAGCGGCCAGGCCTTTACCGATTTCGCTGATCAGCTCTTGTTTCTCTTCAGTGGTTAAAGGCATGTCGCCCTCCGTTTTGTGGTTTGGTGCAGGCTGTTCCTGCGGTGTGAATAGAGCTTTGAATTTGTTGGCTACGACGGCCACCCATGACTCCTGGCGCGCTACTGCGGTGCCGGTGTCGTCGAAGGTGATAACGCCGCCCTCAGACTTGTAGCCAAACACCTCTGCTGTGCCGCCGTTGCGGATGATTACCGCTTGCGAGTCAGTGAAGTCAGCAATCCAGGCGTATTCATCCGCGCCCGCCGCAAACTTCTCTTTGGCTGCGCGATCGAGACGCTGTTCGCGCTCCCGGTAGGATTCACCCACCAGCGCGCCGGAGTTCGCTTTAAGCGGCTGCGCCAGATCGGCGTTTACCATCAGGCCAACGCCCTGCTCAGGGGTAGCGGCTCCAACTTCGTGCAGCAGGATCGCGTCATGGTCCATGCCGTGGATATCAGCTACCCACTCAGCACCCGTTGCGCGCTGCTGATCGTTCGGTTCAAGTTGGTCGAGGAATGCGGCAACACTGGTATGAATCGGCGGAACGTCTTCGCCACGCTCAATGGCAGCGACACGCTCAAGAAGCTCCCTGCCACCTTCCGACTCGCTGGCGCGGGCCACATCTACCCACTTTTCGAGGTAGATGCGATTACCGGACTTCTTAACGTTGCGGTTCCACGCGCCGATATGGCCTGCGTTAATACCCTCAGGGGAGAAAGCAGACACGAACTGACCGTTAACCTGAGGGTGGCCCAGCGGTGCCAGGGTGCCCTCCAGCCCCTGATAGTGGGCATCGATTTGTTCTTGCGTGTACAGACCGCCGTTCATGACGACGTTTGCTGGCAGCGTGTAGCTCGGCAGCACCAGGTGCTCACGCCCGTTGTATGTTTCGCGCCGGATAGACTGGCTGTTCACCTTCGTGGTGATGTTTACCTGCATTGGCATAGTTATTTCTCCGCCCAGGCGTAACCGCGCGCCTGCATCGATTTATATTCCTGTTTGAGTTTCGTGATGGTGTCCGGGTATTCCGGTTTACCGTCCTCATCCACCAGCACCGACTGCTGGCTGCATTTGCAGTTGATGGAGTTGCCATCTTTGCTGTACCAGTCACGCACCTCTTCGTTGGTGTATAGGTGAGCATGGCGCACTGCGTGGGTATGTCGCGTTGTCGGTGACAGAGCCGAGATGTGAACCAGAAGCGTTTTAAGGCCGAAGAGGTCATTCGCCTCCTGGTCTTCATCCCACTTAGCCCGGCGTAGCGCGGTAGTCACTTCAGTCCGTGCTATCCGGTTCGCCCTGCGCTTCTCGATGCCGGTCTGGTCTGTCAGGTTGCGCGCAATATCCAGCGGGTTAAGCCCGCGCCCCACACCATCAGTCAGCACGCGCGCCATATCTCGCTTAACGTCAGCAGTCAGCCCCTTCATTTCCTCAAACACACGGGCATGCACCAGCGCCATTCGTTGCTGGTACGGGTCGCTTGTGAGGATGGACGCCAGCGATTCCCGCCCGGCTGCGTACACCGGGGATTGCTGGCTAAGGTTGTAGAACGACTGACCGGTCCCTTTCTCCGAAGCCAGATCGATGTACTCGTAAAACCACAGGTCGTAATCGCCGCCTTCAAGCAGCACCTGATCAACCAGGTAACTGGCATCGTTCAGGATGATGGAGAGTAGCGTTGGGTTTAACTGGTATTCGTATCTGGCATTTACTGCGAGGGAGGAAGGTATTTTGTCGAGTGCTGATTTGTACGCTTTGCCAATCTTATTTATCCGCCTGGTGAAGTCTTTCATTGCCCGGCGTTCCAGCGCATCGGCTCCGGTCGGATCTTGGTAGTTACGCGGCAGAATCGGTGGCTTCGTCTTCTTCGTCGCCATCCTCTTCTCCTAACGGGAATTCATCAACGTTTTCATAACCGGCTGCCGTGCGAATTTCTTCACGACTGAAGGCTGGATTCTCTCCGCTGCCCTGGAACGTCTGGTTAATCTCTGCCATGGTTTTGGCATTTGCGAGCTTCTCAGTTCCAGTCTGCTCGTTGAGGTCATCCCAGATAACCGTCTTTTCGCTGACAGGATCAATGATTTTCAGGTCGATGAGCTTGTCACTGAAGTCTTCAATTTCGAATGACAGGTCGCCGCGGCGTGACTGACAGCGCGCGTTGAAATATTTCTGATCCTCGGTGCTTGCCCTTTCACCTGTCTGCATCCCAACCAGAACTTTCACAGGGATATCAACAGATGCAGCGAAGGTTTGCAGGTTGACGTTATAGGTCGCTGACGGATCCGCTACAGCTGTGACCAGTGGTGCGACTGTAGCCCCTTGGGTCGTCATCAGAACATCGTTACCACGGTTCATTTCCCCGGCAACTTCGTTAAACTTATCCTGCAACTCGTCAATGCTCACGCCATAAAGTGACGCGAGATTGTTGAAGTCGATTTCCTTCTCAAAGTTGACATTAAGCTGCCGCGCGGCGTTCTTTAGGAATGACTCACCAGAACCACCCTCGACCTTCTCAAGGCTGACGCAGGCGTTATAGCCAGGCTCAAGGAAGCCAATAGCACCATTAGAATAGTCACCAAGGATGAAGACACGATCGGGATGTACGAAGCGCTGATTTGTCCCGCCATTTGGCAGGCTCTCAACGTATTTCCACTGCTTTGGCTGGCCGTAATCTGCCGATTTCTGGTCAGTAACCCACTCGCTGACTGTTAGTGAACCAGCCCATGCGATCGTAACCTTTTTTAGTGACTTCCCACGAAATACCGGCTGATCCCATGTTCTGGAATCATTGATGTGCAGCAGGATACCCGCATAACGTCCAACCTGGCGGCGGCGGTCTGCTTCAGCAAAAGCCCGCCAGAGGCGCTTAGTGAAAACCTTTTTAGTGTTCTTCTCCCAGGAAGTTTCATCCTTACTCTCGTCGGCATCGTCACCCTCGATGATTTCCGGGTTAGTCTGCCAGCATTTGCCCACCAGCTTCTCAACTGCACCGTGGGCTATTCCACCACGGCGGTACAAAGCATAGAGGTTTTCGTAGGTTACCTGCTCAGGAAAACCATATTCGCACCATGCTGAATGGCGTTTATTATCCAGCCCCATTGTTGGCGCCATGAGCCCCATACGGGCACGCGCCATCCGCGCATCGTTCA
This sequence comes from Enterobacter sp. EGD-HP1, assembly GCF_000733275.2. Taxonomy (NCBI): domain Bacteria; kingdom Pseudomonadati; phylum Pseudomonadota; class Gammaproteobacteria; order Enterobacterales; family Enterobacteriaceae; genus Enterobacter; species Enterobacter sp. EGD-HP1. The sequence goes on from NZ_AVOP01000001.1 coordinate 603,570, forward strand.
ACGCATGGTTGACGGCGAGAGTTAATTTGTCAGTCATGGATTGTCCGTTGGTGGATTTATGGCAATAAAAAAGGCCGCCTGAGCGACCTTTATGAGTGATTTATTTTATACCCGGTTAAAAGATTTGAACAAAATCTTGTCCGGCGCAACGCCATGTGATTTTGCAATCGCATGTCTCATCTCATTCATAGCTTCAATTGAAGTTATAGGTGAGTCTGTCGAATAGAAATCATTCCCTTCTAAATCAGAACCATCTTCAGAACCGGCATAAACAATCCAATACCCAAACCAAATATTCATACTCCCTCCTATTGAAAGACAGTATTTAATCGGCAATTTTTCAGAAATATTTATAGGGACAATTTCAACGTAGTCTTTTCGGAATCATCATCCCTGCCATCTGGCCTTTGCGCTTAATGTGCCCGTCAAGGCTGTAGCGAATGCCGTCCCAGCAGTGTTCATAGCCATCGGCAAGCTTCGGCAACACCTCGCCGGTGATGCGGTCCGTTTTGTACGACCACATACGAGCCTCGCGCGCCACGTTCTTGCAGCGCGGATGGATAATGATTTCGTCGAAACCGCGAAGATGGGCGATGCCGTCCTCAACGCTCCCCTGCCATTTCTCGGCAGCTGAGATGTTGAATCCCTGCCGCTTGAGATAGCTAATCGTCTCGGGTCGAGCTGAGTCGGCCTTGATGGGCCAGTCACGCGATCCGGGGATTGTGTCATACAGCTCTGGCATGTGGTCGAGCTCTGTCTGCTGACCGTACGCCTCATACTCGATGTAAAGCCGGTTGTGCAGGATGAAAGAGCGCACCAGCGTGTTAGGGTCTTTGGCGAAACCGAAGTCAGCACCGAAGAACAGGCGTTCAGCCTCTTTCCAGAGATTTTCCGAGAACTCGGTAATCCTGTATTTTCCGGCCAGCACCTGCTTATCGGAGTTTTCGAGATAAGCCCCTTCCCACACCCATGCGTATGTTGCCGGGTCTAGGCGGCGCTGGTCGTTCTGGCGTTCACCTTCCAGCACGTCAGGGAACCACGGGTTATCCGTATAATTCATCTCAACGGTGATGCAGTCGTCGCCAGCTTCTTTGCGGAAACGCTTATCCGTGGCGCTACCGTCGCGCTCCGGGTTCCACGTCACCCAAATCTCTGAGCCTTCCTCACGAACTGTCGGGCTCAACTTCTGCCAGGCTATTTCACTGACTGATTCGGCCTCATCAACCCAGCACAGCAGGATACGCGCTTTCGACTTGATGCTGTCGAGGTTATGCCGCAGACCGCAGAACACGTAGTTAACGCTCTTATCGATGGTGCGAATGTACTTCTCGCCGATATCAAAGTTGGAAGCCAGCCATGGAACAGACAGGATCGCCTGTTTGACCTCCTGCATGCTAGATTCTTCCAGAGAGTTCATGAACTCACGTGCGCAGAGCACCACCCCGCTTTCACCGTTCATCATCGACTGATATGCCTTTACGGCTGTCATCAGCGCGAATGTGCGCGTCTTGGCGCTGCCACGCCCACCGTGCGAACACCGGTAACGCTTATTCACCGCAGTGAACAGTGGCGCAAGCTTCGCTGGGATCGGCAGTTGAACGGCGTTACTCATGCTTTCGGCTCAACGGGGAGTAGCTGAATGATTGTTGGCTGCGGCGTCATGCTGCCATCAGGGCTTGTGTGCTCGACTTTCTGGCGATTGGTGTAGGCATCACCCATTTCTTTGGCGGCCTGCTCGATAAGCTGCGAGGTCATGCCGTAGTTCTTCATCTTTTCAGCATTGGTCGCCATTCGGTCGAGAACGCGCAACCGGTACGCTTTATTTGCGATCGGGATGTCGGCGATCTCATTCTGGAATCGTTTACGGGTGGCGTTGAACAGGTCAATCCACTTCTGGCTCAACTTGGCCGCCATTGCGTTGCCGGGCGTATATTGCGACACCTGCTGCCGTGAGACATCAATGCCGTATTCAGCCTTTACAAGCTCTATGACTTTTACCGGGGTCTCGTAGCAGGCGAGCGATTGAACAATGAAGGCTTTAACCTCTGTCGATAATGCTGCCATCGGTCACCTCCATGACAATCTGAATAAAGCGTTACGCCAGCTTTATCATGCACGTCCCGCATGACCTGGCTATATCGATGTGAGCCACTTCTGCGGGCGCATTGGCCGCATCAACGAGCTCCTGTACTTCTTTGCTGGCACCGTATCGACGTACGACACCAATGAATTCTTCGACGTCGTGGCCGCGCAGTGTTAGCACTGGCTGCCCGGTCTCTTTATTGAACTTAGGCGCGCCGAAATCATCGGTTGCCTGGGCAATGTGGTAAAGCTCATGCTCTACCAGCGCGCAGAACTCGAGGTCACTGCATTGTGAGCAGTAATCGGCTGCCAGGGTGATGATGAACTTCGGGATGCGCCCGAACCATTCATGCATCTGCTGTTCCATTCTGGCTTTTTGCCAACCACCAGCCCGGAGCATCACCTGCTCGGCCTGACCGAGGACTAAGCGCCCTTTCTTCGCGAACGAATAGGACGCCCACATGAAGCAGAGATCAGCCTCTAAAAGGTGTTCATGGTCAGGGTTATGGATGCTTCCGGTATCGCTGAGGATTTGCCGGCTGATCCACTCATGCACTTCATTGGCGGGGATCAGTCTGGTGTATGGCTGCCAGTTGTCGGAGTCGATGAAGTTAACTGGCGGGTATGGCCTGCGCTCGTCATCGTTAGCCATGGGTTACTCCGTCGTTTGTTCTGCTGGCTGCTCTACAGGCTCAAACAGGAAGTCATCAATGCTGTCCTGGCTGAAGTAGCGCCATTTGCCGTTATCCATTGCCAGAGCGACAAAACCATTGACGATTTCTGGCTGGCTTCGGGTCATGAGCCCAGTAAAGGACTCTTTGGATTTTTTGGTGATTGTGATTCGGTAGACGGTAGCCATTTCGTTCTCCACGTGTCGCAGCTGTTGCCCTGCTTCTCAGAAGTGCTTAGCCACTTACGGCTTACCCGTCAGCAAGATGTGATCACCATCCTTGCGGGGTTACACAGATCATTATCGAAGCCCCTCAGTGAAGAGCTTCTGTAATGAATCACAACTTAACGATGTGCCCTGTCAGTTCTTCGAACTTATCCCTGCCGACCGAATTGAGCAGCGTTACAAAGCCACATGCCAGGATGTAAAACAGCGACGTGAATACCCATCCGGAGTAAGACAGCATGACGAAGATGGCCGCCATAGTCACAAGTCCAATGAGCCTTCTGATCGCGCCCTTGCGTTTGTAATAGTCCTTTAGAGGGATTAACTGCTTGGCACGCTCCATGGGGTCACTCTCCTTCCCGGCCATGAATACAGCCACAAGGAACAGAGGCGAAATGAAGCAGGCAAGAGCTATAATCGCCCAGTAAGCCGCCACGACGATGCTCATCAGTGAATGGTCGCCCTGTAGTGTTGCGTAAACCAGCAGGCCAAACAGCCCCCAGACCAGCACGAATACAAAAGCAGCAGTCATCAACTTCTTCATAATCCACCTATAAGTTGCGAGCCTGTTCGCATAGATAAGCCGCCCCGAGAGATAACGATTCATCTCAGGCTCGCTTCCTATAGGCTCTCGGTTGGTAATGCGCTGCGATGCGCATAAAAAAGCCCCGCGGATGCGAGGCTGTGAGAATTTGCTACGGTTAAAGTCCAGAGGAGAGACTGTGTCAGAACCTCAGGGATGAGGCTCTTTGTCTGCCACCTGCAGTTTTCTAATCGCTGCCCGGTCGTAATTACACTGGCCGACGATCCCGTAAAGTGTCGCGTTCATCGAAACGCTGTCACCATACGAAGGGTTATCGGGCAGATCTGGCACATCAATGCGCGACGTCAGATCCGCCGGAAGGTTCAGGACCGGCTGCTTTATCACCCGGTATTCCACGGGCGGCTTCTGCTGCTGCGCGCAACCGCTCAACAGCGGCATCAGGAACAGGAGCAGCAGCGCACTTATCTGCCGCCAGGTAGCGCTTAATCTCGCTCTGTAGCATTCGGTTCTGCTTGGCCGATTCAGCCCTTTGCTCTGCGACCTCAGACATGACCACGTTTTGCCTGTTAACGGCGCCAGCAAGCTCTTTAACGCTCCCCGCCAGATCGTCATTTTTAGCCCTCAGGTCGTTGATCTGCACATCCTTGCTGTCGTTAAGCTGTGTCAGCCTGTCGTTCGTCGCCGTCAGCTGGTAGTTGCGGGCGTTCAGCCCCCACAGGCAGATAGCGACAAGGATGATGAACGCGCAAGGAATGAGAATGTGCGCATTATTTTTGAAAATGCGGAATAAACTGATTAACCCGAACATAAAACCCCCTTAGCTTTAGTCAAGCGGGCTTTCCTGTCCTCCAGTCCGTTGGTACCACCATTGATGATTCTGGTGATGCGGCTAACATCATCTGAGTCAGCGATAGCGTTAAGTCCGTGATTGCTCCACCAGGCAGCTGCGGATTCAGCAGCATATTGAGGCTGAGTGAGTAGCTCCGGGCTTTTTACGATATCAACGTCAAGCTGGTTCACCAGCGCGGCGTAATTCGCTTTCCCCGTCACCTGAATCAGGCCGCGCCCGCGGTAACGATATCCATCACCACTGTTGCGATCGCCGTTCCCGTTCCGGTTGGCGTAGATGATGCTGCCAATCATTTTCTGGTCGGCAGGGTGAGCATTCTGGCCCGAATCAACACGGCCATATCTGAAAGCATCTTCCTGGCTAATTCGATTACCGAACATCGCCAGCAATGCGCCGTAGCGGTAATTCAGGCTTTCTTCCACATGCACAAAGCCAGATGATTCATGCCCAACCTGTGCGAGGAAGTGTGCCTGCCTTAGCGGCGTGCTTATATCGTATTTCTGCATTGCTGCCTGCACGACAGGAAACCACTTTCCGGCAAGTGCCGCACTGGTGCCAGTTGCTTGCTGGAATTTACTGAGGGTCAGCATTTGCTTTGTCTCCCGGTTCATTCAGGCCAAGGCGACGGCGCGCATAGGCGAAAAGAGAATCCACACCCACATACCCGACGCCAGCCGAGATCGGCCAGCAAAGCTCAGGGGGGAAATTCCAGTTGAAGATTGCCCATATAGCCGTAAGTGTCGGCTGAGCGAAGAAACAAAGGATCCCGCACATCGTTGCGCCGGCGATCCGGTCTTTCCACTTTGATTTCGCGCCGCGCGAGGTAGCGAGTATCGACATGACAAAAGCCAGTACCGAATAGCCAGCTTCGTTTTTGTGGTTTACAAGCCACGCAAGCATCACCGCCCAGGTATCTGGTCTGTCTTGCATAGTGGTTTTCTTCATGTTCGCACCTGCTTGGTGCTGGTTGATTAGGTCAGGCCCTCGGGACGGTTTAACAACAAGGCATGTCGATGATGGTTCCCGGAGCCTGAAAATAAAAAAGCCAGCGACAGGCTGGCAATGTGAGGGTAAGGCAATGTCGGCTCTCTGGCCGAAGGGTCCCAGGTAGTGGGTTTGGTGTGTGGCGATCGGACTCGAACCGATACTCAGGTTCAGCATTAGCATCATGCCTGCCCTGCTGGCTATGCCAGTTGATGCATTACTCTACCCATCTAACCCGCAAGCGGGAATTGAGTTACACCACAACGGACAGAGCACTGAGCACTTCGCGCCAACTCCATGCTTCTGCGTGGGTTGGGTTATGAGCCCTTCACGCCAATGCTCTTTCCTGTTGTGCAGATACGAAAAAGCCCAAGGCGTTAACCTTGGGCTTCAATTCTTTGTGTCGACAATCAAAGCTGTGGCGACGATATCAGATTTACATGAAATATATGCGTTTCAATCCAGTTTTGCAAGACTTTCGTCTAAATTTGTCGCCTTTTGTTGTGAACGTGATCGCGTAACCTGCAACAAAGCTCCGCTGTCCAGGCGCAGGAAGATGCGGCGCATCTCTACCCAGCGGTCCGTAAACGTCTCTGACCAGTTCTTTGGTGTTACGCCAACCAGCTCCGCCAGCGCCTGATATTCGTACGTATCACGCCCTGCCAGCTCCGCTTTGACGTCCTGAGCCGCCAGCCAGATAAGCTTCTTCAGACGCTCCATAGTCTTGCCGGCCACCTTCTTCGCGCCGAGTTGCTCCCGGAACTCTGCCCATGCCCATTGGGTAATCGCCACCTGGTGCTCGAAGCGGATATTCTCGCTGTAGTTCCACAGAAGCCATGCTTTCTGGTGGTCTTCCAGTGACAGGACAGCGCGGCGCCACGATGCTGTCACGAACTCAACCGGCCCAACCAGCGCGATGGATGAGCCTTTGGCGCGGGACTGGCTGCCGCTCATCGGTGGTCCTTCAGGGTTGACCATCCTCTGCTTATCCTTGTCGAATACCTTTTTTCGGCCCCGGCTGCGGGCCGTCGCGGTGAATTGCGCGTTCTCGGCGAAAGCTACCAGCTGCCCTTTCGTCGCCCCGCTCAGATCTGCGGTCGCCACAATGAGCTGCTGACGTACGTACTCGAGGTGCTGATTGTTCATTGTGCGGCTCCTGCAGGGTGATAGATGCGAACGAAGTTACGGAGAATGCGGTAATCCACCAGCACGGAGCCCGGGCGGCGGTAAATCCGGAGGCGCTGCCAGCGCGCTCGGAGTATCTCGATCGTTTCTGGCTTCATGCTGCCTCCTGCTGTTTCAGTGCTTTGAGTTTGGCGCGGTACTCATCGCGGATCCGGATGAAGTCTTCACGGCGGTAGTTGGTCATTTCGTGGGGGCCGTTGAGCCAGTCGACGTATTCCTGCCCGTAACGAGCGACTAGGCCCGCTTCGTAGCGCTGCGCGACAGTGGCCTCCTTGGCGGTGTACTTGCCAGCTCCAGCATTACAGGATTTGCACTGCTTATGGGCGTTGCGTTCTTCAAAGCGCAGTTCAGGGTTAGCGCCTACAGTCTTGAAATGGCCGCAGTCCCATTGCCCGCCATGCAGATCAGGCGGGTTGGTCTCGCCGCAGCTGATGCATGGCAAATCAGCATCGCGCGCACGGATGTATGCGTTGAATGCCTGCTGAGCCTGCGCTTTGTAGTAACCGGCAGGCCGAAGCTCAGCCAGCCGCTCCTTGCGGCGTTTGCGCCCGGCCTTCTCGGCTTCTTTCTCCTCCTTGATGCGCTTAGCAGCGGCTTTCACCTTCTCCTTCTCGCGTTCTTCCATCGCGAGGATTGCGCCGTGCTCCGGGCAGCACCAGCGGATCCGGATGTCGTGGAATTTCGGCACGAAGTATTCACCGCATACTTTGCACTTACGGCGGGATGGTTTACGCATGGTTCCTCCGTGCCGCGAGACGCAGCCATTTCTGATCCACCAGGCGGGCGGTGTAGCCCTTCAGTGTTGGGATATCGGACGGCTTAACCGCGGCCTTGCGCTGGCGGCGCGCCGGAACGCGGAAGATTTCATTGGTGATAACGCGGGAAAGTGGAGTAGACATCATGCCTCCTGCTTATCGCGCAGCTGCTGGTATTCACAGCCGTTCGGGATTGTCAGGGCCAGGCCGAATTGGGCGCACCACATTTCAACCTTCACCAAGAAGATATGCATTTCCCCGGTGTCGAGGTCTGCGGTGTGGCGTGGCTCCCAGGTTGTGGTTTTCTCACCGGTGATGAAGTCGGTGTAGGTCACCTCTTCGCAGCCGAGATAAGTTTTCTTGAGGTTTCGCTTAACCCACTCCGGAGTCGCGTCGGTACGTCCGGAGCTAATCAGGTATTCGCTGATTTCCGTGTACCACATATGGCTGAGCGCGTTCTGCGACAGGCTGCGTTTCTCGCGCCACGGCTTCACCTGCAGGCGGAAGCATTGCCCGGCATCCAACAATGGCTGAATCTGCTGGCCGATGGCCGCGAAGTTACCGCGATGGAGTTTGATGCCGTCTACTGGCAGAGTCATACGGCCTCCTTAATGGAAACCGCAGAATGCAGAAAATCGCAGGTGCATTTCTGCATCTGTGACAAGGTGAGGAGTTCAGATTGTGGTCGCATTTAAGTCCCCTTAAATGCGCAGAAGTCACCAATGGGTGTTCAGGCCATCAGCAAAGAAAGTATGGACGGTTGATTCAACAAAATCAACTGAAGAGAAAGGCCTCCGAAGAGGCCTGTTTGTTATGCGTCGAATGGGTTAGGCATTACTGCTTATCCCTTTTCAGTTTGGCGATCGGGTTGTTCCACGCGTCAATATCCTCCTGGATAAGTTTTCCTTTCCCTTTGCATAGTTCGCATTTTTCCAGCAACCCGAAGCACTCAGGGCACTTAACAAATGGTCCAAACTCTCTCTTCCATGAAAGCACGCGAGCATTGATGATTATCTTGTTTAAACTTTCCATCACGCCTCCTGCTGCGGTGCTGCTGGCAGTGGCATCCAGTGAGTTGGTTCCCAAGAGCCTCCAGGCATTATGAAGCCGTGTGAGTTAGCTTCAGGATGCGATGGGATATAAGTTGCCCACTTAGTAGCCCACGAGCGACCAATCCACTTACCAACGATTACGCCAGTCTTTAAAGGAGGCATCCGCTCACTGCAAGCCACCCAACCATCCGGCAACTTGTAATCCGTCGTTACAGGTTCGGCATATAGCGCCTGACAACTCCACCCAGACCAATGAGCGCCTTCTGCTCGCTCATCATCTTCAGGCTGAACGAGCGTAACCTCGCTTGGATGTTTCCTGTGTGACCACATCCAGGCTACGGGGTCGGCATTAGCTGGCGCTGGCAGGGCGGCGCGGTACAGAAGCACATCACCCATCTCTGCTCTGGATGCTGGCCATACATCTGCATCAGCGCCAGATTTGAGATAATCAAGATTGGTCTGGTCGATGACGCACACAGGCTCCGCTTCGAGCGATGCCTGCAGCGCATCCATCGCCACCATTGCCAGACCAAACATGTCGTACTGCTCTTTGTCTTCTACCGGGTCATAGTCCTGCTGCCAGCAGTCGAATGCGTTACGGAGGTCTTTAGCCTGCTCTCTGGTAATAGTGCTCATGGGCGAATCTCCGTTCTGCCACCAAGTAAGCGAATTGCCACTCTTTCCCGCAAGGTAAGCGGTCGATGGTGTCCGCGGGCATTAACAATTTCAGGCTTGCCATTAGGCGGATAATTGACCCTGACCGATTGACCATCCAGCGCGTGAGAGGCTTCAAGCAATGCTGACTTTAAGTGCGCAGGGCACTCTTTCTGCACCTTTTCACCGTCTGAAATTACACCTGCAATGCCCTGAAGCATGCTGGCTAAATTGCTGAGATAATTTTTCATGCTCACTCTCCTTTACCGGCTGCGGTGCGAATTCTTTTGCAGGTCCAGCCAACGTATTGCTGCGTATACTCTGGATCCGAACCACCCGTATCAACCAGGTTCTCAACGATATCCTTCGCCAGTGAGAGCAATTTTGAATCGCTCAATTTGCACTTCACCGCCTCCAGCTCAGCAATCCGCTTCTCTGCGGCTTCCAGCTCATCCAGCAGCGCCAGCACGGCGGCGGGATTGGCTACGGCGATGAATGCTGCATCGACCTTGAGGCAGTGCTGAGCGACGGCTCTCACCCCAACTTTTACCTCATAGCCCCGCGCGCCTTTGTGTGGGTGGTATGATTCCCAGCGACCCCATGAGGATTTATTTGCTGCATCTGCCGCTTCACGTAATGCGCGTTTGTCGATGTTGCTCATTGGGAGGCCTCCCCGTGATTAGCGAATTCACCGTGAGTTTTTTCTCTAAACAACCTCACGGCTTCGATTGCATCCTCTTTACGTTCATGTGCGCCTAACCAGTTTTCATGGCCGTTACATGTGCATCGCGCTACCCATTTTTTCAGCCGTTTCTCCCATGAAACACCTTTTACACCACTGGCATTATCGATTCTCATATTTGAGTTCTGACCATTTTGTGCGCGATTTGCAGCGCGCAAGTTTGATATTCGATTGTCCGCCCTGTTTAAATTTTTATGATCAACCATTTCAGGCATATACCCATAGGTATAAAGAAATGCGAGCCGGTGCGCCTTAAAGGTTTTCCCACCTATTTTTATATTGATATATCCTTGCCCATTAATGCCGCCAGCAACGCTTCCAGCCGCAACCCCGCCACCGCCTTTTTTGCGTGTGAAAATGCCTGTTTCAGGGTCGTAATAAAGTAAAGATTTCAACTTCTCTTGGGTTAATTCACACATTTCCACATCTCCCATAGACGGAAAGAATCCTTTTCATAACGGCGCTGTTGCGGCACTCCTGGCAGATCACGTTTGTGTCCGTCCGCTGAATTAACTTCGACTTACCCTGTTTCATGCCCGGTATCGTGTCAGGGGCGAAGCGCATGCCGTAACTGGTAAGGCTGTACAGGCGCTGGCCGTATTTTCCTTCGCAGCTGATCAGCCCGTCGGCCAGCAGCGTGCTCACCGTTCCGGATATCTTTTTGGTGTCCATGCCGATTAGCGCTGCCAGTTTGGCGTTGTTCAGCCCTGGGTTATTGCGCAGGGCTGCCAGCACCTGCTCACGGATTGTTATGGTCATCAGAATCCCCCTTTCTTTTTCGGCTGCTGCTCGCGCCCGCGGCGTTCTTCGGCTGCGGCATGCTGGTCTGTGTCGTAAATTGCACCGTTGATCTGATTGCAATAAACCGTGCCGGTACTGCCGTGGCGGTTGAGTCGCAGGATTAACTCGGTTTCTCCCGGCGGCACGCTGTCATCGAAAGCACCTTCCCGGTGGATGCCAACCCAGTAGTCGCAGTCCTGCTCAATCTGTCCTGTGTCGCGGGAATCGCTCGGTAACGGGCGTTTATTCACTCGCTTCTCCAGTTCGCGGTTGAGCTGGGTCAGCAGCACGACGACGCAACCAAGCTCTTTAGCGAGATTCTTAAGCCCTTTGGTGATCATCCCGTAGGCCAGGTCATTACGGTCTGCTTTTTCGGCGGTCATTAGCGTCAGGTAGTCAACCAGAATCATTCCTACGCAGCCCTTCTCGCGTTTGATTCGGCGGCTTTCGCTAACGATGTGAGCCAGTGACAGGCCCGGGGTGTCGTCGATGTACAGCATGTCGATTTCACTCAGTCGCCCGGCTGTAGCGATCGCCTTCTTAAAGTCGCCGTCGTAGTCTCCCTGGTACTGGTCGTCGGCGTCATCCGTGGCGGGCATGTAAAAAATGCTCGGGTTTACGCCGGACTTCTGCCCAACAAGCTTTTCGAGGATCTGGTCGCTGGGCATTTCCAGGCTAAACATCAGCGCTGGCTTTTTCTCCCGAATCGCGCAGTTGATCGCCATCTGCCCGTACAGGGTTGTCTTGCCCATCTTTGGCCTTGCGCCAATAACAAACAGAGAGCCTTTGACCAGACCTTTCGGTGCCAGTAGTCGGTCGAGTGACGGGATACCGGTACTCATGCCGCGCTGTTCGCCTGAAGGGTCAAAACGTTTCTCCAGATCTGCTACCCAGTCGTCCATAACCTCGCCAAACGATCTCAACCCACGGCGACTGCCGGTTTTTGAATGGTCTGCGAGCTGGGTGAAAATACCCTGAATGGCCTCGTACTTCTGCGTAGCGCTCATGCCGTTGCGGGAATACAGCAGTTCAGTGGCTTCGGTCAGGCGGTTTATGCCGTAGCGCTCCATTGCGGCTTCCCGTACTGATGCAGCGTATGCCACGATGTTTGCAGCACTGGGAGTGTTCTTGGCAATCTCCGCCAGGTAAGCAAAGCCACCTACCTGCTCCGCGAGCCCTTTGCCTTCAAGCGCGTCGAACAATGTCAGACCATCGACTGGCTTGTTGTCACGGAACATCTGGCGCATCTCGGCAAAGATCAACTGGTGAGGTCGGCTGTAGAACGACTCAGGCTTGAGCATCGCCAGAACCTTCTGGACTCGCTCGCTGTTGTCATCATCCAGCAGCAGGCCACCGATAACGCTCTGCTCTGCTTCGAGGTTTTGTGGTACAGCCATGAAATCAGCGGTCATCACGATCCCCCTCGCGCACTTCGATGTAGAGCTTTTCGGTCAGGAACTTATCGAATTTCATGCGGCGCCAGGTCTTCCCGGATTTCTGGTCTGGTCGGTCTTCAAGCATCCAGCGGCAGTTCTGAGCGATGTAGCGCAGATAACTTCTGAAACCGTCCATATCCATCGGCTTGCCGTCCAGGTTGCGGGCAATCTTGTTAGCCTTACCCCAGAAGGTGCGGATGAGATTGCGTCGCTCATCAGTTAGGCATCTCCATCCCCGGGCTTCAGGCAGTTCGTCTTTTAGGCATTGCCATACTTCATCGCATGACAAACGGGACTTTTTCTCTTCAGCGGGTTTCTGGTTATTTGCGAGATACTTACTACCGTTAGGTAGTAAGTTATTTAATATATTGTTATCTGTGGACACTGGCTGGACATCGGCTGGACACTCCACTTCCGCAGGCATTGGTACGACTGCGTTTGCGCTGGACACTGGCTGGACATCGGCTGGACAAAAATTTGACTGATATTCGTCATATTTGACCACTTTTAGAACAGTAAAACGGTTGTTCGATTTGGTGGTGATCATTCCCAGGTTCTGGAATTTACGTAGCAGTGATTTAACGCGATCAGCGGTCAAACCTGTTTCCATTGCCAGTGTGTTTCGCCCGGTGATGAACTCTCCACGTTCGCAGATCACATCGCCGACATCAGTCGAAACCATTGTCTGTTCGTGATTAGCGCGCAGGAGCAGGTGAACCCATAAATGAGCCGCCTCAGCGTCCTTGTAGAACGGCACATCCATAATTTTACGGTGCAGCAAGGCAAACCCCTTACCGTCGTTCGTGCGCGGTTTCTGGAGCCTTCTGGCCTCTCTGGCTTCGGCTAAATTGGATACGTTACCCACGGCCACTCTCCTTACGTTTCAGTTCTTCCAGGATTGCGCGCATCTTCTCTGCCACAATCGGGTTAACCGAGCGGATGAAGCGATCGCGGGTTATGTTTTTATGTACAGCGGTATGGTAATAGCGTGGATTTTTTGCCATTATTCCTCCTGCAATGAGTGCACACGATTTGCATTTGAAGGCCAGTTCTGTTGACGCAGACTGGCTTTCGCCGTTTTTGATACTTCCCATCACATAACCCCTAACATCGAAGTGACCATGGCCATCAGCGGCGCGGTCAGGTCCGGGTCGACACGGAACATCTCTACAATCCCCTCACTGAGTTCCTTGAGCTTCTGGTGACGCGGGGCGTTCATCGCAACGGCAACTTTCGCCTCGCTCGTTTCCTTCTCAAGTCGCGCTAAGCGGGACATAAAGCTGTCTTCTGGAAGAAGGCGGTGCCGGTACTCCAATGGCAGGACCGCCATGATTGCCGGTGTCAGCTGGCGAACGTTCTCGCGGTACTGCTCAGAGTCGAAACGGTTATCCAGGAAGCGGAAAAGCTTCTGGCGAGCCCGGCTGATGTCTTCCGGGAAGCTGATAGCGGTCCCGCCATGCTCCCGGTATTCGTTGATGATCAACGCCGAAACGACGTCCTGATTGTCCAGCGCCGACGACCATGCCCGGACCGCATCGCGGATCTTTTCGTGGTCTGGCGCCGCCTTAGGTTGAGCGCGGTTTATCATCGCTCCCGGGTGTATTCCGGTATTGTGTTGATACGCAAGTGAATGCATTGCTTTCCCTTTCGTTGTTGTGGCCGCCGTTAAGCGGCTGTGTTGTCGTCCGGTGACGGGAACAGCGTCGGCAAATCAGGGCGAATCTGGTATGCCTGAATCTCGCCACCAGTTGCTTTAACGATGCTGTTCACATGCTCCGGAGAAACCTTCGCTTTGTTGTGTAGCCACTTGTAAACCGCCTGCTGCGACACTGCGCACGCTTCACCAAGGGCTTTTTGAGAGCCGACAATGGTGATAGCGGTTTTAATGGTTGGGTTCATAACAACCTCCGTAGTGAATATGAATGAAGAATAAAACTATGGTTGTATTTAGTCAACAACCATTTTCGTTTGATGGAATAAAACCATGGTTGTACATTGCGCGTATGAAAACGACACTCGCTGAAAGATTGAAAGAAGCCAGGACATTACGAGGACTTACACAAAAGGCTCTCGGAGATCTGGTCGGGGTGAGCCAGGCGGCCATCCAAAAAATAGAAACAGGAAAAGCCAACCAGACAACGAAGCTGGTTGAGCTGGCTAATGCGTTAAAGGTAAAGCCTGAATGGTTGAGTTCCGGTGAAGGCGCTATGCTTCTCACTGGGCAGGATGAAGCCATCCCACCGTCTGATCAGTGGGGTACCGTTGAGCCTTGGGATAATTCAACCCCATTACCTGACGACGAGGTAGAAGTGCCATTTCTAAAGGATATTGAGCTGGCCTGCGGCGATGGGACATTCCCACGCGAAGACTATAACGGCTACAAACTACGATTTTCTAAAGCTACCTTGCGTCGTGTAAATGCACACAGAGAAAGCGTCCTGTGCTTCCCTGCCCACGGGAACAGCATGGAGCCAGTCATCCCTGAAGGAACCACGGTAGCTATCAACATCAACGACAAAAAGATCGTGGACGGCAAGGTCTATGCCATCAGCCAGGATGGATGGAATCGCTTAAAAATACTTTACCGTGTGGGCCCGAACAGGCTGAGCATTCGCAGCTTTAATCATGTCGAGCACCCAGACGAAGAAGCGGACCTTGATAGCGTCCAGATAATCGGAAGAATGTTTTGGACATCAACAATATGGTAGGGAAGCAACTATGAAAAAATTCTTATGGGCAATATTATTTCTGACCCCTCTGGCGGCCAATGCGGAAGAGTCTGCTCTCGATCAGCTGAAGCAATCACCAGCTGCAATATGTAAAGACCACGCACAGCCAGATCAGTGCAAAGTAGCAGTACAGGCTACGATGCTGGCGGTTTACAACATCACTTCGCTTGATGCTGGATGCGAGAGTAGTTCTGACGAAGTTAAAGCAAAAATGAACAATGAGCTGAAAGCGCAGTGCGCGGCAGCCAAAGAGATCTCCGATTACCTGAAAAGCCAAAACCGGTAAATACTCCTCCCCTATGAAACCTCGCTCCGGCGGGGTTTTTTATTGCCCAAACCCCGCCACCAAATATTTCTTAAAAATAAATTCCTTTCAAATACAACCAAATAAAACCATAACAACCATTAAAACAACTATTGTTGTTGACGATAAAACAACTATGGTTTTTAATAAGTCCATCGAAACGAAACATCGACAGCTGAGCGAAGTTAGCCAGCGGCGGACAGCAAGTCGCCTGCTTTTTAACAACATGCAGATTTACAGCGTCAATGACCTGTTAAGACCCCTACACGTAAACGTGCAGTATCACCGGGTGCGATCCGGTCGGTGAGAGAGTATCCCCGCGCGAGAGCGAGAACGGCGTGAGAACGGGCAACACTGGCAGGGAGTTGGCGCTGACCAATACAGGGAATGTTTTGGGCTGGCAGACGGTTATCAGCTAGTTGGTGTGGTAATGGCTCACCAAGGCGACGACGGCCTTCCCTGCTACTTGAAAGTGGGGAGCCAGCACCAAAGCATTTCTCCCGCATCAGCGGGTAACGACAGAGGGTAAGGATATGTTCAATTCAATCGAAGAAGCCATGAAGTTTATGTCTTATTTCAGCTCCACTTTGGATCTAAGCGCAAAAGACAAAATGATCATTGCTAAAGACCTTTATCTGAACGCTGAGAATGAAAAAGAGGCCATTGGGATAGTGAAAAAATGGACTGACTGAAGCCCGCTCCGGCGGGTTTTTTCATACCTCACCGTTCTCGATGAGTGCGGTTAGTTATGACAACCGGCGGCCATCCACCGCCCATTGAAAAACTGAATAAATGCGTTGAAGTCTTGTATTAACCGTTCGGCGGCGCGGCCTTAAGCGCGGAGATGATTATGAAATACACCATGAAAGTTTACGCTAGCTCTCCTGAATATGGCGCCTACCTTAAAAGCCGATTTGGTGGCGACAAGAGGGGTAAGTCATTTGAATGGGCCGGTCACCGCTGGGCATACGAAGTCACCAGTTTTGACGATGCCGGCGATTACGACCTGCTTTACCGGTTTGATGATAAGCCATATCCAGAAGAAGTTTCAGTCACTACAGATGACATGACGATCCGTGACTACTTTGCGGCTAAAGCGCCAGGTCTTTGTTTCGCACAATACCTCAATCATGCTGAAGTTGAAGGGTTTCAGGATGGCTGGAGAGATGGAGTTGCTGCTGACGCATACCAGATGGCTGACGCAATGCTGCGTGCCAGGGAGGCATCATGACAGTCACCCACAACGGCAAGCAGTACACCGCCAAAAAGCTCAACGATAACGAGTGGCAGCTGACGTCGGTATCAAACCCGCGTGAAAAGATGACGCTTAACCGCTGGCACATGAAGCTGTCTGGCCTCCTGGAACAGGTTGAGGTGAAGGTATGATCAACCACTACGGCACCACCCCGCTCATTCGCCAGTGCGTAACGCCCGGCATGATGGCATTGCATGAAGGCCGAACCTATCGCGTCTCAGCAGTCATTCAGGAGCGCAAATGGGTGTATCTACACACCGATGCAGAAATCATCCGCCTCAGTGATTGCGTGATTGACGTCCTTCTGGACGGTCACGGCAACCCTATCCAGCACTAACCATCCTATTCAACCGATCGGCCTGGCATTACGCGGGCGGCATCTGCACATCCAAATTTCAGGAGAAACCATGAGCGAAGTAACGGACTTAACTGTCATCGAAATCAAGCCGGAACAGGCTCCGGTGCTTTACGTAGCGGGCGGCCTTGATGCTTATCTCGAGCAAATCCGCCAGGCGGTAAACGAAGTGCCGGACCTGTCCACGAAGAAAGGCCGTGACCGTGTCGCCTCTCTGGCGGCGCAGGTGTCCCGCAGCAAGACGGCAATCGAAAAGCCGGGCCGTGAGTACCTGAAACGTCTGAAGGAGGCTGTGCGACCTGCTGAGGCCGAAATTAAGCGGTTTGTTGATGCCTGTGACGAGCTGCGCGATGCGACCCGCCGCCCACTCACCGAATGGGAAGCAGAGCAGGAACGCATTAAGGCTGAAGAAGCCATGAACGCGCTGCACGACGAAGCGCTGGAAATGAACGAAGAGTTTGACCGCCAGCGTGCCGCGCAGATCGAAGCAGACCACGAAATGGCTCTGCTGATGAACAAGGATTTCGACCGTGACCGCGAAGAGCAGCGCCGCCTGGCGGAACAGGCTCAACGCGAGCACGAAGAGCGCATCAAGCAGGAAGCGGCAGAGCAAGCCCGCCGCGATGCCGAAGCGAAGCACAAAGCGGAGATTGAAGCCGCAGCGCGCCGTGAAGCTGAAGAGAAAGCACGTGCAGAGCTGGCTGAACGCCAGCGCGTCGAAGCGGAACAGCGTGCATCTCGCGAGAAGCAGGAAGCGGAAGCCCGGGCGGAACGCGAAAAAGCCGCGGCAGTGGAAGCTGAGCGCCTCAAGGCAAAACAGGCAGAAGAGAAACGCCTGGCCGAAGAGAAGCGCAAAGCTGACGAGCAGGCAAAGCGCGAAGCTGATGTGAAGCATCGCAAAACGGTCGGCACCAACATCGTTAACGCGCTCACCAGCCACACCAGTTTAACCCGCGAACAGGCAATCGAAGTGCTCACCGCACTGAAAGACGACCTGATCCCCTGCGCAAAAATTCATTACTGAGGTGAATCATGAATATCACATGCGAGTGCGTAGACATGCGCACATCCGTCGGCCCCCACAACACCATCAAAGTTGAGATGGAAGGCGTTGTGCTGGCCGGCACCGTAAAACCCCGTGACTTACTCCCCCAGCTCGACGGCGCAGAAGTAATCGAGTGGTTGGCTGAACAGGGGTACGTCATCACTCATCAGGAGCGTGCAGCATGACGGCGGCAGAACGGTGGGATGAAGAGTCATTCCTGCGCCTTATGCGCGACGTGCTTCCGGAAAAGCCCGAGGGTGATGACGAGCCAGTTAACCAGGCCGCCGAGCGGCAGAACCCGGTCATTAGCTGGGATGAATTTGCGGGGAATTACACATGAACCTTGATGATTTAGATGCGCCATTTGCCAGTGAGGATATTGAGTGGCGCATTCAGCAGGCGGGAAAAAACAATAACGGCATCTGGGCAAAGGTGCTGGCTTACGTAACTAACCGCGCAATCATGAAGCGGCTGGATGAAGTATGCGGCAAGGCTGGCTGGCGTAACGAGTACCGAGATATTCCGAACAATGGCGGCGTTGAGTGCGGTATTTCCATCAAGGTTGAAGGCGAGTGGATCACCAAGTGGGATGCGGCAGAAAACACACAGGTTGAAGCTGTGAAAGGTGGTCGCTCTGGCGCCATGAAGCGCGCCGCCGTGCAATGGGGGATCGGTCGTTACCTCTACAACCTGGAGGAAGGGTTCGCAGTGGTGTCTGCAACGCGCGCGCCCGGGTTCCAGTACGCCAAATCAAAAGAGGTTGGCGTTTTCTATTGGAAGGCGCCAGCTCTACCGGGATGGGCATTGCCATCAGGAACACCAACCGAGCAGGACCAACAACCGCATGATGGTCACCAGCAGCGAGACCAGGCACCTCAGTCCGTGGATGCGGACAAAATCCTCGCCGAATTCTCTGCATACGCTGGCTCTGAAAACGATAGCGATCGGCTTAAGCATCGCTATGAAGACACATGGAAATTACTGAACGGCTTTGCTGAGCACCAAAACAAATGCAAAGACGTTACTGGCATTCGACTCAAAGAACTTAAACAGGCGGCGTAAATGGCTAGCAAAGGCGTAAACAAAGTGATCCTCGTCGGTAACCTCGGGCAAGACCCAGAGGTCCGTTATCTTCCGTCCGGCGGCGCAGTGTGTAGCGTGACGCTGGCGACATCTGAGTCATGGCGAGATAAAGCTACTGGCGAGCAAAAAGAGCAAACGGAATGGCATCGCGTCGTCCTGTTCGGAAAGCCGGCTGAGGTGGCCGGTGAATACCTGCGCAAGGGCTCT
The DNA here is from genome assembly GCF_000733275.2 of Enterobacter sp. EGD-HP1. Lineage (NCBI taxonomy): Bacteria > Pseudomonadati > Pseudomonadota > Gammaproteobacteria > Enterobacterales > Enterobacteriaceae > Enterobacter > Enterobacter sp. EGD-HP1. The sequence goes on from NZ_AVOP01000001.1 coordinate 622,507, forward strand.
CAGGTTTATATCGAGGGTCAACTGCGCACCCGAAAATGGACAGATCAGGCTGGCGTGGAGAAGTACACCACAGAGGTAGTGGTAAACGTCGGCGGCACAATGCAGATGCTTGGTGGCCGTCAGGGCGGTGGAGCGGCACCGGCGGGTGGCAGCCAAACGCAGGGCGGGAATCAGTTCAGCGGCGGCGCACAGTCTCGTGCACAGCAGCACTCGTCACCCGCCCAATCTAACGAACCGCCAATGGACTTCGACGACGATATACCCTTTTGAATCATCTCCCGGTCAGGAGAAACCAATGAACAAATTTACCCACGAGTATCGAAAATATCTTCTCCGGCCAATCCCTGACCGGAAGCTCTCACCCTCTGAGCGAGCAGATCGCAAAGAGCTTTACCAAATTATCCAGCAAGAAAGAGCCAACGACGATTCACCCCCTGCCCCATCCAATTACACGCCAGCTGACCCATACCTAAACGACAACCGCAAAGGCCTCGGCGGCGCTTCAAGGAGTGACTAATGACTCACGCTCACGACGACATCAGGGTTGGCACACTGTGCCTTCCCTTCATTGGTAACGGCTGGCTAATGCCATGGGGTGAAGTGGTCAGCAATCCATTAAAGGCGCAGCGGCTCGCTGAGGAATATCGGGAAAGGCAGGAGGCGGCATGACAGCGAAATACTCACTTCTGTATGTCGATCCGCCCTGGTCTTACGGCAACACCATCAGCAACGGCGCTGCCGCCGATCACTACTCCACCATGAAACTCATCGACATCAAGCGCCTGCCAGTGTGGGAACTAGCTGCCGAAAACGCGGTGCTGGCGATGTGGTACACCGGCACGCATAACCAGGAGGCTATCGAACTGGCCGAGGCCTGGGGCTTTACCGTTCGCACGATGAAAGGCTTTACCTGGGTGAAACTGAACCAGAACGCGGAACTGCGCATCAACAAGGCGCTGGCCGAGGGTGAAGTCACCGACTTTTACTACTTCCTCGATCTGCTTAACGCCGAGACGCGCATGAACGGCGGCAACCACACCCGGGCCAATACCGAAGACCTGCTGATTGCCACCCGCGGCGCCGGGCTGGAACGAAAGCACGCCGGGATTAAGCAGGTGGTCTACAGCCCGCTCGGCGCGCACAGCGAAAAGCCGTGGGAAGTGCGCCACCGTCTGGAACTGCTTTACGGTGATGTGCCACGCATTGAGTTATTCAGCCGCAGCGCGGCGCCGGGCTGGGATCATTGGGGAAATCAGTGCGCCACCGCCGCGGTTGAATTGCTACCCGGCTGCGCCATCGATGTTGTTAAGACGGAGGCCGCATGACGCCAGCAGCTTATTACAACGAAATCGACCCGTTCGCTGCTCAGTGGCTGCGTAACCTGATCGCCGACGGTCATATCGCCCCGGGCGAAGTTGATGAAAGGAGTATTGAAGATGTCACACCTGACGACCTGCGAGGATTCACGCAGTGCCACTTCTTCGCCGGTATCGGCGTCTGGTCCCATTCCCTCCGCCTCGCCGGATGGCCTGACGATAAACCAGTCTGGACCGGCTCCTGCCCGTGCCAGCCTTTCAGCGCGGCAGGCAAAGGAGATGGGTTTGCTGACGAGCGGCACCTTTGGCCCCACTTCTTCCACCTCATCAGCGAGCGCAGGCCTGAGCATGTCTTTGGCGAACAAGTTGCAAGCGGTGACGCAAACACATGGTTCGACCTTGTACAAGCTGACCTGGAAGGAATGGGATACGCCTTCGGGCTTGTGCCGTTTGCGGCAGCGGGCGTCGGTGCTCCGCACATCAGAGAGCGGGCCTACTGGGTGGCCAACGCCAACAGCCAGATCGACGACCGGCGCAGGTACATCGGGGCGGATGGGGGGAATGAACATTCAGACTGCAGTAACCCTGACAGGTTGGCCGACACCCACAACGATCGACAACAATCAGGTTGCAGGCCAAGCTGCGGCTGCAAATGCGCCAAAGCGGGGATCCACCCTTGGCGGAGCATCAAGGCTTGCAGGCTGGGTGACACCAACCTCACGCGACTGGAAGGACTCGGCGGGAATGACTGCGCAGCGGGACGGGAAGGAGCGACTGGACCAGCTGCCGCGCCAGGCGTACACATGCGGGCCCTTGAGGTTAACGGTTTTTGGCGAGATGCGGACTGGCTCTTTTGTCGAGATGACAAATGGCGTCCAGTTGAACCCGGCACATTCCCGCTGGTTGATGGGGCTGCCGCACGCATGGGACGAGTCGAGTCCGGGGTGGCAAGAGTGGCAAGCAGCAACCGCACAGGCCGACTCAAAGGCTACGGCAACGCCATAAACGCGCAAGCTGCGGCAGAATTCATCCGCGCTTATATGGAGGGGTTATGAAACCAGAAAAAGACAACGCCATCCGCGCCGCCTGCCGCCGCTGCACCGAGGAAATCCAGCAGGCCATGCGCAAGAAGCCAAAGCCTAACTGGAACGAAACGGTGCCTCCCATCATCAACAAGCATCACAAGAAAATTGAAGCTCTGGGAGTTAGCCTCCTGGAGTTCGTCGTATACACAGGGCGGCTTAATCGCCGCTTCGGAGTTGAATCGTGACCAAATACGCGAAACTGGATAGCGAGGTGTTAAGCGCTATCGGCGCTCAGCCAACCTCGTTTTCGAAGATACTTAACCCTTCCGTCAGGCAGGAGTGCTTGGTCATTGCTGAAGCAGAGGGAAAGCACCCGATGGACGTCTTCAGCATTCTTGACCGCCGACTCCAGTCTCTCAGGAAGCTTGGCGTTATTCAGCATGTCAAAGGCAGGGGGTGGATACAGCCATGACATCACAAATCACCAGGTCGCTAAAGCGGCCTTTTTTATTGCTGGCGTTCACCTTCAACCGAATTAACCGACAGTTCCGGGAGCATTGACCATGGCCGACATCATCGACACCGCAGCAGAGATTGAAGAGCTTCAGCGTAACGCTGCCCTTTCCGCTCACCGCATCGACCGTAATGCCGTGTCATCTGAGCATTGCGCTGAATGCGGCGAGGATATCCCAGCGCCGCGGCGCGCTGCCGTTCCCGGCTGCCAGACGTGCGCGGAGTGCCAGGGCGTTATCGAATTGAGGAATAAGCAGAGGGGGATCCAGTGAAAGAGCGTGGAATGATTTTTAATGGCGAGATGGTGCGCGCCATCCTCGACGGCAGGAAGACGCAGACGCGGCGCATCATGAAAGTTCAGCCGTCTGATGGTTTCCACCCAACGCATAACGGTTACGATCTGGATTTAAACGCCCACTGGTACACGCCTGGCGTGGTCGATAAAAACGGATACCTGCAGCCTGCAAAGAAAGAGGTATTTGGCGTTGCTGATGAGAATGAAGGCTACACCTGCCCGTTCGGTGCCGTCGGCGATCGAATCTGGGTGCGCGAAACGTGGGCTGAAGCTGGTGCTGGCGCGCCGGACCTGAAACTTTATCGCGCGGATTACCCTGAGCACGTTCCAACTCATTACGAGAATGTGCCGCCGGCTGATGAAATACGCTGGACGCCTTCGATTCACATGCCGCGCTGGGCCAGTCGTCTAATGCTGGAAATTACCGGTGTGCGTGTTGAACGACTAAGAGATCTGAGTGAGGACGATGCAAAGTCAGAAGGCATTACGCCGTCTTCCGGCGGGGTTCTTCCCGGATGGGAATATCGCATTAACTTCCGTGACCTTTGGATGAGCATCTACGGTGCCGACAACTGGGAAACTAACCCATGGGTTTGGGTTATCGAATTTAAGGTGGTACCCAATGTTCCAGCTAATTCAACGGGGTCAGATTTACGCTGACCAGCACGGTTGGCCCGTCATTATCCACAGCTGCACATCACAGATAGTCCGCTACTGGCGACAGGGCCGGATAAACACCGCTTCAATCGACCGATTCAACAATGATTTTGAGCACCTAGATCACCGTGAGGCGGCGCAGATACGCGCCGAACTGGAGACGAGCGAGCATATCAAATCGCTGCGTGCCCGGCGCGCGGCCTAAGGAGAGATTATGGGAAAGGTAACGTTTGTATTTGAGTATGAAGATGGCAAAGAGCCGCCAGTTAACGCTGGTATGGAGTTTATGGGAGGTAAGATTGTTGCAGTCTCGTTTAGTGATGCGCTTGAGTGCCTCGAAGAGGATTTTCATGAATGCTCACGGGGTAATTTAACAGTTGAACAAATTATTTCTGACCTCAACGAGTCTGGTCCGATAAGCAGAACCTTGATTGGCAATATGAATATCAAAACCATTGGCTAAACCCACCAATGACGCAACTGATAGCCAGTTATGAGCTGGCTATTGGGTGCGAAAGCACTGCAACGTCATCCCTTTTGCCCGGCCCCGCGCCGGGTTCTTTTTTGCCTGGAGAAACCCATGAGCGAAATGACCTTAATCGTGCCCAACGACTGGGTAACCGAAGAAAAGCTCGTCGAGATTACCGGCCTTCGCCCTGGCACTATCCAGCGGGCCCGAAAAAAATGCTGGATGGTCGGTCGGGAATATCTGCATGTTTCCCCGGACGGCGTGCCGAAGAAAAACAGCGAATGCATGTACAACCGAAAGGCTGTCGACCAGTGGGTTGAGAGCCTCAAAAAGAAACAGCCGGGTGCGCGCCAATGAAGATCCGTTTATGCTTAGCGGGCTCTTGGACGTCAGGAGGGAATAATGGCTAAGTCAGCATACCCAACAGGCGTGGAGAATCATGGCGGAACGCTCCGCATATGGTTCATCTATAAAGGCAGCCGGGTGCGTGAAAGCCTCGGCGTGCCTGATACACCAAAAAACAGAAAAGTCGCTGGCGAGCTGCGCGCGTCGGTGTGCTTCGCGATAAAAACAGGCAATTTCAATTATGCGGCCCAGTTCCCGGATTCGGCAAACCTGAAGAAATTTGGGGTTGAGAGTAAGGATATCACTGTTTTCGAATTGGTGAAAAAGTGGTCAGAACTAAAGCGAATGGAGATCAGCTCAAACACGATGAGCAGGTATGAGTCCATCGTGAAAAACATGCTCCCGCGCATCGGCGAAAACAATCTCGTTTCGTCTGTCACTACTGAAGATTTACTGTATGTGAGAAAGGAGTTATTGACCGGTTTTCATGTGATGAAGAAGGATCACCGCCAGCAGGTAAAAGGAAGAAAGTCATCCACGGTGAATAATTACATGATGCTCATGGCCGAAATCTTTCAGTTCGGTGCCGACAACGGCTACACAAAGGAGAATCCGTTTAGTGGAATTAACCGTCTCAAGAGGGCAAAGGGAGATCCAGACCCTCTTTCTACAGATGAGTTCATCCGATTTATACGGGCGTGTGGGCACCAGCAGATGCAAAACCTCTGGTCTCTGGCGGTCTATACCGGCATGAGGCACGGGGAATTGTGCGGGCTGGCATGGGAGGACATTGATCTGCAGGCGGGCACTATCACGGTGAAACGCAATCTGACCCAAACGGATGAATTCACCCTGCCTAAGACTGATGCTGGTACCGACAGGGTTATTTATCTTATTCAGCCAGCTATCGACGCATTAAAGAGCCAGGCTCATCTGACTCGACTTGGCAGGCAGTACGAAATAGAGGTGAAGTTGCGGGAGTATGGCCAGGCAGTTATGCATCCATGCACATTCGTTTTCAGCCCACAATGCATCAAACGGGGTCCGCGGAGAGGTTATCACTACGCGGTAAATTCTATTAACAAAATCTGGGCGCCAATTATAAAACGCGCAGGCATACGTTACCGGAACGCATACCAGTCAAGACACACTTACGCTTGCTGGTCATTGTCCGCCGGTGCCAACCCAAACTTCATAGCTACGCAGATGGGTCACACTGATGCCCAGATGGTATATAAGGTTTACGGCAAGTGGATGTCGGAGAAAAGTGCTGAGCAGGTGTCCATTCTGAACCAGGCTCTTTCGCAATTTGCCCCACCCATGCCCCAGACCATTACACAGGTTAGCTAAAAACAATAAATATCAGATGATTAGCATCGTTACTGCTACATTTGTATAACACGGGGCACAAAATGCCCTCGACCATAAAACGCGCTTATGTTGTGATCGGGGTTCAATAAATCACTAAACAAGGTATACTCCGGAGTTGTTTATTGTACTAAACGCTCCTGTGAGAGGATGCTACTGCGCACCTATGACTCAATTCGCTTCTCCAGTTCTGCATACGTTGCTGGATACCGACGCGTATAAACTGCATATGCAGCAAGCCGTTTTCCACCATTACTATGACGTTCACGTCGCGGCGGAATTCCGCTGTCGTGGCGACGACTTGCTTGGTATCTACGCAGACGCCATTCGTGAACAGGTCAATGCTATGCAGCATCTGACGCTGCAGGACGAGGAATATCAGTGGCTTTCTGGCCTGCCTTTCTTCAAAGCCGACTACCTGAACTGGCTGCGTGATTTCCGCTATAAGCCGGAGCAGGTCACCGTGCTTAACGATAACGGCAAGCTGGATATTCGCCTTGAAGGTCCGTGGCGGGAAGTGATCATGTGGGAAGTGCCGCTTCTGGCGGTAATCAGTGAGCTGGCTCACCGCTACCGTTCGCCGGAAACCGGCGTCGAGCAGGCGGTCGCCGCGCTGGAAAATAAACTCACTGCCTTCTCAACCCTGACAGAAGGGCTGGACATGTCCCGCTTCCGCCTGATGGACTTTGGCACGCGTCGCCGTTTCTCGCGTGACGTTCAGGAGGCCATCGTTAAACGTCTGCAGCGGGAACCGTGGTTTGTGGGCACCAGCAACTACGATCTGGCACGCCGCCTCAGCCTGACGCCAATGGGTACCCAGGCGCACGAATGGTTCCAGGCGCATCAGCAGATCAGCCCCGATCTGGCTAACAGCCAGCGCGCGGCACTGGCCGCATGGCTTGAGGAGTACCCGAATCAGCTCGGGATCGCCCTCACCGACTGTATTACGATGGATGCCTTCCTGCGCGACTTTGGTCCCGAGTTCGCAGAACGTTACCAGGGGTTACGCCACGACTCCGGGGATCCGGTTGAATGGGGCGAGAAGGCCATTGCCCATTACGAGAAACTCGGCATCGATCCGATGAGCAAGGTGCTGGTCTTCTCGGATAATCTCGACCTGGCGAAAGCGGTCGAACTCTATCGCCATTTCAACACCCGGGTGAACCTGAGTTTCGGAATTGGTACCCGTCTGACCTGCGATATTCCTCAGGTAAAACCTCTGAATATCGTCATCAAACTGGTGGAATGTAACGGTAAGCCGGTGGCAAAACTCTCCGACAGCCCGGGTAAAACCATCTGCCATGACAAAGCGTTTGTCCGCGCATTGCGCAAAGCGTTCGATCTTCCCCAGATCAAAAAAGCCAGTTAAGCGCTTACGGGAGCCTTCATGGCTCCCTTCTCCTTATTTATTTCTCAATTCTTCTCTTTTGACTGCGAAATTTACTTGTCTGATAGCGGATGGCAGGTAACATAGATATCCCCCCATTAGGGTGGACAAGTGTTTATTTTTTCCGACTATTAACAGAGAGAATATTATGAGCGTTGTGCCTGTAGCCGACGTACTCCAGGGCCGTGTCGCCGTTGACCAGGAAGTCACCGTGCGCGGATGGGTGCGTACCCGCCGAGATTCTAAAGCTGGCATCTCCTTCCTTGCCGTCTATGACGGTTCCTGCTTTGATCCTGTACAGGCCGTCATTAATAATTCTCTGCCCAATTACAATGATGACGTTCTGCACCTGACAACGGGCTGTTCCGTGATTGTTACCGGCGTGGTTGTGGCATCACCGGGTCAGGGCCAGAGCTTCGAAATTCAGGCTTCTGCGATTGAAGTCACCGGCTGGGTTGAAGATCCGGACACCTATCCGATGGCGGCAAAACGTCACAGCATCGAATATCTGCGTGAAGTCGCCCACCTGCGTCCGCGTACCAACCTGATTGGTGCGGTGGCGCGCGTGCGTCATACGCTGGCGCAGGCGCTGCATCGTTTCTTCGACGAGCAGGGTTACTTCTGGGTCTCTACCCCGCTGATCACCGCGTCCGATACGGAAGGTGCGGGCGAGATGTTCCGCGTCTCGACGCTGGACATGGAAAACCTGCCGCGCACGCCAGAAGGTAAAGTGGACTATGACAAAGACTTCTTTGGTAAAGAAGCCTTCCTGACGGTGTCTGGTCAGCTCAACGGCGAAACGTACGCCTGTGCGCTGTCTAAGATCTACACCTTTGGCCCAACCTTCCGCGCCGAAAACTCCAACACCAGCCGTCATCTGGCGGAATTCTGGATGCTGGAGCCTGAAGTGGCGTTCGCTGACCTGGACGATGTTGCGGGTCTGGCGGAAGCGATGCTGAAGTATGTGTTCAAAGCGGTACTGGAAGAGCGTCCGGACGACATGAAATTCTTCGCCGAGCGCGTAGACAGCGACGCAGTAGCTCGTCTTGAACGCTTCGTCTCTGCCGATTTTGCGCAGGTGGACTACACCGACGCGGTGGCGATCCTCGAGAAATGCGGTGAGAAGTTCGAGAACCCGGTTTACTGGGGCGTTGACCTGGCGTCTGAGCACGAACGCTATCTGGCCGAGAAGCATTTCAAAGCGCCGGTTGTCGTTAAAAACTACCCGAAAGACATTAAGGCCTTCTATATGCGCCTTAACGAAGACGGTAAAACCGTGGCGGCGATGGACGTACTGGCGCCGGGCATTGGTGAAATCATCGGTGGCTCTCAGCGTGAAGAGCGTCTTGACGTGCTGGACGCACGTATGGAAGAGATGGGGCTCAACCCGGCTGACTACAGCTGGTACCGCGATCTGCGTCGTTACGGTACCGTACCGCACGCCGGTTTTGGTCTGGGCTTTGAGCGTCTGATCGCCTACGTTACCGGTGTTCAGAACGTACGCGACGTGATCCCGTTCCCACGTACTCCACGTAACGCCAGCTTCTAATCGGTACAAGACTAAAATGGCCAGCTTATGCTGGCCATTATTTTATTCTGTATTGTCAGTTTTCGTCAGCGTAAAGTCAGCGTCTTTAAACCTTCACCCCGTCACAACCACTACCTGTTACGTTTTGTTTCCGCGAAACATCCAGCCACAAAAAATAAACCCTATTCTTATTGCGATTATTACACCCTCAAGCGATAGCACAAATTTCAACCACTTTTACAGCCATCCAGAAGTCTTTTTGCGGTCATAAGAAAAAAAGAGTCGTTTAACGTCTGTTTATATGAATCACCTTTATCTCAATTAATCATAAGCAATTCATATATATAGAATAGGTCCTGCCGTTTAATTCGCCAGAGAGGTCTGAAGTTTGAGGTGGTTCACAAAGTTCCAAAAAATACACATTTAGTTACATATATTTTCTTTCAGTTACTTAATCTTGAGAATTGTAGCACTTTCAGGCTAGCGAAACGCTTCGCCGAATGGAAAGATGCCTGTCAGATACATAAAGACACCAAACTCTCATCAATAGTTCCGGAAATATTTATTGACAGAATTTATTGACGGCAGTGGCGAGTGTCATAAAAAAACCAATGAGGGTAATAAATAATGATGAAGCGCAATATTCTGGCAGTGGTAATCCCTGCCCTGCTGGTAGCCGGTGCAGCTAACGCTGCAGAAATCTATAACAAGAACGGCAACAAACTGGACTTCTACGGTAAAGTTAACGCCGAGCACGATTTCGTGACTTCCGGTGATAACACCAACAATAACGACGCTACCTACGCGCAGATCGGTTTCAAAGGCGAAACGCAGATCAACGACCAGCTGACCGGTTACGGCCAGTGGGAATACCGTTTCGTGGCCAGCCAGGCTGAAGGTGGTGCTCAGACTAACAAAAACCGTCTGGCATTTGCGGGTCTGAAAGCGGGCGACGCTGGCAGCATCGACTACGGTCGTAACTACGGTATCGTTTACGACGTAGAATCTTACACCGATATGGCACCGTCCTTCTCTGGTATGACCTGGGGCGGTAACTATGTTGATAACTTTATGACCAGCCGCAGCACCGGTCTGCTGACCTACCGTAACAGCAACTTCTTCGGTCTGGTTGACGGTCTGAGCCTGGGCGTTCAGTACCAGGGCAAAAACGACCGTACTGACGTTAAAACTGCTAACGGTGATGGCGTAGGCTACTCCCTGGGCTACGATTTCGGCGAAGGCTTCGGTGCAATCGCATCTTACAGCAACGCTAACCGTACTCTGAATCAGAAAGCTGACGGTGAAGGCGACAAAGCTGAAGCATGGGGTCTGGGTCTGAAATACGACGCCAACAACATCTACCTGGCAACCACCTATGCTGAAACCCGTAACACCACCCGTACCGGTTCTGATGGCGATGCTGGCTTTGCTAACAAAACGCAGAACTTTGAAGTTGTTGCTCAGTACCAGTTCGATTTCGGCCTGCGTCCAGCAATCTCCTACGTGCAGACCAAAGGTAAAGACCTGGCTGGCGTGACCAACTCTAAAGGCACCTTCAAAGGTGGCGATGCAGATCTGGCTAAATTCATCCAGGTTGGCGCAACTTACTACTTCAACAAAAACTTCAACGTGTGGGCTGATTACTACATCAACCTGCTGGACAAAGACACAGACTACGCGCAAACCGTTGGCGGCCTGAACGGCAACGACGATATGGCTGCTGTAGGTGTGACTTACCAGTTCTAATCAGAACACCACTTTGTTATATGCTTAATGAACAGGGCTTCGGCCCTGTTTTTTTATGCGTGACAGAAAATAATGGCGACTTTTGAAAAGCCGCACGCTTTTCGTCGCAAACGGTTGGCATTTTGTAAATCTACCGTTAACCTGATAGCGGATTTCACTTCTGTAATCACAATGGAACTTCGTCATGTTTGAGAACATTACCGCCGCTCCTGCCGACCCTATTCTGGGCCTGGCCGATCTGTTTCGTGCCGACGACCGCCCAGGCAAAATCAACCTGGGTATTGGTGTATATAAAGATGAAACCGGCAAAACTCCGGTACTGACCAGCGTTAAGAAAGCTGAGCAGTATCTGCTGGAAAACGAAACCACCAAAAACTACCTCGGTATTGATGGTATCCCTGAATTTGGTCGCTGCACCCAGGAGCTGCTGTTCGGTAAAGGCAGTACAATTGTGAGTAACAAACGTGCCCGTACAGCACAGACCCCAGGCGGTACCGGTGCGCTGCGCGTGGCGGCGGATTTCCTGGCGAAAAACACCTCTGTCAAGCGCGTATGGGTAAGCAACCCAAGCTGGCCGAACCACAAGAGCGTGTTTAACTCTGCGGGTCTGGAAGTACGTGAATATGCTTACTACGATGCGGCAAACCACTCTCTCGACTTTGACGGCCTGCTGGCGAGCCTGAGCGAAGCGCAGGCGGGTGACGTGGTGCTGTTCCACGGCTGCTGCCACAACCCAACCGGTATCGATCCGACGCTTGAGCAGTGGGAACACCTGGCGAAGCTGTCCGTAGAAAAAGGCTGGCTGCCGCTGTTTGACTTCGCCTATCAGGGCTTCGCCCGTGGTCTGGAAGAAGATGCCGAAGGCCTGCGCGCGTTCGCAGCCGTGCATCAGGAGCTGATTGTCGCAAGCTCTTACTCCAAGAACTTCGGTCTGTACAATGAGCGCGTAGGTGCCTGTACGCTGGTCGCGGCAAACGAAGAGACCGTCGATCGTGCGTTCAGCCAGATGAAATCGGTTATCCGCGCGAACTACTCTAACCCACCGGCACACGGTGCGTCTGTTGTTGCCACTATCCTGAGCAACGATGCGCTGCGCGCTATCTGGGAACAAGAGCTGAACGATATGCGTCAGCGTATTCAGCGCATGCGCCTGCTGTTTGTGAACACCCTCGCTGAGAAAGGCGCGGACCGCGACTTCAGCTTTATCATCAAACAGAACGGCATGTTCTCGTTCAGCGGCCTGACCAAAGAGCAGGTTCTGCGTCTGCGTGAAGAGTTTGGCGTGTACGCCGTCGCGTCTGGCCGCGTGAACGTTGCAGGCATGACGCCTGACAACATGGCGCCACTGTGCGAAGCGATTGTCGCCGTACTGTAATTTGCACCCATAAAAAAGCCTGCGTTATGCAGGCTTTTTTTTATTCTGGTTACCAGACAGGCATTTCATCCTGAAGGAACGGGTTATGGAGCCGTTCAAAGCCCAGCGTCGACATCGGACCGTGCCCAGGGATAAACGTAACGTCATCACCCAGCGGCAATAACTTTTGTTTAATCGACTGAATCAGCTGCCCGTGGTCGCCGCGCGGAAAATCGCTGCGTCCTACACCACCTTTGAAGATCACATCGCCGGAAATCAGCAGACGGGACTGGTCATCAAAGAAGACGATATGGCCTGGCGTATGTCCAGGACAATGCAACACCTGTAAAGTCACATTCCCTACGTTAACGCGCTCTCCTTCGTTCAGGTAAGCGTCGGGCGTCAGGGGCTGACACTCATCAAGGCCAAACATGCGGCTTTGGGCGGGTAACCCCTGCAGCCAGAACTCATCTTCTTTTTCCGGGCCTATCACAGGCACACCATAGTGTTCAGCCAGTTCAGCCGCTGCACCCACATGGTCGAGGTGACCATGCGTCAGTAAAATCTGCATGAGCGTCACGCCGCTGTCGGCGACTTCCTGCTTGATTTTCTCAGCGTCACCGCCGGGATCGACAAGCGCGGCCAGTTTAGTCTGTTCGCACCAGATCAATGAACAATTCTGGGAGAACGCGGTAACCGGAATAATACGATAGTTCATACTGCTCCTGTGTTTCGTTATTACCAGTGCCGAACCGGACCGGTATCAATGTGCACAAAGTTGCTGCTGGGGTAATATCCTACACCACCTGCGCGCATAGATAACGCGGCTTTGCGAATATTGGCTAACGAAACGCCTTCAATATGGAAATCCATTGCCTGTCCCTTCGTGTGATAGCTTTTTTTCGCTACCCCGCGACTGTGGGCGCGCAGTTCATTATTGGTATCAATCGAGCGATAGCCAGAGATGAGCTGCACCGGCTTGCTGGTGCCCAGCAGGCCCTGAAGGCGGAAAATCTGGTCAAACAGTCCTGGGTCGATGGCTTTTATTTTATTCGCGCGGAAATCACGGAAAAAATGGTTAAGTCTTGCTAATTCATCCTGAATATAGCCTCTGCCATCGAAAAACTCCGCTTTTAGCGACTCACCGGTATGAAGATTGTTGAGCGTTAAAACTCGCGGACGAGGTGTCGAGAGGGTGGCAAATGCTGGCGTCGGCAAGATGGCCGCTGCGCCAAGCGCAACGCCACCTAACGCCAGCAGTTTGCGGCGATTAGCGTCAAATTTGTCCATGATAATCAGGTCTACAGGTAAAAGAAATCGTAATATGCTTAGCGCACGAAGGGCACCATAACTGGCAAAACCAGGTACGTCAAGGCGCCCAACCCCAGTGAATACGCGGCTTGCAGCGATATAGCTACCTATTCACCATAACTTACGACAATCATTTTTCCCGAACTGCTTCATTTACCTGATTAATTGTTCCGCTTTTGGCAAAATTTGTGCGCCAGATCGCGCGGTGAGATCATAATTGTAAATATCTGTACGATACTGGGTACGCCCGTCTTCGCCCACAAACGCCGTCAGATAGTAAAGATTGACCGGAATATTGTGGCGAATATTTACGTAACGCGTATCTCCCTGTTTCAGGGCATCCGAGATGCGCGTATCGTTCCAGCCCGCATCCTGCAGCAGCATATTGGCCAGCTCCGAGGCTTTGTTCACGCGCACGCAGCCAGAACTCAGCGCGCGAGTATCTTTCTGGAACAGGTTGTGGTTCGGCGTATCGTGCAGATAGATAGCTTCTGAGCTCGGCATATTGAACTTGTAGCGCCCTAGAGAATTATGCGCCCCAGGAGCCTGCTGGAAACGGAACGGAAGATTCGACGCAGTGATCGTTGACCAGTCGACCATGTAAGGATCGATGGCCTCTTTACTGTTCCATCCGCGCATCACCGTATAGCCATGACGTTCCAGATAACCCGGATCGTTCCAGACCTTCGGCAGAATGTCTTTCCGCGCCAGCGTCGGCGGCACGTTCCACGGCGGGTTAACCACCACGTTATTCAGCGCACTGCTCATCATCGGTGTTTTACGATCCGGACGCCCGACAATCACGCGCGACGCCAGTTTTTCGCTACCATCCTGATAATAAACCAGGGAATACGCCGGGATGTTAACCATAATTCCGGTAGAGAGCGTTCCCGGCAGCAAGCGCAAACGCTGGATATTGAGCGCCAGCACCCCAGCCCGCTGCGCAGGCGATACGTTCAGCCAGTCGCGCGTCGTCTGGCCAATGACGCCATCGGCCCCCAGTCCCTGAGCGGCCTGAAATTGCTTAACGGCCGCAACCAGCTCGCGATCGTAAGCCGCGGGTTTGTTACTCAGGACAACGGCTTTCTTCTCTTTCACGGGAGCTGACGGGCTAACGGCGACGCTTTGTGAATCATCCCCCGGAAGAGCAATCTTTGGCCCGCCTTCCAGAATACCGGAACGCGTCAGGATCTCGCGCAGGGCAGGAACATCGCTGCTCCACTGCCCTGGACGCAGCGTCGCGGTACCGCGCATTTGCGGCCATGGACGCGTGTCCCCCACCAGCGCGAGGAGCGACTGGTGCAGAGTGGAATATTGTGGATGCGCCGGTGCGAGGCTGGCGATAAAGCGCGGCAGTTCGCCGTTATCCAGCGCTAACTGCCATTGGTTAATCACCGACAGCGCCGGCGTCGCCAGCTTGTACGGCTTATCGCTGTACAGCCAACGGTTGCCATTGACCGGAATACCCGCCACGAACTGCAGGTAGCCCATCATGGCATCGGAAAGCACCACATCACGCGCCTGCCCGGTGACGGCAGGATCGGTTAAAAGCTCAACCCACTTTGTAAACTGCGGCTGAAACCCTGCAATCGCGACCTCCGCCAGCTGCTGCTGGAAGGCGCGCACGGCATCGCGATTTTCCCACATTGGTTTCATATCGCGGGCAGCATAGAGGAGCGTGAGCTGATTGAGATAGGCAGGCGTGTAGCCTGACGGCAGCCCCGACTGCAGCTGCTGACTGAGCGATTCGGTGTCGATGCCTTCCGGCAGCGGTTTAATCCCGGCCATGATAGCCGTCGCCGGAGACTGGTCCAGCGGCTGGGACAACGACGTTGGCTGCGCGCCTGTCGTTGCCGAGCTGTCAGTCGGCACAATTTCAGGCTCGTCGGCCTGGGCGGTTAACAGCGGAGCAAACATCACTGCCAGGCATAAACTCAGCGCAGACAGCTGACGACCACATTCTTTCTTAAGCAACATCCCTTGCCCCCTGTTTTCACGACATGCCCATCACGTTGGGGCTTTCTTTCATTATAGGTAGACGGCTAAGCTGTTGCCTTACCTTATGTAAAGAAGTTTAAAGATAACGCAGCCCTAAGCACAAGTTAAGTTTAAAAAAAAAGCGGCGCCAGTGCGCCGCTTCGGGTCAAAAGACGCTTCAGGAAGCGTCCGCCGTGGTTTCCGGCAATGATTCTGGCGGCTGCGGCGCAAAGCCACGCAGCCCCACAACGTGAACGTGTTCGCTGTTCTGGAACACTTTACGCACCAGTTTGTAGGTTGTGCCCTTCTCGGGGCTGATGTTCTCCGGTGCCGCAATGATGAGCTGCATATCAAGACGTTCGCAAAGCTCGAACAGCGTGGCAATTGAGCGGGCATCAAGACGCGCCGCCTCATCCAGGAACAGCAGTCGGCATGGCGAGATGTCTTTGCCGCGCAGGCGACGCGCTTCATCTTCCCAGCTCTGTACGACCATCACCAGAATTGACATCCCGGTACCGATCGCTTCACCGGTAGAGAGCGCCCCGGATTCCGCACGCAGCCAGCCGTCTGAGCCACGGTTTACCTCAACTTCCATTTCCAGGTAGTTACGGTAGTCCAGCAACTCTTCTCCGATGGTTTGCGGCGTACGCTGCCCCATATCAATCTGCGGGTTCAGGCGCTGATACAGCTTCGCCAGCGCTTCGGAGAAGGTCAAACGGTTGCTGTTGAACAGATCTTGATGCTGCTCGTGCTGCTCAGACAGCACTTCCAGCAGCGTTGCATGGGCTTCACGCACGTTGACGTTGAGGCGCACACTGTTCACCTGGCCAAACGACACGCTTTGCAAACCCTGGTTCAGCTGGCGGATACGGTTCTGCTCGCGCTGAATGGTTTTGCGGATAATGTTCGCCACGCTGCGGGAGCTGATCGCCAGCTTCTGCTCGCGAGAGGTCAGCTCTTCCGTGAGGCGGCCCAGCTCAATTTCCATCTGTTCGATGGCTTCGACCGGATCGTCGGTACGGATGATGTCCTGACGAATACGCTCGCGCAGGTGCTGGTAAACCGCCACGAAGAACTGAATTTTACGTTCCGGACGTTTTGGATCTTCCGACATACGCAGCACATCGCGCAGGTGTTCGTTATCCGCCACCGCCAGACGCAGCGCACCCAACGCCTTATCCGACATGGATCGCAGCTCATCAGCAGAGAGATACGCCAGTTCACGGCGGTGCAGACGACGCTCTACGTTATTGTCTTTCACCATGCGCATCACCGCGCACCAGCCCGCCTTGGCGGTCACGACCTGCTCGCGCATTTCATGATAGTCGCGTTCCAGCTTGCGCAGGCGACGGGTCAGGTTATCCATTTCCGCTTCGCAGAAGGTCAGCGCTTTTTCCAGCTGATTACGACGCGCACGGTTATTGCTGAGCTGAGAATGCAGCTCGTCACGACGAATACGCGCGCGCTCTTCTGCGCCGCTGTCGGCACGCACGCCGATGTCATGAAGCTCTTTCTGCAGATCGTTTAACAGCTCTTTCTTGGTATCGAAGGAGCTTTTCAGCGAGGCCAGCACCTGGTTGTACTGGTTCAGCTGAGCGGAGTGGCTGCGCATCGCTTCGCGGGCGCGAGTACGTTCCGCCTCCGCCTGCTCAAGGCGCTGACGCAGTTTTTCGTTCAGATCGCTGTTACCGCTCAGCATTTCAGCCGAATCGGAGTAGCCAAAGTGGGCCCGACGCTGCACCACTTCCGTCAGGGCAAACGCCTGCTGACGCGCTTCGCGCTGCACCTGCTGCGACCAGGCATAATCTTCTTTTAACTGCTCAAACTGTTCCGGGTCGCTCTGCAGTACAGACACGACGGGCTCCAGCTTAGCCAGCTGATTGCCGTGCTGTTGAACGAAACGCGCGGCTTCCTGCGCTTCATCCAGACGCTCCTGGATCTCGTCCACGCGATCGGCCAGCGTGTCGTCCGCCAGCAGGTTCAGACGCGGCAGAATGCGGTTAAGGGCAGCAACGCCCTCTTTCGCCTGTTCAAACTGAACGCGACTTTGCTGGTTATCACTTTCATGGCTGGCAATCGCACGTTCCAGTTCGCCACGGCGGGTATTGAGTTTGCGGATTTCGGCTTCCGGATCCGCGTCAAACGCTACGGCGAGATGGCTGCCGATAAAGCGGCTGAACGACTGATGCAGACGCTGGGTTTTCTGCACGTCAAACGACAGGGTCGCAAAACGTTCAGACAGCGTTTCACGCTCTGCGTGCAGGCTTTCAATGCGGCTTTCGCGCGCGGCGCGGCCAAACAGCGGCAGCTCAGGGAAGCGGGAATAACGCCACTGACGGTCGGCAATTTTCACCACCACCGCTTTTTCCAGCTCGTCGACGCTGAATACGCTGTCATCGAACGACTGCGGATCCCCTTCGATCAGGTAGAGATCTTCCGGACAATCTTCCAGGCCGGCAAGCTGCTCAGAAATCAGCGACAGATCGGGAACCACAATCGCGTTGCGGGATGGACCGTACAGCGCGGAGAAGTACGGGGCATCGTCAAGGCCAACATCGTCGTAAATCTCGGACAGCAGCACGCCGCCAAAACGCTCGGCTAGCGCATTCAGGCGCGGATCTTCTGACCCGCCCGGCTGGCTTAAGCGCTCAATTTCTTCATCGACGTCGCGCTTGCGGGCGCCCACTTCGTCACGTTCAACAATGGCTTCGCGCTCGCGCTCCAGCAGCTGCTGCAGGTATTCGGTCACTTCCTGGCTGGATTCGAACTGCTCGCCGCACTGCTCGCTGAGCTGGTTCAGGCTGCTTTGAGCCGCCAGCCAGACCGGCGCACGCTCCAGGAGCGTCTTCGAACGGGACTGAATCTGCTCCAGCTCCTGACGGAGGTTCATACGCTGTTCGCTGGCGTTTGATACGGTATCGGACAGGGCTGCAATACGCGCTTCCAGCTCCTGATGCAGAGCCTCAAGCTCGTCGAAATCGTAATTTTTACCCTGACGCTTGCAGAAATCCGCCAGCAGACGCTCGGCTTCCTGCTGCTCGCGCAGGCGCTGCTCCAGCTCGTTCAGACGCATACGCAGCGGCTGAACCTGCTCGGCCAGATGGCGCTGGTTCACACCGTCGCGCAGCAGTTCACGAGCAACGTCCCAGGCTTCGTTACGCGCCAGCGGGCCGTTAATTGCGACCACCAGCTGATAAGCCTGCTCAAACTGGCTGTGCGCCGTTTGCGCAACGCTCATTTTCTGTTCGAGGGACAGCAGTTTCTCGGTGGCTTCCTGCTCTTTGGCCTGGAAGGTATCCAGCCACTCGTCGGCGCTCTCCGGCGTCAGGTCGGGCAGATGACACAGCTCTTTCGCGCGCTGTAATGCCTGCAGTGCCTGGCTGTACTGAATCGCTCGCGTCTGCTGCACGTCCAGCGCCTGCTGGTAATCGGCAAGCTGGCTTTTCAGCTCATCCACTTCCAGCTCGGCCGCTTCGGCGCGGGCTTCGTTCTCTTCCTGCATGTCAGCGGCTTCGGCCACCACTTCATTTTGCTCTTCGAGACGAATCTGCAGCTCATCGAGGTCCGCTTCATAGCGCTCGATTTTTTCCTGCTGACGCAGCGCGGTCTGCACCAGGTTAAGGTGATCGCTGGCGGCCTGGTAATCGGCTTCCAGGTCGCCTTCAGCACCGTTGTGCTCGCCCAGCTCGCGCGCCATTTCGACGTGCTTGTACTGCTCGGCCACCAGCTGTTTACGGGAGGTAAACAGCTCGCGACGGTATTCTAATGCCTGATCGAGATGCACCCGGCGCTCGTTGGCGTGGCGCATGTAGTCCGCCGCCACGTAGTTGGTGGCTTCGCTGATCAGGTGTTTAAACAGGTCGCGGTCAGACTGGGTAACGCGAATCGCTTCCAGCGTCATGCGGTTTTCACGCAGCGCCGCTTCCATATCCTGGAAGGCCTTACGCACGCCGCTGTTTTCCGGCAGCAGGTAGTCGCGCAGGGAGCGGGTAATCGCGCTGGAGATACCGCCGTACAGCGACGCTTCAATCAGGCGGTAGTATTTGCTACGGTCTGATGCCGTGCGCAGACGACGCGCCACCACGCCCAGATCGAACATCAGCGAGTGGTAGTCGGTGATAGAGTTGAACTGCTTGAACTGCACGCCTTCGATGGCTTCGAGCTTGTCCTTCAGCTCCTGCAGCGTCAGCACGCGCGCCTGGCGTTCGTTCAGGGTTTCCGTCAGCAGCGACGTCGGCTGTACGGACGTTGGCAGACCCTGGATCGCAAACGGTTTAATATCCACTTTACGGTCGCGACCGGCGACCTGCTGCAGGCGCACGCCCACCACCACACGCTGATGACGGGAGTTAATGACGTCCAGAACCGAATAACAGACGCCCGCCTTCAGCTTACCGTGTAGACCTTTATCACGGGAACCGCTTGTTGCCCCCGCTTCAGTGGTGTTACGGAAGTGAAGCAGCGTCAGATCGGGGATCAGCGCCGTAACAAAGGCCGCCATGGTGGTGGATTTACCCGCACCGTTACCGCCGGAGAGCGTCGTGACCAGCTCATCCAGATCGAAGGTTCGGGCAAAGAAGCCGTTCCAGTTAATCAGCGTCAGTGAGCGAAATTTACCGCGTTCAATCATTACTCTTCCTCCCCGCTATCCGGCAGATTCTCTTCATGCTCATCATTGAGCTGCAAATGGTTTTCCACCGGCATCGCTTCACCGTCGCGGATCATGCGAAGCTGCGCTTCACGCGCGTCATCGCCCGCACGCACATCGGCACCGAAGCGGAAGACAGATTCCGTAATGCGGAATTTGCTGCTGTCGTGACCCATAAACCAGACCATCCCAAGACGACGCAGACGGTTCAGGGAAGAGCGAACCTTTTCCTGTAATTTCTGACGGTCCAGATCCGACCCCGTGGAGCGGTTATTCACCAGCTTGAGCAGCTTGCTCTCATCAGCCAGCGTCAACAGCTCGTCGTAAAGTTCCTGCTGGGTGAAGATCCCTTCATTTGCCAGACGTTCCGGGCTGAGGTAGAGGTAGCAAAGAATTTTGCCGACCATCATATCCAGCTCGGAGAGCACGGAACGCGGAATCAGCGTCGTGGAGCGCGGGCGCAGGTAGAAAAACCCTTCCGGCGCGCGGATAAGCTCCACGTTGTAGCGTGCATAAAACTCTTCCAGGTACTCCTGGAAGTCCATCAAAAAGGCGTGATTATCCAGCTCGTCTAAGCCAATGTGACGACCGGCACGCAGCTGGCTGTCCAGCGCCGGAAATAACGGATTCGCCAGCGCCTGTGCCAGCTTAACCGGCATCACGTGTTCAATATTTGTCAATGACATGCGCCTGTACCTTGGCTCCGTAATCGTTGATTGGCTGCCACTTCGGCGGCAGTCCGGTGAAATCTGCTTGCGCGACGCCCAGGCGCACCGCCTGGTCTACCACAATGCGGGCAATGTCGAAGTGGCGCGCGCGTGGATATTGCGCCAGATAGTCGCGCACCACGAGACCAAGATCCAGCGGCACTTGTCTGGTTTTGTAGACAGCGAGCTGTTCTTCGATCATCGCCGCAAGCTGCTCGCGAATTTCGTTAAATTCTTCGTATTCCAGATCCGGCGGCAGTTCACCGGTTACCTCTTCATCGCGCAGCGCCATCTCTTCATCGCGCATATCCAGCAGACGATCGGCACTGGCGTAGGTCAGCGCCCACGGCGCATCGAAATAGGTCTGCACCGACTGACGCAGACGCTGAGCAAAGACGCGGTTTTTATCCATATCAATCGCGGTACGGATAAATTTATGCACGTGTCGGTCGTAGCCGATCCACAGGTCGATCGACTGCTGACCCCAGCTGATAATGCGGTCAAGCTTGGTCTGCAGATCGAACACCAGACGGTCGATAAAATGCAGATCGTCGTGCGCCAGCGTCGCGTCCTGGATGCGCAGCAGGTTAGCCTGCAGCTTGTCCCCTGCGGCTTCCAGCGTATCCTGGAGTTCGCGCAGCGTGCCGGAGGTTTCTGACAGCAGAAGTTCACAGCTGGAGATGGCCGCTCGCCAGTCTTTATTCAGCAGCTGCGCGATATCGTCTTTCACCTGCTGCTGCTGTTCGTCCATCAGGCGCTGGGTGAGATCGATACTGTCGAAAATCTCGGCTACCGAATATTTCAGCGGCGCGTAGACGTTACGGTGCCAGTGGAATTCGTCACCGTTTTCATCCGCCGCGTCGGCGGCACGCTTAAGCTCACCCGCCACGATCGAGAGCTGCATGGAAAGACGCAGCGTGGAAAATTCACGCTGGCGGATGTAGTAATCGGTGATGCCGATGCCCAGCGGCGTCAGGCGATAGATGGCGTTTCCTTCCGCCTGCTCGCTGGTAAAGCGGTTCAGCAGACGTTGACGCACCATATCGTTGATCGCGTTGTTGGCACGCACGCTAATGGTTTCGCTGGTTTGCTCAAACGCATCACTGACATGGCGGAACGCATCCACCAGTTCACCCTCGCTCATTTCACCGTCCAGCCGTTCGCCGTTCAGCGTGGCAACCGCCAGCAGGAAAGAGAGTCTGTCTACCGGCAGCGAGATGGAGAAATCGTTTTTCCTGGCCCAGGCAACCAGTTCGGGGACTGTCTGGGAAAATTCACTCATAGGTTATCCTTGCATCTGCGGCTTGTGCGCGGTGACGTGAATATAGCGGCCAAGGCTGATAAAAGGCTCCTGACGGCAATACCGCGTTTCTAATTCTGTTAAGGTGTCAAAACAGTCACGCTGTTTGTGTTTTTCACGCAGATAATCATGAAACACCCTGACGCCCGTCTTCCCGACAATCTGCCAGCCAATCGCTTCCAGCCAGCCATAAACCTGCTGTGGATCGCGCGGATAGTCCGGGGAAAGCGTGCGCTTTTTCTTTTTGGGCATCCCGACCTGCACATAGTCGAAGTTTCCTGCAACCATGTTGTGCATCAGGAAGCCGTTAGCATTGTAGAACATCAGCGACAGCGTGCCGCCCGGGCGTAACATCGACCACAGGGTTTGTAACACGCTTTGCGGATCGGCAACCCACTCCAGCACCGCATGAAACAATATCAGATCAACCTGGGTTTCCAAATGCTGCGCGATGTCCTGAGCAGCGCATTGTATAAAATGCATGTTGTTGCTCACACCTTTCTCTTCTGCCGCACGCGTCGCGCGGGCGACCATTTCAGCAGAAAGATCGCAAAGCGTGACGTGATGACCGCGCCCGGCCATTTTTATCGCCGTCTGCCCTTCACCGCCACCGGCGTCCAGCACGCGCAACGTTTGACCACCAAAGGTGGCCAGAATGGTGTCCAGATCCTGCCAGAGGATCGTCTGACGGAGCTGACCTTTCGTGGTGCCATAAATGTTGCGCGAAAACTTTTCCGCGATGTCATCAAAATTGCGATCCCGCATTGGGAGAGTTCCACTCGCTAACTGCAAAAGCGCTATTTTGTCACACCCGGGCGGAGAATGAACCTCTCTGGTGTAATATCACCGGTAATCCCCTGCTATATGGTCAAAAAAGGAACCAAAAAGGATGCTTTTTACCCTTAAGAAATACATTGGAGGGATGATGCTTCCCCTTCCGCTGCTGCTGCTCACGATCGCGCTGGGGCTGGCGCTGGTCTGGTTCAGTCGCTTTCAGAAAAGTGGCAAAACGCTTATCACGCTCGGCTGGTTTGTCCTGCTGCTGTTAAGCCTGCAGCCGGTCGCGGATGGTCTGTTACGCCCCATCGAAACTAAGTACCCGACGTGGCAGGGAAACCAGAAAGTGTCGTACATCGTAGTGCTGGGCGGTGGGTATACCTGGGATCCTGACTGGGCGCCCAGTTCAAACCTGATCAACAACAGCCTGCCACGGCTAAACGAAGGCATTCGCCTCTGGCTGGCGAATCCGGGATCAAAAATGATCTTCACCGGCGCGGCGGCCAAAACGAACCCGGTGAGTACGGCTGAAGCAGGCGCCAGAGTCGCGGAATCACTCGGCGTACCGCGTTCCTCAATTATCACTCTGGACAGCCCAAAAGATACCGAAGAAGAGGCTGCCGCAGTGAAGCAGGCGATTGGCGATGTCCCGTTCTTGCTGGTGACCTCCGCCTCACACCTGCCGCGCGCGATGATTTTCTTTGAGAAGCAAGGCCTGCACCCGCTTCCCGCACCGGCAAACCAGATGGCCATCGACGCGCCGCTCAACCCGTGGGAACGGGCGATCCCCTCCCCGGCGTGGCTGATGCATAGCGATCGCGTCGGTTATGAGACGCTCGGACGCCTCTGGCAGTGGCTGAAAGGATCGTCAGGCGAGCCAGGGCAGGAGTGATTTTGTTGCCAGATCGAAGTTTGCGCGATTAAAGCGTCCGGTATTGACCAGCTGCGCAACTTCGTCCCAGAGCAGGTAAAGCCAGCGCCGCCAGAGAAACGCCTCTGCAACGGGCGCGCGTTGAAGGTAGTGCCACAGTAAACCTTCCGCCGCCCCGCTGTCGCTAAGCCTGAATAGCTCGTATTCGCGCGGAGCCCAGAGCATGATCCCCGGCCCCAACATCGCCAGAAGCTGATCGCTGCGGGAGTCTTTGAGCATGCTGCGAAGGGTGAAATTACCGTGGATTAGCACGCAGTTGTCATTAAAACCGTCGAACAGCGCCGGCAAGCACTCGCGGGTGCGAAACAGAATACGTTTATCCTGCATGGTCAAACCGGTATTGTTAAACTGGTTAAGCGTCCCCCACAGGACTTCAACCCGCTGGCGATACCACAGCGGCCACAGGTTTTCCTGAGTGCTGTCGACCGGACCGACAAGCCCGCGGCTATCCTGACGGTGCCAGGCCAGCAGCGCCTCGACTATCTGGTCTTTCAGTTGCTCCCAGCGTTCCGGCGTGCGCGCGGGCGCTTCAACGGGTACGCCGCGCAGGCGCTCAATCAGCAGCACGTCCGGGCCGGGGTGTTCCTCGTGCGTCATTACGCCGTACACCGTCGGCATACGGACCGTTCCTTCCCGCGCCAGCATCGACATTTTCCATGCAAGCTGCCTGGCAACGCCCGGCGAGGTGAAACTCCTGGCCATCAGCGGCATTGGGTTGCCCTGACTGTCATACAACGACCAAAGCGCGGTATCGGCCTTTTCACTCACGCATTCGACCCGGCTTAATTTCTCACCCAGCAGATGGCTAAGTTCGGCACGCAGCTGTTCCATATGAGATTACCCCCATTAAGACTACTGCTTTTATAATGAGCGTCCTGAAGGAAGATGTCACCCGGAAGAGATCAATTAGGGAAAAGAAACAGGAATTAGCGGGGAGAGGACATCCCCCCGTCAGGAGGGATGCAGGCGGTATTAGCGCAGCTCGGCGCGGACGCGCTCAAGATCTTCCGGCGTATCAACGCCCGTTCCAGGTACTTCGCTGGCAACGGCAACGTGAATTTTTTCACCGTACCAAAGCACGCGAAGCTGCTCCAGCATTTCGATATGCTCCAGCGGACTCGGCGCCCAGGTAACATAGCGACGAATAAAACCGGCCCGATAGCCGTAGATCCCAATATGACGCAGGAAGGTATCACCGATGGTCTCTTTAGAGAGCGCAAAGCGATCGCGATCCCAGGGGATCGTGGCGCGGGAGAAATAGAGCGCATAACCTTCGGCATCCATGACCACCTTCACCGCATTCGGATTGAATGCCTCTTCAGCATGGTGAATGGGCACCGCGAGCGTCGCCATACCAACCTGACGCTGAGCCAGGTTTTCTGCCACCTGACGGATAATCACCGCCGGGATCATCGGCTCGTCACCCTGCACGTTAACGATGACCGTATCATCACTGAAACCACATTTCTCAACCACTTCCGCCAGACGCTCGGTGCCGGACTGGTGATCGGCGCGGGTCATGCATACCTCACCGCCTGCCGCCTCAACCGCACGGGCGACGTCAGGATGATCGGTAGCAACAATCACGCGATCGGCACCGGATTCACGCGCACGCTCAAGGACATGCACAATCATCGGCTTGCCGTTGATATCCACCAGCGGTTTACCCGGCAGACGCGTTGAGGCATAACGCGCAGGAATAATGACAACAAAACTCATGGTTTGCTCTCTTCTGCCACCAGGGAACGGGCTTCATTTTCCAGCAGTACCGGAATGCCGTCACGCAGCGGGAAAGCCAGGCTGTCCAGCTTGCAGATCAGCTCCTGTTTGTCCTGGCTGTAGTAGAGTTTTCCGTTGCATACCGGGCAGGCAATAATTTCAAGTAAACGGTGATCCATAGTTCCTCCGTATGGGTTATCGCTAAAGCTTAACACATTCCCTTTTCAGGGAGTGCCTGTTTCCCAGCCACTTCGACAGGATGTAAACAGTCCGTCGGGTACCCGGCCCAGCGTGACGTCACGGGCACCCTGCCAGCGCGCGAATTCGCTAATGGCGAACGTTAACCCTTTCTCCAGGCTCGCCGTCACCCTGACGCCCTCTTCCAGATAAAGCGCAATGACTTCAAGCGTGCCGGTCTTGCGGTGCATTTTTGCATCCATGCGCCCGACCAGTTGCCCCTTATGCAGCAGCGGGAGAACAAAGTAACCATACTGGCGCTTTGGGGCCGGGGTATAACATTCCAGCCGGTAGCTAAAATCGAACAGCTGCTCGGCGCGTTTTCTGTCCCAGACGACCGGGTCGAAAGGCGACAATACCGCGCTGTGGGTTGCCTGAAGTTTCCCCTCAAGGGCCAGAGGCAGTAGCGGGAGGAGATCCGCATGCAGCCACATGTCGCCCAGCGTTTCCACCGTGACGGGGATGACGCGCTGTTCGCGTTGCCATATGTCCAGCAGCGGTTTCAGCACGGGCTGGCGAAGGCGATAATAATCTGCCAGCCATTGCGGACGGAAAATGCCCAGACTGCGGGCGCTGTTCTCCAGCATGATGGTCTCGGCCGCCTCCTGTTTGAGCAGGTCACGCTCGTCGTCCCAGTGCGGCATCACGCGATGCGTCAGGTCGTAGACGCGCTGAAAATTACGCCGCTCAATCACCATGACTTTGCCAGAGGTAAACAGCCCTTCGAGATGACGCTTATGCGGCTTCCACTCCCACCAGCCGCTGGTGCCTTTGCGCGGGTGTTCAAAATCTGCGGAGCGTACGGGACCGTTATCCTTAATATGCGCAATGAGCTGCTCAATTTCGGCCTCATGCTCCAGCATCCACGCCTGTCGGTATTTCCAGCCCATCTTTTCCGGGGCAAGCATACGGTGGCGAACCAGGGCAAAATCGCTGCGGGGCAGGAAGCAGGCTTCGTGCGCCCAATACTCCATTAACTCCCCCTTGCTGAGCGCCTCATCCAGCCACTGCGGAGGATAACTTCCCAGGCGGCTAAACAGGACCAGGTAAGGGCTTCGCGCCACAATGTTAATGGTGTCGATTTGAAGCAGCGACATGCGCTGGACGGTAGAGAGAATATCGGCAGGCTGCGCGCGGCGGCGGGGCTTTTTGAGCAGCCCCTGCGCGGCAAGGTGTAAATGACGTGCGGCTGAAAGCGAGAGTTGCGGTAAAGACATGCGTTTTCCTGTCAGTCAAAGCGCCACCAGAACCGCGTAAGCGTTTATTTTACCAACGCAATCAGTTCCTTGAGCAAACGTTCCGGCTGCTCGCCGCTGAGTTCAGCGTCAACCGGCAGATACCACCAGTTTTCTTTCGCGAAGGCACGGCATTTCACCGCATCTTTTTCGGTCATGATCAGGGTCTGACCGGGCACGGTGAGCGCATCGATCTGCCCTTCCATCAGCGCCTGGTGGTCGGCCAACGGAACGCGTTTCTCAAGCCGTGCACCGCACTGTTCCAGCGTAGCGAAGAAACGCGGAGGATGACCAATACCGGCCATCGCCACCAGCGCAGGTAATTGAGAAACCGACTGACGTTCACCCGTCAACAGATTGACCGCCATTCCCGGCAGGAGATGCATGGGGATTTCACCCGCGTTTGCCTCACCACCGTTCACAATCACCGCATCAACGGACTTCAGACGCGAAGCGCGTTCCCGCATTGGCCCCGCCGGCAGCCACCAGCCGTTACCGAAACGGCGAACCCCGTCGATCACCACAATTTCTTTATCACGCGCCAGGGCGTAATGCTGCAGACCATCATCCGTAATGATGATTTGCACCGCGTGTTCGGCAACCAGAGCCTGCACGGCCTCGCTGCGCACTGGAGAGACCGCAACCGGCGCGCCGGTACGCTGGAAAATCAATACCGGTTCATCACCCGCTTCGGCGGTTGTAGTTTCCGCCGTCAGCAGAAGTGGATACTGCGCCGATTTACCGCCATAACCGCGAGAGACAACCCCCGGACGAACACCGCGTTTTTGCAGTTGTTCCACCAGCCAGATAACCACCGGCGTTTTACCGTTGCCGCCCGCCGTGAGATTACCGACAACCACAACCGGAACCGGCGCACGCCAGGCCCGCTTAAGCCCTAAACGGTAAAGCAGACGGATAATGCCGCTCACCAGACCATACAGCCAGGAGAGCGGCAAAAGCAGCAGCCACAGCGGGGATTCACCGGACCAGATGCGTGCAATCATTGTTGGCCAAACTGCATCTTATGAAGCTGGGCGTAAACGCCACGGTGTTCCAGCAAATCGGCATGGCTTCCGCGTTCAACAATGACGCCATCCTCAACCACGACGATTTCATCAGCCTGCTCGATAGTAGACAGACGGTGCGCAATCACCAGTGAGGTACGGTTCTTTTGCAGTTCATCCAGCGCGGACTGGATAGCGCGTTCAGATTCGGTATCCAGCGCAGAGGTCGCTTCGTCCAGGATCAGAATTGGGCTATCGCGCAGCAGCGCGCGCGCAATCGCAATACGCTGGCGCTGACCGCCGGAGAGCAGCACGCCGTTTTCACCAATGATGGTATCCAGACCGTTATCCATCTTATTGATAAAGTCCATTGCATAAGCCATACGCGCGGCGTTCTCAATCTGCTCGCGGCTGTACTCATCAGTGCGTGCATAAGCGATGTTGTTGGCGACCGTATCGTTAAACAGGTGCACGTTCTGGGAAACCAGTGCCACCTGGTTACGCAGCGACTGCAGGGTATATTCCCGCAGGTCGTGACCGTCTAATAGGATTTCACCTTCGTTAATGTCGTAGAAACGGGTCATCAGGCTGGCAATAGTCGATTTACCCGAACCAGAACGGCCCACCAGCGCAACGGTTTTACCCGCCGGAATAGACAGGTTGATATTACGCAGGGCAGGCACTTCGCGGCCTGGATAGGTAAAGGTCACGTTGCGGAATTCAACGTCTCCGTTTGCACGCTCGATCACGCGCTTACCTTCATCCTTTTCCTGCTCGGAATCCAGAATGCTGAACAGGGTCTGGCAGGCGGCCATCCCACGCTGGAACTGGGCGTTGACGTTCGTCAGTGATTTCAGCGGACGCATCAGCGCAATCATAGAGGAGAAGACCACGGTAATGGTACCCGCCGTCAGCGTCTCCATGACGCTCGGGAAGCTTGCCGCATACAGGACGAACGCCAGTGCCAGTGAGGCAATCAGCTGAATAATCGGATCAGAGATTGAAGAGGCCGAAACCATTTTCATCCCCTGAAGACGCATTTTGTTGCTGACTTTATCAAAGCGTTTGGTTTCGACGTCCTGACCGCCGAAAATCAGAACTTCTTTATGCCCTTTCAGCATCTGTTCCGCGCTGGTCGTCACCTGCCCCATCGTGTTCTGCATATTCTTACTGATATTGCGGAAGCGCTTTGAGACGACGCGAATAGCAATAGAAACTATCGGCGCCAGAACGATAAGGATGATCGACAGCTGCCAGCTGTAATAGAACATCATCGCAAACAGGCCGATGATCGACGCACCCTCACGCACAACGGTGATCAGCGCGCTTGAGGACGAGGAGGCAACCTGCTCTGAGTCGTAGGTAATACGGGACAGCAGCGTCCCGGTAGACTGCTTGTCAAAGAATGAGACCGGCATGCCCATCATGTGGCTGAACAGGCGACGGCGCATGGTCATCACCACTTTCCCTGATACCCAGGAAATACAGTAGCTGGAGATATAGCTGGTGATACCGCGTAAGATCATCAGTCCGATAACCACCAGAGGCATCCATAGCAACACTGAGCGATCCGTTTTACCAAAACCGTCGTCCAGTAACGGTTTGAGAAGCGATAGCATAAAAGTATCGCTGGCTGCGTTGAGGATTAACGCTACTCCCGCCACGATCAGGCCTGTTTTAAAGGGCGCAATCATCGGCCAGAGTCGGCGGAAGGTTTGCCACGTGGAGAGATCTTTGTCGTTATGCATTCAAAAAACCAGCATTCGTTGAAATAGCCGCATATTCTACCCGTTATCGACGGGCGCGCCAAACCACTGATGATACCAAACGGGTAAAAATTGCTCTCGCAAGCGCCGGATTTGCCAGTGATGTTGCGAGAATGTCACCGATATTTGTCCAGAATGAGGAGTGTCGTGCCAGATATACCCCTCTTTTCGGTAACGTCGGACAACTTTTGCCGACGGGAATCGCCATGCGTTATACCGGGCCGCTGAGTCCAGAGCGATCTGACCTTCCACCCGCTGTACCAGCGGCAATGAAGACGAAGTATTGCTGCCATGATGGGGCACCTGTATGAGCGTGGACTTCAGATAACGCCAGTAATGGCTAAGCATAGCCTGTTCCGCTTGCGCTTCAATGTCCCCCGTTAGCAGAACACTCTGCTCACCGTCGTCCACCTTTACCACGCAGGAACGGTTGTTACCCTGAGCCGGGTAATTTTCAGGTGGCCAGTGGACGGTGAAGGTGAGTCCCTGCCATCGCCATCTCTGCCCGCGAAAACAGGGACTATGGCCCACCTGGCGCAAGGAGCTTCTTACCCACACGTCCGGCCACGCTTTTTGCAACGATGCGAGGCCTCCCGCATGGTCGAGGTGTTCATGACTGAGAATAATGCCTTCTGGCTGCAGGTGATGCCAGCGAAGCCACGGGATTATTAACCGCTGCGCGCTATCCCCGCCCGGCCAGGCGAGCCCGGTATCATACAGAATGGCTTTCCCCTGCCGTTCAATAACCATCGCCAGCCCCTGCCCCACATCCAGCATATGCAGCGTCCAGCTCTCGCTTTTTGCCGTTCGCCAGAGGGGAAACGTCAGTAAGACACTGCCTGCAAGGCAAACGGCAGGAACGGTTTTCCAGGCACGAAAGCGCCAGGCAATGATGCTCAACCACGGCAGCAATGCCTGGGTTTGCCAGCGCTGATCGACATTCTGCCAGCCATCTGGCAGGCGCATCAGTAGCCAGAAGAGTCCCGCAAGCGACTTATCGGCTGCAAACCAGATGGCACTTTCTACCGCAGCCAGCGGTAGCAGATGGAGCAGCATCCCGAGCAGAATCAGCGGGACGGAAACAAACGTCACCAGGGGAACGGCAAAAAGATTTGCGACCAGGGAGGAGATGCTGAAGCCATGGAAAATCAAAACCTGTAACGGCATGAGCAGCATCAGCATGCCGACCTGCAGAGAGAGCAGGTTCAGCAGCGGCCGTATACGTTGAGTCCGTTGCCAGCCAGGAAGAGGCAGCCACTGAAACCAGAAAATCAGCGCGGCGACGGCAAATGCGGACAGGGCCAGACTCTGCGAAAGTACAGCTAAGGGATCGCTTATCAGGATCGCCGCGATACAGCACCCCCATACCTGCCAGGGAGACCATTGACGGGCACCAATCCGCAACATTGCAAGCACAGCAAGCGCGATGACCGTTCGAAGCGCAGGAGGTTGCAGACCGGTAAGCCAGGCGTAGAAAGCGGCAAAGCATAACCCGGCCAGGAGAGGCATTTGCCAGTGGACCCGATGGCTGGGTAATAAAAACTGGAGTCCACGAGCGAGTAACCAGACAAGGGATGCCGCAAGCGCGATATGCAGACCCGAAATCGCCATCAAATGGAGCGTCCCGGTTTCACGCATTAGATCTTTTATTTCCCGGGGCACATCCAGACGTTCCCCCATCCCCAGTCCGAGGATAACCGCCCCCCAGCGGTAAGCAGAAAGTCGTTTTTGCAGTGACGCCAGATATTGCGCTCGCAGGCTGCAGCGTCCATCGACGACTTCAGCACGGGTGAAACGGCCGCTCAGCGTTTGATGTCGGGCAAAAGCGCTGCGCTGAGAATCATATCCACCGTCGTTCAGTTCGCCGTGAGCAGGCCTGAGCCTGAGCGTCATGCTCCAGCGCTGACCGGCACACGCTTGCTGTGGCAGATAATTGCCATACAGCGTGACGCCGGTGGTGGCCCACCAGCGCTTGCCATCAACGCTGAGAATGTTTCCCTGATGTAGCGTTGCGCCATCTGTGGCGGTGATCTCTACCTCAGCCTGCACAGCACTCGTGGTTAAATGCTGCATCGGCCAGACGCACTCCCGCGCGGCAAGCATACCCCATACACAAAATAACAACGCGATCCCGACATACTTCAGTCGTACGTTTCGCGTTGCGGCCAGCGCTATCCCGCCAACAATCATTAGCCACACGGTATGACGTGACGGCAGTTCAGGTAACCAGAGTAACGGGGCTATTGCCAGAATGACGCAGACGCTTAGAGCGGGAATTCCCATTGCTACCTCCCTGTTTCAGGGGGGCAGTATGTAATCTGGCAGAGCGAGTTGTCAGGTACGAAGAATGTGTTTTACAGCGCGCGCTGTGCTGTTTTTATTCGTTTGCAGAAAATGAAACAAAAAATGCGATGCACCTTCAGAATGAAAGCGACAGAAACAAAAAAAGCACCCGCAGGTGCTTTCTTTCGAACCCAGTTTAACCGGCTGGCTAAACTCAGTTGCCGTAAATATTGGCGCGATCGCGCAGTTCTTTACCCGGCTTAAAGTGTGGAACGTACTTACCTTCCAGCTCGACTTTGTCACCAGTTTTCGGGTTACGCCCGGTACGTGGAGCACGATAGTGCAGAGAAAAACTACCGAAACCGCGGATTTCAATGCGCTCGCCCTGGGCAAGAGTGGAGGCCATATGCTCCAGCATCTCTTTTACGGCATCTTCCACTGCCTTGGCAGGGATATGCGGTTGCTGACTGGCAAGTCTTTCAATCAATTCTGACTTGGTCATGATTCCTCCGGTTCCTTTCAAACCAATTAGCTGAACAGCTCATTAAACAAGGGCGGCCGTAGCCGCCCTTTGTTATTGATTACAGGACGAATCCTGCAATCTGTCAAGTTTGCTCCTCATCCTTCGCGCTGTAAATGCGTTACTGCGCAAATGATGCTGAGAACCTGATATTACTCGCCTTTAGCTGCTTTGAAAGCTTCAGCCATTGCGTTGTTAGAGAAGTTTGCATCTTCCTGTTTGTTAACAGTTGCGATTGCATCTTTCTCATCAGCTTCGTCTTTAGCACGAACAGACAGGCTGATTGCACGGTTCTTACGGTCAACACCGGTGAACTTAGCTTCAACGTCGTCGCCTACGTTCAGAACCAGAGTGGCATCTTCAACGCGGTCACGTGAAGCTTCAGAAGCGCGCAGGTAACCTTCAACGCCGTCAGCCAGTTCTACGGTTGCGCCTTTAGCGTCAACTGCAGTCACTTTACCGTTTACGATTGCGCCTTTCTTGTTCAGTGCAACCCAGTTGTTGAACGGATCTTCTGCGAGCTGTTTAACGCCCAGGGAGATACGCTCACGCTCTGCGTCAACCTGCAGAACAACTGCAGCGATTTCGTCGCCTTTTTTGTATTCACGAACTGCTTCTTCGCCTGCAACGTTCCAGGAGATATCAGACAGGTGAACCAGGCCATCGATGCCGCCGTCCAGGCCGATGAAGATACCGAAGTCAGTGATAGACTTGATTTTACCTTCAACACGGTCGCCCTTGTTGTGGGTTTCCGCGAACTGCTGCCATGGGTTGTTTTTGCACTGTTTCAGGCCCAGGGAGATACGACGACGTTCTTCGTCGATATCCAGAACCATCACTTCCACTACATCACCAACGTTAACAACTTTGGATGGGTGGATGTTTTTGTTGGTCCAGTCCATTTCGGAAACGTGTACCAGACCTTCAACGCCTTCTTCGATTTCAACGAAGCAGCCGTAGTCAGTCAGGTTGGTTACGCGACCAGTCAGTTTAGTACCTTCTGGGTAACGCTTAGCGATAGCTACCCATGGATCTTCGCCCAGCTGTTTCAGGCCGAGGGATACACGAGTACGCTCGCGGTCGAACTTCAGCACTTTAACAGTGATTTCGTCGCCCACGTTCACGATTTCGCTTGGGTGCTTAACGCGTTTCCACGCCATGTCGGTGATGTGCAGCAGGCCATCAACGCCGCCCAGGTCAACGAATGCGCCGTAGTCAGTGAGGTTCTTAACGATACCTTTGACTTCCATGCCTTCCTGCAGGTTTTCCAGCAGCTGATCGCGTTCTGCGCTGTTTTCGGATTCGATAACGGCACGACGGGAAACAACAACGTTGTTACGCTTCTGGTCCAGCTTGATTACTTTGAATTCAAGCTCTTTGCCTTCCAGGTGCAGAGTGTCACGAACTGGACGAACGTCTACCAGAGAACCTGGCAGGAACGCACGAATACCATTCAGCTCAACAGTGAAGCCACCTTTAACTTTGCCGTTGATAACACCGACCACAGTTTCAGCTTCTTCGTAAGCTTTTTCCAGCGTGATCCATGCTTCGTGACGTTTAGCTTTCTCACGAGAAAGCAGGGTTTCACCGAAGCCGTCTTCTACTGCGTCCAGAGCAACGTCAACTTCGTCACCTACCTGGATTTCCAGCTCGCCCTGGGCGTTTTTGAACTGCTCTGCCGGAATGGCGGACTCAGATTTCAGACCGGCGTCAACCAGTACTACGTCTTTGTCGATAGCAACAACAACACCGCGAACGATGGAACCCGGGCGGGTTTCGATTGTTTTTAAGGATTCTTCAAACAGTTGAGCAAAAGATTCAGTCATGTTTAATCTTCAGGTTAATATTAACGTCCACCTGGCTCCGTGCCGGATGGGGTTGTTTCACATACCCGCCGTCAATCCATTGCAGCGGGGGTACTACTAAATCGGTCGCGATTACGCGAGTGCCAGTTTTTGGCGCGCATATTGTAGCGCTTTTTCAATCACTTGCTCAATAGTTAAACTGGTTGAATCCAGAACTAATGCATCTTCTGCAGGAACAAGTGGAGCGACGGCGCGGTTACGATCGCGGTCATCACGCTCTTTTATCTCGGATAAAAGGCGATCAAAGTTAACACTAAACCCCTTTTCCTGCAACTGAAGCATGCGGCGTTGAGCACGTTCTTCCGAAGAGGCGTCGAGGAAAATTTTCACAGGCGCATCAGGGAATACCACGGTTCCCATATCGCGTCCGTCAGCGATCAGACCCGGCGCTTCACGGAACGCGCGCTGACGACGCAGCAGCGCCTCACGAACGCGCGGGAAGGCCGCAACCTGGGAGGCTGCATTAGCCACTTCCTGAGTACGGATTTCGCCGCTCACGTCTTCCCCTTCAAGGATGACTTCCAGGTTGCCATCGGTCGACACGAAACGCACATCCAGATGCGCAGCCAGCGGAACCAGCGCCTCTTCAGACGCAACATCTACATGATGATGCAGCGCGGCCAGCGCCAGCACGCGATAGATTGCTCCCGAATCTAAAAGATGCCATTGCAATGCTTCCGCCATCGCTTTGCACAGAGTACCTTTCCCTGCGCCACTCGGCCCATCAATGGTGATTACCGGGGCAACTGCCGTCATCTTTTTCTCCTTAAATAAGGCATAGCGTTTACATGAACGCCGCGCATTATACGCGCCAACGTGCGCAACTGTTACCTTTGCGTGCAAATTACGGAATGATTGAAGCAGAGTGTAGAAGAAATGAGCGAAGGTGTTCGTAATGAAGCGTAAGCAAATGCCGCATCGGGCGATGCGGCACGACGTTATCAGGCCAGCGTGCTAATGCGTGCCAGCTGTTCGAAGTAGTCCGGGAAGGTTTTCGCGGTACATTTCGGGTCAAGAATAGTGACAGGCGTGTCTGACAGCGCCACCAGCGAGAAGCACATCGCCATACGGTGATCGTTGTAGGTGCCGATTTCCGCAAACTGCAGTTTTGCCGGAGGGGTCACGCGAATGTAGTCTTCGCCCTCTTCCACCTCGGCACCGACTTTTCGCAGCTCGGTCGCCATTGCGAACAGGCGGTCCGTCTCTTTTACGCGCCAGTTGTAGATGTTACGCAGCGTGGTGGTGCCTTTGGCAAACAGCGCCGCCGTGGCAATGGTCATCGCCGCATCCGGGATATGGTTCATGTCCATGTCGATGGCGTTCAGCTCGCCGTGAGTACAGGAGATGAAGTCATCGCCCCAGGTGACAGTAGCGCCCATTTTTTCCAGTACGTCCGCAAAACGGATGTCGCCCTGCACGCTGTTACGGCCGATACCGGTCACTTTTACCGTACCGCCTTTAATTGCACCCGCGGCCAGGAAGTAGGACGCGGATGACGCATCTCCTTCAACCAGGTAGTTGCCCGGAGACTGGTACCGCTGCGCTCCGCGCACAACAAAACGCTGATAAGACTGGTTTTCCACCTCAACGCCAAAGGTTTTCATCAGGTGCAGCGTGATATCAATGTAAGGTTTGGAAACCAGCTCACCTTTAATCGTGATAACCGTATCCTGCGGGGCCAGCGGCGCGGTCATCAGCAGTGCCGTCAGGAACTGGCTGGAAACGCTGCCGTCAACCTCGACGTGACCGCCGGTAAAGCCGCCGCGCAAACGCAGTGGCGGATAGTTTTCCTGCTCCAGATACTCAATCTGCGCGCCGCCCTGACGCAGGGCATCCACCAGGTGACCAATCGGACGCTCTTTCATGCGCGGCTCGCCGGTCAGCACGATGTTGTTGCTCCCCAGGCACAGGGCCGCCGCCAGCGGGCGCATCGCGGTACCTGCGTTACCCAGAAACAGCTCAAGCTCTTCGCCCGAGCGCAGCGCGCCGCCGTTGCCGGTTACTTCACAACGGGTACGATCGTCAGAGAGAGTGTAATGAACGCCCAACGCTTGCAGCGCATTGAGCATATGGCGCACGTCATCGCTGTCCAGCAGGTTTGTGAGGACGGTGGTGCCGTTTGCCAGAGCTGCCAGCAGCAGAGCGCGGTTCGAGACACTTTTTGAACCAGGCAGATTAATGGTGCCATCTACCCGCGCGATAGGTTGTAACGTCAGGGATTCCATGAAAACTAAACTCTCAACTCAACATAATAAAAACCCCGCAGGGAGGCTGCGGGGGTGAAAAACAGCAAATTAACCGTGACGACGTTCGAAGTCGATCATGAAATCCGTCAGGGCTTTAACGCCTTCCAGCGGCATCGCGTTATAAATGGAGGCACGCATGCCGCCAACGACACGGTGACCTTTGAGCGCATGCAGACCAGCCGCGAAGGACTCTTCCAGGAAGACTTTGTCCAGGTTGCTGTCCGCCAGTTGGAACGGCACGTTCATGCGGGAACGGTTAGCTTTCGCCACATCGTTGCGGTAGAAATCGCTCTTGTCGATCACGCCATACAGCAGTTCAGCTTTCTGCTGATTCACCTTGTCCATCTGCGCCACGCCGCCGTTTTGCTTCAGCCATTTGAAGACCAGGCCGGAGAGATACCAGGCAAACGTTGGTGGGGTGTTGAACATCGAATCGTTATCGTTCAGCACGGTGTAATCGAGAATCGACGGGCAGGATTTATGCGCTTTACCCAGCAGGTCTTCACGCACGACGACGATAGTCAAACCGGCCGGGCCGATATTTTTCTGCGCGCCCGCATAGATAACGCCGTAGCGGCTGACATCAATTGGCGCAGACAGAATGGTGGAGGAGAAGTCGGCGGCAACCACGACATCGCTGCCGAAGTTTGGCGTCTCGTCGATGGCAATCCCGTCAATGGTTTCGTTCGGGCAGTAGTGCAGATACGCTGCGTTATCGGAAAGCTGCCACTCGCTCATGGGCTTCACGGCGCGCAGACCGTCAACGGTCACTTTGGCGTCGATAACATTCGGCGTGCAGTATTTGTGCGCTTCTTTTACGGCGCTTGCCGCCCAGTAACCCGCGTCAACGTAGTCAGCCGTCGTTTTTTCGCCCAGGATATTCAGCGGAACGCCCGCAAACTGACCGCGTCCACCGCCGTGACAGAACAATACTTTGTAGTTCGAGGGAATATTCAGCAGATCGCGAAAATCCTTTTCTGCCTCTTCCGCCACCTGAATAAACTCTTTACCCCGGTGGCTGATTTCCATCACCGACGTACCCAGACCGTTCCAGTTGCAAAGTTCCTGTTGAGCCTGTTTAAGCACGTCTGCCGGTAACATTGCCGGACCTGAACTGAAATTAAAGACTTGAGCCA
This sequence comes from Enterobacter sp. EGD-HP1, assembly GCF_000733275.2. Taxonomy (NCBI): domain Bacteria; kingdom Pseudomonadati; phylum Pseudomonadota; class Gammaproteobacteria; order Enterobacterales; family Enterobacteriaceae; genus Enterobacter; species Enterobacter sp. EGD-HP1. The sequence goes on from NZ_AVOP01000001.1 coordinate 660,172, forward strand.
TTTCCCCTCACCACGCTAAAAGCCATAAGTTATAACTGTGGATATCGGTTTTATCATTCAGTGACACGCGCCGCAATGTCTAAAACTTATGACCCGTGAAATGTGCCCCGCGTCACACAAAACAATCTGCCGCCTCGCTAAGACAAAACCGACAAAATGGCTGTCAGGTGATACGCTTGGCCCGGCTAACCTTCGTCCATTCCGGATTTGCACAGCGGGGGCATAATTGACGATCTCCCGGCTGCATCGCGACAACGTGGCTACATCTAACACAAGCATACTCACCTGATTCAGGTACCGTTCTGAAACGCTCGATCAGCATATCCGGCAGGATACAGAGACCCGGCTTCACCTCGTCGTCTGAATAGTAATAGACGCTGATCTGCCCGTTGGTTTCCATGATCGCCAGACGCACCTGCCCGAGCTGTTCAACGCTGTTCAGGCGCAGCTCCATAAAGAACTCAAACTCGGTCATATTGGCGCTTTGTACATTTTCCCAGGCCAGCTGTCCGTCCTCGACGATAACGACCGGCTTGCCTTCAAGCAGATCTTCCAGCTTTTCACTTTTCGACATCAGCCACATCACAAGGCGGTAAAGGAGCGCCAGTGTGACAAAGACGATAAACACCGGGACCATCGGCACATCGTCATAAAAGGCGACGTCCCCCGCCGCAGACCCCAGCGTCAGGATGATCAACACCTCAAAGAGCGACATCTGCCGTACGCCACGACGGCCGGTGATTTTAAGAAACAGGAAGACAAGTACGAAGGTATACAGGCTGCGCAGCGCCACTTCGCCCAGAAATTCAGGAGGAACTTTATCAAACGCCATCCGCTGGAGATCAAATGCTTTCATTTTTCTATGCCTTAACAGTCAGTTACTGCCACTAAGCATAGCCCAGCCTTTTATTTTCGCCGAAGATAGCACCCGTCACGCAAAACCCGTATCATTGCGCGCTTTACGTACGATAAAAGTGAACGCCATGACTCAAACGTTTATCCCCGGCAAAGACGCCGCTCTGGAAGATTCCATCGCTCGCTTCCAGCAAAAACTGACCGACCTGGGTTTTAACATCGAAGAAGCCTCCTGGCTTAATCCGGTGCCTCATGTCTGGTCCGTGCATATTCGCGATAAAGACTGTGCCCTGTGCTTTACCAACGGTAAAGGCGCGACAAAAAAAGCGGCACTGGCCTCTGCGCTGGGTGAGTATTTTGAGCGTCTGTCCACCAACTATTTCTTCGCTGACTTCTGGCTGGGCGAAACCATCGCTAACGGCCCGTTTGTTCACTATCCAAATGAAAAATGGTTCCCGCTGACCGAAGATGACGAACTGCCGGAAGGTATTCTCGACGCTCGCCTGCGTGCCTTCTACGATCCAGACAACGAACTGACCGCCAGCATGCTGATCGATCTACAGTCCGGTAACGAAGATCGCGGTATTTGCGCCCTGCCGTTTACCCGTCAGTCTGATGAACAGACCGTCTATATCCCGATGAACATCGTTGGCAACCTGTATGTGTCTAACGGTATGTCCGCCGGTAACACCCGCAATGAAGCGCGCGTGCAGGGTCTGTCTGAAGTCTTCGAACGCCACATTAAAAACCGCATCATCGCCGAATCCATCAGCCTGCCTGAAATTCCGGCTGACGTACTGGCGCGTTATCCGGGCGTGGTGGAATCCATCGCTAAACTGGAAGCAGAAGGTTTCCCAATCTTTGCGTATGACGGCTCGCTGGGCGGCAAGTATCCGGTTATCTGCGTTGTGCTGTTTAACCCAACGAACGGTACCTGCTTCGCCTCCTTCGGCGCGCACCCTGACTTCGGCGTGGCGCTGGAGCGTACCGTTACCGAACTGCTGCAGGGCCGTAGCCTGAAAGATCTCGACGTGTTCACCCCGCCAACGTTTGACGATGAAGAAGTGGCCGAGCATACCAACCTCGAAACCCACTTCATCGACTCCAGCGGTTTGATCTCCTGGGATATGTTCAAGCAGGACGCGGACTATCCGTTCGTGGACTGGAGCTTTGCCGGTACCACGGAAGAAGAGTTCGCCACGCTGATGGCGATCTTCAAAGCCGAAGACCAGGACGTCTATATCGCCGACTACGAACATCTTGGCGTCTACGCGTGCCGCATTATTGTTCCAGGCATGTCCGACATCTATCCGGCTGAAGATCTGTGGCTGGCGAATAACAGCATGGGCGCGCACCTGCGCGAAACGCTGCTGGCTCTGCCGGGCAGCGAGTGGGAGAAGGAAGATTATCTGAACCTGATCGCCCAGCTGGACGAGGAAGGCCACGATGACTTCACTCGCGTACGTGAACTGCTGGGTCTGGCGACCGGTAAAGACAACGGCTGGTATACCCTGCGTATCGGTGAGCTGAAAGCGATGCTGGCACTGGCGGGTGGCGATTTGGATCAGGCTCTGGCCTGGACCGAGTGGACCATGGAATTCAACCAGTCGGTCTTCTCTGCCGAACGCACTAATTATTACCGCTGCCTGCAAACCCTGTTGCTGCTGGCACAGGAAGACGATCGCGAGCCGCTGCAATACCTGAATGCTTTCGTGCGTATGTACGGTGCTGAGGCCGTTGAAGCAGCCAGCGCGGCCCTGAGCGGCGAAGCGCCGTTCTATGGCCTGCAGGCTGTTGATAGCGATCTGAAAGCCTTCCCGGCGCATCAGTCGCTGCTGAAGGCCTATGAAAAGCTGCAGAAAGCAAAAGCCGCTTACTGGTCAAAATAAGCGCACATAACATTACCAGCAGTAGGCGTATTCAATCGTCTGGGCTATATTACGGGGCAATTTCATTGCCCCGTTTTTTATTTTCTTCGGCAATGACTGTTGATTGTAATAATAAAGTTAAACATGGGTAAATATAATAATATTTACCGGGGCTTTACTGTTACTTTTTATGGTAAATACTCCATATTAATTAACTGTTTCAGAGGTGGCCGAACGAAAAAATTCAACTCTTTTCATAACTTTTAAAATTTATTTTTATACGGATAATCAAATACTTACTCCGCATTTGCTGTAAATCATACACACTGCGGGCCTATAAGCCAGGCGAGATATGATCTATATCAATTTCTCTTCTATAATGCTTTGTTAGTATCTCGTCGCCGACTTAATAAAGAGAGAGTTAGTGTGAAAGCTGACAACCCTTTTGATCTTTTACTCCCTGCTGCGATGGCCAAAGTTGCCGAAGAAGCGGGTGTCTATAAAGCAACGAAACACCCGATGAAGACGTTCTATCTGGCGATCACCGCTGGTGTGTTCATCTCTATCGCTTTCGTCTTCTACATCACCGCCACCACCGGTACTGCCGGAATGCCTTTCGGCATGGCCAAACTGATTGGCGGCATTTGCTTCTCACTGGGCCTGATTCTCTGCGTCATCTGCGGCGCCGACCTCTTCACCTCAACGGTGCTGATTGTCGTGGCAAAGGCCAGCGGAAGAATTACCTGGGGTCAGCTGGCACGTAACTGGCTTAACGTCTACGTGGGTAACCTGGTTGGCTGTCTGCTCTTTGTTTTGTTAATGTGGCTTTCTGGCGAGTACATGACCGCCAACGGTGGCTGGGGCCTTAACGTCCTGCAAACCGCCGACCACAAAATGCACCACACATTTATCGAAGCCGTTGCTCTCGGCATCCTCGCTAACCTGATGGTCTGCCTGGCTGTATGGATGAGCTACTCGGGTCGTAGCCTGATGGACAAAGCCTTAATTATGGTTCTGCCGGTTGCGATGTTTGTTGCCAGCGGCTTTGAGCACAGTATCGCGAATATGTTCATGATCCCAATGGGCATTGTCATCCGCGACTTTGCGAGCCCGGAGTTCTGGACCGCAGTTGGTTCATCCCCGGAAAGTTTCTCTCACCTGACTATTATGAATTTCATTACTGATAACCTGATCCCTGTCACTATCGGGAACATTATCGGTGGGGGTCTGTTAGTTGGGTTGACATACTGGGTCATTTACCTGCGTGGCGACGATCATCATTGATGGTTTTCTCAGGCAGTAAATAAAAAATCCACTTAAGAAGGTAGGTGTTACATGTCCGAGCTTAATGAAAAGTTAGCCACAGCCTGGGAAGGTTTTGCGAAAGGTGACTGGCAGAATGAAGTAAACGTACGTGACTTCATTCAGAAAAACTATACCCCGTATGAAGGTGACGAATCCTTCCTGGCTGGCGCAACTGAAGCGACCACCAAGCTGTGGGACAGCGTAATGGAAGGCGTTAAACTGGAAAACCGCACTCACGCGCCAGTTGATTTTGACACCTCCGTTGCTTCCACCATCACTTCTCACGATGCGGGCTACATCAACAAAGCCCTTGAGAAAATCGTTGGTCTGCAGACTGAAGCACCACTGAAACGCGCAATCATCCCGTTCGGTGGTATCAAAATGGTTGAAGGTTCCTGCAAAGCGTATAACCGCGAGCTGGACCCAATGCTGAAAAAAATCTTCACCGAATACCGCAAAACCCACAACCAGGGCGTATTCGATGTTTACACCAAAGACATTCTGAACTGCCGTAAATCTGGCGTTCTGACTGGTCTGCCAGATGCGTATGGCCGTGGCCGTATCATCGGTGACTACCGTCGCGTTGCGCTGTACGGTATCGACTTCCTGATGAAAGACAAGTACGCGCAGTTTGTTTCCCTGCAGTCCGATCTGGAAAACGGCGTAAACCTGGAAGCGACTATCCGTCTGCGTGAAGAAATCGCTGAACAGCACCGTGCGCTGGGTCAGATCAAAGAAATGGCGGCTAAATATGGCTGCGATATCTCTGGTCCTGCAACCAACGCTCAGGAAGCTATCCAGTGGACCTACTTCGGCTACCTGGCCGCTGTTAAGTCTCAGAACGGTGCAGCAATGTCCTTCGGTCGCGTATCCACCTTCCTGGATGCGTACATCGAACGTGACATCAAAGCAGGCAAAATCACCGAGCAAGACGCTCAGGAAATGATTGACCACCTGGTCATGAAATTGCGTATGGTTCGCTTCCTGCGTACCCCTGAATACGATGAGCTGTTCTCTGGTGACCCAATCTGGGCAACCGAATCTATCGGCGGTATGGGCGTTGACGGCCGTACGCTGGTAACCAAAAACAGCTTCCGCTTCCTGAACACCCTGTACACCATGGGTCCTTCTCCGGAGCCGAACATCACCGTTCTGTGGTCTGAAAAACTGCCTCTGAACTTCAAGAAATTCGCCGCTAAAGTGTCTATCGATACCTCTTCTCTGCAGTACGAGAACGATGACCTGATGCGTCCGGACTTCAACAACGATGACTACGCTATCGCTTGCTGCGTAAGCCCAATGGTCGTTGGTAAACAAATGCAGTTCTTCGGTGCGCGTGCAAACCTGGCGAAAACCATGCTGTACGCAATCAACGGCGGCGTTGATGAAAAACTGAAAATGCAGGTTGGTCCTAAGTCTGAGCCGATCAAAGGCGACGTTCTGAACTTCGACGAAGTCATGGAGCGTATGGATCACTTCATGGACTGGCTGGCTAAACAGTACGTCACCGCGCTGAACGTTATCCACTACATGCACGATAAGTACAGCTACGAAGCCTCTCTGATGGCGCTGCACGACCGTGACGTTATCCGCACCATGGCGTGTGGTATCGCAGGTCTATCCGTTGCTGCTGACTCCCTGTCTGCAATCAAATATGCGAAAGTTAAACCAATTCGTGACGAAGACGGCCTGGCTGTAGACTTCGAAATCGAAGGCGAATACCCGCAGTTTGGTAACAACGACTCTCGCGTTGATGACATGGCGGTTGACCTGGTAGAACGTTTCATGAAGAAAATTCAGAAACTGACGACTTACCGTAACGCTATCCCGACTCAGTCTGTTCTGACCATCACCTCTAACGTTGTGTATGGTAAGAAAACCGGTAACACCCCAGACGGTCGTCGTGCTGGCGCGCCATTCGGCCCAGGTGCTAACCCAATGCACGGTCGTGACCAGAAAGGTGCAGTTGCCTCTCTGACCTCCGTTGCTAAACTGCCGTTTGCCTACGCGAAAGATGGTATCTCTTACACCTTCTCTATCGTGCCAAACGCGCTGGGTAAAGACGACGAAGTGCGTAAAACTAACCTCGCGGGTCTAATGGATGGTTACTTCCACCACGAAGCATCCATCGAAGGTGGTCAGCACCTGAACGTGAACGTCATGAACCGTGAAATGCTGCTCGACGCGATGGAACACCCTGAGAAATATCCTCAGCTGACCATCCGCGTATCTGGCTACGCAGTACGTTTTAACTCCCTGACTAAAGAACAGCAGCAGGACGTTATCACCCGTACTTTCACTCAGTCCATGTAAGTGGAATTGACTGAAATCACGCGTTAAAAAGCGTACAATAAAGGCTCCACGTCAGTGGGGCCTTTTTAGCACCCTCTCCATCTCAGTCTCTTTTGTCCGCTATCTATACTCTATGGATATCAGCCAAAACAGACTTCAACACAGCCGGCTTTGAGCTGTGCATACTCAGGCCCTGGACGGGCCGATGCTGGAGATATCACCGCAATGTCAATTATTGGTCGCATTCACTCCTTTGAATCCTGTGGCACCGTCGATGGCCCGGGCATCCGCTTTATCACCTTTTTCCAGGGCTGCCTGATGCGCTGTCTGTACTGCCACAACCGTGACACATGGGACACCCACGGCGGGAAAGAAGTGACCGTCGAAGATTTGATGAAAGAGGTGGTGACCTACCGCCACTTTATGAACGCGTCCGGTGGTGGCGTGACGGCGTCCGGCGGTGAAGCCATTCTTCAGGCGGAGTTTGTGCGCGACTGGTTCCGCGCCTGCCGCAAGGAAGGTATTCATACCTGTCTGGACACCAATGGCTTTGTACGCCGCTACGATCCGGTTATCGATGAATTGCTCGAAGTGACCGATCTGGTGATGCTCGATCTCAAACAGATGAACGATGAGATCCACCAGAACCTCGTTGGCGTCTCAAACCACCGCACGCTGGAGTTCGCCAAATACATTGCCGATAAAGGCATTAAAACCTGGATCCGCTACGTGGTGGTGCCTGGATGGTCAGACGACGACGACTCCGCGCACCGCCTCGGGGAATTTACCCGCGACATGGGCAACGTCGAGAAAATCGAACTTCTGCCCTATCACGAGCTGGGTAAACACAAATGGGTGGCTATGGGAGAAGAGTACAAACTCGATGGCGTGAAGCCGCCCAAGAAAGAGACGATGGAACGCGTCAAAGGTATTCTTGAACAGTACGGCCACAAGGTGATGTATTAAAGAAAAGGCCCGGTGAGAACCGGGCCTTTTTATATTCTATTTAAAGACGCCGTTAATAACGGACGTCACAATGGCTGTACTCAGCGCAATTAAGACCAGGTCATCTCCGACCACGCGCCATTCATAGCCAGGGTAGGAAGGAAGCTGGCCCAGCATTGAGGCCGGTACGGTTTTCTTCGCAATGCCCGGAGGCAAGGGCTTACCGCGCGCCAGGTTTTTCGCGATACCCGGAGGCAAAGAGTCATAGCCCGTTAAGCCATAATTCAGCGCCAGATGGCGGGCATGATCGAAACTCACGCGAGCGTCGACATCGTTACCGACATCTTTACTGCTTTTAAAGCTTTTATCCGATTTTCCAGGGTTATCCTGACCGTTATTTTGCTTATTGCCATGGTTACCAGAATTCCCGTTACCATGATTGCCGCCATTACCTTGCCCGCCACCGTTTCCGTGACCACCGCCATTCCCGTTACCAGGATTAGCCATGACCGGAGCCGTTGCAAACGTTAAAGACAACACTACGGCAAGTGCGGTAGTGGAAAAACGACGAATAGACATGATTGCTGCCTTATAGTGGTAGGACTCACATGAATTATCGCCCGGCGCAATAAACTAACAATAAGCAAAACTCTTAGTTGTGACAGGGACAAATAAGCCCGTCATCGACAGGCTTTTAATTCATCAGGCATGAGCCACAGGCGTTGGGTGTTCGCCCACTTTGCGCAGCAGCATTAAGAGATATATAAACGATACGCTGGCGATCATGATAAACAATAAATTATCAGAGTAATTCTGCATCAGCATCGCGGTAAACGTCGGCCCTAATAAACTGCCGATGGTATAGCTCAGTAACAGCGCCTGGTTCATTGCCACCAGCTGGTGATGTTCAACTTTCTCACAGGCCCAGGCCATCGCAACCGGATAGAGCGTAAAGCCGGCGGCCCCGAGAATAAACAGCGCAGGCGCCATCGCGGCGTTGCTGAGCATGGCAAGGCACCCCATGATGACCACAAAGACCTGGACGCGCAGCACCAGCAGACGACCGAAGCGGTCCGCCAGACGGCCAATCGGCCACTGCCCGACGATCCCCGCACTCACCATCACCGCCATCCAGAAACCAATTCCGGAATCGCTGACGCCCTGATGGTTCAGATAGAGCGGCATCAGGCCGTAGAGCGAGCCCAGTACAATCCCCGAGATAATGCAGCCGTTAACGCCCAGACGCGCCTGACGGAGTCTGAGCATTGGCCAGACGTGGGTTGCTTCCTGATGCTCGCTGTTCTGGTTCACAATGCGCGTGAAAAGCAGCGGCAGGATCGCGGCCAGCACCATGCCCGTTACCCACGGCAGAACGCTCATCAGATCGGTTGGCAGCTTGCTGACCATCAGTTGACCCAGCACGGTGCCGACGTAATAAACCATCATATAGGCTGCCAGCAGGCGTCCGCGGTTGCGGGAGGTGCCGCTGCACATCAGCGCACTTTCAACGACTACCCAAATCATCGCGCAGCCTACGCCAGCGATAAAGCGCCATGCCATCCAGCTCCAGAAGCCGACCATCAGGCCCAGCCCGGCACACCCGGCGGCGAAAATCAGCGAAGCCAGATAATAGCTGCGATTAAAGCCAAAGCGCTTAATCAGGTTCCCGGTGACCAGCGTCCCCAGCAGGTTGCCGGTAAAAAAGGACGAACTGACCATACCCACCTGCCAGGTCGGTAAGTTTTCATGGGCGAGCCACAGCGGGACGAGCGTATTTAACACTGCGATCGCCAGGGTCAACAGAAGCAGGCCACAGAGCAACAAAAGCACTGGCCGGGTATAGGTGGTCATGGATTAAAAACCGTGAGGAAGTTCAGATTTCGTGCGCATCATGCCACTGGCAAAAACAAAGTCAATCCACTGACTTAGCCGCCTCGCACAATATGTTCCCTGTCGATTTAAAAAACTTATCCTGCTAATGCCACGCCTGCTATAGATATTAATTATGTATCTGTTTTTATTTATTAATGGGCAAAATTAAAACAAAACGACAGTCGAAAAATTTCATGATCGAAAAAAGAAAAAGCCGGGCACGCAGGCCCGGCTTGATATAACGAAATGCAACGTTAACTGGCGATAGCCATACCAACGGTCATATGCAACCCGTAGAACACACCGCGTCCAATCAGTTCACCCGCCAGTACCAGCACAAAGGCCAGTGACAACAGCGGCAGCGCGGGCTGATATCCTTTGAGCTGAGGCGCGATCCAGAATACCAACGCCGCGACCAGCAGAACGATGCGCCAGGCCATCAGAGAACCGTAGTCCGGCACCAGGGCAGAAGCCTGCTGGATAGAGCTGTGAATGGTTGCCAGTTCGGCACCCTGCATCAGGGCGACCATCGCACTCACCACCAGCGCCAGCAGCGAAACAGCAGGCAGCAAACGCATAGCCCACCCGTCTACACCCGCCACGCGCAGCAGCAGGTAGCCCAGAAGCGGCCCGCCGATAAACATCGTCAGGAAGAAGCTCATTGGCGTCCAGACGCTGTACCAGGTTGGGACGGTATCAATGGTGTTATAGACGCGCACCATCATCCACACGAACACCACGCCCAGTACCATGGTCACGATCAGCCACAGGCTGCGCAGACCCGCTGGCAATTTCTTCAAAGCCGCCAGCAGCCAGCCCAGCCCACCGACGGCAAAGAAAATTGCCCCGCTGGCAATCTCGTTACTGAGGGATGATGCGCCCACGCGGTTCAGAGAATTAAACGCGCGCATCGGCGAACCCAGGTGCAGCGTAGAGGCGATAAAGCCAATTCCCATCAGCACCCACAGGCCAAACATGCTCAACACTAAACGCTGCTGCTGTTCGGCATTGAGGTTCCCTTTTAACAACGCCAGCGCGAGCACAATGAAACCGCCCGCCACGCACTGACCAAAGACCGTGAAGATCATCAGCGGCCATTCATGCCATCCACTTCCCATCTCACACCTCCTTCGGATTTGCCAGGTAGCCGGTGGTGTCACCTGTAGGACGGCTGTTGGCGTTAGGTTTAATCACAATGCTCGGCTTCGTGAAGTGCGCAGACGGCAGCGGTGCCACTGCGGCAAGCTGACCGTGTTTTTGACGCAGCTCTTCAATAGGGCCGAAGTCCAGCGCGCGCAGCGGACAGGACTCGACGCAAATCGGCTTTTTGCCATCCGCCACGCGGGTGTGGCAACCGTCGCATTTGGTCATATGACCTTTGGCGGCGTTGTACTGAGGCGCGCCGTACGGGCACGCCATGTGGCAGTACCGACAGCCGATGCAGACATCTTCGTCCACCACCACAAAACCGTCTTCACGCTTGTGCATCGCCCCGCTCGGGCAGACCTTGGTACAGGCCGGATCTTCACAGTGGTTGCAGGCAATCGACAGGTAATACGCAAAGACGTTCTGATGCCAGACGCCGTTATCTTCCTGCCAGTCGCCACCGGCGTACTCGTAAATACGGCGGAAGCTCACGTCCGGAGTCAGGTCTTTGTAATCTTTACAGGCCAGCTCGCAGGTTTTGCACCCGGTGCAACGGCTGGAATCAATAAAAAATCCATACTGGGTTGTCATCGGCTACTCCTTAAACCTTTTCAACCTGGACAAGGTTTGTGTGGGATGGGTTGCCCTTCGCCAGCGGCGAGGGACGCTGCGTGGTCAGCACGTTAATACTGCCCGCCTGGTCGATGCGGTTGGCATCGGGGCTGTACCAGGACCCTTCCCCCAGCGCCACCACGCCAGGCATCATACGCGGCGTCACCTTAGCTTCAATGTGCACCTCGCCGCGACCGTTGAAGATGCGTACGCGATCGCCATTGCTGATGCCGCGTGATTTGGCATCCATCGGGTTGATCCACATCTCCTGACGGCAGGCGGCCTTCAGTACGTCGACGTTGCCGTAGGTAGAGTGCACGCGCGCTTTGTAGTGGAAACCGGTCAGCTGCAGCGGGAATTTCGCCGTCAGCGGATCGTTGTAGTTTTCGAAACCAGGCGTGTAGATCGGCAGCGGATCGATAACGTCCCCTTCCGGCAGCTCCCAGGTCGACGCGATTTTTGCCAGCTCTTCGGAGTAGATTTCGATTTTGCCCGACGGCGTGGTCAGCGGGTTCGCCTGCGGATCTTCACGGAACGCTTTGTACGCCACGTGGTGCCCTTCCGGATCGCGCTGTTTGTACATACCCTGCTTGCGGAAGGTATCGAAATCCGGCAGGTCAGGGATCGCCTTACGGGAAAGTTCATGCAGATGGCGCATCCACCCTTCCTGAGTACGTCCCTCGGTAAACTGCTGCTCAACGCCAAGACGTTTCGCCAGCTCAGAGGTCATCTCATAGATGGTTTTGCACTCGAAGCGCGGTTTAATGGCCTGATCGGTAAAGATCACGTAGGACATGTTGCCGCAGGAGGCGTCCAGGGCGAAATCCATCTGCTCAGAGGCGGTACAGTCCGGCAGCAGGATATCGGCATATTTCGCCGAGGAGGTCATGTGGCAGTCGATCACTACAATCATCTCGCACTTCTTATCATCCTGCAGGATTTCATGGGTGCGGTTGATTTCAGAGTGCTGGTTAATGAGACAGTTACCGGCATAGTTCCAGATCATCTTGATCGGCACATCCAGCTTGTCTTTGCCGCGCACGCCGTCGCGCAGTGCGGTCATTTCCGGGCCACGTTCGATCGCATCGGTCCACATAAACATGGAGATGCTGGTCTGAACAGGGTTATCCAGCGTCGGCATACGTTCAAACGGCACTTCATACGAGCCTTCACGCGCGCCGGTGTTACCGCCGTGAATGCCCACGTTACCCGTCAGAATGGAGAGCATAGAGATGGCACGGGTCGCGATTTCGCCGTTCGCATGACGCTGCGGGCCCCAGCCCTGGCTAATGTAGGCCGGTTTGGCTGAACCAATCTCACGCGCCAGCTGAACGATACGCTCCACCGGAATCCCGGTGATGGTGGACGCCCACTCTGGCGTTTTCGCCACGCCATCGCTGCCCTCACCGAGAATGTAGGCTTTGTAATGCCCGTTAGCAGGCGCGCTGGCTGGCAGGGTTTTCTCGTCATAGCCGACGCAGTATTTATCCAGGAAAGGTTGATCGACGAGGTTTTCGGTGATCATCACCCATGCCAGCGCTGAAACCAATGCCGCATCGGTGCCCGGACGGATTGGGATCCACTCGTCTTCACGTCCGGCACCGGTGTCGGTGTAGCGCGGATCGATGATGATCATGCGGGCATTCGATTTGGCGCGGGCCTGTTCGAGGTAGTAGGTTACCCCACCGCCGCTCATACGGGTTTCGCCCGGGTTGTTACCAAACAGCACGACCAGCTTGCTGTTTTCGATATCGGACGGACTGTTGCCGTCCGCCCAGCCGCCGTAAGTGTAGTTCAGCCCAGCAGCGATCTGCGCGGAAGAGTAGTCGCCATAGTGATTGAGATAACCGCCGCAGCAGTTCATCAGGCGCGCCACCAGCGTTTTGCCCGGCGGCCAGGAGCGGGTCAGCGTGCCGCCTAGCGTCCCGGTGCCGTAGTTCAGGTAGATGGACTCGTTGCCGTACTCTTTGATAAGGCGCTGCATATTGGTGGCGATAATGTCGTAGGCTTCATCCCAGCTAATACGCTCGAATTTCCCTTCCCCACGCTTACCGACGCGCTTCATTGGATATTTCAGGCGGTCCGGGTTATAGACGCGACGACGCATTGAGCGACCACGCAAACACGCACGAACCTGATGTAACCCTTCGTAGTTATCGTCCCCGGTATTGTCGGTTTCGACATATTTAATTTCACCATCCACCACATGCATACGCAGCGGACAACGGCTACCGCAGTTTACGGTACAGGCACTCCACACCACTTTTTCCGGCGTGGTGGCCGGGGACAGTGCATCTGCCGCCGACGCCAGTCGGGTAAAAGGGAGCGTGAAGGCACTACTGGCTACGGCCAGTCCGCCAATTGCCGTGGTTTTCATCAACCCACGGCGAGTGACCTCGGCAGCCATTAATGCTTCAGGCGCGTTGATTTTCATAGAGACTCACTTTGGTTGCTCACAAAGAAAAGAAAGGCGGCGCGAACCGCTATGTAGTTTTATATATAACGAATTTCTTGGTTATCAGCTTTTTATGCTGACTTTCATTCGGAGGAGTATTACTACTTTAGAGGGAGAGGTTATTGCTTCGTATCAAATCAAAGGCATAAAAAAAGCGCCCTGAGGCGCTTTTTTGTTTTAAGACAAATTATTAGCCGATGTACTGCTGGCCTTTCATGTACGGACGCAGCACTTCCGGGATCTCAATGCGACCGTCTGCCTGCTGGTAGTTTTCCAGCACGGCAACCAGGGTACGACCTACAGCCAGACCAGAACCGTTCAGGGTATGCACCAGACGGGTTTTCTTGTCAGATTTGCTGCGGCAGCGTGCCTGCATGCGGCGCGCCTGGAAATCCCAGACGTTAGAGCAGGAGGAGATTTCACGGTAGGTGTTCTGCGCAGGTACCCACACTTCCAGATCGAAAGTCTTGCAGGCGCCAAAGCCCATATCACCGGTACACAGGGCCATACGGCGGTACGGCAGACCCAGCAGCTCCAGCACTTTCTCAGCGTGGCCGGTCATCTCTTCCAGCGCGTCCATAGATTCTTCAGGACGGACGATCTGCACCATCTCAACTTTGTCGAACTGGTGCATACGGATCAGGCCGCGCGTGTCGCGACCGTAAGACCCAGCTTCAGAACGGAAGCACGGTGAATGTGCCGTCAGCTTAATTGGCAGGTCGTCTTCGTCGATGATCTCATCACGCACGAGGTTGGTCAGCGGCACTTCAGCGGTTGGGATCAGCGCGTAGTTGCTGCTGTCGGCTTCCTCGTCCAGCGGGCGGGTATGGAACAGATCGCCGGCAAACTTCGGCAGCTGGCCCGTACCGTACAGCGTATCGTGATTGACCAGATACGGCACGTAGGTTTCGCTATAGCCGTGCTGCTCGGTGTGCAGATCCAGCATGAACTGCGCCAGCGCGCGGTGCAGATGGGCAATCTGACCTTTCATCACCACGAAGCGAGAACCGGTCAGCTTCACCGCTGCCGCAAAGTCCAGGCCCGCGTGCATTTCGCCCAGCGTCACGTGATCGCGCACTTCGAAGTCAAACTCACGAGGCATACCCCAGCGTTTCACTTCAACGTTGTCGTTTTCGTCTTTGCCGACAGGCACGCTGTCGTCAGGAATATTCGGGATAGCCAGGGCAATATCACGAATTTCGGCCTGAAGAACATCCAGTTCAGCTTTCGCCTGATCCAGTTCTTCACCCAGTTTGTTCACTTCCAGGCGTAATGGCTCAATATCTTCCCCGCGCGCTTTCGCCTGGCCGATGGATTTCGATCGCGAGTTACGCTCTGCCTGCAGATTTTCCGTTTGTACCTGCAGAACTTTACGACGCTCTTCAAGAGCGCGCAGCTTATCTACATCCAGCTTAAAGCCCCGGCGTGCCAGTTTTTCAGCGACTGCGTCTGGCTCATTACGCAGCAGATTGGGATCGAGCATGCTTATCCTGTGCTTATCGAATTAAAATAGGAAAATGTGGCCACAGCCTGCGGCCACAAGGATACATTGCCAACATTACCGCAACGATTGAACTAACGGTAGCGTTTTATAGGGCTATTTTGATCCTGTCCGGCGAGCCAGGTGAGCTTTTCACCAATCTTGCCTTCAAGACCTCTGTTTGTGGGGTGATAATAGCGCGTTTGTGCCATCTCCAGCGGGAAATATTCCTCCCCGGCAGCGTAGGCATTGGGTTCGTCGTGAGCGTAGCGATACTCCTGCCCGTAACCCATCTCTTTCATCAGTTTGGTCGGCGCGTTACGCAGATGAACCGGCACGTCGTAGTCCGGGCGTTCGCGCGCGTCGGACATCGCCGCTTTGAACGCGGTATAAACCGCATTGCTTTTCGGCGCGCAGGCCAGATAGACAATCGCCTGTGCAATGGCACGTTCGCCTTCTGCGGGTCCAACCCGGGTGAAGCAGTCCCAGGCCGATAGCGCGACCTGCATGGCGCGAGGGTCGGCATTGCCGACATCTTCTGACGCAATCGCCAGACAGCGGCGCGCGACGTATAGCGGATCGCCGCCCGCTGTGATAATGCGCGCATACCAGTACAGCGCCGCATCCGGCGCGCTGCCGCGCACGGACTTATGCAGCGCCGAAATCAAATCGTAAAAACGGTCACCTTTATTATCGAAGCGCGCACTGCGTTCACCGGCTATTTCGGTGAGCAACTCCGGTTTTAGCACTCGCTTACCGGCATCGTCGACTTCGGCCATATCGGCCATCATTTCCAGCGTATTCAGCGCCCGACGCGCATCGCCGTTGACCAGCTCGGCAATCGCACGACGCGTGTCGTCAGGCAGAACGATATCCTGCCCGCCGTAGCCGCGCGCTTTGTCGTCCATCGCCTGGGTAAGCACCTTTTCGATATCCTCGGTGGTCAGCGATTTGAGCAGGTAAACGCGCGCGCGGGACAGCAGCGCCGAGTTCAGTTCAAACGACGGGTTTTCGGTGGTCGCGCCGATGAAGAAGATCGTGCCGTCTTCAATGTGCGGCAGGAAGGCATCCTGCTGGCTCTTGTTGAAGCGGTGGACTTCGTCCACGAAGAGAATGGTGCGCCGCCCGGCATTACGGTTCTGTCGCGCGCGCTCGATCGCCTCACGTATCTCCTTCACGCCGGAGGTGACCGCCGAGATGCGTTCAACGTCCGCGTTGGCATAGCGGGCGATCACTTCTGCAAGCGTGGTCTTGCCGGTGCCAGGAGGTCCCCAGAGGATCATGGAGTGAAGATGCCCGGCCTCAATGGCGCGCGGCAATGGCTTACCGGCAGCCAGCAGGTGCTGCTGGCCGATGTACTGCGCTAAATTTTCTGGCCGCATACGAGCGGCCAGAGGTTGAAACGCGTTATCTGAAAAATCGAGCGACAGATTGCCCACTCACGCCTCTTACTTATTGCGTTGATCGTCCACCGTTACGCCCTGCGGCGGGGTAAAGGTGAATTTCGATGCATCAACGGCGCCGTTCTGCTGAGATTTAAGCTGATAGCTGCTGCGCTGATCGTCCTGCTCAACCGCGCCGAACTGATTAATGGTACCGTTGGTGCTTACGTTAATGGTGAACTGCTTCAGGTTGCCGTTGCTGCCTTTCGGCGTCAGGACAAACTCGTCACCCGTCTGTTTAATATTGTACTGCTGCCAGTCGCTGGACTGGTTACGGGCAATCAGCATAAACGGCGTATTGCTGGTGGCATCTTTCAGCCAGGTCGCCGTTGCCTGCTCAACGAACGGGTTGAAGAACCATAAGGTTTTGCCGTCAGACACCAGGATGCTTTCATCCGGCTGGGTCATGTGCCAGTTAAAAAGATTTGGGCGTTTTACCCACAAATCTCCCTGGCCTTCCTGCACCGCGTTGCCGCTGCCGTCAGTCACTTTTTGCGTGAAGCTGGCGTGGAAGCTGCTTACTTTATCCAGTCGGCTTTTAAGGTCGCTGGCTGCATCAGCCCAGACGCTGCTGGCGACAAAACTGGTGAGTAATGCACAGGCGATGGCGATTTTTTTCATTGTTATTCCTTAAAATACGTCTTCCCGGTATGGGGTTTCCGTCTTCTATTCTGGACCTGCCCGAAGGCAGGCGACAGAAGAAAATGCTTAATTTTGGCTGATTTACCCTTCTTTGCAATCGCAGAAGGTTAATCAAACGGCGGCGGCGCCAGCACCTCACGGTTACCGTTATGCCCCTGCTCGCTCACAATGCCCTGCGCTTCCATCTGCTCGATGATACGCGCTGCGCGGTTATAGCCAATGCGGAACTGGCGCTGCACGCCAGAGATGGACGCTTTGCGCTTTTCGGTAACGAAGTTAACCGCCTGATCGAATAACGGATCCAGCTCTTCGCCGCCGTCGAAGCCACCGCCGCCGCCTTCGCTTTCCGTATCGCTGGTAATGCCGTCAACATATTGTGGACGACCGCGCGCTTTCCAGTCCTGCACAACGGCGTGTACTTCCTCATCGCGGACGAACGCACCGTGGACACGCACCGGAGAGGTGGAGTTCGGGCCGGAATAGAGCATGTCACCCATACCCAGCAGCGACTCTGCCCCACCCTGATCAAGAATGGTACGGGAGTCAATTTTACTGGATACGGTAAAGGCGATGCGCGTCGGAATGTTCGCTTTAATCAGACCGGTGATAACGTCCACGGAAGGACGCTGGGTTGCCAGCACAAGGTGAATACCGGCCGCACGCGCTTTCTGCGCCAGACGGGCAATCAGCTCTTCCACTTTCTTACCGACGGTCATCATCAGGTCAGCGAACTCATCGACCAGTACGACGATATAAGGCAGCTTTTCCAGGACCGGATGCTGGGCATCCATGCTGTCTCCCGGCTTCCAGTAAGGATCCGGGATCGGACGTCCCATGCGCACCGCCTGAGCGATTTTCTCGTTATAACCAGCCAGGTTACGCACGCCCAGCGCAGACATCAGCTTGTAGCGGCGTTCCATCTCATTGACGCTCCAGCGCAGGGCGTTGGCAGCGTCCTTCATGTCGGTGACCACTTCGGTCAGCAGATGCGGGATGCCTTCGTAAACCGACAGTTCGAGCATTTTCGGGTCGATCATGATGAAACGCACATCTTCCGGCTGCGCTTTATAAAGCATGCTGAGGATCATGGCGTTCACACCGACGGACTTACCGGAGCCGGTAGTACCCGCGACAAGCAGGTGAGGCATTTTGGCGAGATCGGCCACCACCGGATCGCCCGCGATATCTTTACCCAGCACCACGGTCAGCGGGGATGGGTTATCGCGGAATTTGGTGTTATCCAGCACTTCACGCAGGTAGACGGTCTGACGTTTCTTGTTCGGCAGCTCAAGCCCAACGTAAGGTTTGCCTGGGATCACTTCCACCACACGCACCGCAACGGTCGAGAGAGAACGCGCCAGATCGCGGGACAGGTTGGAAATACGCGCGGCTTTTACGCCAGGCGCCAGGTTCAGTTCAAAACGGGTGATAACAGGACCCGGCGAGTAGTTCACCACGTCCGCCTTGATGCGGAAGTCAGCCAGACGGGCTTCGACCAGACGCGCCATTTGTTCGAGCGCGAAGGTATCGACCGGCTCCACTTCTGACGGCGGCGGCGTTAACAGATCCAGAGACGGCAGCGGCGTGCTTGGACGCTGCAGCGGACGGCTGTCACCGTTACGCATCAGCAGCGGGTGAATCAGGCTTTCCTGCTGCTGAGGCGCAGGCTGCTGGAACTGCGGCGGCTGCGGCGGTTTGGCATACGGCTGCTGAACAGGTTGATGCGGCTGCGCGTAGGCCTGTGGTGCTGGCTGCTGGCGCACAGGCTCTGCTTCCGGCATCACGCTCGGGGTGAATAAAGGCTCGCTCGGGCCATCATCCACCAGATCCTTCATCGGCGAGAATTCAAAATCAGACAGCGAGAACGGATTTGCCCCCGCCGGTTGTTCACCGGAATAGCGCTGCTGCTGGGTGGCGGCAAACTGGCGCGCCAGTTCTGCTTCAGCCGCGTCCTCTTCGTCTTCCAGCAGCGGTTCATCATGCTGGTATTCTTCACCGTAGCGTTGATTCTGCTGCGCAGCGAACTGACGGGCCAGCTCGTCCTGCTGCATTTCATCAGCGTCATCTTCGTACTCAGGCTCGCGCGCTTTCTCTTCGGCCATACGTTGGGAAGGCAGCTTGATACCATACGAGGCAAGCTCTCGACGAGTCGGAACGCGAACGCGGTTAGGACGAGGCAGTTGCGGACCAATCCCCTCCTTCACCTGAGGACGCGGCGCGCCCCCGGTTGCCAGGCTAAAGACAGGTGCCGCCACGGCGGCAGCCGCGGTAGCCTGCTTCACGCTTTCCGCTACGGGTGCGACAGCAGGCGTAGGGGCGACCGGTGGAACGGAAACAGAAGGCGCTTTCGTCACCGGCTCCTGCACCGGTTCAGGCACTGGCTGGTACCAGGCCGCCAGCTGCTCGCGTTCACGCGCACGACGCTCTTCAACTTCTTCAAAATAGTACATTGGTGGACGAGAGGGTTTTACCTCTTCCACGATTTCAGGTTCAGGCTGCGGCTCTACATAAGGCTGCACAGGTTCAACCGGTTCAGGCACATACTCCTGATAAGGTTGGGCCACAGGCTGTTCGTAGTGCGGGTAATCCTGCGGTTCATACGCAGGCTGCGGCGGCTGATAAGGCTGCTGCCACTGCTCCTGCTGCACAGGGATATAGCTTTCAGGTTCAGGCGCGATAACAGGCTCCGGCGTGTGAACGCCGGGCGCAGTCTGCCAGTCAACCTGCGGCTGCTGAATAACGGATTCCGGCGGCGAAACCGGAGCAGATGGCGTTACCGCTTCAACAGGCGCGGCATAAGCCTGCGCAGCGGTCGTCGCGGCTGCGGCTGCCGCAACCGGTTCGGTAACAGACTGGCCGTTTAACAGCGGATCGTATTCGTCAAAATCACCCGGCATCGCGCGGTTGCCGGAGAAGAGAACATCGTCAGGATCGACGGCGGCACCCGCCGCGCGGTATTCAACCTGCTCGTCTTCATCCATGCGTTTTCCGGAGAAGAGCGCCGCATCGGTTTTACGGCCTAGCGGGTTGGCAAATTTCTCAGCAACACGCTGACGACGTGCCAGCGCGCCGCGCAGAATACGCGCACGACGAGACTCGCGACGCTGCACAGGCGCGTCATCTTCCTCTTCATCTTCGTACTCGTCTTCATCAACCCACGTATCGTCACGACGGGTACGGTTGCTGGCGAAGGTCAGAATGGTGAGGATAAAACTGCCGATTTTCTCGGCAATGCTCACCCAGGACCAGCCTGTAAATAACGTCAGCCCGGCCGCCCAGATGCACAGCAGCGCCAGCGTGCCGCCGCTGCTGTGCAGCATCGGCTGTAGCGCAGAACTGAGTAAGCTGCCGATCACCCCGCCCGAGGCGAAGTACCAGATATCATCCGCATTTATCGCTGCCAGCCCGCACGAGGTGAGGATCAGGGCCAGCGCGCCAATCAGGCGCAGCGACACGGCGAAATAGTCGATGTAATCATCGTTCTGACGATGACGCCACGCAAACCAGCATCCGCCAATGATAATGACGGGAAGGGTGTAGGCCATCACACCGAAAATGAAGAACAGCGTGTCCGCAAGCCAGGCACCGGGGACACCGCCTAAATTATGGATAGGCTCATGCCATGCCGTTTGTGACCAGCTGGGATCTGAGGGGTTGAAACTGAGTAAGGCTGCCATCAGCCAGACGGCAAAAAGGGCAATAACAATCAGCAAAGCCTCGAGGAGACGACGTCCGCTGCTTAGCTTCGATAGTGTGACTTCTTTGTCTTCAGTGTATTCCTGGCTCAAAAAAGGCTCTCCAGGTATCAGGCATATCCTGCCTGTTTGCTAAAACGGACAACAGCGCCGGGACTCCCCGGCACTGTTGCTGTATGGATTAACAGGAGTGTAATCAAACTACGCTGATTTTGCACCTGTTCCGTGTTAGCGCGTCTTAATAACCAGACGATTGCTCTGTTTGACCTCTTCCATCACCACATATGTACGGGTGTCGTTCACGCCTGGCAGACGCAGCAGGGTTTCCCCCAGCAGCTTACGGTAGGCGGACATATCAGGCACACGGGTTTTCAACAGGTAGTCGAAATCACCGGACACCAGGTGACACTCTTGAATTTCTTCAAGTTTTTGTACAGCGGCGTTAAATTGCTCAAACACATCCGGCGCACCACGATTCAGAGTAATCTCAACAAATACCAGAAGTGAGGCATCCAGATAATGCGGGTTCAGCAGAGCCGTATAGCCCTGAATAAAACCCTGTCTTTCCAGTCGGCGCACACGCTCAAGGCACGGCGTCGGGGAAAGTCCCACACGTTTTGAAAGCTCGACGTTGGAAATACGCCCATCCTTTTGCAATTCATTAAGAATGTTACGATCGATACGGTCGAGATCTTTGCCAGGGCGCTTCTTGCTATCTACCATTATTATTGTCTCTCTGTATTCCTTCCCTACTCCTGCCTGGACCCTGTGCACATCACTGTTCAGAGCCTGTACCCGTTAGTCATCACATCGCCTGATTATGTATTAGACGCGATGCGGATTCGGGTTCTGTTGGTAAGAAGACCGTTGCCCGAAGGCAGTCACCGACATCACGTATGGCGTCTGTCCACGCCATGCGTAGATTTCACTGACACGGTAAAAATGGCATTTACGTGCATGCCTATGCGGCATACGGTTAACGCGGTTTTTTTTCTTCCTTGAATGTTTTCGCAAAAGCGCAGGGGATTGTCAAAGCAAAACATCGTTTTTTAGTACAACATGCCGGATATTCATTACGGCAGGGTATTAATCCTCATTTTATTGCCTTACAAACGAGCGATTTTCAGGAGAAAGCGTGATGTTATAGCGCCTCATTCATCGTCCGTGGCTATTACACAGATTGATATCAAAATTGCTGCGCTCTTTTTTTACGGCAACAAATTCCCTACAATCCAGCCAAATGTCTGCCAACAACAATGGGGATCTCATGGGCACGGCCAAACACAGTAAGCTGCTAATCCTTGGTTCTGGACCTGCGGGATATACCGCAGCGGTCTATGCTGCACGCGCTAACCTGCACCCGGTACTCATCACCGGTATGGAAAAAGGCGGTCAGCTGACCACCACCACCGAAGTGGAAAACTGGCCAGGGGACCCGAACGACCTGACCGGGCCGCTGCTGATGGAACGTATGCACGAGCATGCCGCCAAATTCGAAACCGAAATTCTGTTCGACCACATCAATAAGGTCGATCTGCAGAACCGTCCGTTCCGCCTGACGGGCGACAGCGGCGAATACACCTGTGACGCGCTGATCATCGCCACCGGTGCCTCTGCCCGTTACCTCGGTCTGCCATCCGAAGAAGCGTTCAAAGGCCGCGGCGTTTCTGCCTGCGCAACCTGTGACGGTTTCTTCTACCGCAATCAGAAAGTCGCGGTTATCGGCGGCGGCAACACCGCAGTGGAAGAAGCGCTCTACCTGGCGAACATTGCCTCAGAGGTGCACCTGATCCACCGTCGCGAAACCTTCCGCGCGGAGAAGATCCTGATCAAACGTCTGATGGATAAAGTGGCAAGCGGCAACATCGTGCTGCACACCAACCGTACCCTGGAAGAGGTGACGGGCGATCAGATGGGCGTTGCCGGTCTGCGTATCCGCGATACCCAGAACACCGACAACGTCGAAACGCTTGAAGTGGCGGGTCTGTTTGTGGCGATCGGTCACAGCCCGAACACCGCGATCTTTGACGGTCAGCTGGAGCTGGAAAACGGCTACATCAAAGTGCAGTCCGGCATTCACGGTAACGCGACCCAGACCAGCATCCCGGGCGTGTTCGCGGCTGGCGACGTGATGGACCACATTTATCGTCAGGCGATTACCTCTGCGGGCACCGGCTGTATGGCCGCGCTGGACGCTGAACGCTACCTCGATGGACTGGCTGAACAAGGTAAATAATCTTTACAAGTCAGTAACAAACGTAAATAAAGGCGGCGATAAGTCGCCTTTATTGTCTCCCCGTTGTAACATTGCGCTGCCCAATTTCTAATAACGTCACCTGCAAAGTACGCAATGGAAAAAACCCGTCAACAAGAGTTAACACGCTGGCTGAAACAGCAAAGCGTTATTTCCCGCCGCTGGCTTACGATTTCCCGTCTCCTGGGATTCGTTAGCGGCCTGTTGATTGTTGCCCAGGCATGGCTGCTGGCCCGCATTCTTAATCACATGATCATGGAGAACATCCCGCGCGAAGCGCTGTTGCTGCCCTTTATTGTCCTGATCCTGATTTTTATCCTGCGCGCCTGGGTGGTATGGCTGCGTGAGCGCGTCGGTTTTCACGCCGGACAGCACATCCGCTACGAGATCCGTCGTCAGGTGCTGGATCGCCTTCAGGAAGCCGGGCCCGCGTGGATCCAGGGTAAACCGGCCGGTAGCTGGGCGACGCTGATCCTTGAGCAGATTGACGATATGCACGACTACTATGCGCGCTATCTGCCGCAGATGGCCCTTGCCGTCTTCGTTCCGCTGCTGATCGTCATCGCCATCTTCCCGGTTAACTGGATGGCTGCGTTAATTCTGATGGGCACCGCCCCGCTGATCCCGCTGTTTATGGCGCTGGTCGGCATGGGGGCCGCGGATGCCAACCGCCGTAACTTCCTGGCGTTAGGTCGCCTGAGTGGCCATTTCCTCGATCGTCTTCGCGGCATGGAGACGTTACGCATTTTTGGCCGCGGTGAAGCGGAAACCGAAAATATTCGCCAGGCATCGCAGGACTTCCGTCAGCGCACCATGGAAGTGTTACGCCTCGCCTTCTTATCTTCCGGCGTACTGGAATTCTTTACCTCACTGTCGATTGCCCTCGTGGCGGTCTACTTTGGCTTCTCCTACCTTGGCGCGCTGGATTTCGGCCATTACGGCACGGCGGTGACCCTTTCTGCCGGGTTCCTGGCCCTGATCCTGGCCCCGGAGTTTTTCCAGCCGCTTCGCGATCTGGGGACCTTCTATCACGCCAAAGCGCAGGCGGTTGGTGCAGCCGATAGCCTGAAAACGTTCCTGGAAACGCCGCTGGCACACCCGGAGCGGGGTGATGTGACGCTGAATGCTAAAGAGCCCGTGACCATTGAAGCGCAGGACTTTTCCATTCTGTCACCGGAAGGCAAAGTGCTCGCGGGTCCGCTGACCTTTACCTTGCCTGCCGGACAACGCGTGGTGCTCGTCGGCACCAGCGGTTCCGGGAAAAGCTCGCTGCTGAATGCGCTATCCGGTTTTATGGCCTACACGGGTTCACTGCGGATCAACAAAACCGAACTGCGCAACCTCGATCCAGACGCCTGGCGTAAACAGCTCAGCTGGGTGGGCCAAAACCCGCAGCTTCCCGCCGCTACGCTGCGTGAAAATGTGCTTCTGGCGCGCCCGGAAGCGCGTGAAGATGAACTGCAATCGGTTCTTGACCGTGCCTGGGTCAGCGAGTTTCTGCCGCTGCTTCCGCAAGGGGTTGATTCCGTGGTCGGCGACCAGTCCGCCGGGCTATCGGTCGGACAGGCGCAGCGTGTGGCGGTTGCCCGCGCGCTGCTTAACCCATGCCAGCTGATGCTGCTGGATGAGCCTGCCGCCAGCCTGGATGCCCACAGCGAACAGCGCGTAATGGAGGCCCTGAACGCCGCCTCCCGGCAGCAAACCACCCTGATGGTCACCCATCAGCTGGAAGGCATTGCCGACTGGGACCAGATCTGGGTCATGGAGAATGGCCGTATTGTTGAGCAAGGCGATTACGCCTCTCTCGTTGCCGCGCAGGGACCGTTTGCCGCCCTGCTGGCGAACCGTCAGGAGGACATCTGATGCGTGCTCTGCTGCCTTATCTTGCGCTCTATAAACGCCACAAATGGATGCTGACGCTGGGGATTGTGCTGGCGATTATCACGCTGCTCGCCAGCATTGGTCTGCTCACGCTTTCCGGCTGGTTCCTGTCGGCCTCGGCCGTCGCGGGCTTTGCCGGTTTATACAGCTTCAACTATATGCTCCCGGCTGCCGGTGTTCGCGGTACCGCCATCACCCGTACTGCCGGACGCTATTTCGAACGGCTGGTCAGCCACGACGCCACTTTCCGCGTGCTGCAGCACCTGCGCATCTACACCTTCAGCAAACTGCTGCCCCTCTCCCCTGCCGGGCTGGCGCGTTTTCGTCAGGGTGAGCTCCTTAACCGTGTCGTCGCGGATGTCGACACGCTGGATCACCTGTACCTGCGCGTGATTTCCCCGATCGTGGGCGCGTTTGTGGTGATTGTGGTGGTCACGCTGGGGCTGTCTGTTCTGGATGTTCCCGTTGCGCTGACGCTGGGCGGGATCATGCTGTTAACGCTGATCGTTCTGCCGCCGCTGTTTTACCGCGCCGGAAAATCCACCGGGGAAAACCTGACGCGCCTGCGCGGGGATTACCGCCAGCAGCTCACCTCCTGGCTTCAGGGGCAGGCAGAGCTGACGATTTTTGGCGCCAGCAAGCGCTATCGCGCCCGCATGGAAAGTACGGAGCTTAACTGGCATGAGGCCCAGCGCCGCCAGTCGGAGCTGACGGCCTTCTCTCAGGCGCTGATGATGTTAATCGGCGGCGTGGCGGTGATTGCCATGCTGTGGCTGGCCTCCGGCGATGTCGGCGGGAATTCACAGCCGGGTCCTCTTATTGCCCTTTTCGTCTTCTGCGCGCTGGCGGCGTTTGAGGCGCTGGCCCCGGTGACGGGCGCCTTCCAGCATCTGGGTCAGGTGATCGCCTCTGCCCTGCGCATCACCCAGATTGCCGAACAGGAGCCTGAAGTCACGTTCAGTGCCGGGCAAACCGCGGTACCAGAGCAGGTTGCGCTGACGCTTGAAGATGTCACCTTTGCCTATGACAAACAGGCGCAGAACGCGCTGGACGGTATCAACCTTTCTGTTAACGCAGGACAGCGGATAGCGATCCTCGGCCGTACCGGCTGCGGTAAATCGACGCTGCTGCAGTTGCTGACCCGCGCCTGGGATCCGCAGCGCGGTCAGATTCGTTTTAATAACACGTTGCTGACCGATTTCAGCGAGCAGGCCCTGCGCAAGACCGTGAGCGTCGTTCCACAGCGCGTGCATCTGTTTAGCGCCACCCTGCGCGATAACCTGCTGCTGGCCGCGCCAGAGGCCTCTGATGATGCGCTTCGCGCCGTGCTGGAGCAGGTCGGACTGCAAAAACTGCTTGAGGACGAGGGGCTGAACAGCTGGCTGGGCGAAGGCGGCCGTCAGCTCTCCGGCGGTGAGCTGCGCCGTCTGGCCATTGCGCGCGCGCTACTGCACGATGCGCCGCTGATGCTGCTCGACGAGCCCACCGAAGGACTGGACGCCACAACCGAAAGCCAAATCATTGATTTACTAGCAAATGTCATGACCGGCAAAACCGTGCTGATGGTCACACACCGCCTGCGTGGACTGGCGAGTTTTGATCGGATAATTGTGATGGACAACGGACACATTATTGAGCAAGGTAGTCACGCAGAGCTGTTGGCGAAACAAGGTCGCTACTACCAGTTTAAACAGCGTCTGTAGACTATATTTGTAGCGTCCTCACTCGCGTACTGGAGTTTTGCTGTCATGCGCCTGGTCCAGCTTTCTCGTCATAACATCGCGTTCCCTTCTCCGGAAGGGGCGCTGCGTGAGCCCAACGGGCTGCTGGCCCTTGGCGGTGACCTCAGTCCCGCTCGATTATTAATGGCGTATCAGCGCGGTATTTTCCCCTGGTTTTCTCCCGGCGATCCGATTTTATGGTGGTCCCCCGATCCGCGTGCCGTGCTGTGGCCAGCGCAGTTTCACGCGAGCCGCAGCATGAGGCGTTTCCATGCGAAATCACCCTACCGCGTCACCCTCAATCACGCCTTTGGTCAGGTTATTGAAGGCTGTGCCGAAGACCGCTATGAAGGGACATGGATAACCCGCGATATCATTACCGCCTACCACCAGCTTCATGAGCTTGGCTACGCCCACTCCATCGAGGTGTGGCAAGGCGGAGCGCTCGTCGGCGGCATGTACGGCGTGGCGCAAGGGACGCTGTTTTGCGGCGAGTCGATGTTCTCTCGTGCGGTTAACGCCTCGAAAACCGCGCTGCTGGTCTTCTGCGAGGCGTTTGCCCAGCGCGGCGGACGCCTGATCGATTGTCAGGTGCTCAACGAGCATACCGCCTCCCTGGGTGCCGTTGAAATTCCACGACGCCAGTACATCGAACAGCTGGATGCCAGCCGTCAGGAGAAGCTCCCGCGCGACTTCTGGATACCGAGAACGCTCTTTATGCCCAATGCCTAAATGTTTTCCGCATATTTTTTGTGAGGGTGTTATAATTATGCCGCAGAGTAGCTTCTGCCTGTTGCCCCGCCGCCGTTTGGGACCCTCGCTTCAGATAACGTCCTGACGTTTATCCTGTTGTCTCCCCTTTACGAATGCGCTTCCTGTTCGGTTGTACCGTGACGCTTGGGCAATGCGCCGAAACTGTTTTGCTGCGTTTTAATCGCGCAATTCTTTACTTAATTGATGAATTTCGGCATTATCTTGCCGGTTCAAAACTTGGTAGTGATACCCCAGAGGATTAGATGGCCAAAGAAGACAATATTGAAATGCAGGGTACCGTACTTGATACGTTGCCTAATACCATGTTTCGCGTAGAGCTGGAAAACGGTCACGTGGTAACTGCGCACATCTCCGGTAAAATGCGCAAAAACTACATCCGCATTTTGACGGGCGACAAAGTGACTGTTGAACTGACCCCGTACGACCTGAGCAAAGGCCGCATTGTCTTCCGTAGTCGCTAATTGTTTTCGCCTGTAATGGCAGATGAATATTAAATAAGGCCGGGATTTTCCCGGCCTTATTTTTTTTGTGGTGCAGTTGATTATTTGAACAATTATTTGGCCGTTCGTTTCAGCTTTAGGGCTATCTGTTAGACAGTGTGGAGAGTAAGGGGGATGAGACCTTATTTTCTATTTTGCTAAGCTGCCTGTACGGCAGTGCACATCGGTGAAGGCGGCATACCAGAGATTTACCATTTCTAAGCTGCCTGTGCGGCAGTGCACCTGATTGAGCGCTGGGGGCCACTCAAGATGATTTTCTAAGCTGCCTGTGCGGCAGTGCACCAGAAACGCCGAAAGCGGCAAGGTTACCCTGATTTCTAAGCTGCCTGTACGGCAGTGCACGACGAAATCGCCAACCGCCTCGGCCTGCGTCTTTTCTAAGCTGCCTGTACGGCAGTGCACTTCGGTTCAACCATTCTTCTCTATCTCCTTCATTTCTAAGCTGCCTGTACGGCAGTGCACCTGACGTCGTCGCGTGTTTTGGTGACGTCAAATTTCTAAGCTGCCTGTACGGCAGTGCACTCCATGGGTTATCGCGTGCTGGCCGCGAAGCTTTTCTAAGCTGCCTGTACGGCAGTGCACAGTTGACGCGGTTATTGGTCGAGGTGTTGTTAGTTTCTAAGCTGCCTGTACGGCAGTGCACCCGAAAAGTCTACATAGGGATGGTACATGAAGTTTCTAAGCTGCCTGTACGGCAGTGCACAGGAAGGCCAGGCTTATCCCCATAAAAAAAAGTTTCTAAGCTGCCTGTACGGCAGTGCACTGGAATAATATCCCCACACCATCATGATTTTCATACAAAAAAAGCTAAAAACCCCTCTTTTACCCTCTTTTTTACCCACCAAAATATTCATTTAAAATCAATACATTAAAAATACACTAAAAATTAGGGTCAAACGGCCTTCTTCTCATCACCTCCTGCATACAAAACACTCATTTCACTCCCCCTGACAAATGGCTATACTTACACATGACAAATGACATGAATCCGGAGGTAACATGAGAACATGGATCCCCGCGCAGAAACCTGCCGATAACGCGCTTTGGCGGTACGCCGGTTTACCTGCAAACAGGGGTATGCGGCTGATTGAATTTCTCAATCAGGGCTTACCCGTCAGCGTCCTCGACAACATTCATGAGTGGACGGCAATGTCGAAAGCGGACATTTTGCGCGTCACCGGGATTAACGAACGTAACGTGGCCCGCCGTAAAAGCGCGGGACGGACGCTGACGCCGGATGAAAGCGAACGCGTGGCACGTTTCGTTCGGGTGCTGGATGCTGCCGTCGACTATTTTGGCAGTAAAGAAGAGGCATGGAACTGGCTGCAGGCACCGGTACGCGGGCTTGGGAATGTTGCGCCTGTCGATCTTATCGCTACGGAAACCGGTGCTCTGGAAGTCACCGACCTGATTGGTCGACTCGAACATGGCGTATTCGCATGATTTTTTATCGACTGGTAACGGGACGCTATGCCAGCGAAGCGTGGAGCGGAAGTGGTGCAAATCAGTATGGCGGACGGTGGAACCATAAAGGCCATCCAGCTGTTTATGTGTCCACCTCCATTTCACTGGCCTCACTGGAGATTTTGGTGCACGTTCGAAAGGATAGCGTGTTGAATCAGTACCAGCTTTTCAGCATTGATATCCCGGATGACCAGATTGATTACCTGGATAAAGCATGGCTACCCGAGGACTGGCAGGAAAATCCGGCGCCGGTATCAACGATGGATCTGGGAACCGGATGGTTACAGGCTAACAGTGCCCTCGCGCTCATCTTACCTTCCTGCATCATTCCTTATGAAAACAATGCCATCCTTAATCCCTTACATCCGGCATTCCACGCGGCGCTCAATTCAGTTCAGCAGCTGCCCTTTATTTTTGACACCCGACTGGCTGAAAAAACCGCACCCTGAACGCGGATGCGGTTATGCTTCTCAGAACCAGGGAACCGTCGCCGCCGCGCTGAGTCCGTAGGTCGTAAACATCCCGGAGACAGGCGCAGAGAGCAAATCACCATGGCGAATGAAGAGCTTAAAAGACTGACCCGTTGAGAGACTGCGCAGGTTAAGCCAGGGCAAATCCGTCCTCGCCTCCTGCATCGTCAGAAGACGTTGTTGCGCCTCCTCCTCCGTTAGCCATCCTTTTTTCACCGAACGTCGCATAAGCCTCTGCGCGCTGCTTTTCACCTGGACGCGGCTCACGCAGCGCCACTGGTTGACGACCGGAACGGGCTGGATGGCTGAGGACATGCAGTAGTCGCTCAATCCTTTTCGCCATAGGAGTGATTCGAGTTCGCTTAACGCCGTTTGAGTACCGTGCAGGCGTAACACCGCGCCGGGCTTAATGCCATGTGCAGGGAAGCTGATACCAATATCGCCCTGCCCCCGCTGGCCCAACGCACGATGCAGTTTAGCCATCAGCGCGGCCATCAGCATCTCCTCGCTGAACTCCGGGTCAGGCAGGACGCGGATCTCAAGATAGTGATCCATAATCACTCCTTACTCGCCCTTCTCACCGAAGACACCGCCGCGGATCAGGACGGCCATCACGTAATGCTGCTGTTCAACGTCAGGCTTTTGACCTTTCGTCACCCAGTTATCCAGCAAGGTGTAGAAATCCATTTTCTCTTTCGGCTGACGACAAGCCACACCGCGACTGGTGACTGAGCCGTACGGCTCAACGGCGATAGCGCCCAGCGCGTCTACCTGAGGGTGCCAGGTATCGATAGTTCGAATGGCATTCCCGATTTTCTGCGAGTGCATGCCCGCAACGCTGTCTACCTGATACAACAGACGGCTCTTGCTGCTGTTGCTGTCCAGGACCAGTTCCTGTGACGGGAAGATCTCCTGCCCGGCACCGAGCAGCACCTGCGCCTCTACATTCAGCAACACAAAACCTTCACCGCTCAGCCCTTTTTCGATTTCCTGTGCCAGCGTAATGAGTTGCTCATCGCTGGCAGAAAAATCTCGCAGCACATAATTGTACGCATCAAACGTCCAGGACTTACTGCCCGTTACGGTCACGATAATTTTTTCTGCGCCGACGCGGTTGCGCCATAAAAAACGACCGTTCGCCAGATTGGTTGCATATCGACGAGCCAGTTCGGCAAAACCGTGTTCACTGATATAGCCATCGATAACCTGCTGAAGTTCATCCTGATAGGCGCGGTCATTACACACAGAAGGCGTCGCCAGGTTACCCAGCACGCGCAGGGTAAATTTCACCTTCAGGGTGTCTGCATCGGCAGGCAGCGCCGCCACATCTACACGCTGCAGGTTCGCTTTCTGGATTTCAGCATCCAGTTTCGCCGGATCGTTGGTAAGCGCATTTTTCAGACGGTTAGAAATGGTGCCGCGTACCGCTTTTTCCTGAATCCGAATCGGTTGCCAGTTCTCTCCCTCCCAGCGTCCTGAATACATCACCGCATCCGAAGTTGCCAGTTTACGTTCAAATGCCAGTACGGATGCCGTTTTAACGGCAGTTGGAGCCTTTGCCATAGATAAGTCCTTTTTAATTAAGATGTTCAGATGTCACCGGCGCGCCCGCGCCCTGACAGTAGTAGCCTGTTTCTGTCGTGCGATAGCGCCAGAAAATTTCTTCCAGTGACCGAATCCGGTGCAGGCCGCACCATTCGCCCACGCCATACACTGCTTCAGTAAACGCGAAGGGCGTTTCCGCATCGCGCGCGTTTGCTACGACGCCGGGAGCGTAGAGTTCAGAGATGCGCTGGTAGCCGGTCATTAATGGCACCAGATAACCGGGATTGGGTTTGGGAACAACGTGCCAGTTGGCCGGTTCACCTTCGCGGATGTTGCCGTCTTCCGGCGTTTCGGCCTGTATTTTTAGAGCAGCAAAATCCAGCCAGGCGTCAAGCAGCGTGGCGTTAGGGTCGTTTTCAAGAAGCCTTTGATGATGTTCGCCCAGCCAGCCGCTGCGATCGCGCAGGGCAAAGCCCGGCATCAGTTGCCACTGTAATCGACCCATCTCCTGAGCGCTGGCAGGCATCGCCATAACCGAAATATCCTGGATATCAACGATGATTCCCCCCGCCAGTCGGAGCGTCGGGCACACCTGAGACAGAAACTCGGCGAGGTCGCGCTGCCCGTATTCACCGTT
This sequence comes from Enterobacter sp. EGD-HP1, assembly GCF_000733275.2. Classification (NCBI taxonomy): domain Bacteria; kingdom Pseudomonadati; phylum Pseudomonadota; class Gammaproteobacteria; order Enterobacterales; family Enterobacteriaceae; genus Enterobacter; species Enterobacter sp. EGD-HP1. The sequence continues at coordinate 692,027 of NZ_AVOP01000001.1, forward strand.
GGGGATTTCCCCGTGACACTCGAGCAGCAGCGAAACCGTCATATGCATGCGCCCCTCTTCATTAAAGGAGGCCGTTTTCGCTTCACGGGTAAGAGGATTGCGGGTCAGGGCAAACTGATAATCACGGCCAGACGTGTGCGCGTGGATCTGGTGCTCATGGCTGATCACGGCACAGCCATCAATGCGTAGCTCGTGCGTTTCGACCAGACGGCGAGACAGCGCATGGGAAAATCCCAGGAAATGAGTAATGGCGGGAAAACCGTAAGTCAGGCCAGCAATCGCGTTGGCGTTCTCGACTCTGATACGGCGAAGCAGGATCAGTGAACTCATTTCAGCGCCTCCTGGATAATTTTTTCCATTTCGCGGAGGTTGGAGCGTAAATGTTCACGGGTTTGCCACTCACGCTCTTCCACCTTTCCAATATCCTTCAACCCTTTTCGCAACCGTGTATTCAGCCACAAGGCAAAATCCTCTGCGACTCCAGCCTGCCAGTCGTCTTTATCCCGCTCGAGACGAAAAGCTTCATCGGTTTTTGTGCGCCAGGGATCGAGCCAGAGTTGTTGATGACTGGCTAATCGAGGGCACAAGATTGTCCAGTTTTGCCACGTATCGCGCTGCAATTCCGACGCCACAACAAACAGCAGGTCGATAAGCGCATCAATGTATTCATCACGTGCTTCGCGAATACGGACGTTGGTGTAATTACCGGTTCTTGCCAATAAAGAAACAAGCAATTGAACAGTGCTGTTCGCACGCCGATCAAACTGACCACCTGATGTGAAAATGGAGCGCAACGCCGTCGGCGGCTTTTCTGTCCTTCTCCACTGTGGCGGCTGACAGGAAAGCAGCCAGCTACGCCCGCCGCGGACACTGTTAAGATAAGAAATGTTTTGCGGTTTGGTGCCACCGAAATGTATTTCTGCTGAATCAGGGAAAAGCGTCAACGGAGTGGGATGCCAGGTTCTCTCGCGGCGCGCTTTCCAGATGGCTTTAACATTGTCACCAAAACGGAAAGCAATCAGCTTCTGATGCATGGCGTGAACAAGTGAGGTGGCAAACAGCGGACTTAACAGATGATAACCATCACCTACTGGAAAATAATTTTGTTTGGCATACTTATGTAGCGCTAAGTCTTCGTTTAACGCTCTGGAAAAGCCTTCAATCCATAGTGCCAGAAGTGCTGGCTCATTGGTAAAACAACTTAAGGGACGAGCGTCCTTTCGTTGTAGAAAACTTAATAGCGAAGTCCCCTCAATGTTGGTCAAAAATAAAATAGCCAAATCAAATGCAGCCGCATTTCTAACAACATCTAGCGTTAGTTCGTCGACAGCAGAAGTATTGAAGTACCCGTCGGTTACATTTGTATTTATCCGATAACTACTTCCTTTATTTTCCCCATGTGAATATTTCGCAGCATGAGTTACCGGAAGAAAGATCTGCCATGCTCGCTTCGCGGCATCCGTCAGCCACGCTTTCGGCTCATAGCGAAGTTCTATATCCCGGCGTTCTGCCGCAAGCGTTGCGCTATCTGTATCGCTGCGCTTTGCGGCCTCTTTATCAAATGCTTCCAGCTTTGTTTGCCGTCGTCCGGCAATGTACTCAGCGATGAAAGCGCTCAGTGCTTCAACTGACATACTCGCTCCTGGCTCTTTATAGATATTCCCTGAACACACCCAATATCGGGTGATACAGCCATTGCTCTGTTTCCTCCTCCCTGCTGACTCTTAACGTCATTTCGCCATACCGTCGCGACACCGCGTCCAGCTCCATCTGCTTCGTCTCGGCCAGCGCCTCTAATACCTCGGCATAATCAATGGCAACCCACGGCTCTACGCCGTCTGCCATGGATAACGCCTGTTCGCAAAATCCTCCCGCAGGTTTTAACACCCCGTTTTCCTGCATCAGGCAAAACTCAGGTTCATCGCCTTCTTCTTCCATACTCAAAAAGAAAGTGTCCTGCGGCGACGAGCGGCGAAACGGTGTACGTCTCTGAAGCTCGCCGTTCCACGTCAGCGGCAGCCGCCACCACGATGCGGCCACCACATCTGACTTATCGCCCCCGCCCAGCAGCGCAGCACGCAAACGGGCATGCTCCAGCGCCGCCAGCGTATTGTCGGGCAGGTTTTCAACGATGCGCGGGATCGCATTCAGCGTGCGGTAGCCCTCTTTACTGAGCAGTTCATGGAGATCGTGGTGAGGCAGAAGATGATGTTCGGTTTCAAAACCGGGTCGGCAATAGGCGATCTTTTCTCCGCGAAGCGCGCGGACGTTGCGTTCCAGAATCACCAGGTTTTCGCTCTCAGGCACGATCTGACGATGCCGCTGAATGCGTCCCGCAAACTGAATAAGCGAACGCATCGAGCTCGGCTCGATAATCCCCCAGTCGGCATCAAAATCGCGCCCGACTTCGAGAACGGATGTTCCGAGCACGACAAAAAGATGATGCTGTTCCGGCGACGTCAGCGCCTGCTTAACGTCAGGCAACTCCCAGACCCGCTCCGGTTTGTGCCGCGTGAACGCGGTATCGAGTCGTTTTTCAATCGCCGCACGCACCGCCAGCGGGTGCTGGCTGTGGTACACGCAATAATGAATACGGTAATTGTCGGGAGAAGGTAATGCCATCAGCGCCTGCGCGACGGCAACCAGCGGGTTGATGTTCGCCATCCGCACCAGACCAAACGACACGGTTTTGCCGCTTTTATGGGTACTACGGTGATGACCGTGCAGCGCCAACATTTGCTGGTGCAGCGTCTGCGCCAGCGCAGAGACAACATCAGCATTGCGGGAAGCGTGCGCCTCCACGGCGGCCAGTTTACCCAGGCGAAGCCGCGGCTGGTTAGGCAGACGTTTAATCCGCTGCCTGACAAAATCGCCATGCGCCTGACGAAATTGAGCATCGTCTGCAACATCCTGCGACTGTGCGCCATACTCATCAAACCAGGCGCAGCAGATACTCATCGGTCTGTCCGACTGGCCGCACGCAGCCTGCCAGGCTTTACGCCCTTCCCGATAGGCTTCAAACAGCGCTTCCGTTAGCGCGGGGGGCAGCGTTGCTGAGGAAAGCAGCACGCGAGAGCCGAGCATTCCCGCCCAGTTCACCAGCCGACAAAGGGCGTGCAAATCATCAACGTCAAAATCGTCAGGCTCATCAAGGACCAGATCGCTGGTCAACAGACGCAGCATGGCAGGGATCTGCCTGCCGCCGCGCACGCCTTCCGTTGCAGGCATCAGGTGATCGATGGTTGTCACCAGCACCGGGGCACTGACCAGGCGATTGAGCGCCGGTTCTTTCGCCAGCCACTGCTGGGCAATACCGCTACTGGTCGCCCCTTCGTAATGCACGTAGTGATGGCTGGCGAAGAACGTTTCGTCGCTGGCGCTGCTGGTATCTTCAGCGTCATTACCCTGATATAACTCCTTCACTGCAGCGGCACCGGTCACCACGGCCAGCGTGTCGTCATCCAGACCCAGGCGCGACTGCAAAGCCTGGCCCGTCTGCAGCGTCAGCGTGCGTAACCCCAGCGCCACGCTAAAACGACACCCAGCCTGCTCATCTGCCAGCGCGTACATAATCCGGGCGTTAGCAAAGGTTTTACCGCATCCGGTCGAGGCCATATTGATGCCGAAGAAGCCCTGTTCGACACTCTTCTCGCGCACTGCAGACGCAACGTCCCACGCCTTGTTTTGCCAGTGAAAACGCTCTTCTTTCGCCCTTTCCCGGAACGTTTTATGCCGGGCGATGGCGGGTAATGAACGGTGCAATGCCGGAAGAGAACGCCCCATCAACAGCGCCAGATGCGCGACGCCGACATTGTGCTCATCCAGCTTTTGCCTGAGCTGCCCGGACTGGCGGTCGCTGTTGGCCCAGCACTGAAAGGCATCATCCTGCCACCCGGCATACGCGGGTTGAGAGGAGTAAACGTGATCGGCCAACATCAGCGACAGGCGAGCAAGATGAAGGGTAAAAAGATTATCCAGCGATCCCGCCTGAAGCAGTGCGGACAGGTTCCGGATGCGTTTACCTATCTGCCGGGCCTTCTCGCGCCAGGTTTTACTTTTTAGCGGCGTACCGTGCGGGAATTACCAGACATTTTTAAAATCACGCTCTTTCCACTGATGTTTTTCGGTGGATTTATGGTTAAGCGAGTTCCAGTCTGCGTTCAGCTGTTTCTCAAACCAGCCTTCACAATAGATCAGTTGAGGGCGTGTCGAATGCGACTGCGGTAAACGGTGATGCGACAACATCAGCCATATCACCACTTTTGCCAGAGGCGGGAGTTTGCCCAAAAGGCTGCAGTTCTTGTCCGTATCCATCTTCAGCGCTTTCAGCATGGCCTTTTCGTCAGCGGCTTTTAGCTGAGTGAGGGACGCCAGCCACTGTTCATCGGTTTGCTCCCCTACAAACGCCTCGAACAGACGAACCGAGATCCACTCATGGCGATACGGCTGACAAAGGTGCTGACTTTCACCCTTAAGCGTCTGCTGGAAGCACAACCCCGCTTTACCAAAATCATGAAACAGCCCGGCAATTGCCGCCAGCAGGGCGATGCTTTCCGCACTTTGCCAGCGGTGTTCACTGTCATTGCGAATAACTTGTAGGGTCGTGCGATTTGTTGGCACGCGTCCCTGCGCGTTAAAGCGACGCAAATTCCCGACTATCCACAGCAGCTCGGTTTGACCGTTTTTTTTCAGCCAGTGGCAGGCCACGGCGGTGTTACGACGTGCCGTTTTACGCAACAGCTTGCGCAGCGTGATAGCACCTTCCATCGTTATCGTCGTCTGCCATGCCGCGTCCCCCGTACGCTCTGCGAACTGATCGATAATCTGACAGCTTTGCTCGCGCGCACGTTTGGTACATCGGGAGATAATCAGCACATTCATTTTGCGACGCCCGCCAGCGAGTACGAAGTTTCCTGCAAGGTGGTAATCATCACATCCAGCGCATCAGCCTGTTGAAACGCGTTGATGCAGCGCTGACGAAACTGTTGATTATCCTCACCCTCCATCGCCGCAATAAAGGCCTGCGGCATAACGAGGGCGTCTTTGATTAAATCGGCAATATCAAAAACCAGCCCGCCGCGTCGGGTTTTACCGTGCATGACGGCCAGACCATGAGGAATGCCCGTCACCCAGGCCGCGACAGCCGCCAGCCCGTAGGCCAGATAGTTGCCCTGATCGAGAAAACGGTTCGCCATATCCGCCCCACCGCCCCGTTTGGCACGTGAGAAGGTGCCGTAGCCCACCGTCTGGCTGGCCAGCTTGTAGAGTGATTTTGTGAGCTGTGCTTCCTGGAGCATCAGCGACGTATGATCCTGCGCGTTTTCCATACCTTGCTTCGCACGCTCAAGAATAGTTTCCAGCGCGTCCCGATCGGGCTGAAAAGACGTTTCTCGCTGCATCCGCAGCCCTGCCCACTGTTTTTCGATTTGCTGTAAACGAATAAGCTGAAACTGCTTTGCCGCCTGCAGACGTTTTGCTTCATCAAACCAGAATGAGACCCAGTTTTGTAAATACGCCGTCGGACGATATTCGCTTTGCGGGCTGAGCCATGAGACGTCGATATCCACCTCGTTCGCTGAATAAAGCGGCGTGCCGTCCGTTCCGCAAAAACCGACCATTACCCCTGCCCGCGCAAACTCCCGCATCGCCATTTGCGTAACGGATGTTCCCATTCCCAGCATCACCGCTGTGGTATTAGCGATGGGAATATTCCAGTAAAATGACTCTTTTCCTGCCTGGGTGACATATTCAACGCGCCCACCATTTACCTGGATGCGACATTTCTCCAGGTAATAAATGTTGGCGCGTTTTGAATGCAGGATGGTTTTTAAATCTGTAGGGGTGATGCTGTTTACGGACATGGCAAGGGCTTTTATTTCAAGGTGTTGAATGCACGGTATGTTATCGGAGATAAGATGAAAACAAATGTGACGGGTATCAAATGAAGAGTAATTGCCGTGATAATAAAGCGAAAAATTACTTTTTCATTTAATGCATTATTTTTACGAAAAATATATTGGTTAGAATATAATTTGTGCGTGAATAGATTTTTTATTTATTGTGAAAAATAGAGGGTGCGAGTTTGATGGTATTAAGGTTTAAATAGATAAGATGAATGTTTTAGAAGGGTAGTTTTAGTTGTGCTGCCTGTGCGGCAGTGAACCATGCTCCCCACCGAGCCAGCGCAGCTGTCTCTTTCTAAACTGCCTGTCCGGCAGTGAGAAGGGTAACGAGCTTGAGTTTGCTTCCCCTCCTTTTCTAAGCTGCCTGCACGGCAGTGAACGCTACATCAACAGGTAATTTCGCCTGTTCCCATTTCTAAGCTGCCTATACGGCAGTGAACTGGATGCTACTGCCAGCAGCACCGCAGCAGGATTTCTAAGCTGCCTGTACGGCAGTGAACGAAACAATTATCGTCGAACATGTACGCTTCGTGTTTCTAAGCTGCCTGTACGGCAGTGAACCAGCGATTCTTTCAAAAGCCGGTACTATTGAATTTCTAAGCTGCCTGTACGGCAGTGAACGGAAGGAGACAATGCCCTTAGGCCTGATTTCATTTCTAAGCTGCCTGTACGGCAGTGAACTTTACCCTCGTCTTTACATTCGCGGGATGGGCTTTTCTAAGCTGCCTGTACGGCAGTGAACATAGGGCTGTATCCATCCTTAGCCAGCTTGTCTTTCTAAGCTGCCTGTACGGCAGTGAACATTTAATATTACATTTGTTTAATACTTCTATTTTTCTAAGCTGCCTGTACGGCAGTGAACTTAATAAAACTATGGCAGTTGGAGGTGATTTATTTCTAAGCTGCCTGTACGGCAGTGAACGTTCCCAGAGCCGTAGAACTTGGCCTTTTGCATTTCTAAGCTGCCTGTACGGCAGTGAACCTATTGTGCACGGTGATTTCAGGGATGACACATTTCTAAGCTGCCTGTACGGCAGTGAACTTGATCACCACACTCCACACTATCCGATGTATGGTTTCTAAGCTGCCTGTACGGCAGTGAACGTGATATTGCTGATTATTTTGGTATTCCTACTTTTCTAAGCTGCCTGTACGGCAGTGAACAATTATCTGCACCTAATGGCGGATGGAAATATTTTCTAAGCTGCCTGTACGGCAGTGAACAACAACATCGTGATTTCTCTTTACATACTATCTTTCTAAGCTGCCTGTACGGCAGTGAACTTGTCACAAAGAACGGGCGCGCGAAGAAGGTTTTTCTAAGCTGCCTGTACGGCAGTGAACGAAGTGGGCTTGATTGACCAGCTGCTGAAGGATTTCTAAGCTGCCTGTACGGCAGTGAACGGATCCTCGCCGTGCACACCGGGTTGCGCCATTTTCTAAGCTGCCTGTACGGCAGTGAACTGGAATGAAACAACGCCATCTTATTGTTAGCAAACAAAATAATCAACTTTTACGCATAAAACCCTTTTTTCTGGAACGTAAATCCGCACCATATAAATCAATATGTTACGTAAGCATCAGAAAAAAGGGTATAAACCAATGGCGTCAGAGTAACGCCCCTGACGCCTTGGATTGCACTCAGGAAATAATGTGAATTACCGTTTCTGCACGTTGAGGCGCAACGACATCTGCGGCCATCGAATGCGCAATGTCATGCAGCAACCCCGTCAGGTGCGGCAACATATCGCGGTCAAAATGCGACACCAGCAGCACATGGTTTAACGCGCGGCAGTAGTCGCATTTCGTTTCTGTATCTTCCAGCAACCACTCTTGTTGTCGCGGTTGTTCCGCTTCATCCTCAAATTCCACCACCTGAAAATCACGCATTGATTCTGTGAGGCCGGATTTCACCTCTTCCAGCCAGGCTCCGAGACAACGGCAAACGGGCTGCGTTTGCGGGAGTGATTTGCAGTCGAGAAGAATTTCTGTGAGCAGTTTGCAGCGCTCGGCAAGGGTTGGGAGATCGGGGTTGAGAGAGAGTTCGCTGTAGAGCAGTGAAAAATTGTTATGTTCCATTTGGTTATGACTCCGTGTGAAATGATGAGATCTCCACCCGAACGCCAACTCAGGTGGCAGACTGAACCGGTTTGGCGTACCGACCCACACGGGAAAATCGGCGCTTCAAAAGAAGCCCCGGTTCAGCCCACCATAATTGAGTCTGCGGATTATATCGCTAGCTTTCAAAAGTGTGAACGAACCTGATGATAGTTGACGCATCAACATCATTTCTCGCGTGTAATCAGGACGCCAATCCCGGTACCTGATTTTGCAGGTGCGCCGCCATTTTATTACTGTGGATTTATCCAGCAACTGACTTCGAAAGAAACTGGAAAGTGCCTCGCAAAATTCCTCTGCGGTCTGTTGCCCTCACCCCAACCCTCTCCCACAGGGAGAGGGAGAAAACACTAAAAACGACAACACTGTTGTCGTTTTGCTTTTACCTTGGCAGGCATAAAAAAACCGGGCAAAAGCCCGGTTTTTAACATTAACGTTCAACTCACTCAGTGAGCCGCTTCCGGCTTGTGCTTCGCCGCACTCTGGAAATCGTACGTCAGTTCGTTCTTCGCCTGGTCCAGCGCCACGGTCACCTGGCCGCCGTCCACCAGCGAGCCAAACAGCAGCTCGTTCGCCAGCGGTTTCTTCAGGTTGTCCTGAATCACGCGCGCCATCGGACGGGCACCCATCGCTCGGTCGTAGCCTTTCTCGGCCAGCCAGTTGCGGGCCTCCTGGCTCACTTCCAGCGACACGCCTTTCTGATCCAGCTGAACCTGCAGCTCGACGATGAACTTGTCCACTACCTGATGGATCACGTCGGTAGAGAGGTGATCGAACCAGATAATGTTGTCCAGACGGTTGCGGAACTCCGGCGTGAAGATCTTCTTGATCTCCTCCATCGCATCGGTGCTGTTATCCTGGTGGATAAGGCCGATGGATTTACGCTCGGTTTCACGCACACCGGCGTTGGTGGTCATCACCAGCACCACGTTGCGGAAGTCCGCCTTGCGCCCGTTGTTGTCAGTCAGCGTCCCGTTGTCCATCACCTGCAGCAGGATGTTGAACACGTCCGGGTGTGCCTTCTCGATTTCATCGAGCAGCAGGACCGCGTGCGGATGCTTGATCACCGCGTCGGTGAGGAGGCCGCCCTGGTCAAAGCCCACGTATCCCGGAGGCGCACCAATCAAACGGCTGACGGTGTGACGCTCCATATACTCGGACATATCAAAGCGCAGCAGCTCAATGCCCAGCGCTTTGGAGAGCTGAACCGTCACCTCGGTTTTCCCTACGCCGGTCGGGCCAGCGAACAGGAAGGAACCGACAGGCTTGTGGTCATGCCCCAGCCCGGCGCGGGCCATCTTGATCGCTTCGGTTAAGGCCTCAATGGCTTTATCCTGACCAAAGACCAGCATTTTCAGGCGATTGCCGAGAGTGCGCAGCGTGTCGCGGTCGCTCTGAGAAACACTCTTCTCAGGGATACGCGCGATGCGGGCCACCACGGACTCAATATCCGCCACGTTAACGGTTTTCTTACGCTTGCTGGCCGGCATCAGGCGCGCACGCGCCCCTGCCTCGTCAATCACGTCAATCGCCTTATCCGGCAGATGACGGTCGTTGATGTATTTCACCGCCAGCTCCACCGCCGCACGGACCGCTTTCGCGGTGTAACGCACATCGTGGTGCGCTTCGTACTTCGGTTTCAGGCCGTTGATGATCTGCACCGTTTCCTCGACGGACGGCTCGGTCACGTCGATTTTCTGGAAGCGGCGCGCCAACGCACGGTCTTTCTCAAAGATGTTGCTGAACTCCTGGTAGGTCGTGGAGCCAATCACGCGGATCTTGCCGCTGGAGAGCAGCGGTTTGATCAGGTTCGCGGCATCCACCTGGCCACCGGAGGCCGCACCTGCGCCGATGATGGTGTGGATCTCATCGATAAACAGAATGCTGTTGGTGTCCTGCTCCAGCTGTTTTAACAGCGCCTTAAAGCGTTTTTCAAAATCACCGCGGTATTTCGTACCCGCCAGCAGTGAGCCGATATCCAGCGAGTAGATGGTGCAGTCGGCAATCACTTCCGGCACGTCGCCCTGCACAATGCGCCAGGCAAGCCCTTCGGCAATCGCGGTTTTACCCACGCCTGACTCACCCACCAGCAGCGGATTGTTCTTGCGGCGACGGCACAGTACCTGGATCGCACGCTCCAGCTCTTTATCGCGACCAATCAGCGGGTCGATACCGCCAACGCGAGCAAGCTGGTTAAGGTTGGTGGTGAAGTTTTCCATACGATCCTCCCCGCCTGCTTGCTCTTCATTGTTATTGACCTGATTGCTGGAATCCGATGCCTGGTTAGGCTCGTCTTTGCGCGTTCCGTGAGAAATAAAGTTAACCACGTCGAGGCGGCTGACTTCGTGTTTGCGCAGCAGGTAGGCAGCCTGTGACTCCTGCTCGCTGAAGATGGCGACTAAGACGTTTGCGCCAGTCACTTCGCTACGTCCGGAAGACTGGACGTGGAATACCGCGCGCTGCAGCACGCGCTGGAAGCTGAGCGTCGGCTGCGTGTCGCGCTCTTCTTCACTGGCTGGCAGCACCGGTGTGGTTTGTTCGATGAAGGCTTCGAGTTCCTGACGTAGCGCTACCAGATCCACGGAGCAGGCTTCCAGCGCTTCGCGGGCAGATGGGTTGCTAAGCAGTGCGAGCAGTAAATGCTCGACGGTCATAAACTCATGTCGGTGCTCACGCGCTCTGGCGAAAGCCATGTTTAAACTGAGTTCCAGTTCTTGATTGAGCATAGGCACCTCCCCCAATTTTATGCCTTATCAGGCTTTTTCCAGCGTACACAGCAACGGATGCTCGTTCTCCCTCGCATAGTCGTTCACCATCGCCACTTTGGTTTCCGCCACTTCGGCTGTGAAGATGCCGCAGATAGCTTTGCCACGATAATGAACGGTAAGCATCAGTTGCGTTGCACGTTCTACATCATAAGAAAAGAACTTTTGTAGCACGTCAATAACAAATTCCATCGGCGTGTAATCATCGTTCATTAACATAACTTTATACATAGATGGCGGTTTTAGCGCGTCGCGCACTTTATCTTCCGCCAGCTGGTCAAAATCCAGCCAATCGTTGGTCTTACCCATTATGCATAACCACTTTGAATCTACCTCAGATGTTAGATAACAATCATCTATTACTGTCATCCGCGATGTCTGTCACAAACTATTGCAATAGCGTTAACTGCTTCAAACTTTGGTTGATTATTGTCCCATCTCCAGCGCCAAACGCTTGACGACTTCTTTCGTTTCTCTAAATTGTACAAGCGTGAGATGGCGAGGTTTTGAACAGCCCCCACTCCACCACCGGTTCATTCCATCTTAACTTATAAGATTTACGAAGGATGTCGAAGCATGGAAATGGGTACTGTTAAGTGGTTCAACAACGCCAAAGGGTTTGGCTTCATCTGCCCCGAAGGCGGCGGCGAGGATATCTTCGCTCACTATTCCACCATTCAGATGGATGGTTACAGAACGCTCAAAGCCGGGCAATCCGTCCGGTTCGATGTACATCAGGGACCAAAAGGCAATCATGCAAGCCTAATCGTACCCGTTGAAGCAGAGACGGTTGCATAGCTCTCTGTTTTATTGTGTACATCCCGCAGTCAAAATGCCAGCCCGATCGGCTGGCATTTTTATTTTCGGGTTATTCCCGTGCCAGCGCGTCCACCGGATCCAGCCGCGCCGCGTTGCGGGCGGGCAACCAGCCAAACAGAATGCCGGTAAAGGTCGAACACAAAAATGCGGTAATAATGGCAACCGGCGAGAAGCCAATCTCCCAGCCGGGTAAAAAGAGCTGGAGCGCAAACGCGATCATCATCGAGAGCGCAATGCCCATCGCCCCGCCGACCAGACACACCAGCACGGCTTCAATCAAAAACTGCTGCAGCACGTCGCTGGCACGGGCCCCGACCGCCATGCGGATGCCAATCTCCCGGGTACGCTCGGTGACCGACACCAGCATGATGTTCATCACCCCGATGCCGCCGACGACCAGCGAGATCACCGCCACCAGCGTGAGGAACAGCTGAAGAGTACGTGTGGTCTTTTCCGCCGTTTTCAAGAGGCCGTCCATATTCCAGGTGAAGAAATCTTTCTTCCCGTGGCGCAGGGTTAACAGCCGCTCAAGCTGCTGTTCGGCCAGCGCGCTGTCGTAGCCCTCCTTCACGCGCACGGTGATGGAGTTGAGCCAGGACTGCCCCATAATCCGCCCTGAGATGGTGGTATAGGGCAGCCAGACGCGCAGTATCTTGCTGCTGCCAAACATCGACTGCTTCTCTTCCGCCACGCCGATGACCGTGGCAGGCATGTTGCCGACCAGGATCACCTCGCCCACCACGCTGGCTTTGTTGGGGAAGAGCTGCCTGCGCGAGTTCGCGTCCAGCACCACCACCTGCGCCCTGCCCGCCAGCTGCTCGGCGTTAAAGGTCGCGCCTTCGCTGAAGGTCATGCCGTAAACGTTGAAGTAGTCTCCGCTCACGCCGTTAGCGCTGGCGGCCACGTCAACGTTGCCCACGCGCAGACGCAGGTTCTGCGAAACCGCAGGCGTGGCGGAGTTCACCCACGGCTGCTTCTGAATCGCCGCCAGATCGTCGTATTTCAGCGCCTGCTGATACTGCGGCTCGTCGTCGCCAAAGTCTTTGCCGGGATAGACGTCAATGGTATTAGTGCCGATGGCGCGGATATCCGCCAGCACCAGCTGCTTGGCCGCGTCGCCCACCACCACAATCGACACCACCGAGGCGATACCGATAATGATGCCGAGCATCGTCAACAGGGTACGCATTTTGTTGGCCGCCATCGCCAGCCAGGCCATGGTCAGCGCCTCGCGAAAGCCGCTGGAGAACTGCCCCCAGCCGGTTGAAGCCGGTAGCACTTCTTTCGGCGCCGCAGCCCTGGACTCACGCGGCGGCGGATTGCTGACCAGCTCGCCGTCGAGGATCTCAATAATACGTTCCGCCTGCGCCGCCACCTGCGGATCGTGGGTAACAATAATCACCGTGTGCCCCTGATCGCGCAGCTGGTGCAGGATTGCCATCACCTCTTCGCCGGAATGGCTGTCGAGCGCGCCGGTCGGTTCATCGGCGAGGATCACCTGCCCGCCGTTCATCAGGGCACGGGCAATACTCACGCGCTGCTGCTGGCCGCCGGACAGCTGCGAGGGCTGGTACTCCACCCGCTCCGCCAGCCCCAGACGCGTCAGCAGCATCTGCGCGCGCTCAAGGCGCTTTTTACGCTCAACGCCCGCATACACCGCAGGCACTTCCACGTTCTGGGCCGCGTTAAGGTGAGAAAGCAGATGGTAACGCTGGAAGATAAAGCCGAAATGTTCCCGGCGCAGCCTCGCCAGCGCGTCGCCGTCCAGCGTGGAGATATCCGTCCCGGCCACGCGATAGGTCCCGCTGGTGGGTTTATCCAGACAGCCGAGAATGTTCATCAGCGTCGATTTACCGGAACCCGATGCCCCGACAATGGCCACCATCTCGCCCGCCTCCACGCGCAGGGAGATGCCCTTCAGCACCTCCACCGGGCCGTCTCCGGACGGATAGCTGCGACGAATGTTATTCAGCTCAAGCAGCGCCGTCATTTGGCGGCTCCGGGCAGGCTTTCGCTGACAACAACCTCCTCGCCCTCTTCCAGCCCTTTCACCACCACCACGTCGGTGTCGTTGCGCGCGCCGATCACGACCTCGCGCTCGCGCGTTTCGCCGTTGCGCAGCACTTTCACTTTATAACGGCTATCCCCGGCGGATTCACCCAGCGCAGAGAGCGGGATGGTCAGCACGTTCTTCACGCCGGTCAGCTGGATATGCACCTGCGCGGTCATATCCAGACGCAGCACGCCCTGCGGGTTTGGCACCTCAAAGCGGGCATAGTAGAAGATAGCGTCGTTCACTTTTTCCGGCGTCGGCAGAATATCTTTCAGCACGCCTTCGTAGCGCGTCTGCGGGTCGCCCAGCACCGTAAACCAGGCGTTCTGCCCCGGCTTAAGATGGATCACATCCGCCTCTGAGACCTGGGCTTTGACCAGCATGGTGCTCATGTCAGCCAGCGTCAGAATATTTGGCGCCTGCTGCGCGGCAATCACCGTCTGGCCCTGCAGCGTGGTGATCTGGGTCACTTCGCCCGCCATCGGCGCGACGATTTTGGTGTAGTCAAGGTTGGTTTTCGCCGTATCCAGCGAGGCCTGATTGCGTTTGATCTGCGCGTCAATCGTGCCGATCTGCGCCTGTTTCACCGCCAGTTCAGTGGTGGCGGTATCTAAATCTTGTTTCGAAATAGCCTGAGTTTTGGCCAGCGCCTGCTGACGGGTCAGCGTCACCTGGGCCAGGTTACGTTCTGCCAACGCCTGCGCACGCTGCGCGCGCAGCTCCATCAGCGTGGCTTCCACCTCGCGGATCTGGTTCTCAGCCTGCTCAGGATCGATAACCCCGAGCAGCTGGCCTTTTTTCACCTTGTCGCCAATCTCAACCGACAGCGTTTTCAGCTGGCCGCTGACCTGAGCGCCGACGTCAACCTCGCGCAGCGCGTCAAGCTTGCCCGTCGCGAGGACGTTTTGCTGCAGTTCGCCAGGGCGAACTATCAGCGTCTGATACTGTGGCACCGGCGCATTCAGCACCTGCCATAGCCAGTATCCACCGGCTAAAACCACGACCGCCAGCAGCAGAAACAGCGTTCTGCGTTTTCCCTTGAGGTTCATAAATATTCCAAATAAATGTTCTGGCAATGATAAGTGTTGATTCTAACTAAACGACTCTTCAACGAAAGCCCTGTTCTCCGAAATCGTCCTAATTTGTTTACGAGATGTTGACATTTCCCCTGCTGAAATAGCGATATTCCAAAAGGATCAGGATCTACCATGTCTTCTATCGTCGATACATCCCTTTCAAACCTGCCCCAGCCAACATCCGGCTGGCAGCTCTTCAAAAACCTGGCTTTCGGGGAGATTACGCCCGGGCTGGCATGGGAAAAAACCGCCTACCGACGTAAGTTCATGCTGCGCTCACTGGCGACACCGCTCAGCACCGCGCGCCTGCTGTCTGAGCTTGCAAAACATCCACACCTGATGCAAATGCTCCAGGTTCAGCCGGGACTGCCCTGCCGCCTTCATCGTCCGTGGTTGACGGTCAATATGGATCGACAGCGTGCGCTGGAATCACTGTCCTGGCACTATCAGATGATGTGTCGTCAGCTGCCGGCGACGCTGACTCATGGTTACCTTTCAAAGCAGGGCGTGACCCTGCTGACCTTAACCGGAAAAGATGAACAGCAATTTACCGTCCGTCTGTGTGCCGACGCGTTTATGGATAAAGAGGGAGAAGCTACCCTCGTTTTCTGTGACAGTCAAAATACGGCGCTGGCGGAGATGACCTTTACGCTATGCCCGTTTGAGGGAAAATCGACGCTGTTCATTGGCGGTTTGCAGGGCGCAAAAGCGCATGTTCCCCATGAGCTGATCCAGAGTGCGACGAAAGCCTGCCATGGTCTTTTCCCGAAACGTCTGCTGGTCGAGGCCGCGATGACGCTCGGCGCCGCGTTCCCGGTAGAGCAAATTGTCGCCGTCAGTAACGATACCCATATTTATCGCAGCTGGCGCTACCGCAAGAAAAAAGAGGGCAAACTGTTGGCCGACTACGACAGTTTCTGGCTCTCCATCGGCGGTGAAAAGCAGGACAACGGTAACTTTATGCTGCCGCTCGTCATGCCGCGTAAACCGATGGAAGAGATCGCCAGCAAAAAACGCGCCGAATATCGCCGCCGCTACGCGCTGCTGGATAGCCTGATTCAGCAGGTGAAACAGGCGACCCAACGCTAATCCGCTTTCCCGCGTGCCAGCCACAGCACGCGGGAGAACATCTTCCGCAGCAGCGTCGGTACTGCCTCCACGCCCCGCCTACCCGCTTCCGTCGCCACTTCAATGGCTAAATCCGGTTTTGACGAACGATGAATGGCTTTGGCGATCACGCGCCGCATGTTCATCGGAACATCGACCGGCACCATGGCAATTCGGTGGAAGACGTCGTCGAACCCCTGACGATACATAAAGTGTTCCATGTCCATCGCAGGGAGCATGGTTAAATGGTCGCGTTCTTCCTCTCGCTCGTTATTCAGCAGGCTTCGCACGGTTGAGGCATATTTTTTGCCCGCCTCATCACCGTCTACCAGCACGTGCCACTCGATCCCCATCCGACGCGCAAATTTTATCAGCGGCTTTAATCCCGACTGGGCGAATTCAATCACCTTAATGCCTTCCGCATCAAAATGGTGGCCGCACTGGCGCGCCAGTTCGTTGATGACCCAGGTTTCCGTTTCCCCCTCCACCAGCAGCCAGCAGCGGGCAAAGAGCGACGACGCCCGGTTAAAGCGAATATGAAACGCGATGCGCCGCCCGTCTTCCGCGCTCAAACCGCCCGGCCCAAGCCGGAAAGCGGAGACGCGGGAGGATTCACGCACCAGGCGACAGACGTGCTCTACCGGCGTCAGTGATAATAACTCCCCGGAATTGGTGGTCGTAATACGCTGGAGCGGCAGCAGATTCAGCAGATGCCACGCCACGGAGAGCATGATGGGATGCAGGCGCGTTTCCGGGTCTTCCACCAGCAGCAGCGGCCGGGCGTCCCGGTCAAGACGAACGGTGCCTTTAGCCTGCAAAAGCGTTGAAAACAGCCCCAGCAAAATCACCCGATGGGTACGGCCGCCGGGCCGGTCGATCATCCGGTTAATGATGTCGAGATAGCGCCAGCTTCGCTGCTCATCATGAGAACGGCGGCGCATCAGGCGATGGCGTGACTCCGAGGTTCCCTGCTCGGAAAAATAGTGCTCCAGGAGCTGTACCATCGCGGACAACCCCTGACGGATTTGACCATCGGTCAGATTCTGCGGGCGCGACACCAGCTCTCTGGCCAGAAAATCCAGCTCGCGGGCGGTGACTTCCACTTCCGGCATATTCGGTACGGTACCGTTACGAATGCGCCGCATAAAACGCGCATCGCGCAGGCGTAACACCGGCGTCAGGCGGATCAGGTGGCGGGCCAGATCGTCGATATTGTCCAGCGGGATCGGGTTGGCTTTTTCATCGAGAAACTCACGCAGGGTGAGAACCCCCTCGTTCTCCGCCATCTCCCCTTCCAGCCGGTAGAAAATCCGGTGGAAACCGTCATCGCACGGCACCCAGCAGGGTGACAGCGGGCGGAAGCGACGCACGCGGTGACGTCCCGGCTCGGATTCGCGGAACGTCAGGATGATATGCAGGTGCTTCTCGCGCCCCGTCACGTCACCGGGCGGAAACCAGAAATCGTCGCGGACGAAGTGATACAGATCGTCTTCGGGCGAAAGCAGTAGCGTCAATGCATCCAGCAGGCTGGACTTACCCCACGCGTTCTCGCCGATCAGGACGTTGTTCTGCTCCAGCTGCAGCGACAGGCGGTTAATACCGCGAAACCCGACAATTTCCACACGTTCGAGAAGCATAAATCCCCCGACAAATGATCACTTTTTCCTTTAAGTTATCAGCAGTATAGCGGCAGGAACCCAGGCACGACAGCACAACATTCATCCTTGCGAGAATTGGTCTATGCTCTATTTACCGCTGATTTGAACAAGGATTGACATCACATTGCCTTAAATCAAATTAATCGAATTTATTTAAGTGGCGAAGGGGTGTTGTTGGTTTCTAAAATACAGGCTCTTTGAGTCGTCATCCCTTTATGGCGAAATATCCCGTGCGCGGGAATGCGCGCGGATAATTATTTTGAGGTGGTTATGTTTAGAAAATTAGCGGCAGAATGCTTTGGTACATTCTGGCTGGTATTTGGTGGCTGCGGTAGCGCCGTTCTGGCTGCAGCATTCCCGGAATTGGGCATTGGTTTTGTCGGCGTCGCGCTGGCGTTTGGTTTAACCGTATTAACCATGGCGTTTGCCGTGGGGCATATTTCCGGCGGTCATTTTAACCCGGCAGTGACGTTAGGTTTATGGGCGGGCGGGCGTTTCCCCGCTAAAGACGTCATTGGCTACATTGTGGCGCAGGTGGTTGGCGGTATTATCGCAGCAGGCGTTCTGTACGTGATTGCCAGCGGTAAAGCCGGGTTCGACGCCGCAGCCAGCGGCTTTGCCTCTAACGGCTTCGGTGAACACTCTCCGGGCGGCTACTCCATGCTGTCTGCCATCGTGATTGAAATTGTGCTGACCGCCGGCTTCCTGCTGGTGATCCACGGCGCAACGGACAAACACGCGCCGGCCGGTTTTGCCCCGATTGCCATTGGTCTGGCGCTGACGCTAATTCACCTGATCTCGATTCCGGTCACCAACACCTCCGTTAACCCGGCACGCAGCACCGCCGTCGCCATCTTCCAGGGCGGCTGGGCGCTTCAACAGCTCTGGCTGTTCTGGGTGATGCCAATTATTGGCGGTATCCTGGGCGGCGTGCTGTACCGCACCTTGCTGGAAAAACGCGATTAATTGCGCTCGGTGTCGGGTGGCGCTAACGCTTACCCGACCTACGTGAGAATGCACTTTGTAGGCCGGGTAAGCGTTAGCGCCACCCGGCTTTCTTTTGCCGCTTTACTGAACAGCCTTTATTGGGTAGTGTCTCTGGCGCTCAACAGATACTCAAAAGGACCGGCTGTTCATGTTTTCAGGACTCCTCATTATTCTGCTGCCCCTGATTGCGGGCTACCTTATCCCGCTACATCAGGAATCCGCATTACGGCTTATCAACCGTTTTCTCAGCTGGATTGTTTACGTCATTCTTTTTTTTATGGGGATAAGCCTGGCCTTCCTGGATAACCTGTCGGCGAATTTACTCTCCATCCTCCATTATTCTGTCGTCACCGTGGTGGTTATTTTGCTGTGCAATATTGCCGCGCTGCTGTGGCTGGAACGCACTATTCCATGGAAAAATCACCATCATCAGGAAAAACTCCCTTCACGAATTGCAATGGCGCTTGAATCATTAAAATTATGCGGCGTCGTGGTGCTCGGTTTTCTTCTTGGGCTGACCGGTTGGGCATTTTTACAGCACGCGACAGAGGCCAGTGAATATACGCTGATCTTCCTGCTGTTCCTGATCGGTATTCAGCTGCGAAATAATGGCATGACGCTGAAACAGATTGTCCTCAACCGTCGGGGAATGATAGTTGCGGTGATTGTTGTCGCCAGTTCAATGGTGGCGGGCGTCATTAATGCCTTTATTCTCGATCTGCCGCTGAAAACCGGCCTGGCGATGGCGTCAGGTTTTGGCTGGTACTCCTTGTCCGGTATTCTGCTGACCGAATCATTCGGCCCGGTGATCGGCAGCGCCGCCTTCTTTAACGATCTGGCGCGCGAGCTGATTGCCATCATGCTGATCCCAAGCCTGGTTCGCCGCAGTCGTTCTACCGCGCTGGGCCTGTGCGGCGCGACGTCGATGGACTTTACCCTGCCGGTACTCCAGCGCTCCGGGGGGCTGGAGATGGTCCCCGCGGCTATCGTGCACGGCTTTATTTTGAGCCTGCTGGTTCCGGTCATGATGGCCTTCTTCTCTGCCTGATACTTCTTTGGCGGTAGGTTTCCTGCCGCCAAAATTGCGCTGAATCAATATCCCTCTATTTTGTCGCAGAAAGCCCTTTTCACCGTTCTGCCACAGGCATAACCTTAAACATGTATATCAAATATAACTTTAGCAGGTGTGATTATGTTTTGTGTGCAATGTGAACAAACCATCCGTACCCCGGCAGGCAATGGCTGCTCTTACGCACAGGGTATGTGCGGCAAAACCGCAGAAACATCTGACCTGCAGGATCTGCTGATTGCGGCTCTGCAAGGCCTTTCCGCATGGGCGTTCAAAGCCCGCGAATACGGCATCGTCGACCACTATGTCGACAGCTTCGCCCCGCGCGCGTTTTTCTCCACGCTGACCAACGTCAACTTCGATTCTCCGCGCATTGTTGGCTATGCCCGCGAAGCGATTGCCCTGCGTGAAGCGCTGAAGGCGCAGTGCCTGAAGGCGGACGCCAGCGCCCGCGTGGAAAACCCGATGTCAGAACTTCAGCTGGCCAGCGACGATCTGGGCGACCTCCAGCGTCAGGCGGCAGATTTCACGCCAAATAAAGACAAAGCGGCAATTGGCGAGAACATTCTTGGCCTGCGCCTGCTGTGCCTGTACGGCCTGAAAGGCGCTGCGGCCTATATGGAACACGCGCACGTTCTGGGTCAGTACGACAATGAGATTTACGCGCAGTACCACAAAATCATGGCGTGGCTGGGTACCTGGCCTGCCGATATGAACGCGCTGCTGGAATGCTCAATGGAAATCGGCCAGATGAACTTCCGCGTGATGAGCATTCTGGATGCCGGTGAAACCAGCACCTACGGCCACCCGACGCCGACTCAGGTCAACGTCAAGGCGACCGAAGGCAAGTGCATCCTGATCTCCGGTCATGACCTGAAAGATCTCTACAACCTGCTGAAGCAAACCGAAGGCACCGGCGTTAACGTCTATACCCACGGCGAAATGCTCCCGGCGCACGGTTACCCGGAGCTGCGTAAATTTAAGCATCTGATCGGTAACTACGGCAGCGGCTGGCAGAACCAGCAGGTGGAGTTCGCCCGCTTCCCTGGTCCTATCGTGATGACCTCTAACTGCATCATCGACCCTACCGTCGGCGCGTACGATGACCGCATCTGGACCCGCAGCATCGTCGGCTGGCCGGGCGTGAGCCATCTTGAAGGTGACGATTTCGGTCCGGTTATCGCCCAGGCGCAGCAGATGGCGGGCTTCCCGTACAGCGAGATCCCGCACCTGATTACCGTCGGCTTCGGTCGTGAAACCCTGCTCGGCGCCGCTGATTCGCTGATCGATCTCGTCAGCCGTGAAAAGCTGCGCCACATTTTCCTCGTCGGCGGCTGCGACGGCGCGCGCGGCGAGCGTAACTACTTCACCGACTTCGCCACCCGCGTGCCGGAAGACTGCCTGATCCTGACCCTGGCGTGCGGTAAATACCGTTTCAACAAGCTGGACTTCGGCGACATCGAAGGCCTGCCGCGCCTGATCGATGCGGGCCAGTGTAACGATGCTTACTCGGCCATCATTCTGGCGGTCACCCTGGCGGAGAAACTCGGCTGCGGCGTGAACGACCTGCCGCTGTCGCTGGTGCTGTCATGGTTCGAGCAGAAAGCGATTGTCATCCTGCTGACCCTGCTCTCTCTCGGCGTAACCAACATCGTGACCGGCCCGACCGCGCCTGGCTTCCTGACGCCGGACCTGCTGGCGGTGCTGAACGAGAAGTTCGGTCTGCGTTCAGTGACCAACGTTGAAGATGATATGAAGCAGCTGCTGAGCGCGTAAGGAGTTATTTATGACCATGCCAACCTCACAATGTCCGTGGCGGATGCAGGTTCACCACATCCACCAGGAGACGCCGGATGTGTGGACGCTGTCGCTGCTGTGCCATGACTACTATCCGTACCGTGCAGGCCAGTATGCGCTGGTCAGCGTTCGCAACTCGGCGGACACCCTGCGCGCCTACACGATCTCCTCCACGCCGGGCGTGAGCGAGTACATCACGCTCACCGTCCGCCGTATTGACGACGGCGCGGGCTCGCAGTGGCTGACGCGGGACGTCAAGCGCGGGGATTATATCTGGCTGTCCGACGCCCAGGGTGATTTCACCTGTGACGACAAAGCAGACGATAAATTCCTGCTGCTGGCGGCGGGCTGTGGCGTGACGCCGATTATGTCCATGCGCCGCTGGCTGGCAAAAAACCGTCCGCAGGCCGACGTGCAGGTGATTTTCAGCGTGCGTTCCCCGGAAGATGTGATTTTTGCCGAGGAATGGCGTGATTATCCGGTGACGCTGGTGGCTGAGCACAACGCGACCCACGGCTTTGTGTCCGGTCGCCTGAGCCGCCAGCTGCTGCAAAGCGTGCCGGACGTCGCTTCTCGCACCGTGATGACCTGCGGCCCGGCACCGTACATGGATATCGTCGAAAAAGAGGTGAAGGCGCTTGGCGTGACACGCTTCTTCAAAGAGCAGTTCTTCACGCCGGTGGCGGAAGCGGCAACCAGCGGCGTTAAGTTCACCAAACTGCAGCCTGCGCAGACCTTCTTTGGCCGCGTGGGGACCACGCTGCTGGAGGCACTGGAAAGCAACAAGGTACCGGTAGCGGCGGCCTGCCGCGCGGGCTTGTGCGGCTGCTGTAAGACGAAGGTGGTTTCCGGGGAGTACACCGTCACCAGCACCATGACGCTGACCGACGCGGAAATTGCCGAGGGTTACGTGCTGGCCTGCTCGTGTCATCCACAGGGCGATCTGGTCCTCGCATAAGCGTTAAACGTTCGATCGTAGGCCCGGTAAGCGCTAGCGCCACCGGGCTTTTTGTCGGGTGGCACTACGTTTACCCGACCTACATTGTGCATGCTGCCTGTACGGCAGTGAACGGAGACGTGGACGTATACCGCGTTACGGATTGTCTCTAAGCTGCCTGTACGGCAGTGCACGCGTAAATGATGTGGCTGCCCAGTAATGAGATTTTCTAAGCTGCCTGTACGGCAGTGCACGGCGTGCAGGCTGTTCGCCTCTCCCCCTTCTGTTTCTAAGCTGCCTGTACGGCAGTGCACATTTCCAATCTTGAGATTTGTAATGCCTTTCATTTCTAAGCTGCCTGTACGGCAGTGCACGCCGCGAACTGGCACGCCTGTTGGCTGTCCGTTTTCTAATCTGCCTGTACGGCAGTACACAGGGTGGATATAATTTTCAGCAGTGGCATATATTTCTAAGCTGCCTGTACGGCAGTGCACCGCGTGAACAATTTTTTCAACCGGGTAGCAATCTTCTAAGCTGCCTGTACGGCAGTGCACTTAGTTGCCGCGACTGCGACGTAATTTTGTGCCTTCTAAGCTGCCTGTACGGCAGTGCACATAATGGGCGACGAGGAAGCCGCGGGCGTAGTCTTCTAAGCTGCCTGTACGGCAGTGCACTTGTGCCGGAGCCGCCGTCTCTTCACTTTTCACTTCTAAGCTGCCTGTACGGCAGTGCACGATGAATGTCGGAATGGCGTTTATGGTCTGCGCTTCTAAGCTGCCTGTACGGCAGTGCACGCGCACAGAAGAAGGACGCTGGCGCCTGTTCGCTTCTAAGCTGCCTGTACGGCAGTGCACCAATCGTAGTAGTCATTTAAACGGTAGCTCCAGCTTCTAAGCTGCCTGTACGGCAGTGCACTCAGCAAAGCTATTTTCCAATAGCTCTCTCATCTTCTAAGCTGCCTGTACGGCAGTGCACCGCAAACCCCGGAGATTGAGCGCGGCCAGGCTCTTCTAAGCTGCCTGTACGGCAGTGCACCTCCCCAGGCAATTAACCGCGGGGCCAGGGAACTTCTAAGCTGCCTGTACGGCAGTGCACTTGCAGGTGCTTTTCAGCTTTATTTACAGCAAACTTCTAAGCTGCCTGTACGGCAGTGCACGCGTTAGATAGCGTTGGGCCACTCAAGCCACACTTCTAAGCTGCCTGTACGGCAGTGCACTGCCGAAATTAAGCGCAAGCGCAAAGCCCAGGCTTCTAAGCTGCCTGTACGGCAGTGCACTTCGATCCTTCAGCTAAGCGCTACGACAAGTCCTTCTAAGCTGCCTGTACGGCAGTGCACTGACACATACGAAGTTAAACAATCTACATTGTCTTCTAAGCTGCCTGTACGGCAGTGCACTGGAACAATCTACACCTATCACGTTGTAAGATAAAGAATTCCCCTAAAAAATCACCCTTAACCCCTTTTTTCATGACATACAAGTCAGCACAATAAAATCAACCACTTAAAAATCACCAATAAAAAAGGGTCCGTAGACCCCTTCTTTCATTCCAGCATCCAACTTTCACCGCCACGCCGGAGCTTTCCCTACCGCAAACCGCCCTGCGCCTAAAAATGCAACAGCCAGCGAGCCGATAAAGAAGTACACCAGGCTTTCAATCGCCCATGCGCCTACCTTATCGAGGGCGAGTGTTTCCCCCATTCCCACCATCAGCCACGCCACAATCATCGTAAACGCCAGCACCAGCGCGGCCGGGCGCGTAAAGAGCCCGACAATAATCAGGATCGGTGCCACCACTTCGCCAACCAATACGCCGTAGGCGATAAATCCGGGCAACCCTTTCTCCACCAGCATGCCGCTGATAAAGCCCACGCCGCCAAAAAGCTTGTGCAAACCGTGAAAAAGCATCAGCCCGCCGACGGCAAGTCGTAACAAGAGTTTGCCAAGATCGTCGCACGATAGCTTTTCATTAACAGCAATTAACAATGATTTAACCATTTGAAATGATTCCTGTTTTCACCGAGGTATAGCCAGATTATGCCGAATAATTGCGCGTGAAAAGCACCTTTTAATTAGGGGGAGATAACGGGCAATACGGAGACTTTCTTCTAAGCTTGTAAGCGATATCACAAAAAGGAGACGGACAACCATGAAACAAACCGTGGCTGCATATATTGCGAAAACGCTCGAACAGGCTGGCGTGAAACGTATCTGGGGCGTAACCGGCGATTCCCTGAACGGACTTAGCGACAGCCTCAACAAGATGAAGACCATCGAATGGATGCCCACCCGCCATGAAGAGGTTGCCGCCTTCGCCGCAGGGGCTGAAGCGCAGCTCACGGGGGAACTGGGCGTGTGTGCGGGCTCGTGCGGTCCCGGCAACCTGCATCTGATCAACGGCCTGTTCGACTGCCACCGAAATCACGTGCCGGTGCTGGCGATTGCCGCCCATATCCCCTCTTCCGAAATCGGCAGCGGCTATTTTCAGGAGACGCATCCGCAGGAGCTGTTCCGTGAATGCAGCCACTATTGCGAGCTGGTTTCATCCCCGGAGCAGATCCCGCAGGTGCTGGCGATCGCCATGCGCAAAGCCGTGCTGAACCGCGGCGTTTCTGTGGTCGTTATCCCGGGCGATGTGGCCCTCAAGGCCGCGCCGGAAGGGGCCAGCACCCACTGGTATCACGCCCCGCAGCCGGTGGTGACGCCTGCGGAAGAGGAGCTGAAAAAGCTGGCACAGCTGCTGCGTTACTCCAGCAATATCGCCCTGATGTGCGGCAGCGGCTGCGCGGGCGCGCACAAGGAGCTGCTTGAATTCGCCGGTAAGCTTAAGGCCCCCATTGTTCACGCCCTGCGCGGCAAAGAGCACGTCGAGTACGACAACCCCTATGATGTGGGGATGACCGGGCTGATCGGTTTTTCCAGCGGCTTCCACACCATGATGAACGCCGACGCGCTGATCCTGCTCGGCACCCAGTTCCCGTATCGCCCGTTCTATCCGGCGGATGCGAAAATTATTCAGATTGATATCAACCCGGCCAGCATCGGCGCGCACAGCAAGGTCGATATGGCGCTGGTGGGCGACATCAAATCCACCCTTGCCGCCCTGCTGCCGCTGCTGGAAGAGAAAACGGACCGCAAGTTCCTTGATAAAGCACTGAGCGACTATCGCGATGCGCGCAAGGGGCTGGACGACCTCGCCAAACCGAGCGACAAAGCCATTCACCCGCAGTATCTGGCGCAGCAGATCAGCCATTTCGCGGACGACGATGCCATCTTTACCTGCGACGTGGGCACGCCAACCGTCTGGGCCGCGCGCTATCTGAAGATGAACGGCAAACGCCGCCTGCTCGGCTCGTTCAACCACGGCTCGATGGCCAACGCCATGCCGCAGGCGCTGGGCGCAAAAGCGACGGCACCGGAGCGTCAGGTGGTGGCAATGTGCGGCGACGGCGGGTTCAGCATGCTGATGGGGGATTTCCTGTCGGTGGTGCAGATGAAGCTCCCGCTGAAAATCGTGGTCTTCAACAACAGCGTGCTGGGCTTCGTGGCGATGGAGATGAAGGCCGGGGGCTACCTGACGGACGGCACCGAGCTGCACGACACCAACTTCGCGCGCATCGCCGAAGCGTGCGGCATCACGGGTATTCGGGTGGAGAAAGCTTCCGAGGTGGATGAAGCCCTGCAGCGCGCCTTCTCCATCGACGGTCCGGTGCTGGTGGATGTCGTCGTCGCCAAAGAAGAGCTGGCGATCCCGCCGCAGATCA
The DNA here is from genome assembly GCF_000733275.2 of Enterobacter sp. EGD-HP1. Classification (NCBI taxonomy): domain Bacteria; kingdom Pseudomonadati; phylum Pseudomonadota; class Gammaproteobacteria; order Enterobacterales; family Enterobacteriaceae; genus Enterobacter; species Enterobacter sp. EGD-HP1. The sequence goes on from NZ_AVOP01000001.1 coordinate 718,079, forward strand.
AGCTGGAACAGGCCAAAGGCTTTAGCCTGTATATGCTGCGCGCCATTATCAGCGGGCGCGGCGACGAAGTGATCGAACTGGCAAAAACCAACTGGCTCAGGTAAAACATCTGGCATCGCCTTTTTAATAATAAGGACATGCCATGATTGATTTACGCAGTGATACCGTAACCCGCCCGAGCCGCGCCATGCTCGAAGAGATGATGGCCGCCCCGGTCGGGGACGACGTCTACGGCGATGACCCGACGGTCAACGAACTACAGCGCTACGCGGCTGAACTGAGCGGCAAGGAAGCCGCCCTGTTCCTGCCAACCGGTACGCAGGCTAACCTGGTGGCGCTGCTCAGCCACTGCGAGCGCGGTGAAGAGTATATCGTCGGCCAGGGTGCGCATAACTATCTCTACGAAGCGGGCGGCGCGGCGGTGCTCGGCAGCATTCAGCCGCAGCCGATTGACGCCGCGCCGGACGGTTCCCTGCCGCTCGATAAAGTCGTGGCGAAAATCAAAGCCGACGATATCCACTTCGCCCGCACCAGGCTGCTCAGCCTCGAAAACACCCACAACGGCAAAGTACTGCCGCGCGAATACCTGAAGGCAGCGTGGGAATTCACGCGTGAGCGTAAACTCGGTCTGCACGTTGACGGAGCGCGCATCTTTAACGCCGTGGTGGAGTACGGCTGCGAGCTGAAAGACATTGCGCAATACTGCGACTCGTTCACCATCTGCCTCTCTAAAGGTCTGGGCACGCCGGTGGGTTCCCTGCTGGTCGGCAATGCGGACTACATCAAGCGCGCCAACCGCTGGCGTAAGATGACCGGCGGCGGCATGCGTCAGGCGGGTATTCTGGCGGCAGCCGGGCTGTATGCCCTGAAAAACAACGTGGCGCGCCTGAAGGACGATCACGACAACGCCGCGTGGATGGCGGCGCAGCTGCGCGAGATTGGTGCCGACGTGATGCGTCACGACACCAACATGCTGTTTGTTCGCGTGGGCGATGACCACGCTGCGCTGGGTGAGTTTATGAAATCACGTGGCGTGCTGATCAACGCCTCCCCGGTCGTGCGCCTGGTGATGCATCTTGACGTGAGCCGCGAACAGCTGGCAGACGTGGTGAAACACTGGCAGGCGTTTTTACAGCGATAAGGAGCATCACGTGCCGCAACGCATTCTGGTGCTCGGCGCCAGCGGGTATATCGGTCAGCATCTCACCGCGGCGTTAAGCCAGCGGGGACACCAGGTGCTGGCAGCGGCACGCAACACCGAACGCCTGCAAAAACTCAGTTTGCCAGGCGTCACCTGCCACAGCGTTGACCTCAACTGGCCGAAGGAACTTCCCGCGCTGCTGGACGGGGTCGACACGCTTTACTACCTGGTGCACAGCATGGGCGAAGGCGGGGATTTTATCGCCCACGAGCGTCAGGTGGCGATGAACGTCCGCGATGCCCTGCTGCAAACGCCGGTGAAGCAGGTGATCTTTTTAAGCTCGCTCCAGGCACCTGAACACGAGCAGTCCGATCACCTGCGCGCCCGCCAGCTTACGGCTGAAACCCTGCGCGGAGCAAATATCCCCGTCACCGAACTGCGTGCCGGGATCATTGTCGGCGCAGGCTCCGCCGCCTTCGAAGTGATGCGCGATATGGTCTACAACCTGCCGGTGCTCACGCCGCCGCGCTGGGTGCGCTCGCGCACTACGCCGATTGCGCTTGAGAATTTACTGCATTATCTGTTGGCCCTGCTGGATCACCCGGCGGCGCAACACCGCGTGCTGGAAGCCGCTGGTCCTGAAGTCCTGAGCTATCAGGCGCAGTTCGAGCACTTTATGCGCGTCAGCGGCCGCCGACGCTGGCTGATACCCATCCCCTTTCCAACCCGCTGGATTTCGGTGTGGTTTTTGAACGTCATTACGTCGGTGCCGCCAACCACGGCAAAAGCGCTGATCCAGGGACTGAAACACGATCTGCTGGCGGACGATCGCGAGCTGCGGGCGCTCATTCCCCAGGATTTGATCCGCTTTGACGATGCCGTGCGCAATACGCTGAAAGAGGAAGAGCAACTGGTGAACTCCAGCGACTGGGGTTACGACGCCCAGGCGTTTGCCCGCTGGCGCCCGGAGTACGGCTATTACCCGAAACAGGCGGGCTGCACGGTGAAGACTTCCGCCAGCCTTACGGATCTGTGGGAGGTAGTGAACCAGATTGGCGGCAAAGAGGGTTATTTCTTCGGCAATATCCTCTGGCAAACGCGCGGGGCAATGGATCTGCTGGTGGGGCACAGGCTGGCAAAAGGCCGCCCGGCACGCCCGTATCTTGAGGTGGGCGATGCGGTCGACAGCTGGAAGGTGATCATCGTCGAGCCGGAAAAACAGCTGGCGCTGCTGTTCGGCATGAAAGCCCCGGGACTTGGCCGGCTCTGCTTTACCCTGAAAGACAAAGGCGATTATCGTGAACTGGATGTGCGCGCCTGGTGGCACCCGCACGGAATGCCGGGTCTGTTCTACTGGCTGTTGATGATCCCTGCGCACCTGTTTATCTTCCGCGGGATGGCGAAACGCATTGCGCAACGGGCAGAACAAAAGACGGAAAAGATCTAAATAAAACTCTCTTTCTTTCACCTTTCCCATTGCATAGCGCCGTAATTCACGAAAGAATGCGCACGAAATTCTTTTCAACACAGTGGATTGATATGAAGGTACTGGTTACCGGGGCGACCAGCGGCTTAGGCCGAAATGCGGTCGAATTTCTGCGCAACAAGGGCATCAGCGTCAGGGCTACCGGTCGCAACGAAGCGATGGGAAAACTGCTGCAAAAAATGGGCGCAGAGTTCGTCCATGCTGACCTGACGGAGCTGGTCTCCTCGCAGGCGAAAGTGATGCTCGCCGGTATCGACACGCTGTGGCACTGCTCCAGTTTCACCTCTCCGTGGGGGACCCAGGAAGCCTTCGATCTCGCCAACGTGCGGGCAACCCGCCGTCTGGGCGAATGGGCCGTTGCCTGGGGCGTGCGTAACTTTATTCATATCTCGTCGCCTTCGCTCTATTTCGACTATCACCACCATCGTGACGTGCAGGAAGATTTCCGCCCGGCTCGCTTTGCCTGTGAGTTTGCCCGCAGCAAGGCGGCCAGCGAAGAGGTGATTGACCTGCTGGCGCAGTCCAACCCGCATACCCGCTTTACCGTGCTGCGTCCGCAGAGCCTGTTCGGGCCGCACGACAAGGTGTTTATTCCGCGTCTGGCGCAGATGATGCACCACTACGGCAGCGTACTGCTGCCGCGCGGCGGCGATGCGCTGGTGGATATGACCTATTACGAAAATGCCGTTCACGCCATGTGGCTGGCAAGCCAGCCGGACTGCGATAAGCTGATTTCCGGTCGCGCCTATAACATCACTAACGGCGAACCGTGCACGCTGCGCAGCATTGTGCAGCGGCTGATCGACGAGCTGCAGATCAACTGCCGTATTCGTTCTGTGCCCTACCCGATGCTGGATATGATTGCCCGCAGCATGGAGCGTTTTGGCAGTAAATCGGCCAAAGAGCCAGCGCTGACGCATTACGGCGTATCGAAGCTTAACTTTGATTTCACGCTGGATATTTCGCGGGCGGAGAATGAGCTGGGGTATAAACCGATCGTGACGCTGGATGAAGGGATTGTGCGCACGGCGGCGTGGCTGCGGGATCACGGGAAGCTTCATCGCTAGCCTTTTTGCCCGGTGGCGGCTTCGCCTTACCGGGCCTACAACTGCACCGTACTGTTCCCTCGCCCCTTTGGGGTTAGGGTGAGGGGAAAGTGCAAACACTAAAACGGCAACCTTTCGGTTGCCGTTTGCTTTTACAGAGCCGTCCAGGCTTCAGACCATGCCAGGCCAGCGCCTGGTTCGTAGTATGCCGGAGCGTTGTTACACCAGCCGCTGTACGGGAACGGTTTGCACTGGAACAGTTTACCGTGGTTGTTCACGATATCACCTGCGTTGTACTTGCTGTTCGCGCTCCACGCTGCGTATGAGCCGGAAGTGCCTTCATCCTTAGACGGTGTGGCCGCTTTCGCCTTCACGTTCAGCAGGTAAGAGGTGGTGCTGCTCAGTTCGCCATCACTAACGGTGAGGCTGATTTCAATCTGCTGAGCCGTCGCCGCTTCTGGCGCCTTGAAGGTCACCACCGCTTTATCCTGACCGGTGACGGTCTGACCATCCTGTGAACGCCAGGTGTAGGTCAGCTTGTTGCCGTCAGCATCGGTAGAACCTTCCGCGCTCAGAGAAACCTGCGCACCGGCATCAACCGCACCGATTGGACCTGCAATCTGCGCTACAGGCGCGTGATTCACGACTGCCGGGGTTTCATCCGGTACTGGCGCTGGTGCTGGTGCTGGCGTTTCATCTTCAGCTGGCGTTGGCGTGACGGGTTTTTCATCCGGCGTAGTGGCAGAACCATCGTCGTTAATGATGTTCACGTTATAGAACTTCTTAACGCAGTTGGTGTAGTCACCCTCTTTGAACGCGCTGAATGGCGTCTGGTAGCCCACCAGCTGGCAAGAGTAGGTCTTACCGTCTGGCGTATCGGCGTTCCATCCCCAGTCCTGTTCCCAGTAAATCTTCAGCGCGCCGGCGCCGCCTTCATCGAACTGCTTCATGTTGGCGCAGCCCAGCACTTCATTTGCCGGAACAGGCACTTTCAGGTAGTTCGCGAACTCTTTGTAGTACTTGATGCGGTTCTGAGACTGCGCGATTTCAGTCGGGCCGCCGCACTCAACGCCGCCGTTGATGATCTGGGTGGTCACGCCAAAGCCCGGTACCAGACCGTTGGCCTTATCGCGATCGTTCGGCTGCCAGGTTCCGTCAATCACCTGTAACATGCTTGGTTTTGGCGGCTGCGGATAGGCGAAGAAGAAGATGGCGCTCGCCAGGTTCAGCCAGGTGTCGGCCACCAGTTCAGGCTTGTCCAACAGGGTACGGACAGTCCCAAACATCGCTTCAGAGAACGGACCGTAGTTGTAGTTGTAGGACAGTTGTTTAGCACCGCGGCCGAAGTAGCTTACGAAATCACCGTCTTTGTCTTTCCCGCATGGCCAGGTCTGCCCCTGCCAGATGTCCGGATTACATTCGCCGTTATAGCCGCCCTTCTGACCTTCAGTCCAGCCCATTTCGCGGACGTGAACCAGCGCCTGACGCCATTCAGCTTCAGGACGCCAGCTTTCGTGGCCGCCGGTTTCCTGCGCAAAGTGGGCAAACATGGTTGCCAGCTCTTTACGACAGATGGCGTCGCTGTCTCGACCGTCGTTATAGGTTTTACACAGTGCCGGGAATTTACCCACCGCTTTCAGGAAGTTGCTGTAGGTATAGGACTGCGCACGCATTGGGAACAGGTATTCCCAGTCGCTGGCCTTAACGATCCCTTCAACGCGCTTCACGTTATCCGGGTTTGCCGCACGGCCAGGCTCAATCATTTCAACCTGAGCATTGTCCAGCGTCTGAATAGTCTCTTTTACGGAGGCCATCAGCGGGAAGCTGGTCAGCTCTTTTTCCTTCTTCGCCAGATCGCTGGCTTTCATGGTGTACGGTTCGCTGCTGGTTGCCTGCAGCGTTGCAGCCTGAGCCATAAACGGTGCAATGCATGCACCTGCCACGAGAATGCTCAGTAATGTCCTTTTAGTCATTTCAAAAAATCCTGTATATAAGCAATGATGGTTTATGCAATCCCGGCTTATGTATTATTCCCTTAATAAATAAACCTGAGAGTGCGGTTCTTTACACTTTTTGAAGAACACCACCCGGTACTCTTCAAAAAATAAAAGTTCAATACCCGTTCGCTTTTTCAATTTTGATTTGCTGATATTTACTCCAGACTTTGTGGGCATATATCATTCGCTGCGGATAATTCTCTTTTTTCAACCCTGCGTTATATGCACCCACTGCTTCCCAGTTATAACCATATACTTTTATCATGCTGGATAAGATAGATGCCCCCACCATAATCGACGTACAGGGTTCGGAAATAAGTCGAGATTCATCAATCCCCTGGCGCTGTAACTCACGAAAGTGCGCACTATTAATTTGCATTAATCCCACATCTCTTGAACCATCGCGATTCCAACCCACGGCATACGGGTTCATGCCTGATTCCACTTTTGCAATTGCGTATAATAAATACGGATCGACATGATAATAATGCGCCGCGCGATCCCAGCAATTTGCAAAAACGCTTTGACTAACGATGAGTAATAACAATATAAAACGTTTCATTTCTTTACCCGCTTATTGAATTACATCCCTCTCTTTGCGCGCGAATTATTATTGTTTATGATATTGACCACACCCGAAGTGGGGTGTGGTCAACGTATTGCAAGATGATATCAATCCCGCAATTTCAGGCTACGAAGATTATTTGCAGTCAGTTGATACGCCTTCTTTCACCCATACATCGCTTTTTGCCGGGTTATCACCACGGGTCCACCACTTCGCACGGTATACAGAACCGTTATACGTGGTGGTTTCACCGCCGTTATAAACCACATCTGAACGCCAGTTCATTTTCACCTGGCTTACCAGTTCCCATGCATCGGCATCGAAGCCTGGCTTATTGCCTTGAGTCCAGTACTTCGCTTTCCATACCAGGTTTCCGCTGCTGACGGTATCGCCAGTGTTGTAAACCTTGCTGGAAGACCATGCTGCATATTTGCTGGCATTCGCATCAACGGGGGCGTCACAGCTGCCGGTCGTCGCATCACCCGACGGCGGGGTCACTTCGTCAGCAGGCGGCGTTACCTCGTCAGCAGGTGGTGTAACGTCGTCAGCCGGAGGCGTCACGTCTGCTGGCTTAGGTGTTACCACGACCTGGACGTTGGACTGAACGCTGGTTTTGCCATCGCTGACCACGACGCTCAGCGTGTAGGAGGTCTCAGCGCTCACCTCTGGCGCGGTGATGTTCGCGTTCGCCGTGTCAGTACCGGTCGCGTGCATATCCGCTGGAATGCTCCAGGCATAGGTCAGCGCATCGCCGTCTGGATCCGCAGCCTGCGCATGCAGGGCGTAAGTTTCACCCGCCTGCAGCGTGACCGCTTCCATTGGGTTCACAACCGGCGCCTGGTTGGCTTTCGGTGCTTTGTTCACAACCTGCACATCAATCGCGTTGCTCAGGCCTTTAGCGTCAGTCACCGTCAGGCGGAACACCAGAGTCTGGTCGGAAGTCGCAGCGGCAATGTTAAAGGTCGCTTTCGCTTTGGTGCTGTTGGCGATAGTGACCGATGGGCCAGAAACCTGAGTCCATTTATAGGTAATCGCATCACCATCTGGATCGCTGGAAGCAGAACCATCGAGCGTAACGGCTGCCGGGCCAGAGATGTTCTGGTCGGCAGATGACGCGATTGGCGCGTGGTTGGTTACAACCGGGTCGACCGGAGCAGAACCGCCCAGCAGGCTCTCGTTCATCGCGTTCAGGATATCGCCGGTATCAGAATCGATAGACCATGCGAAGAGGCCGCCCAGGTTATTCGCCAGAACGTACTTACCTTTTGCCGTTGTTGAACGCGCGTCCTCATAAGAGATCAGATCGCCCGTAGATTTGTTGAACACATAAGGTGCTTCGGCAGTTGCGTCGTAACCGGATTCCCAGCCTGGCTTGCCTTTGTATTCGTTAACAATCTGACGGTAGTCAACCACGCCCGGTTCCCAGGTACCTTTCACCATACCGGTTGCGGTACCGGTGAATGGATTATCGCCTGTGTAGCCATGCACACCTGTCCAGCCGCGGCCATACATGCCCGCACCCACCACGATCTTGCCGGGCTGTACGCCCTGCTCAAGCAGCGCGTTAACGCCGTTTTCTGTGGTGTAGCTGGTGTCTGGTCTCCAGGACGGCGCACGCAGCGCAGCCTGATGGCCCAGCTCGGTGTTGCTCCAGCCGCCGAAGAAGTCGTAGCTCATCAGGAAGATGTGGTCGAGATCTTTCTGCGCCGTGGTGTAATCCACGTCTTCAATCTTATCTTTACCGGCCCCGATGGCGCTGGTCAGTTCATAGGTACGGCCAGTCTGCGCAGACAGTTCGTTCAGCATGGTGCGCAGATCGTGAATCAGCGCGGTATAGGTGGCTTTATCCTGCTGCGGGTTGCCCAGGGTTTCCGTCACGCCGCCGCCGCCCGGGAATTCCCAGTCAATATCTACGCCGTCGAAGAATTTCCAGGTTTGCAGGAATTCTTTAACAGAAGAGACGAAGCGCGCGCGAATAGCAGGGTCGCCCATGTGGTAGAACGGATCGGACAAGGTCCAGCCACCGATGGAAGGCAGCACTTTCAGGTCTGGATGCGCTTTTTTCAGCGCCATCAGCTGGCCAAAGTTACCTTTGTACGGGTCGTCCCAGTTAGAAACGCCAGACTGCGGTTTTTGCAGCGCAGCCCACGGATCGTGGATCGCCACGGTAAAGTCCGGGCGGCCCTGGCAGTCACGCTGAAGCACTTCGAAGCTGTTACCGCCCTCAACGGTTTTCAGACCGTCGTTGATGCCGTCACCGCCACAGATTGGAATGAAGCCGTACAGGATATGGTTCAGGTTAGCTGCGGGGATTTTATCAACCGGGAAGTTACGACCGTACACGCCCCATTCAGGGAAATAGGCCGCAACCACTTTGTCGGTGTGCTTAGCGAAGGTTTTGTTGTTCTCCTGCATCGGCGCATTTAGCGGCAGCAGGTGGCTACCGTCGGTATCTGCAACGATGATCAGCTTGCTGGCGCTCTTCGTGCAGCCGCTGGTATTACAGAGTTCAACCTGCTCCTGATAACGTCCGCCCTTTTTCACCTTGAAGATCGCAGAGCCGTTCGCGCTGCCCGCCCCTGTCCAGACGGTTTTACCATCCAGCAGCACTTTTGCCGAGGTTGGTGCATCACCGCTCCAGACGTTCCACTCGACTTTCACATCCACACCATCGTTGTGTACTTTAACGAGGTTGTTGTAATCCTGTGCCGCCGGGTCGACTTCAACAAGCGCAAACTTGTCATTGCCATAGCCGATAGTCGGCGTACCTGGTGCCGCTGCAAATACAGAGCTTGTTGCGGCTGCAACAAAAAGCGCCAGATATTTAGGCTTCATAAATTTCATTTATATTTCCTGATAAATTTATTCGTAACGTTAATAACCCATGTCTTCCATGAGAACATGGCGTGTTTTCGCGTAATGCGTATTTAACCAACCTGAAAACCGTGACAAAAAAGCGTTGCTGCGTTGTATTCCTCCATAAAAAGATACAAGCCCAAATCCCGTGTAGCTTATATCCCTTACGATACACTGAGCGCAAAGAGACGTCCTTCTCTTACACAATCGAAAAAATTTATAAAACAACTTGACCTGAATATTTAAAATATGAAAGCAAACTGCTGTGCACTAAACACCACTATTCCAGCAAATGAGAGATAAGGTCCGAAAGAAATAGTGAGGTTATTTTTATTTAAATGCGTTAAAGCGAAATAACCGACAATACCGCTCAACGCAGCGATTAATTCCAGCGAGGGCAATGCCTGCCAGCCACACCAGGCCCCCAGGGCCGCCAGCAGCTTAAAATCACCATATCCCAGCCCTTCCCGCCCGGTGGTCAGGCGGAACGCCCAGTACAGCAGCCAGAGAGACAGATAGCCCGCCACGGCGCCGAACAGCCCATCGCACAGCGGCAGCGTAGGGTCAAACGCATGGAGTAATAATCCCGCCCACAGCAGGGGTTGGGTCAGGCAGTCTGGCAGCAGCTGGTGCCGCCAGTCGATCACGGCAAGGGGCAATAAAAACGCCGCCAGCAGCCACAGGGAGAACAAGGCCTGGACGTTCGGCATACACCAGGCAGTGATGCCAAAAAACAGCGCGGAAAAAAGTTCGATTAAAAATATCCGCAACGGAATCGCGGTACCGCATCGGCTACAGCGTCCGCGTAAAATAAGCCAGCTGACCAGCGGAATATTCTCCCAGGCGGCCAGCGCGTGCTGACACGCCGGGCAGTGCGAGGCCGGGAACAGCAAATTGCCTCCGCCCTCGTCGTCCATCACCATGCCCGGTACGCGCTCGGCGACGACGCCCAGAAAGCTCCCCACAATACCGCCCAGGATAGCGCTCATCACCGGGAACCCCACCGGGTAAACGTCCCGCATCAGCGCGAAGGTGTTCATACGGTTTTGCTCCAGGTGAGCTGCACTTCGGCTTTTACGTCACTGAGATGATCGACCGGGGTGAAGCTCATTTTCTGCAGCCTGACGCCTGCGGTCTGGTTAATTTCCCGCAGCCAGCTTTTTAATTCGTAAACGTTAACGCGATTGACCACAAAGGATAAAGTTTGCCCATCCTGACGCACATCCGTCAGTGACAAATTAATCTCATGCGCGCTATTCTCCACCACCGTGCGTGGATTATCCGTTTTGATAATCTGTACCTGCAGATGATTTTTATCTATTTCACTGCGCATCCAGTTCAGCGTCTCTTTTTGTCTGCTTAGCGTGGCTTTACTGTTTTGAATCATATTATCCAGCGGGATCACACCTGCGTAATAAACGGCCGCCCCTGCAAGGGCAACGGCAAACATTTTTATAAGAACTTTTTCCCTGACGCTGTAATTCTGGTAACGAGACTTAAGCTGCGCGATTCGCTCTTTCATTTATATTTCCCTGCGATCATGGCGGTATAAGGCGCAGCGGTGGAGACAGGCTGCAGGGTGAAATCAAAGTTTTCACCGGCCTGCTTCACAAACGTCTGCAACGCGGTTTGGGTTTGCGCACTGACGCTCAGCGTCAGCGTATTCTGTTGAGCATCGTATTCCAGCAGCTCGATCTCCATCGCCGGTACGGCCTGCCTGGCTTTCTCCAGTGCTTCAAGCTGCAAAAATACCCCTTTGGTCTGTTTCTTCATGTTTTGACCAAAGTGGTATTTGATGTTGGTCTGCTGGCGCATGGTGGGAAAATGGTGCTGGTAAACCTGAACAATCTCCTGCTGAATGGCATTCTCCTGCTGAACGAGCATCCAGGCCATGGCGACGCGCGGGCCCAGCAGCAGGCCGAGAAAGAGCAGGCCCGCCGCGACCATTGCCGCTTTGATGCCTTTCCGGGCTTTATCCGTGCCCGCCTTTGCACTGAATTCACCGTGCATAATATTCACGCGGCAGGTTTGCCACTGCGGCTGAATCAGGACCAGCGGGTGCTGCCAGGGCTGCAGAAGGTCCACGTCAACCCCCTCAGGCTGCGCGCCGTAGCAGCACACCTCGCCCTCGCCCGCTTTTTGCATCAGCAGCGGCAGCAGGCTGGCCTCCATCTCCCCGGCGGTGTGAGGGGATAAACGCAGCCAATAGCTTTCATCCTGTTGGACAAGCGTGCTTCCCCCTTCAGCCACCGGCAGTAGCCAGGCATCCGGCAACGCCTGAATCACCTTCATTCCAGCGGCCTGAAAACGGGTTAACCATGCGCGCAGCAGATCGGCATCAATCGCCACAGCATCGACCTCGGCGCCCTTTTTGTTGAGCACCGTCCAGTGAAGGTTATCCACGTCACCAATCAGCGTCTCTTCCGCCATCCACGAGAATGCCGTCGCCTGCGAGGCCACTTTCTTCGGCAGCGTAAAGTGGCGGAAGATCATGTTGCAGGCGGGCAGCAGCAAACAAACGCGGGCGGCCAGAGGATGGTCCACCAGCGTGTCCAGGCTCTCCAGCACCTCAACCTGCTCGCTGCCGGAGACACACCACATTATTTTCCCGCCCTCGCGGCTGTCGGGACGAACAAAAAGGACCTGTTTCATAGCGTTCTACTTTTCTTATTCACTCATTCGGTAACGACGTTGCCACGTCACGATCTCACCGGCTTCGTTATTCACCTGAAGCTGGCTCACCACGCGAAGCGTTAATTCATCGGTATTGCCGGTATAGTTCACGCGGAAATACCGGCTATTAATGGAGAGATAGTCGGCCACCTGCGGGAGGTCGTCCTTTAACTGCGGGAAGGTCTGCTCCAGCGCTTTGCTGAAGGTTTCCCTGTTTTCCCAGCCGGTTTCAGGACGCGATTCAATCAGGCGAACGGCATCATCTTCAGTAAGTTTTCCGGGGAACAGGGCGGCCAGTAAGGCGGCCTGCTCCGGTTTAAGGGTATTCACATCCACCTTACTGGCGGAGTCCGGCAGTGCGCACAGCAGCTTGCTCACCTTCGGGTAAGCGGCAGCCGGGAAGGCAGGCAGCAGCTTGATCTCGGCAATCGTGCGCATCATCTGGTTCGCCGGCTGGCGAGCGGGGACCACGCCTGCCCAGGCATCGGTCTCCGCGCCTTCTCTGGCCGTCGTCGTGTCGCCATCGAGATAGTCCACCAGCTGCAGATACACCTCTTCGGCGTTGGTCTGGCTCAGGCCGCTCTCCGTCAGAAGCTGTTCAACAATCTGCTCTCTGCGCGGCTTTTCCGCCGCCGCCGGGGCGTTTTGCCCCTGGGCAATTTTTTCGACCGCCAGCAGGTTATTGACGTTAAAGCAGTCCTGCGCGTCCTCCACCTGGCTGACCACCGTGTAGTCTTCACCCCGGGTTTCCAGCGGCTGATGCCAGTCGCCGTCGAGGGAGAGCGGTTTGCTTTCCCCGCTGGCGTCGGTCTGCAGCCGGTCTTTCACCACCTTTTCCTGTTCCTGCATCGCCCAGCGCAGCTGCTGCTGGCTGACCTGGTAATGCGTTTTTTGCAGGTTGCGGCAGAACTGCTGGCTGATTTTGGCGGCCAGCGCCGACATCATCACCAGCAGGATCAGCACCACCAGCAGGGCAACACCTTTCTGTTTCTGTAATCGGCTCATGGCTTCACTTCCGGTGCAGGCTGCGGGACAGGCGCGGCCTCTGGCGCTGCGGCCGGCGCGGGTGTGGCCGCTTCAGGCAGATCGCCCGGGGTCGTGAACACCCAGCGCCAGGTATCGCCGTTTTCCATGGTCAGCGTCAGCTCCACGCCGTCCGGCAGATGCGCCGGGTCGTTCCAGCTTTTCTGCCAGCCCTGACGGTAAAAACGCCACTGGAGGGATTTCACCTCGCTGACAATCGGCACCTCGTCCGGTTTGGCGTCCGCCGGGCCGTCAATCACCGGCCAGACGTCGCGATACAACCGCCCCGCTTCCAGCCGCCAGCGCACGCGCTCCAGCTGGACCGTTCCGCTTACGCCGTTCAGCGTGGTCAGCTCAAGCGCGTCGTCCACCTGACGAAACAGTTCCGGCTCGTTGCGCGGCGCGCGCGCCTGCAGCTGGTAGAAATCGCGCTCCATCAGGTTCCAGGCCCGCTGGAGCTGATTGAGCTTCGCCGCGCTGGCATCGGTGGCCGAACTGGTGCGCATCGCGCCATCCAGAATTTGCCAGGCCAGGGTGCTGATCACCGCAAAGATGGTCAGCGCAATCATGATCTCCAGCAGGGTAAAACCGCGCTGGCGTCGGGTTCTCTTCACTGGCTCTCTCCCGGCCCAACGATCTGTAACGTAATGACCGGCTGGCTGTCGTCGCCCTCCGCATACACGCGGATGGCGTTAGCCCAGCCGCTGTCGGCGGTTTTGACCCGCTGCTTGCGCCAGTTCCAGCTGCGTCCGCCCATGATCTCCGTTCCCTGCTGCTCAGCATCCGGGAAGTCGGTTTTCGCGAGCTGCGCTTCTGCCAGCTGATTCTCAGCCACCCAGCTCGCCTGCAGCGTGTCGGCCAGCCCGTGGGTAAAACGCACGTTCAGGGAGACCGAGTTCATCAGCGCCAGCGCGGCGGTGGAGAAGATCACCAGCGCGACCATGACCTCCAGCAGCGTCATTCCCGTTTGCTTTTTCTTTCCGTTAGCCATCGTTTTCTACCGATACCGGAGCCGCACCTTGCGACACCACGCGGAAATGGTGCTGTTTGTCGTAGCTTTGCAGCGTCAGCGTAAAGCGGCTGATTTCGCCGTCCGGCAAAAAGAGCACCTGCGGCTCGGAGGCGACCGTGGCGGCCAGACGCTGCGGCGAGAGCGAAACGTGCATCTCCTCAGGGAAATCGCCTTTGGTGGTAATACGGCCCTCGGTTAACGGCACCCAGCGGCGCTCGCCGTTTTTATCGTCGAGCGTCACCAGCTGATAGTTATCCGTGGTCATTACCAGCCCGACAATATTTCCGTCCATCACCGCACGGTCTGAACCATAATCAACGAGCGCTTTTAATTGCTGGCCAAATATATCCGCACCGCTGCGCGAGGGTATTGTTGACACCACCATCATGGCGCAGCTGGCAAATATCACCAGCGCCAGAATAATTTCCAGCAACGTAAAGCCGCGTTGATGTTTCATTATTTCTCTTTCTTATCCAGAGACCAGTTCGTAATATCATCGGCGGTATTGGCTTCACCGTCCGGACCGGCAGAGAAGACGTCAACCGCACCGTGTTCGCCCGGGCTCACCAGGATATAATCCCCGCCCCACGGATCCTGCGGCAGGCGGCGAATATAGCCATCGGCGCGGTAGCCGTTAGGGATAGGCGCGATTTCAGGTTTGGTCACCAGCGCCTGCAATCCCTGTTCGGTGGTCGGATAGCGGTGGTTATCCAGCTTGTACATATCCAGCGAACCTTCGAGCGCGACAATATCGCTGGTCGCCTTTTGCGTATCCGCTTTTTCCTTATTACCCATTAAGTTTGGCACCACCATACTCGCTAAAACGCCGAGAATAACGATCACCACCATTAATTCGAGCAACGTGAAGCCCGCCTGGCGAGCCAGGTGTTTTCTTTTTATAGCCATGATTTAACCTACCATATTATTAAGTTGCAGAAGCGGCTGTAATATTGACAGCACGATGAATAAAACAATCGTCGCCATGGAGACCACCAGCGCCGGCTCAAATACCGACAGCGTTAACGTAATGCGATGCTGTAATGCCGATTCCTGGTTTTCCGCCGCGCGGTCCATTAAATTGCCCAATTCCCCGCTCTCTTCGCCGGAGGCAATCATGTACAGCATGGTCGGCGGGAATAGCTTCGCCTGCTCGAGCGCCGCGTAAAGCGATGCCCCCTGGCGCACGGTATCCGCCGCCTGCTCCAGCACCTGCCGGGCGTAGAGGTTTTCGATACCGTCCATCGCGATATACATTCCCTCCAGCAGCGGCACGCTGCTGGCCTGCAGAATGCTCAGGGTGCGGATATAGCGGGCGCTGTTGACGGCGCACACCAGCTTTTTAATCGGCGCGCCGTTCACCAGCCAGCGGTTCCAGCGAAAACGGTTTTTGGCATTCCTGAGCCAGGTTTTGAAGCCGACAAACCCACCGCCCAGGAGCCCGACAATATAGATGCCGTAGGCCTGCAGGAAATCGCTCACCGCAATCAGCGTGCGGGTGGTGATCGGCAGCTGCTGCTTCATGTGGGTGAACTGCTCGATCACCTGCGGCACCACCGCCACCAGCAGAATGCTGATGACAGCGATGGCCACCACCGTCAGGGTAATCGGGTAGACCATCGCCTGCGTCAGCTTGCTTTTCATCTTCTGGCGCTGCTCGTTGTACTCCGCCAGCTTCTCCAGCACGTCGCCCAGGTGGCCGGTCTTTTCACCGGCCATCACCAGCGTGCAGTAGAGCTTGTCGAAGGTGCGCGGGAACTGGCTAAAGGCGTCGAAGAGCGTGTGCCCTTCCACCACCTTCTCGCGGATCTCCACCACCATCGTCGCCAGCTTTTTGTCTTCCGTCTGCTTCGAGATCGCCTTCAGCGCGCTCTCCAGCGGCAGCGCGGCGTTGACCAGCGTGGAGAGCTGACGGGTAAACATCGACAGCACCGGCGTAGAGAGCTTTGCCCCGGTTTTTGCTTTACCGGACGCCGCCGCCTCGCGGGTTTCGGTGATGCTGACGGGCATTAGCTTTTGCTCGCGCAACATCTGGCGAACCTGCTTTTGCCCCTCGGCCTGCAGGGTGCCGCGCTGGGTTTTACCCGCCGCGTCCGTTGCCGTCCAGGCGTAGAAGGCCATTACTCATCTCCCCCACGTTCGGCGGTGACGCGCATCACCTCTTCCAGCGAGGTCACGCCGCTAATCACCTTCAGCAGCCCGTTTTCGCGCAGGCTGTAGGCCTGCTTAAAGAGCTGCGTTTCGATGGACATCTCGTCCTTATCTTCATGAATGGCCCGACGCATGGTGCTGTCCACGACGAGGAACTCATGAATGCCGGCACGCCCCTGGTAACCGCTCTGGCGGCAGTGCTCGCAGCCGACCGCGCGGTAAATCGCTTTGGGGGGCGCGTCCATAAAGCTGAACAGCGCTTTCTCATTGGCGTCCAGCGGACTGGTGGTTCGGCAGTGGGTACACAGCCGACGCACCAGACGCTGGGCAATGACACCGAGCAACGATGAACCGATTAAAAAGGACTCCAGCCCCATATCGCGCAGACGGGTAATCGCCCCTGCGGCGCTGTTGGTGTGCAGCGTAGACATGACCAGGTGACCGGTGAGCGACGCCTGCACCGCAATTTGCGCGGTTTCGCCGTCGCGAATTTCCCCGATCATCACCACGTCCGGATCCTGACGCAGAATAGCGCGCAGCCCGCGGGCAAAGGTCATGTCCACGCGCGGGTTAACCTGCGTCTGCCCCACCCCTTCCAGCTCGTATTCAATCGGGTCTTCCACGGTCAGGATGTTGCGTTCATGGCCGTTCAGCGCCGAGAGAATGGCGTACAGGGTGGTACTTTTACCGGAGCCCGTTGGCCCGGTGACCAAAATAATGCCGTGCGGGCGGTCAATCAGCCCTTTTAACTTCTCCAGCTCTTCGTCAATCAGGCCCAGCTTGTTGATATCGGGCTTCAGGTTGCTTTTATCGAGCAGACGCATGACCACGCGCTCGCCGTACTGGGACGGAATGGTCGAGACGCGCACGTCGATCGCCTTGCGGCCAATGCGCAGGGAGATACGGCCATCCTGCGGCAGGCGCTTCTCGGCGATGTCGAGTTTTGACATGACCTTGATGCGCGACACCAGCAGCGGTGCCAGCTTGCGCGCCGGCTGCAGCACCGGGCGCAGCACGCCGTCAACGCGAAAGCGAATGCTCAGCGTGCGCTCGAAGGTTTCGATATGAATATCCGACGCGCCGTCTTTGACCGCCTCGCCGAGAATGGCGTTGATCAGGCGGATCACCGGGGAGTTTTCGTCGTTATCGAGCAGATCCTCGTTATCCGGGATCTCCTCGGTTAACGCCATCAGATCGATATCCGCGTCCATGTCGTCCACCAGCTGCTGCGACACGCCGCTGCTCTGCTGCCAGATCCTGGCAAGCAGTTCGTCAAAGGCTTCCGGCGTCAGGGTCACCGGAACGAACGCGCGTCCCAGCACCCGGCGCACCTCCAGCAGTGCAAACGCCGGGGTGTCTTCACGGATATAGACGTCGCTGTTGTAAAACAAAACGCCGTTATCTTTTGCGTAGCTGCTGCTACACAGGGTTTTAGTCAGTTCGTCCACGGTGCCCTCTCCGTCTTAGTGTTTAAACGGATTGCGCGGTGCGCTGGCGCTGGTTTTTACCGGCGCAGCGCTGGCGTCAACGGGAAACGCGGGCAGGACCGCGTTATCCGTGGGTTCGATAATGCCGAGCTTTTTCTCTTCCACGCGCTGCTGCTGGCGGGCGCGGATCTGGTCATATTTCTCTTTCGACGCCGCGCTGTAGTTGTCGTCGTCGCGCAGAACGGTGGTATGGATAAACACCATCAGGTTGCGTTTAGACGTATCCTGCGAGGTATAGCGGAACAGCTGCCCCACCAGCGGAATATCGCCCAGCAGCGGCACTTTAGAGACCGACTGTTTGGTGACGTTTTCCATCAGGCCACCGAGCACCACCGTCTGCCCGCTGTGCACCATCACTTCGTTGTTGATGGTGCGGGTGTTAAAGGTTGGGCCGAGGCTGGCGTCTTCCGTCGCGCTGTTGTCAACGCTGGAGACTTCCTGCTCAATCTTCAGGTGGATCATGTCGCCGTCGTTGATTTGCGGCACAATTTTCAGCTTGGTACCGACCGTCTTACGCTCAACGGAGTTAAAGACGTTGTCGCCGCTGGTGGTCTGGGAGCCGGAGAGCACAGGCACGTCCTGACCGACGTTGAACGACGCCTCTTTGTTATCCAGCGTGACCACGCTTGGCGTGGAGAGAATGTCGTTTTTGCCGTCGGTAGAGAGCGCGGTCATCAGCGCCCCGAAATCACCGTTAAAGAAGCCGGTCGCCAGGCCGGTGAAGCTCGCCCCCTTCATGGTGCCGTTCTTGACCTGGCTGATTGGCAGGCCGGTGGAGCCGAACTGCACGCCGCCG
Organism: Enterobacter sp. EGD-HP1; assembly: GCF_000733275.2. NCBI lineage: Bacteria > Pseudomonadati > Pseudomonadota > Gammaproteobacteria > Enterobacterales > Enterobacteriaceae > Enterobacter > Enterobacter sp. EGD-HP1. The sequence continues at coordinate 736,309 of NZ_AVOP01000001.1, forward strand.
TGCTTGCTGGTCCACTGCACGCCGAGATCCAGGCCATTACCGTCCTGCACTTCAGCAATGATCGCTTCCACCAGCACCTGCGGACGGCGGATGTCGAGCTTGTCGATCACCTTCTCCAGCGAGTTCATCACGTTAGGCTGGGCGGTGATCACCAGTGAGTTGGTTGACTCGTCGGCGCTGATGTTCAGCTCGCTGGACGCGGTGGCGGTTTTCGCCTTCGGCGTGCCGGCCTTGTCTTTCAGCTGTTCGCCAATCCCGGTGAGAACCGGCACCACCTTCGTGGCGCTGGCATATTTGAGGTAGAAGACGCGGGTATTCCCCTCGTTGTTCTGCTCGCGATCCAGCTGCTGGATCAGGGAGCGGGTACGCATGCGCGCATCTTCCGAGCCGCTGATCACCAGGCTGTTGGTTTCGTCATCCGCCACCACTTTGGTCGCCAGCTGCGGCGCGTTCTGCCCCTTCTGCTCTTCGTTGTTGAGGTTGTTCAACATGTCCGAGAGCTCTTTAGCAGAGGCAAAGCGCAGCGGCACAATTTCGCGGCGCTGAATGCCGTCTTTATCAACGCGCTGCACCAGATCCACCAGGCGGTTCACCACCGAGGCTTTACCGGTCAACAGCAGCACGTTGGACGGCTCGAAGTGAACCACGTTACCGATGCCGGTGGCATCGTTAAGCTGGCGCAGCAGCGGAGCGAGTTCACGTACCGGCACATTTTCCATGCGCACCACGCGGGTGATGATCTCATCGCCTTTGCCCGGGTTTTTGCTGTCCGCCAGCGGCGCGCCGGCGGTGCGGGCTACGCTTGAGCGCACCACTTTCACCATGCCGTTGTCCATCGGGATCACCGACAGGCCGTACAGGTCCAGCACGCTCAGGAAGAACTGGTAGTACTCATCTTCCGTCAGCACGTTGTAGGTTCGCACCGACACAGAGCCCTGAACGGACGGGTCGACGAGAATGGTTTTGTTCAGATTGCGGCCTACCGTATCGATAAACTCGCGGATATCGGTATTTTTAAAGCTCGCGCTAAAGTTGGCTGCAAGCAGCGAACTCGAATATAACGACAATGCGGTCAGCGCCACGCACGCCCATGGAAATTTCTTCATGTCTGTACACTTGTTAATTGTTTAGAACATTAACCCGAATATTTTCAAGGTGAGCGTGACGCCTGACGACGACCTCCGCTTCTTTCATTTTCGACCAGCTGGCAATAATACTTTTTGCCTTAGCTTCATCGGTCATATCGACAGAATTTACTTCTACGGCCACGTCCCCTTTTTTCAGACCCGAATGGCTGTAGAAGGAGGAGGCATTCCTTGGATTAATGTTGTAGCCTTCCAGCTGGCCCTTTTCGATTAACGGCTTTAACACCAGGTAATCATTCAGATGCACGCTTTCCGCACCTGCATCTTTCGTCGATTTGGTCACCGGGCCGCTGTCAACGCCGCCCTTAAAATAATCAGGTTTATTTAATGCCAGTACCTGCGTAGCACCTTCGTAATTAACCACCACATTGTCTTTGTTAATTTCCTGAATAAAAGCATCGTTAAACCCGATCAGCGGCTCGCCTTCACGGTAGCTCTTCTGGCCACCCGGCGTTTTGATAACGGCGAACGAAAGCCAGGCGTCATCGCTGCGAACAATGCCTTCTATCTCCGCTGCCAGCGGGGCGTTTACCGCCGTTGCCGTGTTGTCCTGACGTACCGCTGCCGTGAAAAGGGTGAATGGCTTTTCGTCATGACGTTTTTTCAGCGGCTGCGCATCAGCATTAGCCAACTTATTCGTAACTTTTTTATAATCTTTAAACGTCAGATACCCTTGCTGGCCGCAAAAAATTAACAGCGCAAACATAATGCAAGGCGTTACCCACCGTGACAGAAATGAGAACCTCATTTTTCATCTGGCCTTTAACAAAGCGAAAATAAGCAGCGTCGTGCTGCGCCAATATGTGAGCAAAGAGTAATTTCACGCTGTAAAAACGACCACTGACTTTGCCGCTAACTTTCATACCGAAAAATATTGACCGTATAAAATCCAGATGTTAGGCCTCACCGGCAGGATATTTTTACCCTGTGCGCAAATTGACCACCCTATAGCGTTGCTTTACTTTCTCGTCCTGTTGCTATTCCTAATCAGAGACGGTAAGTCGTTATGTATCAGAGCCACTTTAATTTTAAAAATCCGCCCTTTCGGAAAATAACCCGCTTATCCGGGGATTTTCTGGTGCCTTATCATCAGGACGTGTTCAACCTGCTGAAAGAGAAAACCCAACTGGCGGGAATTACCGGGCTCTTTTCCAGCGATGCCCCGCTGCTGGGCCAGTTCAGCAGTGCCCTGAAATCCGCTAATCCTGGCGTGCTTGCCATCAACGCGTTTCCAAAACTGAGTGCCAGTAGCCTGCTGTACAAACTCAATTCGGGAACGAAAGAGAGCAAGAACCGGCTTCAGGCGGTGGATGCCGTTCTGCGTCAGTGGCAGGAGGGGAAAGCGAAAGCCAAAGTGCTGGTCATCGCCCATACCGAAGCGATGAAAGACAACTGCCGGGAAGTCCTGGCGATGCTGCTCACCCGCGCTCAGGAGCTGGATTTCCGGTTGTCCGTGGTGTTGATGGGCGCGGCGGAGCAGGAAGCCGTTCTGAATCAGCAGCCTGAACTGCGTGAATACACGCACACACATCATACCTTGCGTCCCCTGACCTGCCGCGAATTCCTGAGCTATGTTCAGGCGCAGTGTGGGGAGCACGGGTGCGATACTTCGCCGTTAACGCCGGCGCGCGTGCGCAAGATGCATGTCCTGACCAAAGGGAGTATCAGCAAGCTGAACGAGCTGGCGCACCTCTCGCTGCTGGCCGCCTGGACCGAACGGGCAAGACAGGTCAGCCCGCGTCATTTACGCCTGGCGGCAGGTGAGATCCTGCCCGCGAAAAAACACGGTAAGCGCCTGGCAACCGTGGGATTATTCGCGTCCGTGCTGTTCGCCGCCTGCGGCTGGTATTTAACCTCCTCTATTAGTGCAAGACTGCCGGTTCAACTGCCCGTTCCCGTGAGCTGGCAACACCCGGCGCCAAAAGTACAGGCGCCCGTGGTGCCGGTTATCGACAACGAGGTGGTGAATCAGCCGGACGCCATGCATCAGCTTTATCAGATGTGGGGGTATGACGCCTCGGCGGACGATGCCCTGTGTCAAAACGCCGCGAAGGTGAACCTGATGTGTAAGCAGGGGAACGCCTCACCGGACGCGCTGGCGCAGGAAGGCTATCCGTGGGTAAGCGAACTGAAAACCGGCAATCACCTCAACTATGCTGTGGTCGCTCGCGTCGGGGATACCTCACTCGACCTGCTGATGAACAACCGCACCTGGCAGGTGAGCCGCAGCTGGTTTAACCAGCATGCCACCGGGAACTTTACCCAGCTGCACCGCCTGACGCCGGAAGGCAAAGACGCCATCAGCGCCGCCAGCGATGCAAAAGACATGGGTTGGCTCGATCGGCAGTTAAGCGTGGCCCTTAACCAGCCGCAAACCCATGCCCAGACCTGGACAACGGAGATGGTGAAACGCACCCGTGAGTTCCAGCAACAAATGCATCTGCATGTGGATGGTATTCCGGGGGAAGATACGCTGATGCAGTTAATGCGTGAAACGCATTCCACGCCGAGCGTATTAATTCAGGCCTCGCGTTCCACGCCGGACGCAAAAAAACAGGAGAAGCATTCCTGATGTCTACCATCTGTCTTGCTGCTCAGCGCAGCTACGTTTCCGGGGAAGCGGTCTGGTTTTCGTACCGCCTCCCCAGCCTGAGAAAAATCTTTGGCAACGCCTTTTTATGGACGTTGGGCCTGTGCGCCATGCTGATGGCGGGCCTGTACGCGCATACTTACTGGAGCCTGCGCCATCCTGCGCCGGAACCGGTAAAAAAAGCGAGCGTCGCGAAACCCGAAACGCAGCTTTCCGATATGCACTACGTGTATGTGAGCAAGCCGTTCCCGCATCCGCAGCCGAAACCGGCGCCGGTGCAGGCCGACGTACCTGCCATGCAGGATCTGCCGATTAACAGCGATGATGCCGACTGGCAGCAGGCGCCCGACGGCGCCGAACCGCACGATACGTCGCGAGATACATTACCGGGCACCGAAGCGCATGATGCCGCTCCCGCCAGCGCAGGCGGCGAGGATGCTTCTTTAACTGAGCTGTTTAAGCAGGCGTTAAAAGAACAGGAGCAGGATTATTCGCACGGCAAAATTCCCGCGCCGCCGGTGGACGAAACGCAGGATAATTTACAGTCGAGGGTGCGACATAAGGTGGATGACCGATCGCCTTTGAGTCAGAAAGGCGACCGGCTGGAGTAATTAATATTTTTCAGGCAACGTTGTCAGGTTAAGGAGTCGTCCTTTTTCCACAACAATATATTGACCCTTCTTCAGGTCGGAGAGGATTTTAATAATGGTACTACGCGCCAGGTTGGTGTATTCCTGAATATAATCGTAGATATTAATATCACGCTGATGGAGCACAATCAGTTCATTAATCTCGTACAAGAATTCACGCACCACTGAATAAGCGCTGCGGGCAACCAGCACATCGTCACGTTTGCTCAGCATGCAGATGTACCAGGCCAGCACTTTGGTCAGTTCAGGCCATAAATTGTTGTCCGTCATCAGCTGCGCGAAGACCTCTTTTTTGATCGAGCGCACCACGGTGTTAGCGCGAACGAGGCCGTACATATGGGTTGCGCTGTAGTACATAGATGAGAGACCAAAAATGCACTGGCCCGTCACCGTGAACATACACAGTTCGTCGGATTCGCGTCGGAATTCAACTTCACCGCTGACGATAATATGAATATATTGTGATTCAGACGTGGATATTTTCTGCCATTTCTTTAAGGTTTTTTCCTCAAAGCCTGACGTTGCAGAAATAATGGCGTCCATTTCCTGTTGCGGACGTAATTTTTTTGCATAGATGCTTAACATTGTTATACCCGATTTAAGATGTGAATTTTAAAAATGCAGGCGTAAGGCAAAAAAAGCCTTACAACTCGAATATTTTCCTGATGATGTTCTCAAGGAGAAAAATAAAGAATAAGTTCGATATGATTTTTTGCTGCATTACTTAGCAAGCTATGCATCTATCTTAAATCCGGATGATTTTAAGTCAATTAACTAAAAATGAATTGAGTTTGTACTTAAGATTAATCTGAAGGAATCAAAGAGAAAACGACTCATTCGGGGGTATTCCGAAGGATTACCCCTGTCCGTAATTCTCCAGAAGGGCTTCAGCAATGGCCATCGTTTCGACGTCCGCGACGCCGTTCCACAGGTCAGGCCGGAAATGCATCTGGAACGCCGTGATGATGCGCTTTTGCTGCGCCGGGGTGCTGTCAGCCGGCACTTCATAGCCATACCGTGCGAGGAGATCGAGTAATTCCCCGGTATCCACCTGCTGATAGCGCGGACGCCCGTTTATATAGAACGCGACGCGCGCCGGATCGGGCCACGCGCCAATGCCCTGCTGTGCCAGCTGCCGCCACGGGAACAGCGGACCGGGGTCGTCTTTGCGCTGCGGAGCGATGTCCGAATGGGCCACCACGTTTTCAGGCCTGATGCTGTAGCGGGTAATAATGTCTCTGGCGAGCGGCACCAGCGCCGCAATTTGCGCGGGCTCAAACGGGGTAAAATGCTTAACGCCTGACGTTTTTTGCCAGCCGCGATTTTCCAGCTCAATGCCGACAGAGGTATCATTAATCCGGTTAGTGCCGCGCCAGAAGCTGATGCCCGCATGCCAGGCCAGTTCGCTCTCAGGCACCAGCTGCCAGATGCGCGGTTTACCGTCCGGCGCCGGGGGTTTAGCCGGGATCAAATAGTGCGAGCTGACGTTCTTATCCGTCAGCGTGGCCAGCGAGCTGTCAAAGTCATCCGCGGTGTAGTGGATCACCAGCACCTTTATTCGCGGGTAAGCCGCCTGCGCCTGATGGCGCGTGTCCAGCTCGTAGGCGCCTTTGTCGATGATCCCTTTTTCGGTGGCACACCCTGCCAGCAGCAGCGCCAGCAGGAGTGTCGCATACAAACGCTTCATCGCAGGGTTTTTACCGCCGTACCGCTTACGCTCACCATCAGCATGCTGGCATCTTTCCCGACCGTTTCGTAGTCGATATCAATCCCCACGACAGCATCCGCGCCGAGGGCTTCCGCCTGCTCGCCAAGCTCTTTAAAGGCGATTTCGCGCGCTTTACGCAGCTCTTTTTCGTATGCGCCCGAGCGGCCGCCAACGATGTCGCGGATACCGGCAAAAAAGTCGCGGAAGATATTGGCGCCGAGAATCGCTTCGCCGGTAACCACGCCGCAATACTCGGTTATTGTCTGCCCTTCCAGGGTTGGCGTTGTTGAAAACTGCATGGTTTCTCTCCTTCTTTAGCGTTCAATGCCTTAGGCACAGCATTATCGGTTCGTTACGCTATGATTGAAAGGATAGTTAATAAATAAGGAAATCAACATGCGCTATTCTGCTTTAACACTTTTGGTGCCCTGCGCGCTGGTGCTCAGCGCCTGTACCACCACGGTCACGCCAGCCTTTAAGGATATCGGTACCCGCAGCGGCCCCTGCATCGAGGGCGGCCCGGACACCGTGGCGCAACAGTTCTATGATTATCGCATTCAGCACCGCAGCAACGATCTCACCGGCCTGCGCCCGTATCTGAGCGACGGCCTGGCAAAACTGCTTAACGACGCCACCCGCGATCCGCAGCATAACGCCCTGCTGAAATCCGACCCGTTCTCCAGCCGTACCACGCTGCCGGACAGCGCTGAAGTAGCCAGCGCGTCAACCATCCCGAACACCGATGCCCGCAATATTCCGCTGCGCGTGAAGCTGACGCAGGGAACCCAAACCTGGCAGGATGAAGTGCTGATGATCCGTGAAGGACAGTGCTGGGCGGTAGACGACGTGCGCTACGTGGGCGGCAGCGTTCATGCCCCGGCAGGCACGCTTCGCCAGTCGATTGAGAATCGCTAAACCCGCCGATGCAACCTGGTAACCCCCGTAAAATGTGCGGCATTTCATGCGGAATGCCGACATTTATACTCGCCGACCTTACCGTTCGCTATTTTGTGCTATGTTTAAGAGGAAACACGGGTTATATTTAACTTTTAACGCAGAAATATTGCATAACTATTCTGTCAACGGTACTATCTGCGGCCTCAATTGCTATAGATTGCCTGGATGAGTAAAGACTGCCCCGATGAGTATTAAACTAAACGGCATTAACTGCTTCTACGGCGCACACCAGGCGCTGTTTGACATCACGCTGAACTGCCCGGAAGGCGAAACGCTGGTTTTGCTTGGACCAAGCGGTGCAGGCAAAAGCTCCCTTCTGCGCGTCCTTAATCTGCTTGAAATGCCCCGTTCAGGTACGCTGGCAATTGCCGGTAACCATTTTGATTTCGCGAAAACGCCGTCTGATAAAGCGATTCGCGAACTGCGTCAAAACGTCGGCATGGTCTTCCAGCAATACAATCTCTGGCCGCATCTGACCGTTCTGCAAAACCTGATTGAAGCGCCGTGCCGCGTGCTGGGGTTAAGCAAGGATCAGGCGATAGCGCGTGCCGAAAAGCTGCTGGATCGTCTGCGCCTTAAACCTTACAGCGACCGCTATCCGCTGCACCTTTCCGGTGGTCAGCAGCAGCGCGTGGCCATTGCCCGCGCACTGATGATGGAGCCAGCGGTACTGCTGTTTGATGAACCGACCGCGGCGCTGGACCCGGAAATCACCGCCCAGATCGTCAGCATCATTCGCGAGCTGGCGGAAACCAATATTACGCAGGTTATCGTCACCCACGAAGTGGAAGTGGCGCGTAAAACCGCCAGCCGTGTGGTCTATATGGAAAACGGTTATATCGTTGAGCAAGGTGATGCGAGCTGCTTCGCGAACCCGCAAACCGATGCCTTCAAAAACTATTTATCTCATTGATTGTGTCAGGGGAAATATAATGAAAAAAGTATTACTTGCCGTGCTGCTTGCTGGCGTTACCCTTTCCGCTACCGCAGCCCAGACCATTCGTTTCGCCACGGAAGCCTCTTACCCTCCGTTTGAATCCATTGATGCGAACAACAAAATTGTTGGCTTCGACGTGGACCTGGCTAACGCCCTGTGTAAAGAGATCGACGCGACCTGTACCTTCAGCAACCAGGCGTTCGACAGCCTGATCCCAAGCCTGAAGTTCCGCCGTATCGACGCGGTGATGGCCGGTATGGACATCACCCCGGAGCGTGAAAAGCAGGTGCTGTTCACCACCCCTTACTACGACAACTCCGCCCTGTTCATTGGTCAGAAAGGTAAATTCACCTCTGTCGATCAGCTGAAAGGCAAAAAAGTCGGCGTGCAGAACGGCACCACGCACCAAAAATTCATCATGGATAAACATCCGGAAATCACCACTGTTCCGTATGACAGCTACCAGAACGCGAAGCTGGATCTGCAAAATGGTCGTATCGACGGCGTATTTGGTGATACCGCGGTTGTGACCGAGTGGCTGAAAGCGAACGACAAGCTGGCGCCTGTGGGCGACAAAGTGACCGATAAGGATTACTTCGGTACCGGTCTGGGGATTGCCGTTCGTCAGGGCAACACTGAGCTGCAGCAGAAATTTAACGCTGCGCTGGAAAAAGTGAAGAAAGACGGCACCTACGAAACCATCTACAAAAAATGGTTCCAGAAGTAATTCCTGATGAATGAAATTTTTCCTTTAGCAAGCGCCGCCGGGATGACCGTCGGCCTTGCCGTTTGCGCACTGATTATCGGCCTCGTGCTGGCGATGTTCTTTGCGGTGTGGGAATCCGCGAAATGGTTCCCCGTCGCCTGGACAGGCTCCGCGCTGGTCACCGTGCTGCGTGGGCTACCGGAAATTCTGGTGGTCCTGTTTATCTATTTCGGCTCCTCGCAGCTGCTGCTCACGCTGTCTGACGGCTTCACGATCAATCTTGGCTTTGCGCAGATCCCGGTGCAGATGCAGATTGAAAACTTCGACGTCAGCCCGTTCCTGTGCGGCGTGATTGCCCTCTCCCTGCTCTACTCCGCGTACGCGTCGCAAACGCTGCGCGGTGCGCTGAAAGCCGTGCCGCAGGGTCAGTGGGAGTCGGGTCAGGCGTTAGGCCTGTCGAAATCAGCCATCTTCTTCCGTCTGGTCATGCCGCAGATGTGGCGCCATGCCCTGCCGGGCCTCGGCAACCAGTGGCTGGTGCTGCTGAAAGATACCGCGCTGGTGAGCCTGATCAGCGTGAACGATTTGATGCTGCAAACCAAAAGCATCGCCACCCGTACCCAGGAGCCCTTTACCTGGTACATTGTGGCGGCGGCTATCTACCTGGTGATCACGTTGCTCAGTCAGTACATCCTCAAGCGTATTGACCTGCGTGCGACGCGCTTTGAACGGAGACCAGGCTGATGCTTGAATATTTCCCCGAGTTGATGAAAGGGCTGCACACCAGCCTGGCGCTGACCGTGGCGTCCATTATCGTAGCGCTGATCCTGGCCCTTATCTTTACCATCATCCTGACGCTGAAAACGCCGGTGCTGGTGTGGATTGTGCGCGGGTACATCACCCTGTTTACCGGTACACCGCTGCTGGTGCAGATCTTCCTGATTTACTACGGCCCGGGCCAGTTCCCGTCGCTGCAGGAGTATCCGGTTATCTGGCACCTGCTCTCTGAACCGTGGCTGTGTGCCCTGATTGCCCTTTCGCTGAACAGTGCGGCCTATACCACCCAGCTGTTCTACGGGGCGATCCGCGCCATCCCTGAAGGACAATGGCAGTCCTGCGGGGCGCTGGGCATGAGCAAGAAAGACACGCTGGCGATCCTGCTGCCGTACGCCTTTAAGCGCGCGCTCTCCTCTTACTCCAACGAAGTGGTGCTGGTGTTCAAAAGTACCTCTCTGGCCTACACCATCACCCTGATGGAGGTGATGGGTCACGGACAGCTGCTCTATGGACGCACCTATGACGTAATGGTGTTCGGCGCGGCTGGCGTGGTTTACCTGGTGGTTAACGGCCTGTTGACGCTGATGATGCGCCTGATCGAGCGTAGAGCGCTGGCGTTTGAGCGCAGATCGTAGATCGGGCAAGCGCAGCGCCACCCGGCAAGAAGTGCATAAATGTGATTAATCAATGCGGATAACTTTTTGGTTATCCGCTTTTTTTTATCCCAATATAAATATTTACTCATATATATTGCATACAAATTCATTAAATGGCATTGTACATCCATGCCGCAGACACGGCGCATAAATAAGACAGACGGGAGTATTACAATGAAAAAGTTAGTTCTGGCCGCATTACTCACAGCCTTCGCCGCTGGCGCATCCGCTGCTGATAAAATTAATTTTGGCGTGTCCGCCACCTATCCGCCGTTTGAATCGCTGGATGCCAGCAACCAGATCGTGGGTTTCGACATTGACCTGGCGAAAGCGCTGTGCAAACAAATGCAGGCCGACTGCACCTTTACCAACCACGCGTTCGACAGCCTGATCCCGTCGCTGAAATTCAAAAAATACGATGCGGTGATCTCCGGGATGGACATCACGCCTGAGCGCAGCAAGCAGGTCGCGTTCACCGACCCGTACTACGCCAACTCGGCGGTAGTGATTGCGAAGAAAGGCGCTTATACCTCTTTCGATCAGCTGAAAGGCAAACGCATCGGGATGGAAAACGGCACCACGCACCAGAAGTACCTCCAGGACAAGCATCCTGAAGTGAAAACCGTAGCCTATGACAGCTATCAGAACGCGATTATCGACCTGAAAAATGGCCGTATCGACGGCGTGTTCGGCGATACGGCCGTGGTGAACGAATGGCTGAAAACCAATCCGCAGCTGGGCACCGCAACCGAGAAAGTGACCGATCCGCAGTACTTCGGCACGGGCCTCGGCATCGCGGTACGTCCGGATAACAAAGCTCTGCTGGAAAAACTGAACGGCGCGCTGAAAGCGATTAAAGCGGACGGCACGTATCAGAAAATCAGCGAGCAGTGGTTCCCGCAGTAAGGGTTTTTGCCGGGTGACGGCTGCGCCTTACCCGGCCTACGGGGGGAGTTGTAGGCCGGGTAAGCGCAGCGCCACCCGGCACTCTCACAACGGCACAAAGAACCTGAACCGTGCCCCGCTCACCGACTCCATCAGCCTGATCCCGCCGCCGTGCAGCTCCAGCATGCGTTTTACGATTAACAGCCCTAACCCGCCGCGATTCTCCCGCGATGCCTGTGGGTTTAACGCAGAAGGACGCTGAAACAGATCGTCACGCAATGCACGCTCTATGCCTGACCCGCTGTCCGCCACCTCAACCTGAAGAAGCCCATTCTCCTGCCAGACTTTTAGCAAAATCTCGCCTCCTGCCGGAGTATGGCGAACCGCATTATCCAGCAAATTCGTGACCACCCGCTCAATCATCGACACATCGGCATACACCAGCGGCAGTGGCCCAGGGACGTCTATATGTATTCGCAACTGCCTTGTCTGTGTGGTCAGTTCAAATTTCTGTGCCACATCTGAAATCAACTCAGCCATCGCAAAACGCTCGCGCTGCGGTTTAATTCCCCCATGCTCAAGGCGCGCCAGTTCAAACAGCTGTTGAGAGAGATGGCGCACTTTCTGCCCCTGACGCAGCGCGATAGCCAGGTACTGCTTCTGCTCTTCTGGACTCAACGTGGCGGACTTGAGCGATAAGGTTTCGAGATACCCTAGCAGTGAAGTCAGCGGCGTACGAAGATCGTGAGAGATATTGGCGATAAACTCCCTGCGCTGGCGGTCGCTGTCAGCCAGTTGATCCCATTGTGAAGCAATCTTGCGCGACAACTCGATAAACGTATTACGAAGCAGTTCAACTTCGTTTTCAGGTGCCAGATTGACCGGCCGGGCGGCCAGACTTTTTATGGCGCTTATGCTGTCCTGCTCAAGGTCATCTACCTCGCGGGTTAACTGTTCCACTGGACGGGTAACCCATTTTTTGACTAACCACCAGGCCAACGCGCCAAAGATTAATGCCAGTAACAGCGATCCTACGATAGCGTCGGTCAAGGTCTTATGCCACGCGGTATTCGCCAGTGCATTGAGGTTTTCGCCCTGGAGAATAATATACAGGTAGGAATGCAGATTGCCGTTAAGGAGGATCGGCGCAACGCTGAACACCTTGCGCTGATCAAGACTTCTTGGGTCATCACCATACACAGGAAAAGCGGCCCCGGATAAATAGTTGTTTAACGGGGTAAGATCGATCGTTTGGCGCTTCATGTGCCCGACCGGCGCCGCGTCTGCCACAATATGTCCCTGAGGCGACACCACGTAGAGTTCAACGCTGGGATTAAGCGTCATCAGACGATCAAATAGCGATTTGAGATTCTCAGTGTTTGCTTTACCCTGGTTATCCAGAAGCGGTTCACTGTTTACTATCTGCTGCGCCAGCCCCGCAGACAGACGCTGCACCATGGCATCACCATACTGCTTACTGCTATAAAGCTGTACCCCACATGCCACGAACATGCATACAACAAGCGTGGCGCTAAAAAGAAGTGACAGACGCTGGCTTAACGTTAAGTGGCTTATCATACGTGGGGCTCCGCTTTTTCCACGGCAAATTTGTACCCTTTCCCCCACACCGTCAGAATGATATCTGGCTCTGCAGCATCTTTTTCAATTTTGACACGCAGACGGTTAATGTGCGTATTTACCGTGTGCTCGTACCCCTCATGCTGATAGCCCCAGACATGATCCAGCAACGATAAACGGGAAAATACCTCGCCCGGATGACGGGCAAACCAGTAGAGCAAATCAAACTCACGCGGGGTTAAGTCGATGGTTTCCCCTCGCAGGCGAACCTCTCGTGCCAGAGGGTCAATTTCCATGCCGTGACAGCGAATGATGCCAGCCTCAAGACGTAGATTTTGCCCCATTGCTTCCTGACGTCGAAAGAGCGCCTTGACGCGAGCAATCAGCTCCAGAACGGAGAAGGGTTTAGGGAGATAATCGTCAGCCCCCATCTCGAGCCCCAGTACACGGTGCGTCTCGCTGGTGCGTGCGCTAATGATAATGACAGGCAGATAGCGGGTCATCTGGCGGATACGGCGACAGATCTCCAGCCCGTCCACGCCAGGCAGCATCAAATCGAGAATGACTGCATCCCATTGCTGTTTTTCCAGTTGTAGCAGTGCACGTTCACCATCGGATTCGTGCACAATCTCGAAACCTTCATCTTTTAAGTTCAGGCTCAGGAAGGCGGCGATATCGCAATCGTCCTCCACCAGCAATATTTTCTTTGCGTTACTCATGACCCACGTCCACGCCGTTTCATTACAGATGAGCTTACCTAATAACGCCCGCCAGAGTTATCACATTTTATTTAAACTTCCGTGAGGATGTAGTGACCAAATTTATCTTAGGATTTGACCACGCAATGGGATAACGAGGTCACCATGTCTCAGCCAACAGCTGTTATTCATCCCCTTTGGGTCAGGGTGTGTCACTGGATTAATGCCCTTGCCATGGCTGGCATGGTATTCAGCGGATGGCGAATATATAACGCTTCGCCGTTGTTTCCCTTCTCTTTTCCCTCTTCCCTTACGCTGGGAGGCTGGCTGGGTGGCGCGCTGCAGTGGCACTTCGCCATGATGTGGGTTTTAGGCATTAACGGCCTGATCTACTGCACGTTAGGTGTTGTCACCGGTCGCTTTGCACGCACCTTTTTTCCTATATCTGTTAAGGGGTTGCTCAAGGATATGTCGCTGGCCCTGCGGGGAAAACTGCAGCATGCCGATCTCAGCCACTACAACATGGTTCAAAAACTGGCCTACTTACTGGCCATATTAACTGGGGTAATGCTCGTGCTTTCCGGGCTGGTTATCTGGAAATCCGTGCAATTTCCGCTTTTACGCGAACTGTTTGGAGGCTATGACACCGCACGTTACATCCACTTCTTTTGCATGTCCTTCATTGTTGCGTTTGTCGTGATCCACCTTCTTATGGTGCTGCTTGTTCCTAAAACATTACTGGCCATGCTGCGCGGTCGCTAAGGGTATCTCATGAAAAAGCCTACCTTTCTCTCTTCCCGCGACGCGGAATATCTGGTGAAGGACGCCGAAAAATCCGTAAACGCACAGCGACGTCACTTTCTTAAACAGGGGCTGACGTTAGGCGGGATCATGCTGCTTACGGGGTGTGACCTGAGCGACAACGCCAGTGTTGAAACTGCACTTTTACGAATGTCGCGCTTTAACGATCGTGTCCAGGGGTTTCTGTTTAGCGACCGCCATCTGGCACCTGAATATGCCGAACGCGACATCACCCGGCCTTTCCCGTTTAACGCGTTTTACGACCGCGACCAGATTCCGCAGATCGACGGACGGGATTATCAACTCGCTATTCGTGGCCTGGTGCGCGACACCCGCAGCTGGTCCCTGCCTGAGCTGTATCGCATGCAGCAGGTAAACCAGATCACGCGCCATATTTGCGTCGAAGGGTGGAGCGCCATAGGCCGCTGGGGCGGTATCCCCTTCCACCATTTTCTGCAGGTTATCGGTGCCGACACCCGTGCCAAATACATCAGCTTCCGCTGCGCGGATGATTACTACACCAGCATTGATATGGCGACCGCGCTGCACCCGCAAACGCTGCTTGCCCTGACCTGGGATAACCAAATCCTACCTCCTGAGTATGGTTATCCCATGAAACTCCGTATTCCGACCAAGCTGGGATACAAAAATCCCAAGCATATTCAGGTCATTGAAATCACCAATCGCTTCCCTGGCGGTTACTGGGAAGACCAGGGTTACAACTGGTTTGGTGGCAGTTAATACAACAACGTAAACGACGAGGAATACCATGAAAAAGATGATCATTGCGGCAACCATGCTTTCTGCTCTGTTTATGGCAAATGTGCAGGCGGCAGATTCCATGAGTAAAGAGACGATGGCGAAAGACAACATGTCCAGACCACACGATAAAATGTGTAAGGACAACATGTGCAAAGACGCCATGAAGAAGGATCACATGGGGAAAGACAAAATGGGCAAAATGGATAACATGAAAAAAGATGAGATGGGTAAAAAAGACGCCATGAGCCAGTAGGCCCGATCGCAGCCGGAGGGCCGCCCTCCGGCTGCTTTGCTTATTGTTTAACGAGCAGCGTCAACACTTCATAATGCGCGGTATGCGGGAACATATCGAAAAGCTGAACGCGTTCAATGCGGTAGCCCGGCAGGCTGGCAATATCTTTCGCCATGGTCTGTGCGTTACAGCTGGAATAGACGATGTACTCCGGTGCCATCTGGCTCAGGTAGTCGCACAGCGCATTCCCAATGCCGCGGCGCGGCGGGTTGACCAGCACCAGCGCCGGCACGTTGCCCTGGCCGGTGGCGAACTGCGTGGAGTCCAGCGCCTGAAAGTGCAGATTCGTTAACCCCAGCTCGGCGGCGGACTGTTTCGCGCAGGCAATCGCTTCGGCAGAAATCTCAATTCCGGTGAGCTGCATCTCGGGCGTGGCGCAGTGCAGGCCAAAGCCGCCCACGCCGCAGAAGAGATCCCACATATGCTGGATGTTTAACGCACGCACCCAGTCGCGGGCGGTGGCGTAGAGGCTGCTAGCCACGGTTGGGTTAGTCTGGAAGAAGCTTTGCGGGCGGATCCACAGCGGCACGCCGTTGAAGTTCTCGGCCAGCGCGTGCTGTTCGGTGAAGAAAATCTCTTTCTCCCCTTCCATGATCGCCATATGCACCGGCTGAATATTCGCCGTAATGACCTTCAGCTGCGGAAGCTGCGCCTGCAGCCACGGCAGCGCCGCGCGAAGCTGCTCCAGCTTGGTTTCGGAGCGCAGCACGACGCGCAGCATCATGCCGCCGTCGATCTGGCTTTCCGTCAGCAGAAGGTATTTCAGCTCCCCGCGCCTGCGGGCGACGTTGTAAGGCGTTAACCCTGCACGGGCGATAAACGGTTTCAGCGCGGCAAAAACGGGCTCAAAGGAGGCGGGATACAGCGGACAGTCGGTTAAATCTTCCGGCGTGCCGTCGCGGTGCAGCATCCCCAGCAGCGGTTTTTCCACGCTGCCGCTGACCACCATCTTGGCTTTATTACGAAAACCCTGCTCCGGGCCGCTGACGGGCGCGCACCACTCGCCCACCGCGTGTGCTGCCAGCAGCTGTTGCAGGTCGGCCATTTTGGCGGTGAGTTGTTGAGAAACCGGCTGTTCTATCCACTGACAGGAGCGGCAGCGTCCGGCGTCATAGAGTGCGCACTGCATATGAAAACCTTAAGAATCACGAGGGCTGCGATTATACACATTATTGCAGGCGGAAGAATCTCCGACTGGAGGCCGGAACGAAGAGTAGACAGAGCACCAGCATATCCGGCAGTTTTTGCATAAACAGCGCGCGCAGGATCTCGCGTTTGGATTCACCGGCAATGCTGAACAGCTCCGGGTAGCCGTATCCCAGCGAGGCGGCCCAAAGATAGCTGGCGGCAGTCACCTGCGTAAGCAGATAGACCCAGCGCGCCCAGTTGCGCCCTTTGACCAGCGAAAACGCGCAGTAGATCTCGATAAACACCAGCACCAGGCTGCTCAAAAAGACCAGCGTCAGATTCCACGTCTGCACGCTGCGGTGAATGAATTCACCGATGCCGCGCACGCCCAGGGTGTTCAGAATCATCAGCACGTCGAGGCAGCGGATCATAATAATGGCGAGCGCCGCCACCTGAACCAGTGCAGGGACGTTAGGACGCGCGTGCGTAGTACGTGATTTTTTTAGTAATCCCAATGTTTTACTTCCCTGAAAAACAGTGCCGCGTCATGCGCGGCACATCACTGGAAATTTTAAATCCTTCAGCCGCGTCTTGCACGCTGGATATCGCGCACGCGCTGCTTTTCCGCGCGCGCCATCAGATACCAGGCGATAAATCCGACAATTCCGACCACGCCGAGGATGATAGAGGCCAGGGCGTTAATCTCCGGGTTGACCCCCATGCGCACGCTGGAGAAGACCAGCATCGGCAGCGTCGTCGCCCCCGGCCCGGAGACAAAGCTGGCGATAACCAGATCGTCCAGCGACAGGGTAAACGCCAGCAGCCAGCCGGAGATCACCGCCGGCATAATCATCGGCAGGGTGATGATGAAAAAGACCTTCAGCGGCGTCGCGCCGAGATCCATCGCCGCCTCCTCAATGGAGCGATCCAGCTCGCGCAGGCGCGAGGAGATCACCACCGCCACGTAGGCGGTACAGAAGGTGACGTGCGCCAGCCAGATGGTGAGCATGCCGCGATCCGCCGGCCAGCCGATGGCGTGCGCCAGGGCCACGAACAGCAGCAGCAGCGCGAGACCGGTAATCACGTCCGGCATGACCAGCGGCGCGGTGATCATAAAGGCGAACCCGTTCGAGCCGCGAAAACGCCCGAAGCGCACCATCACCAGCGCGGCGATCGTGCCCAGCACGGATGCCATTGTCGCCGCCAGGGCGGCAATGGTCAGGCTCAGCCCCACCGCGCTCATCATCGCATCATCGTGGAACAGCTCGCTGTACCAGCGCGTCGACCAGCCCGCCCAGACCGTCACCAGCTTGGAGCTGTTGAACGAGTAGATCACCAGCATCAGCATCGGCGCATACAGGAAGGTAAAGCCGATCACGAGGATCGCAATTCGCCACGGGGAGCGCACTACCGGTAAGTTGTTCATCCGTGGTCTCCCATCTGTTTCTGCTGATGCTTGTGGAACCACATGATCGGCACGATCAGCAGCAGTAACATCACAATCGCCACCGCAGAGGCCACCGGCCAGTCGCGGTTATTAAAGAACTCCTGCCACAGCACACGGCCAATCATGATGCTGTCCGGGCCGCCGAGCAGTTCCGGGATCACAAACTCCCCCACCGCCGGGATAAAGACCAGCATTGACCCGGCGATAATCCCGCCTTTGGTCAGCGGGACAATGACGCTGAAGAAAGTTTTTAACGGACGGGCGCCGAGATCGAGCGACGCTTCCACCAGCGAGTAATCAATGCGCGTCAGGGCCGTGTAGATCGGCAGCACCATAAACGGCAGATAGGCGTAAACAATCCCGATATAGACCGCGAGGTTGGTGTGCAGGATCGTCAGCGGCTGATCGATAACCCCGAGCCACATGAGAAAGTTGTTCAGCACGCCGTTGTTTTTCAGGATCCCCATCCAGGCGTAAACGCGGATCAGGAACGAGGTCCACGACGGCAGGATCACCAGCAGAAGAAGTATGTTACGCGTCGACGGCTTGCTGTGCGCCACCGCCCACGCCAGCGGGTAGCCCATTACCAGGCAGCAGAGGGTCGAAATCGCCGCCACCTGCAGCGACTGCAGATACGCTTCGAAATAGAGCGGATCGTCGGTGAGCTGCAGGAAGTTACCCAGGTTTAAGGTCAGCGTCAGCTGCCCGTCGGCCCAGTCCAGCAGGTTGGTATAGGGCGGGATCGCCCGCGCCATTTCCGCCAGGCTTATCTTGAAAACAATCAGGAACGGCAGCAGGAACAACAGGATCAGCCACACGTACGGCATGGCGATCACCAGCTTGCGGCCGTGTTTCATCTGCATGCGCGTCAGAAAACCGGCAAAGGCGCCCGGCTTTTCTGCGCGGGCTGGAGGTTCAAGTGTGCTCATGATCGCTCCTTATACCGTCAGCACGACGCAGCTGTCAGCATCCCAGCACAGGCGCACTTCGTCACCCCAGGTCGGCTGCCCCTTGCGATAGCGATGTTCGTTCTGTAGCTGCGCGCTGAGCATCTGCCCGCTTTTCAGACGCACATGGTAAATAGACAGATCGCCCAGATAGGCAATGTGGACCACTTCGCCCACGGCAAAATTATAGCCATCGGCAGGCGGATCCTCACAGAGCATGATCTTCTCCGGACGCAGCGCCACGTACACCGGCACGTTGTCCACCACCGAGTTATCAGGATCGACCTTAAGCGGATGCTGCAGCCCCGGCGATTCAATGACCAGGCCATCTTCCTGACGATCTTTCAGCAGCCCTTCGAAAACGTTAACTGAGCCAATGAACTCCGCGCTGTAGCGGGTGGTTGGGTGCTCGTAAATCTCTTCCGGCTCGCCGATCTGCACGAACTTCCCGCGGTTCATGATCGCAATACGTCCGGCCATGGTCATGGCCTCTTCCTGATCGTGGGTGACCATCACGCAGGTCACGCCCACGCGCTCGAGAATATCCACCACTTCGAGCTGCATACGATCGCGCAGCTTTTTATCCAGCGCGCCCATCGGCTCGTCGAGCAGCAATAATTTCGGGCGTTTTGCCAGACTGCGGGCCAGCGCCACGCGCTGGCGCTGGCCGCCGGAGAGCTGGTGCGGCTTACGCTTCGCGAACTCCTGCATGTGCACCAGGCTCAGCATCTCGGCCACGCGCGCGGTAATTTCGGCCTTCGGGAGCTTGTCCTGCTTCAGGCCAAAGGCGATGTTCTGCTCCACCGTCATGTGCGGGAATAGCGCGTAGGACTGGAACATCATGTTAATCGGGCGCTGATACGGCGGCACGCTGGAGAGATCCACGCCATCGAGCATGATCTGCCCGGCGGTGGGCTGTTCGAAACCAGCCAGCATGCGCAGCAGGGTCGATTTACCGCAGCCAGAAGCCCCCAGAAGGGCAAAAATTTCGCCTTTATAGATAGTCAGGCTGACGTCGTCCACGGCATGCTGGCCATCGAAAGATTTGGTGAGGTTACGAATTTCAAGAAGCGGGGTCAGCGCTTTACGGACTTTCGCCTGCGGGCGGGGGATCGCGTCATTCACGGGGTGCTCTCCGGCAGAAATCAAATCATGGTGCAGGCGCACCATAACGGTGCGCCTGTTGCCGGGGGCGATTCGCTTGCCCGGCCTACGACAAAGGGTTATTTACCGCTTTTCACCTTGGTCCACGCGCGAGTACGCACGCGGTCAATTTTTGGATCCTGAACCTTAAGGGTGAAGAGCTTGGCGAACACGTCCGCCGGTGGATAGATAGCCGGGTTGTTACGGATTTCTTCGCTCACCAGCGGCACGGAGGCCTTGTTACCGTTCGCGTAGTAAACGTGGTCGCTGATGTGGGCGATCACCTCAGGACGCATCAGGTAGTTGAGGAACTGATAGGCTTCGTCTTTGTTCTTCGCATCAGCCGGCATCGCGAAGACGTCAAAGAAGGCCAGCGCCCCCTCTTTCGGAATGAAGTAAGAGACGTTCACGCCGTTTTTCGCCTCTTTCGCGCGGTTAGCCGCCTGCCACACGTCGCCCGCCCAGCCGATCGCAACGCAGATGTCGCCGTTCGCCAGGTCGTTAATGTACTGAGACGAGTGGAAGTAACGAATGTTTGGACGCAGCTTCAGCAGCAGATCGGTCGCCGGGCCGGTGTAATCATCGGCTTTACTGCTGTTCGGGTCTTTGCCCAGGTAGTTCAGCACGGTCGCGAAAATCTCTTCCGGCGCATCGAGGAAGGAGACGCCGCAGCTTTTCAGCTTCTCCAGGTTTTCCGGCTTCAGCACCACGTCCCAGCTGTCCAGCTTGACGTCCGGGCCCAGCACCGCTTTGACTTTATCAACGTTGTAGCCGACACCGGTAGTCGCCCACAGGTAAGGCATGGCGTATTTGTTGTCCGGGTCATGCTTCGCCACCAGCTTCAGCACTTCCGGATCGAGGTTTTTCCAGTTCGGTAACTTGCTCTTATCCAGCGGCTGGAAGACGCCTGCCGTCAGCTGACGCTCCAGGAAGCTTGCAGAAGGCACCACAAGATCAAACCCGGTGCTGCCCGCCATCAGTTTTCCTTCCAGCACTTCGTTGGAATCGAAAACGTCGTAGACCACTTTAATGCCGGTCTCTTTTTCAAAATTCGCCACCGTGTCCGGCGCAATATAGTCAGACCAGTTGTAAACGTGCAGCGTTTTTTGTTCCGCAGCGAGCGTGCCGGCAGAGACGGCCATCAGAGCACCCGCAACCAGACCCGATAACCATTTTTTATTCAAGGCGATCATATCTTTATTCCTTCTGAAAGCTCGTTAACAAACGAACTAAAACTGTGCAATCTGAAGATATGCAATAATCATGCATAGTTTGTCGCTCTGCCTAAAATAAAAAGAAACCTCTTTACCCGGCAGCTTCCGCTCGCTTTTTTAAGCATCGCAAGAATAACTGTAGCCCGTGTCTCCGGCTATAGCCCAGACGAAAAAACGCCTTTTATCAATTTTTTATGCAGGTTATGTCTACGTGATAAGCCGAAACGGCCTTGAGGGAGGTGAAAAATTCTTTAAAGAAAGGTTAAAAGCAGCAGAAAAAATGGCCTTCTGCAGCCGCTATGGCAGCGACTGCGCAAAAGTCAGACAGGCTTAGTGAAGAAAATTGGGAGATGCATCATTATTCTCTGCATCATCTTCCGCGCTATACAGCAGATGATGCGCGTTGGCTTCCATCATGACCATCGAAATTTGCTCTTCACTCAAGCGCATAAACCAGGAGAACTGCTTGAACGACAGCCCGGCACCGGAGAATAAAGACTGGCAAACGACCAGTTTTGGCAGATTATCATCCTGTATGTCGAGAAATGCTTTCACCGTCAAAGAACTGGCGTTGATCGCTGACAGGTCGGAGGCCAGCGCGAGCAGCGCAGACGGCTTCACTTCAGCCAGCGCGGAGAAAAGGATCACGTCGTTAATGAGATCGATTTTGGCATCGAAAATGCCGTCGAAATTCTGCATATGAGGCAGATGCAGCGCCTGGCAGGAATCGCATTCGAAGAACGTAATTCCGGCATCATCAAGCCATTGACGTAACGTATCCAGTGTAGGTACGACCTGTAAATCCATCGCTGTGCAGCCTCTTTAGTAAAAACTTCGCATAGGGTACTCAAAAAGCGCGCGGTAATCCATTTAACCGCCCGTTTTAAGACAGTAGCCCGGCGTGGCATGACGCTCGATCCATGAGATCATTTTACCCGCAATATCGACACCTGTGGTTTTTTCCACGCCTTCCAGCCCCGGCGAGGCGTTCACCTCCATCACCAGCGGCCCGCGCGTCGCCCGCAGAAGGTCTACGCCCGCCACGTCCAGCCCAAGGGTTTGCGCCGCTTTGACGGCAATTTCCCGCTCCCGGTCGCTGATATCAGCGATTCTTGCAATGCCGCCGCGGTGAAGGTTAGAGCGGAAGTCGCCCTCTTTCGCCTGGCGCTCGATGGCCGCCACCACTTCATTGCCGACCACGAAGCAGCGAATATCTCGCCCTTTCGCCTCTTCGATGTACTCCTGAACCAGAATGTGGGCATTCAGTCCCCGGAAGGCGTCAATCACGCTCTCCGCCGCCTGACGCGTCTCCGCCAGCACCACGCCAATGCCCTGCGTACCTTCCACCAGCTTGATGACCAGCGGCGCACCGCCCACCATATCGATAAGATCGCTGGTGTCGTCCGGGGAATGGGCAATCCCCGTGACGGGGAGATCGATCCCCTGACGGGCAAGCAGCTGCAGCGAGCGCAGCTTGTCGCGGGCGCGGGAAATGGCGACGGATTCGTTGAGCGGATAGCTGCCCAGCATCTCGAACTGGCGCAGCGCGGCGGTGCCGTAATAGGTGATCTGGGAGCCGATGCGCGGGATCACCGCATCAAAGTGCGGCAGCTTGCGGCCTTTGTAGTGAATCGACGAGGCGGCCGGGTCGATGTTCATATAGCAGGACATCGGGTCGAGGATCTCAACCTGATGCCCGCGTTTCGCCGCCGCGTCTCGCAGGCGTTTACATGAATAGAGCGTTCCATCCCGGGACAATATGGCAATTTTCACCCTGCACCTCTCTGAAGACATAGAAAAAGCCTGCATATCATATACGCAGGCAGGCGCAGGAGGAATGGACTATCGCGTCGCCCAGCCCTGTTTGTGGAGGTAATCAAGAATGAACGGGCGGTTTTCTTTAATGATGGTGCGACGAATATGGTCGGTCCAGGTATCACGACGGTTATTGCTGCCGCGCGTCATGTAGTAGTTCGCCAGCTCTTCATCATAGTGATTCAGGACGTCCTGATCGACCGGCTGGTAGTGGTTTTCGTGCACCAGCATCGCGGCAGGAATACGCGGCTTCAGATCCGGATTATCTGCAGGCCAGCCGAGGCACAGGCCGAACAGCGGCAGCACGTGTTTTGGCAGCTTCAGCAGCTCGGTCACGCTTTCGATGTTATTACGCAGGCCGCCGATATAAACGCCGCCTAACCCCAGCGACTCCGCCGCCGTAAAGGCGTTTTGCGCCATCAGCGCGGTATCCACCACGCCCAGCAGCAGCTGTTCGGCCAGCCCCAGCTCGGCCTCAGGGCAGATCTGCAGGTGGCGGTTAAAGTCGGCGCAGAACACCCAGAACTCTGCCGCCTGGGCCACATGCTTCTGCCCGCCGGTCAGCGTGACCAGCTGCTCGCGCATGGCCGGGTCAGTAATACGGATAATGGAACTGCACTGCAGAAAGCTGGAGCTGGAGGTCGCCCTGGCGCTGTCAATAATCGCGGCACGCTGCGCCTCGGTAATCGGCTCATCGGTGAAGTGGCGAATGGAGCGGTGGGACTGGAGCAGGTCAATCGTTGGTGTCATCTTGTCTCTCTTTGTCTTGCTAAATACGTATGGCAGCCAGTATAGGCAATGATTTGCGCGGTGTAATTGGCGAAACATAGCCTGACTGTATCAAAGCGACAGGCGAAACCTTCTTTAATGGCGGCTGGTTATCGGGCACTATATGTCCTATTCGCCGTCAGGCTTGTTTTTTGAGGAGAGAGAAATGTTTGCAGTAATTTTTGGTCGTCCAGGGTGCCCTTACTGTGTGCGCGCGAAAGAGCTGGCTGAGAAACTGACCGAAGAGCGCGATGACTTCAACTTCCGCTACGTGGATATCCACGCGGAAGGCATCACCAAAGCGGATCTCGAAAAAACCGTCGGCAAGCCGGTTGAAACCGTACCGCAGATCTTCCTCGATCAGAAACACATCGGCGGCTGCACTGACTTTGAAGCTTACGCCAAAGAACATCTGGGCCTGTTTGCCGCCCAGTAATGAAAGGACGCCCTCACCGAGAGGGCGTTTTTATTTGGGGTGCCGTCGGTGTAGAAGCAGGCTGCGCACAAATAAGTAGCAGAGCGCGCCAAGAGCGCACCAGAATACGGCGCTCATCAACCACGCCAGCTCCTGCCAGAAACTTCTCGTCGACACATACAGCAAGCGCATCAGCAGCAGACACAGCGGCGCAGCCAGTATGGCACCCAGCAGCGGTTTTGCCACCTCCCCTTTACGGGAGAGAAAACTGGCCGCGGCACCCGGCAGCGTAAAAAAGAGCAGCCCCAGCTCCGGATGACCGGACGCCCTGAATGCCCCTTTCACATTAAAAGCGAGCGACATGCACACGACGGTGAACAGCAAAAAGCAGCTGATCACCCCTGCCCAGTTTCGTTTAATGTTCAAACTATCCTCCTGACTTATCTCTATCAAATATACCTTCGTCGGGTAGACGCCCAGTCAGATAAAGCAATGCGGCAATCCTTGCCAAAGTACGCACAGGGTGATGCGATAATCAGTAGCTGTCAGTAGCTAATGCGATTAAACTACACGCCAGCTAATGTTTTAGGGAATAAAGCAGGAAACAGGGAGCGTTAACGCCTTTCCCTGACCCAGAAAACAGTAGCCCAAAAAGTCCTTTCATTCAACAACTTACTGGTAAACAAGAAGTTAGCCTCCGTGAATATAAACGTCGCAGACTTGTTAAATGGGAATTACATCCTGTTATTATTTGTGGTACTGGCGCTGGGCCTTTGCCTGGGTAAATTGCGCCTGGGTTCAGTTCAACTTGGTAATTCCATTGGCGTTTTAGTCGTCTCCTTATTATTAGGCCAGCAGCACTTCAGCATTAACACGGACGCGCTCAACTTAGGTTTTATGCTGTTTATTTTTTGTGTTGGCGTGGAAGCGGGGCCGAACTTTTTTTCAATTTTCTTCCGCGACGGCAAAAATTATCTGATGCTGGCGCTGGTGATGGTCGGCAGCGCGCTGCTGATCGCGTTAGGGCTGGGTAAACTGTTTGGCTGGGATATCGGGTTAACGGCCGGTATGCTGGCAGGCTCCATGACCTCCACCCCCGTGCTCGTGGGTGCCGGCGATACCCTGCGCCATTCCGGCATGGCCGGCACGCAGCTCTCTACCGCCCTCGACCACCTGAGCCTGGGCTACGCCCTGACCTATCTGATTGGTCTGGTGAGCCTGATCGTTGGCGCACGTTACCTGCCAAAACTGCAGCACCAGGATCTACAGACCAGCGCCCAGCAAATCGCGCGCGAGCGCGGTCTCGATACCGATTCCAAACGTAAAGTCTATCTCCCGGTGATCCGCGCCTATCGCGTCGGGCCAGAGCTGGTGGCATGGGCAGACGGCAAAAACCTCCGCGAGCTGGGGATTTACCGCCAGACGGGCTGCTATATCGAACGCATCCGCCGCAACGGCATTCTGGCGAACCCGGACGGCGACGCGGTACTGCAGATGGGCGACGACATCGCGCTGGTGGGTTACCCGGACGCGCACGCCCGTCTCGACCCGAGCTTCCGTAACGGCAAAGAGGTGTTCGACCGCGACCTGCTCGACATGCGTATCGTCACCGAAGAGATCGTGGTGAAAAACCATAACGCCGTTGGCCGCCGACTGGCCCAGCTGAAGCTGACCGACCACGGCTGCTTCCTCAACCGCGTGATCCGCAGCCAGATTGAGATGCCTATCGACGACAACGTCGTGCTCAATAAAGGCGACGTGCTCCAGGTCAGCGGCGACGCCCGCCGCGTGAAAACCGTTGCCGATCGCATCGGCTTTATCTCCATTCACAGCCAGGTCACCGATCTGCTGGCCTTCTGCGCCTTCTTTATTGTTGGCCTGATGATCGGGATGATCACCTTCCAGTTCAGCAACTTTAGCTTCGGCATCGGTAACGCCGCCGGGCTGCTGTTTGCCGGGATCATGCTGGGCTTCCTGCGAGCCAACCACCCGACCTTCGGCTACATTCCGCAGGGCGCGCTGAACATGGTGAAAGAGTTCGGTCTGATGGTCTTTATGGCAGGCGTTGGCTTAAGCGCCGGCAGCGGTATCGGCCACAGCCTGGGCGCCGTCGGCTGGCAAATGCTGGTTTCCGGACTTATCGTCAGCCTGGTGCCGGTGGTGATCTGCTTCCTGTTCGGCGCCTACGTGCTGCGCATGAACCGCGCCCTGCTCTTCGGGGCGATGATGGGGGCGCGTACCTGTGCGCCAGCGATGGAAATCATCAGCGATACCGCGCGCAGCAACATCCCGGCGCTGGGCTATGCGGGCACCTACGCTATCGCGAACGTGCTGCTGACGCTGGCGGGTACGCTGATCATCATCATCTGGCCTGGACTCGGATAACTCCTAAGTTTGCGCGTGGCGAAATTATTTTCGTTACGCGCAGAACTTTTTTATCAGGGGGCAGTCATAACTAGTGCCACTGCTTTTCTTTGATGTCCCCAATTTGTGGAGCCCATCAACCCCGCCGTTTTGGTTCAAGGTTGATGGGTTTTTTGTTGCCTGAAATTCCCGTACCTCTCATCTCAGCTTCTCTCCTGCAATAAAAACACATATGATTAAACGCATATAAAAATCACACCTGCAGGAACTCCCATGCTCCACCCACTCCAGCTCTTCAAAACCCTCTCCGACGAAACGCGGCTCGCCATCGTCATGCTGCTCCGTGAAGCAGGCGAGCTGTGCGTCTGCGATCTCTGCGCCGCGACAGCCGAATCTCAGCCTAAAATCTCCCGCCATATGGCGCTGCTGCGCGAGTCCGGGCTGGTTATCGATCGCCGTGAGGGGAAATGGGTCCATTACCGTCTCTCTCCCAACATGCCTGCGTGGGCGGCAACCGTTATCGACAACAGCTGGAACTGCCTGCGGGACGAGACGCGCATGAAGCTGAAAAACCGACTTTCAGGCTCATGCTGATCGAAACATATTCACAAAAACAGATATAAAGGAGTAAGCGATGTTTCTGGCAGGGGCTATTTTTCTGTTTACGCTGGTGCTGGTCATCTGGCAGCCCAAAGGGCTCAGTATCGGCTGGAGCGCCACCATTGGTGCCGTGCTGGCGCTGGCCAGCGGCGTGATTCACATTAACGATATACCTGTGGTGTGGAATATCGTCTGGAACGCCACGGCAACGTTCATCGCCGTCATTATCATCAGCCTGCTGCTGGATGAGTCTGGCTTTTTCGAGTGGGCGGCGCTGCACGTTGCCCGCTGGGGGAACGGTCGCGGGCGATTGCTGTTTACGTATATCGTGCTGCTGGGCGCAGCCGTTGCGGCACTGTTTGCCAATGACGGTGCGGCGCTGATCCTGACCCCTATCGTTATCGCCATGCTGCTGGCGCTGGGGTTCAGCAAGCAAGCCACGCTGGCGTTTGTGATGGCGGCGGGTTTTATCGCCGATACCGCCAGCCTGCCGCTGATTGTGTCCAACCTGGTCAACATCGTGTCGGCAGACTTCTTTAAGCTGGGGTTCAGCGAATACGCCTCGGTGATGATCCCGGTAGATATCGCCGCGATTGCCGCAACGCTGGTAATGCTGCATCTGTTCTTTCGCAAGGAAATCCCCCCGGAATATGACCTGGCAAAACTCCGCGAGCCCGCCCGGGCCATTCACGACCTCCCAACCTTCAGAACGGGCTGGATAGTCCTGCTGCTTCTGCTCGTCGGTTTCTTCGTACTTGAACCTCTCGGCATTCCGGTCAGCGCCATTGCGACCGTCGGCGCGCTGATTTTATTCGCTGTCGCAAAGCGCGGACATGCGATAAACACAGGGAAAGTGCTGCGCGGCGCACCGTGGCAGATCGTTATTTTTTCGCTGGGGATGTATCTAGTGGTGTATGGCCTGCGCAATGCCGGGCTGACGGACTATCTCACAGGCATATTGAATAACCTCGCCGGACACGGGCTGTGGGCCACCACGCTGGGGACCGGATTCATCACCGCGTTTCTGTCATCCATAATGAACAATATGCCCACGGTACTAATTGGCGCGCTCTCCATCGAGGGCAGTACGGCGACGGGATTGATCAAGGAAGCGATGATTTACGCCAACGTGATTGGCTGCGACCTGGGGCCGAAAATCACGCCTATCGGCAGCCTCGCCACCCTGCTCTGGCTCCACGTGCTGGCGCAGAAGAACATGACGATCACCTGGGGCTACTATTTCCGGACGGGCATCATTATGACGCTGCCGGTCCTGTTTGTGACGCTCGCCGCGCTGGCGCTACGTTTCTCCTTCACACTGTAATGAGCCACTGATATGAGCCACATCACCATTTATCACAACCCCGCCTGCGGCACCTCGCGCAACACGCTGGAGATGATCCGCAACAGCGGCACGGAGCCAGAGATTATCCTCTATCTGGAAACCCCGCCGTCGCGCGATAAGCTGACCACCCTGATTGCCGATATGGGTATTTCAGTTCGGGATCTGCTGCGTAAAAACGTGGAGCCCTATGAACAGCTCGGCCTGGCGGAAGATACGTTCACCGACGAGCAGCTTATCGGTTTTATGCTTCAGCACCCGATCCTGATTAACCGTCCGATCGTGGTGACGGCGCTGGGTACCCGCCTGTGCCGCCCGTCTGAAGTCGTTCTCGATATCCTGCCGGACGCGCAAAAAGGGGCGTTTACGAAAGAGGATGGCGAAGCCGTGGTGGACGCCAGCGGGAAAAAAATCTCGCCAAAGTAACCCGTTGATAATGGCGCAGTAAGGTTTGCCCGCGGCGTATCCCGCCCACCGGCCGGGTTGCATCAGCCGAAACCCGGCACATACTTCTGAGGGTTAATCCTGGTGAGGGTATGCAGGTATGGGCTTGAAAAACAAAACCGCCGTCATCTTCGGCGGCAGCGGCGCTATCGGCAGCGCAGCGGCGCACGCGCTGGCGCGCGAGGGAGCGGATGTCTACCTCGCCGCGCGCAGCCACGCCAGGCTCGAGCAGGTCGCCGATAGCATTCGCGCCGACGGCGGGTCTGCCAGCACGTTTGTTTTCGACGCGCTCGATGCCTCCGCGCAGCTCCCCGACCTTTCCCGCATTGATATCGTCGTCAACGCCACGGGCTTTATGCACGATCAGGGTAAACGCCTTGAGGCATTAACGCTCGACGAGTTCAGGCAGGGTTTCGACCCTTTCCTGGCCGCGTATTTCAACATTGCAAAAGCCGTGTCGCCCCGCATGGGCGGCGAGCATACCGGGACCATAATTACCGTCGTCGCCCCGGCCGCAAACATGGTGATGGCGGGCCACCTCGGGCATATCGTCGGCTGCGCGGGTACGGAAGCCTTGACCAGGGCGCTTGCAGCTGAGCTGGGGACTCAAAATATTCGTGTGCTGTGTCTGCGTTCGCACGCGATAGCCGATGCGGTGCAGGCGGGTTCGTATGTGGGGACCATTTTCACCGCCAAGGCGCAGGCAATGGGGATTACGGTCGAGCAGTTTCTCGGCGGTGCCGCGCAAAGTACCCTGACGCATCGCCTGCCTACGCTGGCACAGGTGGCAGACACGATTGCGTTTCTGGTCTCAGATGCGGCAGGCGCCATCACGGGAACTACCGTCAATATGACCGCGGGCGCAACCTAGCGGCCGCTCTCGCCCGCAATCCTGCCCACCATCGCACGGATCTCTTCGCGGGTTAACGGCGCCCGATCGGTGACATAGTGCAGCGTCATCCCTTCGATAAACGCGTCCAGCGCGCGGGTGGTGACCGGGTCGAACCACTGCTCCAACGTGGTCTGGCTCATCTTCATCCAGTCCTGCATCACCGTTTTAAGCGCCGCGCTGCGGTGCATAAAGGCGTAAAGCTGATACATCAGCGCCATGTTGTGCGGCGTGGTCACCTGCGAGCTGTGGATCAGCGTGGTGATGGATTCGCACGCCATTTCCGGCCCGGTGACGCCGGCGAAGAAATCCCGGTACTGCTGCGACATCTGCCGGGTAAACCACGTGAAGGCCTCCTCCAGCAGCGGCTCCATGCCGTCGAAATAGTAGGTCATCGACCCCAGCGGCACGCCCGCGCAGGTAGCGATTTTACGGTGCGTGACGGCGTGAATCCCGTGCTCGGCAATGGTATCGAGCGTTGCCTGCAGGATCTTCTCCCGGCGTTGCGGATCGTTCGGTGGTCTGCTCATAACTTCCTCACGTGGTTTGTGTACAAATGTACACAAACTTGCTAGTGTTGTCGCTATTGTTGTACTTCTGGTGCTACCTCAATGACGCTGACCTCTCCCCGCAAAACCCTGCAGCGACGCCTGTGGGCGCTGTTTATGTTCTTCTTCATTCCCGGCCTGCTGATGGCCTCCTGGGCCACGCGCACCCCCGCAATTCGCGATATTTTGTCCGTTTCTACCGCTGAAATGGGCATCGTACTGTTCGGCCTGTCGATAGGCTCCATGAGCGGCATCCTCTGCTCCGCGTGGCTGGTAAAGCGCTTCGGTACGCGAGCGGTGATCCGCACCACCATGTGCTTTGCCGTGTTCGGGATGGGAATATTGAGCGTGGCGCTGTGGTGTGCGTCGCCGGTGCTGTTCGCCCTGGGGCTGACGGTATTTGGCGGCAGCTTCGGTTCGGCGGAAGTTGCCATCAACGTTGAAGGAGCAGCGGTCGAACGTGAGATGAACAAAACCGTGCTGCCGATGATGCACGGTTTTTACAGCCTCGGCACGCTGGCCGGTGCGGGCGTGGGGATGGCGCTGACGGCCACCGGCGTGAGCGCGAATCTGCATATCCTGCTGGCGGCGCTGGTGTGCATCATTCCGATTCTGACCGGCATCCGGGCCATCCCGGACGGCACCGGTAAGAACTCCGCTGACGAGCAGCACTCGGCCGAAAAAGGGCTGCCCTTCTACCGAGATTTTCAGCTGATGCTGATCGGCGTGGTGGTGCTGGCGATGGCGTTCGCGGAAGGTTCCGCCAACGACTGGCTGCCGCTGCTGATGGTGGACGGTCACGGCTTTAGCCCGACCTCCGGCTCGCTGATTTACGCCGGGTTTACGCTGGGGATGACCGTGGGTCGCTTCACCGGCGGCTGGTTTATCGACCGCTACAGCCGCGTAGCGGTGGTACGCGCCAGCGCCCTGCTGGGCGGCCTGGGTATAGCGATGATCATCTTTGTCGACGTGGACTGGATTGCCGGGGTCTCGGTGATCCTCTGGGGACTGGGCGCGTCGCTCGGCTTCCCGCTGACCATTTCAGCCGCCAGCGATACCGGCCCGGATGCCCCGACGCGCGTCAGCGTGGTGGCAACCACGGGCTATCTTGCCTTCCTGGTCGGGCCGCCGCTGCTCGGCTTCCTCGGCGAGCACTACGGGCTGCGCAGCGCCATGCTGGTGGTGTTAGGGTTGGTCATCATCGCGGCGCTGGTGGCGCGCGCGGTGGCAAAGCCGGAAACGAATCAAACGACACTGGAGAAGGGATATGAGCGTTAAACTGATCGCCGTCGACATGGATGGTACTTTTTTAAGCGATGCCAAGACCTATAATCGGCCGCGCTTTCTGGTGCAGTACGCCCGCATGAAGGCGCAAGGCATTCGCTTCGTGGTCGCCAGCGGCAACCAGTACTACCAGCTGATCTCCTTTTTCCCGGAGATCGCGCACGAAATTTCATTCGTTGCTGAAAACGGCGGCTGGGTCGTGAGCGAAGGAGAAGATGTCTTTAACGGTGAGCTGTCGAGAACCCATTTCGAAACCGTCGCGAACGTGTTAAACGAGGTTCCGGGCATTGAGATCATCGCCTGCGGGAAAAGCAGCGCGTATACGCTGAAATGTTATGACGAGAGCTTTA
This sequence comes from Enterobacter sp. EGD-HP1, assembly GCF_000733275.2. NCBI lineage: Bacteria > Pseudomonadati > Pseudomonadota > Gammaproteobacteria > Enterobacterales > Enterobacteriaceae > Enterobacter > Enterobacter sp. EGD-HP1. The sequence continues at coordinate 768,149 of NZ_AVOP01000001.1, forward strand.
AGGATATCGCGGCGAAGTATTACCACCGCCTCGAAATGGTCAGTGATTTTGATAACCTGGAGGATATTTTCTTCAAGTTCGGGCTTAACGTGTCTGACGAAGAAATACCGCGTATTCAGGCGCTGCTGCATGAAAAGCTGAGCGACATCATGGTGCCCGTCACGACCGGCCACGGCAGTATCGACCTGATCATCCCCGGCGTGCACAAAGCTAACGGCCTGCGGATCCTGCAAAAGCGCTGGGGCATTGACGATAGCGAAGTGGTGGCCTTCGGCGACAGCGGCAACGACGTGGAGATGCTGCGTCAGTCCGGGTTCAGCTTTGCGATGGCGAATGCCAGACCGCATATTAAAGCGGTGGCCCGTTTTGAAGCGCCGCACAATAACGATGAAGGCGTTTTAAACGTGATTGAGAAGGTGTTGAACGGGGAGGCGCCGTTTAATTGATACCGTGCGGTCGGGTGCCCTCTCCCCTCACCCTGGCCCTCTCCCCAAAGGGGAGAGGGAAGAAAGATTAAGGCTGCAGGGCGTTCCCGACGCGTTTGTCCTTCAGGAACACCACCATCAGTCCAACCCACAGCGCGCCGTTGGCGAGGTTAAACAGGCTGAACAGCCCGTTGCCGCCCATCGCGTAGGCATGCTTGCTCACCTCGATACCGATGGTAAAAATCAGCATCTGCAGCATGCCCATCGCCGCGGAGACCGTGCCTTTACTCATCTCGCTCGCAAACAGCGTCAGGCGCACCAGCCCGGCGTTGGCCACGCCAATCCCGAAGGCATAGAGGCTGAGCCCCGCCGTCATCCACAGATAGGCGTGGGATGACGCGACGGTCGCCACCGCAGCCAGAATCAGCCCTGCCGCAATCGGCCAGCCGCCCATGATAATCAGTGAACGCACGGTGCGGCGTGACGTCAGGCGTGCCAGCACCAGGTTACCGATAATCAGCGCGCCAAAGATCGGCACCTGCAGCAGACCATACTCGTAGCTGCTGAGCTTTTCACCGCTAATGATAATAACCGGAGACTGCGCAATCCACGCCAGCAGCGGCAGGCTAACGAATCCGGTCGCCAGCGCGCCCGCCACAAAGCGGCCATTCTTCAGCACTTCTTTGTAATCCCGACCCAGCTCTTTCAGCGAGAGTTTCTCGCCGATGCGGGTGGCCGTTTCCGGCATCGCGCGGTGCAGGCCAAAGAACGCGAAGGCAGCGAGAACTGCAAAGAGCACAAACATCCCTTCCCACGGCGCAACGTGCACCCACGCGGCCCCCACCAGCGGCCCGAGTAAGGGTGCGATCAGCGCGACGTTCGCCATCAGCGCGGTAATTTTTATACACACCGCCTCTTCAAACGACTCCTGAATGGCGGCATACCCCACGGCGCCGATAAAGCACAGGCTCACCCCCTGCAGGAAGCGCAGCAGGGTAAATTGTTCAATGTTTTGCGCCAGCAGCGTGGCGAGACAGGTGACGATAAACCACACCACGCCCGTGAGCATTACCGGACGGCGGCCAATACGATCCGACAGCGGGCCTAACAGCCACTGTAAAAACATGCCGCCGGCCAGATAGGCGGTCATGGAGGTCGGCACCCACTCAATTCCCGCGTTGTACTGCGCCACAACGGCCAGCATACCGGGCTGGATCATATCGTTGCCGATATAGGTAGAAAATTCGTAGAGCACCAGACACAGGGGGAAAAGCAACGCCTGACGACCCAGACGTGAACCAGAAGAAGAACGGTTTAACATGCAATCTCTTAATAATGACAAAATCGCGACGAGTTTAATGAAATGCCGCTGCCCGAGATAGTGATTTATCGAGGATAAACAGAAATAAAGCACATATCGTCTTCGTTTAAGGTTTCCTTAAGTTGACAGATTTATGATAGCCCGATTACTCGTCAACGACCCCAAATTATGGCACTCACTTCCAGCCGTTCAGAATTGTCTAACTTACAGACAAATAAGACAAAACGACTTTACCGCTTGCCGGGCCGCTTTTATGGTTATCAGCTTTTCATACTGATCGCCCTTGCCGTGCTTTTCACGTGGCTATCGCGCAATGAAGCGCTCGACAGATGGATCACCGGTTTTTGGTATGACGCAGCAACGCAGAGCTTTCCGCTGCAGAAAGACCACCTGCTGGATCTGCTGAACCACCGTCTGGCGAAATACATCGCCATCGCCTTAGGTGCCGTGGCGCTGTTTTACGGTGCCTACAAGCGCAACGCAAGGCTGGTTACGGCAGCGCTGCTGATGGGCGTTGGCGCGCTGGTGGTAGGCGTGCTGAAAAGCGTGAGCCATCACAGCTGCCCGTGGGATCTGGTGGAATATGGCGGTAAGGCCGTCTCTTATCCCCTGTTCAGCGCCGTCCCTGCTGACAGCGGTCCGGGGCGCTGTTTCCCCGGCGGTCATGCCTCCAGCGGCTTTATGGTGATGGGGCTGTTTTTTGCCTTCTGGCGCGAGCGTCCGCGTCTCGCCTGGAGCTTCGTCGCGCTGGGCGTGGTGTTAGGTCTGGCGATGGGCTACGGCCAGGTCATGCGCGGGGCACATTTTTTCTCTCACAACCTGTGGGCTGGGTGGTGGGTCTGGTTTTCCCAGGTGGTGGTCTACGGACTGGTTTCCGCCCGGTTTGCTAAAGAGTGATAACGCTATGTTAGAGAATTTGAATTATCAGCTGTTTTATCTGATCAACGCCACGCCAGCCTCGCCTGAGTGGACGATCGATTTTGCCACCTTTCTGGCAAAAGATCTGATCGGTATCGTGCCTGCGCTGGCTGCCATCCTCTGGCTGTGGGGGCCCCGCAGCCAGGTGAAGGCGCAGCGCCAGCTGGTGATTAAAGTGGCGATGGCGCTCGGGGTAAGCGTACTGCTGAGCTACATTCTGGGTCACGCCTTCCCGCACGATCGTCCTTTTGTCGATCATGTCGGCTATACCTTCCTTCACCACGCGCCGGATGACTCGTTCCCGAGCGATCACGGAACGGTGATCTTCACCTTCGCGCTGGCTTTCCTGTTCTGGCATCGCCTGTGGTCGGGTGCGGTCCTGATGGTGGCGGCTCTGGCTATCGCCTGGTCTCGCATTTACCTGGGCGTTCACTGGCCGCTGGATATGGTGGGCGGTTTCCTGGTGGGGCTGATCGGCTGCGTGAGCGCGTCTATTCTGTGGAGTCTCTTCGGTGAAGCGCTCTACCGCACGCTGTCTTCACTCTATCGCGCCATTTTTGCTATCCCGATCCGCAAAGGCTGGATACGTGACTAACCCCAACCTGACAGGTTACACTTGAACCCCCGCCCTGCGGGGGTTCACTTTTTTATCCCGAGGAACTATGGAAACACGTCGCGATGACCGCATTGCTCAGCTGCTACAGGCGCTGAAGCGCAGCGATAAGCTGCATCTTAAGGAAGCCGCCAACCTCCTCGGCGTCTCAGAGATGACCATTCGTCGGGATCTGAACAGCGAAAGCGCGCCCGTCGTGCTGCTCGGCGGGTATATTGTGCTTGAGCCGCGTAGCGCCAGCCATTATCTGATCAGCGACCAGAAGACGCGCCTGGTGGAAGAGAAACGTAAAGCCGCCCGGCTTGCGGCCTCGCTGGTACAGCCGCACCAGACGCTGTTTTTTGACTGCGGCACCACCACGCCGTGGATTATCGAAGCCATCGACAGCAGCATCCCTTTTACCGCCGTGTGCTACTCCCTGAATACCTTTCTGGCGCTTCAGGAGAAACCCGAGTGCCGGGTGATCCTCTGCGGCGGCGAGTTTCACGCCAGCAACGCCATCTTTAAGCCGCTTAACCTGCAGGACACGCTCAGCAATCTCTGCCCGGACATCGCGTTTTATTCCGCCGCAGGCGTTAATGTGCGCCAGGGGGCAACCTGCTTTAATCTGGAAGAGCTGCCGGTGAAGCACTGGGCGTTGAGCGCCGCGCAGTACCATGTGCTGGTGGTCGATCACAGCAAGTTTGGTAAGGTGCGTTCGGCAAGAATGGGCGAACTGTCGCAGTTTGACGCCATCGTCAGCGACTGCCGCCCGGACGACGAGATTGTGGCGCATGCGAAGGCGCAGCAGGTGAAGTTGATGTATTGAGGTTATGCCGGGTGGCGGCTTCGCCTTACCCGGCCTACAGCGGCTCGAACGTAGGCCGGGTAAGCGCAGCGCCACCCGGCAAAAAACTTAGTTGAACCAGCTGCCAAACCACCCGTGGAATTTCATCATCACGAAGTCCCACATCCGGCTGAAGAAGCCGCCCTCTTCCACCGCTTCCATCACAATCAGCGGACGCTGTTCAATCGACTTGCCGTTCAGCTGGAAATCAATCGTCCCGACCACCTGGCCTTTCTTCAGCGGCGCGGTGAGCTGCGGATCGGTCAGGGTATAGCTGGCCTTCAGGTTTTTCAGCTGACCGCGCGGAATGGTCACCGATCCTGCTTCACCCGCGCCCAGATTCACTTCGCTCTTGTCGCCAAACCAGACGCGCTGGCTGACGAACGTGGCATCCGGTTTAATCGGCGTCACGGTTTCATAGAAGCGGAAGCCCCAGGTCAGCAGTTTTTCTGACTCATTAAAGCGAATACGGTCGGTTTTGGTCCCCAGCACTACCGAAATCAGACGCATGTCGCCCTGCGTCGCGGAGGCCACCAGGTTATAGCCTGCACCCGCCGTGGTGCCGGTTTTCATCCCGTCCACGTTAACGTTGCTGCTCCACAGCAGACGGTTGCGGTTCGGCTGGCGGATTTTATTGAAGGTAAACTCTTTCTCTTTGTGGATGGCGTATTCATCCGGCACGTCGTGAATAAGCGCTTTCCCCAGCAGCGCCATGTCGCGCGCGGTGCTGAACTGGCCCGGCGCATCCAGGCCGTGAACGGTTTTAAAGGTGGTGTTGGTCAGGCCCAGCTTTTGCGCGTAGCCATTCATCAGACCGATAAATGAATCCTGACTTCCCGCGACGTAATCCGCCAGCGCAATACAGGCGTCGTTCCCGGACTGGATAATCACCCCTTTATTCAAATCAGATACGGAAACCTGATCGCCCGGCTTCAGGAACATCACGGAAGACCCGCGCAGCGCCGGGTTGCCGGTCGCCCAGGCATCCTTCCCGATGGTAACCATATCGTCCAGCTTAATTTTGCCCGCTTTCAACGCCTGGCCGACCACATAGCTGGTCATGATTTTGGTCAGGCTTGCCGGATCGAGTTTCTCATCCGCATTCCCTTCCGCCAGCACTTTACCGCTGGAATAATCCATCAGGATCCAGGCGCGCGCATCCACAGGCGGCGCTTCGGGTGCAGCCTGCTCAGCTGCATAGAGAGTTGGTGCAAACAGGAAAAGGAGCGCAGAGCCTGCCGCCAGGCTGCGCAGAGAAGTCATTTTACGCGTCATAAATGCCACCCGAGTGTCCATTCAAAAATTACGTCACATCACCGTGTCGCAAGAAGCGATGAGTAATAGCGCACTAAAACGGTTAAAGAAACCCAACGAGGGTAAAGTTATTAAAGTTTATGCAATAACATTCAGATACGCTTTGATTAAGACGATTTTTTTGTCTTCTGTTGCGTAATTGTTAGGTTTATCTCACCATGGCGAAAGCTGACCCGGATTCACATCTCATCAGGAGTAAATATGATTACGCTTTGGGGCAGGAACAACTCGACCAACGTTAAAAAAGTGCTCTGGACGCTGGAAGAGCTGGATTTACCGTTCAATCAAATCATGGCCGGCATGTCGTTCGGCGTGAACAAAGAGGCCGACTATCTGGCCATGAACCCGAACGGCCTGGTGCCGCTGCTGCGCGATGATGAAACAGACGCGACGCTTTGGGAATCCAACACCATTGTGCGTTACCTCGCCGCCCAGTATGGTCAGGGCCGCCTGTGGGTAGAAAGCCCGGCCCGTCGCGCCCAGGGTGAAAAGTGGATGGACTGGGCGAATCAGACCCTATCGCCAACCCACCGCGTGATCCTGATGGGGCTTATCCGTACGCCGGAAGCCGAGCGCGACTATCCGGCCATTCATGCCGCTCAGGACGCGTGCGAAAACCTGTTTGCGATGATGGATGACGAGCTGGCGAAGCACGCCTGGTTCTCCGGTGAGGCGTTCGGCGTGGGCGATATTGCCGTGGCGCCGTTCGTCTGGAACCTGACCAATATGGGCCTGACGTGGACGCCGCGCCCTCACCTTGAGCGCTGGCTAAAACAGCTGAGCGATCGCCCGGCATACCGCAACGTGGTAATGATCCCGGTCACCTGATCACGCGCCGGACGGGCTGACTTTCAACAGCTGCCCGTCCGTCTCGTCGGTCAGCACATATAAATAGCCGTCCGGCCCCACCCGCACATCACGAATACGTTGATTCCGGTCGCCCAGAATTCGCCCGTCCTCCGTTACCTTATTGCCGTCCACGCTCAGCACGATAACGTCCTTTTCCTTCAGCGCCCCAATAAACAGCTTGTTTTTCCACTGCGGGAAAACGTCGCTGTTGTAGAACGCCATGCCGCTCACGGCAGGTGACACTTTCCAGACGAACAGCGGTTTTTCGGTTCCCTCAACGTGCTCGCCTTTGGCTTCCGGAATTTTCAGACCGCTGTAGTTAATGCCGTGCGTCGCCAGCGGCCAGCCGTAGTTCTTTCCTTTCTCCGGGATGTTGATCTCATCCCCGCCGCGCGGGCCGTGCTCGTTCAGCCACAGCGCGTCGCTCCAGGGATTCATCGCCATCCCCTGCGGGTTGCGAATACCGTAAGACCAGATTTCGGGCCGCGCGCCGGGGGTATTCACAAAGGGGTTATCCGGCGGCACTTTGCCGTCCTCGGTGAGGCGCACCACTTTACCCTGCAATTTATCCAGATCCTGCGCCGTCGGACGCTGGTTGTTCTCGCCGAGTCCGATAAAGAGCGCGCCTTTGCCGTCGAACACCAGTCGCCCACCAAAATGGTTACCGGTAGAGAGTTTCGGCATCTGGCGGAACACCACCTGGAAGGCTTCAATGCGCGTAAAGTCGTCGCTCAATCGGCCATAGCCCACCGCCGTGCCGGCTTTGCCGTCATTCCCGGCCTCGGCGAAGCTCAGCCAGATGCGGCGCGATTGTTCAAAATCCGGGGCGAGGACCACGTCCAGTAATCCTCCCTGACCGTTTGCCCAGACCTTCGGCACGCCGACAATCGGATCGGACAGCCCTTTTCCGGCCTGCCAGCGTTTGAGCTGACCGCCCTTCAGGGTCACCAGCAGTCCTTTATTGTCCGGCAGAAACGCCAGAGACCAGGGGTGATCGAGTTTATTTTGCAGCACCTCGACCTTGACCGCCTCTGGGGCAGCAAGAAGCGAAAACGGAATGAACAACGCAGGCAGGGAAATTAGCGAGGATCGAGGCATAACGCGCTCCTTTATTGACATATGGCATAAAGGTTAGCCACTGCATCCGGGCGCGTTACCACTTTTACAAAAGCTTAATCAGAAGGGGGAGTTGCCTCCCCCTGGTCTCAGTGCTGTTCAAGCTTCTCGTGCTCGTTCAGGCACATGATGCATAGAGAGAGCGTGGTCAGGCAGTTTTCAAGCTTCTCCGCGTTAACAGCGATAAAATTCGGGCAGTCGTGGCGTCCATTCATCAAACATACCCCAGCAATTGAGAGCACCTCAGCGGCGCGGCGCAGGGCGATTAGCTCACTTTCGCCGTATTTCGCCTTCAGGGTCGGTGCTTTTTCACGCATGAAATTGCAAAGTTCAAACAGGTTATCACGCAGATGTTCGCTTTCGCTGACTGACATATACCCTTTTGCCTTCCTCAACTGCAGGTACGCGGCCAGGTCGATTCGGGCGTTGATCAGCTTGTTAAGCAGATCGCGTTTTAGTCTGTCAACGGTCATGCTCTTTCCTCCTCTGTCAGCCATTGTGCATAATCAGGATAAGTACATTTTTTGTACAGTTTAATGCCTGGGATCAATTTTTATTAACTGATTAACATTATTTACAATGTTACAACGTCTGCCCGACGCATCCGCCTTGCAAAGAGTGTATAAATCCCCCGCGATACGCTGTAAAATCCCGCCCTGATAACTCCATAATTGATGAATTTTTAACCTATGAGCAATGTTACGCACCAGCCGAAAATCGGCTTCGTCTCCCTGGGCTGCCCGAAAAACCTGGTGGATTCAGAACGCATCCTGACCGAACTGCGCACCGAGGGCTATGACGTGGTGCCAAGCTACGACAACGCCGATATGGTGATCGTGAATACCTGCGGGTTTATCGACAGCGCGGTTCAGGAGTCACTGGAAGCCATCGGTGAAGCCCTGACGGAAAACGGCAAAGTGATCGTCACCGGCTGTCTGGGCGCGAAAGAAGACCAGATCCGCGAAGTGCACCCGAAGGTGCTGGAGATCACCGGCCCGCACAGCTACGAGCAGGTGCTGCAACATGTTCATCACTACGTGCCAAAACCAAAGCACAACCCGTTCCTGAGCCTGGTGCCGGAACAGGGCGTGAAGCTGACGCCGCGCCACTACGCGTACCTGAAAATTTCCGAAGGCTGTAACCATCGCTGCACCTTCTGCATCATCCCGTCCATGCGTGGCGATCTGGTGAGCCGTCCGATTGGTGAAGTGCTGGCGGAAGCTAAACGTCTGGCCGATGCGGGCGTAAAGGAGCTGCTGGTCATCTCCCAGGATACCTCCGCCTACGGCGTGGACGTTAAGCATCGCTCTGGTTTCCACAACGGCGAGCCGGTGAAAACCAGCATGGTGGGCCTGTGCGAACAGCTGTCTAAGCTTGGTATCTGGACGCGTCTGCACTACGTCTATCCATACCCGCACGTTGACGACGTGATCCCGCTGATGGCGGAAGGCAAAATTCTGCCGTACCTGGATATCCCGCTGCAGCACGCCAGCCCGCGTATTCTGAAGCTGATGAAGCGACCTGGCTCCGTTGATCGCCAGCTGGCGCGCATCAAGCAGTGGCGCGAGATCTGCCCGGATCTGACCCTGCGCTCCACCTTCATCGTCGGCTTCCCGGGTGAAACCGAAGAAGACTTCCAGATGCTGCTCGACTTCCTGAAAGAAGCCCGTCTGGACCGCGTAGGCTGCTTCAAGTACAGCCCGGTAGAAGGCGCAACCGCCAACGAGCTGGCGGACCAGGTGCCGGAAGAGGTGAAAGAAGAGCGCTGGAACCGCTTCATGCAGCTGCAGCAGCAGATCTCTGCTGAACGCTTGCAGGAGAAAGTGGGCCGCGAAATTCTGGTGATTATCGACGAAGTGGACGAAGAGGGCGCGATTGGCCGCAGCATGGCGGATGCCCCTGAAATCGACGGCGCGGTGTACCTGAACGGCGAAACCAGCGTTAAGCCAGGTGATATTATTCGCGTGAAGGTTGAAAACGCGGACGAGTATGACCTGTGGGGTAGCCGGGTTTAATCTCCCCCTCTGTTGTAGGCCGGGTAAGGCGTAGCCGCCACCCGGCACATTTCACTGCCCTACCCCTTAATCCTCGGATCCAGCGCGTCGCGCAGCCCGTCACCCAGCAGGTTAAACGCCAGCACGGTCAGGAAAATCGCCAGGCTCGGGAAGATGGCCACGTGCGGTGCAATCACCATATCCGCCCTCGCCTCGTTCAGCATGGCGCCCCACTCCGGCGTTGGAGGCTGCGCCCCTAACCCCAGAAACGACAGGCTGGCCGCCGAGATAATCGACACGCCGATACGCATGGTGAAATAGACCACGATGGACGACACCGTACCCGGCAGAATATGGCTGAACAGGATCGTGGCGTCGCTGGCCCCCATGCTGCGGGCGGATTCGATAAAGGTCTGCTGCTTCAGCACCAGCGTGTTGCCGCGCACCAGGCGCGCGAACGCCGGAATCGAAAAGACCGCCACCGCGATAATAACGTTCGCCATGCCGCTGCCCATTATTGCCACCACCGCTATCGCCAGCAGAATGCCGGGGAAGGCAAACAGCACATCGCAGATGCGCATAATGATGCGGTCCCACCAGCCTTCGTAATACCCGGCAACCAGACCCAGCACGGTACCGATGGCCGCGCCGATCAGCACCGCGAACACCCCGGCGGCGAGCGAGATCTGCGCCCCGACCAGCACGCGGCTGAAGATATCGCGCCCGAGGGAGTCCACGCCGAACCAGTGCAGCATTGAGGGTCCGTCGTTCAGACGGTCGTAGTCAAAATAGTTTTCCGCATCAAACGGCGCCACCCACGGCGCAACGATCGCCACCGCAATCAGCAGCAGCACAAACAGCCCCGCCGCCATTGCGACCGGCTGACGGCGAAAACGCCGCCAGAATTCGGACCACGGCGTGCGGATATGTTCCGGTTTGAGCCCCGGCATAGCGTTTAAAACGGCCTGACGTCGCCAGTTCAACAATCGCATCTTACTTGTACCTGATGGCCGGGTTAATGGCGGCGTAGAGCACGTCCACCACTAAGTTGATAAGGATAAACTCCAGCGAGAAAAGCAGGACTTCCGCCTGAATGACCGGGTAGTCGCGCATCTCGACGGAATCGACCAGCAGGCGTCCCAGCCCCGGCCAGTTGAAGACCTTCTCCACGACGATAGAGCCGCCCAGCAGGAAGCCAAACTGCAGCCCCATCATCGTCACCACCGGGATCATCGCATTGCGAAACCCGTGCTTGAGAATGACCCACTTCTCGCTAACCCCTTTCGCCCGTGCGGTGCGAATATAATCTTCGCTTAGCACGTCAACGAACGAGGCGCGGGTAAAGCGGGCCATTACCGCCGACACGGCAGCCCCCAGCGTCATGGAAGGCAGGATGTAATGCTTCCAGGTATCGGCCCCGACGGTCGGCAGCCAGCCCAGTTCGACGGAGAAGATCTGCATCAGCAGCATCCCCAGCGCGAACGCCGGGAAGGAGATGCCGGTCACCGCCAGGGCCATGCCGAGCTTGTCCGGCCAGCGGTTGCGCCAGACGGCCGCGACAATCCCGGCGCCAAGCCCAAACAAGACCGCCCAGCTCATGCTGGCAATCGTTAACCAGAACGTCGGCATAAAGCGGCTGGCAATCTCCTCCGACACCGGACGGCGCGACACCATCGAGATACCAAAATCGCCCTGCAGAACGTTGCAGATATAATGGATGAACTGCAGATACAGCGGCTGGTCGAGGCCAAGCTGTTTACGCACCATGTCAATAACGGTGGCATCCGCTTCGGGCCCGGCAACCAGGCGCGCCGGATCGCCCGGCAGCATATGGACAAATAAAAACACCAGAACCGCCACAATCAGCAGCGTCGGAATAAGCCCCAGCAGGCGTTTACAAACATAATTCAGCATGAGGTTTATTTTAAATCCGCATCGTCAAAGCTAAAGCCCGTGTCCGGCATGATGTAGAACCCGGTTAACGCTTTGTTATGGGCTGACACCAGTTTCTCCACCACCAGCGGCACCCACGGTGACTCTTTCCAGATAATATCCTGCGCGTCTTTGTAGAGGCGCGCTTTCTCTTCCGGTTTGGTGGTTTTCAGGGCATCGGCCAGGTCTTTGTCCACCTGCGGGTTGCTGTAAAACGCGGTGTTGAACAGGGTTGGCGGCCAGTTCTGCGAGGCGAATAGCGGCGACAGCGCCCAGTCGGCTTCGCCGGTCGAGGCCGACCAGCCGGTATAGAACATCCGCACCCCGCTCTCTTTCTGCCCTTTCCCCTCTACTTCTGCCGCACGCTGTCCGGCATCCATCGCGGTCACCTGCGCCTTGATGCCGACCTGCGCCAGCTGCTGCTGGGTAAACTGCAGCACCTTCTGGGCGGTACTGTGGTTATGCGACGACCACAGCGTGGTGCTGAACCCGTTCGGGAAGCCCGCCTCTTTCAGCAGCTCGCGCGCTTTGGCCGGATCGTACGGCCACGGCTGATAGCTCTGGGCATATGCAATAGCAGGAGGCAGTACGCCGGTGGCCGGGGTGGCATAGCCCGCAAAGGCGACCTTCACCAGCGCCTGGCGGTTAATGGCGTAGTTGATCGCCTCACGCACCTTCGGGTTATCAAACGGCTTTTGCGTGACGTTCATGCTGATGTAGCGCTGCATGATAGACGGGCTGGCGACCAGCTCCAGCTTGCTGTTTTTCTGCAAAATGGCGGCCTGCTCATACGGGATCGGGAAGGCAAACTGCGCCTCGCCGGTTTGCAGCATCGCCGCGCGGGTGTTGTTATCCACCACCGGACGCCAGGTGATGGTGTCCAGCTTCGGCAACCCTTTCTGCCAGTAACCCGCGAATTTCTTCACCTTCACAAAATCGGTCTGGTTCCAGGTGAGCAGTTCGTAAGGGCCGGTGCCAACAGGGTGGAAGCCGATCTCCTTGCCGTATTTCTTCAGCGCGGCGGGGGAAATCATCGCCGTTGCCGGGTGTGCCAGAATATTGATAAACGCGGAGAACGGCTCTTTCAGGGTGATTTTTACCGTTGCCGGGTCGACCACCTCGGTGCTGGCGATATTTTTATACAGGTTATAGCGCTTGAGGCTATTTTCCGGATTGCTGGCGCGATCGAGGTTAACCTTCACCGCCTCCGCATTGAAATCGGTACCGTCCTGGAACTTCACGCCGGAGCGGAGCTTAATGGTATACACCAGCCCGTCGTCGGAGACGGTATACCCCTCCGCCAGCACGTTTTTGAGCTTCATCTCTTTATCCAGACCGAAAAGGCCCTGATAGAACGATTTCGCCACCGCCTGAGAGAGCGTGTCGTTGGCGTCATACGGATCGAGCGTGGTGAAATTCGAGCCGACGGCAACCACCACGTCTTTGGCAGCGAACGCGGGGGCAGCGGCCAGGGCTGCCGTCACGCTCGCGGCTAACAACCATCTACGCGCTACAAAAGTAACCATTGTGTTCTCCTGCCTGTTGTAAGTTATAACCGCGAAAACGCATTGTCCTGACGCGGGGGAGCCACGAAATGACCCGGACCGACCTCGCGAAGCGTCACGCGCTCGACGGCCTCGCCGCGTTTACGAATATTGCTCGGCATTTCATCCTGCAGCAGCACGCGCTGGCCGTGACGGTGCGCCGGATCGGCAACCGGGACCGCCGCGATAAGCTTGCGGGTGTACGGGTGCTGCGGGTTCTCAAACACCGCCCTTCGCGGCCCAATCTCCACGATCTGCCCCATGAACATCACCGCCACGCGATGGCTGATGCGCTCGACAACGGCCATATCGTGCGAGATAAACAGGAAGGCGATGCCCATATCCCGCTGTAAATCCAGCAATAAGTTGATGATCTGCGCCCGGATAGAGACATCCAGCGCCGAAACGGACTCATCGGCAATCACCACTTTCGGGTTCAGCGCCAGCGCGCGGGCGATGCAGATACGCTGCCGCTGTCCGCCGGAAAATTCGTGCGGATAACGCCAGGCGTGCTCCGGCTTCAGGCCGACGCGCTCCAGCAGCCAGGCCACGCGACGCTGTGCCGCTTCGCCGTCGAGCAGGTTATGTACCCGCAGCGGCTCCATGATCGAATACCCCACCGTATGGCGCGGATCGAGGGAGGCATACGGATCCTGGAAAATAAACTGAATATCCCGCCGCACCGCCTGCAGCCTGCTGTCCGGAAGGGTATCAATGCGCTCACCGTTAAAGGTAATGCTGCCTTCCTGTGATTCCACCAGACGGAGCAACGCGCGCCCGGTGGTGGATTTACCGCAGCCGGACTCCCCCACCAGCGCCAGCGTTTCGCCCGGCCAGAGATCGAAACTGACGTTTTCCACCGCGTGCACTTCGCGCTTTACGCGGTTCAACACCCCGCTGCGCAGCGGAAAACGGGTGACCAGATTGCGTACCTCCAGAATGGGCTTGCCCGGCACCACGGTGTCCTGCTCGCGCGCATCTTCCTGCTGCTCGGACGCCTCAAGAGAAATCAGGGGGAAGCGGCGCGGCAAATCGCTGCCGTTCATCGCTCCCAGACGCGGAACCGCCGCCAGCAGCGCTTTGGTGTAAGGATGCACGGGCGCGTGGAAAATCTGCTCGACCGGGCCGGTTTCCACCGCGCTGCCCTTGTGCATCACCAGCACCCGATCGGCGATATCGGCGACCACGCCCATATCGTGGGTGATGAAAATCACCCCCATCTCCATCTCCTGCTGCAGTACTTTGATGAGCTGCAGGATCTGCGCCTGAATCGTCACGTCCAGCGCCGTCGTTGGTTCATCGGCAATCAGCACCGCCGGACGGCAGGAGAGCGCCATGGCAATCATCACCCGCTGGCGCATGCCGCCGGAAAGCTGATGCGGGTAGCGCCCCAGAATGGCCTGCGCCTCCGGAATGCGCACCAGCTCCAGCATCCGTCGGGCCTCTTTGAGCGCTTCATCGCCGCTCAGCCCCTGGTGCAGGCGGATAGACTCGGCGATTTGTTCCCCGACCGGAAAAACCGGGTTCAGGGAGGTCATCGGCTCCTGGAAGATCATCGCAATATCCGCCCCGCGTACGCCCTGCATCTGCGAACCGCTTAGCTCATTTAAATCAATGACCTGACGGTTGCGGCGGCGCAGGAGCATTTTCTCACTGCTGATTTGCCCGCCCGTCTGCTCCAGCAGGCGCATCAGCGCCAGCGCGGTGACCGATTTACCGGAGCCGGATTCACCCACAATCGCCAGCGTCTCGCCGCGCCTGAGCGAAAACGATAAATTCTGTACTGCGGGGATGGACTGCCGCTCTTCCTGAAACGCAATATTCAGTTGTTGGACAGCCAGCACTTCGCGGTTGTCCAGTTCTTCACTGTGCGGCACGCGCTGCCCCCTTATTCACGATAGATGCCCGTGCTCGGTTCATCACCGGCATAACCCCAGGCGCGATACATGCCTTCACTGTTGAACGGCAACGCCACGTTGCCCTCACGATCCACCGCAATGAGTCCGCCGACGCCGCCCAGGGCAGGCAGTTTCTCCATCACCACGCGCTCGCAGGCTTCGCTGAGGCTTAAACCGCCGTAATCCATCAGCGCGGTGATGTCGTAGGCCGCGAGGGCGCGGATAAACACTTCCCCGGTTCCGGTACACGACACCGCCGCCGTCGCGTTATTGGCATAGCAGCCGGCGCCCGGCAGCGGGCTATCGCCGACGCGCCCGGGCAGCTTGTTGGTCATCCCGCCCGTTGAGGTCGCCGCCGCGAGGTTTCCGGCCTTATCCAGCGCCACCGCGCCGACCGTGCCCATTTTGGTGGTTTCATCCAGCGGCGCAGTGTGGTCAAGCTGCGTCATGCCCGCCGTACGGGCTTCCAGCAGTTGCCGATAGCGTTCTTCCGTGGAAAACAGATCCGGCGATACCGGTTCCATCCCGTGCTCGAAGGCAAACGCCTCTGCCCCGGCCCCCGTCAGCAGCACGTGCGGGCTCGCCTCCATCACCAGACGCGCCGCCAGCACCGGATTGCGCAGATGACTCACGCCCGCCACGGCGCCCGCCTTCAGGGTGACGCCGTCCATCACGCAGGCATCCAGCTCGTGGGTTTCATCCCGGGTAAAGACCGAACCGATTCCGGCATTAAAGAGCGGGCACTCTTCCAGCAGGCGCACCGCCTCGGTGACCACGTCCAGCGCGCTTTCGCCCGCTTCCAGCATTCTCTGGCCCGTTTCCACAATGGCGTACAGCGCGTCGATATAGCGCTTTTCCTGCTCGGGACTGAGCTGTGCTCGGGTGATTGCCCCGGCGCCACCATGAATTGCGATTACCGCATTAACCATTCGCATCACCCGTTAGCCTGATTTGCGGCTTTTTCTATAAATATCATTATCGTCGATGAAACTTCAGATGATTTTTGAATATAGAAAGACGTAACTGTGATGTAAAGCGTACACCCATCGGGTCATACAGTTAGCCGCACTTTTCTGCCATAATGAGCGCTTTCGTTGTTACTCCGCAGGAGCCCACCATGGATTTTACCGCCGGACTGATGCCGCTTGAGACGGCACTCACGCAGATGCTTGACCGAGTTTCCCCGCTGCATGACGTTGAGACGCTGCCCCTCGTGCGCTGTTTTGGCCGTATTGCCGCACGCGATATCGTCTCTCCGCTTAACGTGCCGGGGTTTGATAATTCCGCGATGGACGGTTACGCGGTACGCCTGGCGGATCTCCAGACGGGTAACGCCCTGCCGGTGGCGGGTAAAGCCTTTGCGGGGCAGCCGTTTAGCGGTGAGTGGCCTGCGGGCACCTGCGTACGCATCATGACCGGCGCGCCGGTTCCGGCTGGCTGCGACGCCGTGGTGATGCAGGAAGAGACCGAACAGACCGACGACGGCGTGCGTTTTACCGCCAGCGTCAAAGCGGGCCAGAACATCCGCCGCACGGGCGAAGACATCACCCTTGGCGCAACGGTCTTTGCCGCCGGACAGAAGCTGACGGTTGGTGAACTGCCAGTGCTGGCCTCGCTCGGCATCGCGGAAGTTGACGTTATCCGTAAGGTGCGCGTTGCCGTTTTCTCAACCGGCGACGAGCTGCAGCTTCCGGGCCAGCCGCTGCAGGACGGCCAGATTTACGATACCAACCGCCTGGCGGTACACCTGATGCTGGAGCAGCTGGGCTGCGAGGTGATTAACCTCGGCATCATTCCTGACGATCCGGAAAAACTGCGCGCCGCGTTTATCGAGGCGGATAACGCCGCCGACGTGGTCATCAGCTCGGGCGGCGTCTCCGTGGGCGAAGCGGATTACACCAAAACCATCCTCGAAGAGCTGGGCGAAATCGCCTTCTGGAAGCTGGCGATCAAGCCGGGCAAACCGTTCGCGTTTGGCAAGCTCACGCACGGCTGGTTCTGCGGCCTGCCGGGTAACCCGGTCTCGGCGGCGCTCACCTTCTACCAGCTGGTTATCCCGCTGCTGGCGAAGCTTTCCGGCAACAAGGCTAACCCGCTGCCGGAACGCCAGCGCGTGCGCGCCGCCACGCGCCTGAAAAAATCCCCGGGCCGTCTCGATTTCCAGCGCGGCATTCTGGCGCGCAACGCCGACGGCGAGCTCGACGTGAGCACCACCGGGCACCAGGGCTCGCACATTTTCAGCTCCTTCAGCCAGGGCAACTGTTTTATCGTGCTGGAGCGCGAGCGCGGCAATGTGGAAGCAGGCGAGTGGGTTGAGATCGAGCGTTTTAACCACCTGTTCGGAGGCTGACATGACGGTGGAGCTGAGCGACCCGGAGATGATGCGCTACAACCGCCAGATCGTGCTGCGCGGGTTTGACTTCGAGGGTCAGGAAGCGCTTAAGGCAGCCAATGTGCTGGTCGTCGGTCTCGGCGGGCTTGGCTGCGCCGCCGCGCAGTACCTTGCCGCAGCGGGCGTGGGCAGGATGACGCTGCTGGATTTCGATACCGTATCGGTGTCCAACCTGCAGCGCCAGACGCTGCACAGCGACGCGACGGTTGGCCAGCCGAAGGTGGACTCTGCCCGCACGGCGCTGGCGCGCATTAACCCTAATTGTGAATTCACCCTGATTGACGCAATGCTGGATGACGACGCGCTGTCGGCACAGATTGCGCAGCACGACCTGGTGCTGGACTGCACCGATAACGTCGCCGTCCGTAACCAGCTCAACGCGGGCTGTTTTGCCCACAAAATCCCGCTGGTCTCCGGCGCGGCGATCCGCATGGAGGGGCAAATCAGCGTCTTCACGTACGCGGAAGGCGAACCCTGCTACCGCTGCCTGAGCCGCCTGTTCGGCGAGAACGCCCTGTCCTGCGTTGAGGCGGGCGTGATGGCGCCGCTGGTCGGCGTGATTGGTTCATTGCAGGCAATGGAAGCGATCAAGGTGCTGGCGCGCTACGGCACGCCTGCCGCGGGGAAAATCGTGATGTACGACGCGATGACCTGCCAGTTCCGCGAGATGAAGCTGATGCGTAACCCGGGGTGTGAGGTTTGTAGCAAATAAAAAAGTCGGGTGGCGGCTCCGCCTTACCCGACCTACAACGGCTCGAACGTAGGCCGGGTAAGCGTTAGCGCCACCCGGCAACAGCATCAGATAGACGTCCGTCCAAACGCGCCCTGCCAGTCCTGCTCAAACTTCACAATCGCCGCATCCACGGCCGGAGAGGTAATAAACTGCTGCGCCACGTCCAGCGGCAGCGTGATGGACTCGCAGCCTGCCAGCAGGCAGTCCAGCGCCTGACGCGGCGTTTTAAAGCTCGCGGCCAGCACTTTTGACTGCGGGGCGTGCAATGTCAGCAGTTGCTGCAGTTCAACCACGGTCTGGATCCCGTCCCCGCCCTGCGCGTCCACGCGGTTAACGTAGGGTGCCACATACTCCGCCCCCGCCAGCGCGGAGAGCATCCCCTGCGCGGCACCGTATACCGCCGTACCCAGCGTCGGGATCCCTTCCGCTTTTAGCATCTTGATTGCCGCCAGCCCCTCTGCGGTCACCGGCACTTTCACCACCAGGTCGTTAATGATGGCGCGCAGCCTGCGCGCGTCCTCCACCATCCCTTCGGCAGTAGTCGCCATCACCTGAGCAAACAGACGGCCTTTCCCGCCCAGCGCGTCGTGCAGCGCAGGCAGCAGTTCATCGAGCGGCGTTTTGCCTGCTGCCACAATGCTTGGGTTGGTGGTCACGCCCGCCAGCGGGAAGATACGCGCCAGCTTTTTAACTGCCGCAACGTCAGATGTGTCGAGATAAAGTTCCATGATGTCACCCTCAAATTTAGCCTGCACTTACCCTATCACGACAAAACCTGCTCAGTAGTTGACCTGCATCAAGATAACTTTCATTCGAAAGTCATTTAATCTTCATATGCAAGATGCGAGGCAAAATCATGATCTTCAATATTCAGCGTTACTCTACCCACGACGGCCCCGGTATTCGAACCGTGGTATTCCTGAAAGGCTGCTCGCTGGGCTGTCGCTGGTGTCAGAACCCGGAAAGCCGCTCCCGCAGCCGGGACGTGCTGTTTGATGCGCGTCTGTGCCTGGACGGCTGCGACCTGTGCCAGCAGGCGGCACCGGGCTGTGTCGAACGTGCGCTGAACGGGCTGGTCATCCACCGCGAAAAGCTGAGTGAAGAGACGCTCAATGCCCTCACCGACTGCTGCCCGACTCAGGCGCTCACCGTCTGCGGTGAAGAACAGCAGGTCGACGAGATCATGGCGACCGTACTGCGCGACAAACCCTTCTACGACCGCAGCGGCGGTGGAATCACCCTCTCCGGCGGCGAGCCGTTTATGAACCCCGAGCTGGCGCACGCCCTGTTTAAAGCCAGCCACGAACAGGGGATCCACACCGCCGTCGAAACCTGCCTTCACGTGCCGTGGCACTATATTGAGCCGTCATTACCCTACGTCGATCTCTTCCTCGCCGACCTGAAGCACGTCGACGGTGACGTCTTCAAGCAGTGGACGGACGGTTCGGCTAAGCGAATCCTGGATAACCTGAAGCGCCTTGCCGCCGCCGGGAAAAAAATCACCATCCGCGTGCCGCTGATCCAGGGCTTTAACGCGGACGAAGCGTCCGTTACCGCCATTACCAACTTCGCTGCCGACGAACTCGGCGTCGAGGATATTCATTTTCTGCCCTATCACACGCTGGGCATGAACAAATACACCCTGCTCGGCCAACCCTACTCTGCCCCTGACAAACCGCTGGATAACCCTGCCCTGCTGGACTTCGCGCAGCAGTACGCCTGCCAGAAAGGGTTAACCGCGACCTTACGAGGATAAACTTATGACAACCCTGAATCTCAACACCCTCAGCGAGCGCATTAAAGCGCACAAAACGGCGCTGGTGCATATCGTCAAGCCGCCGGTCTGTACCGAGCGCGCACAGCACTACACCGAAATGTACCAGCAGCACATGGACAAGCCGATCCCGGTACGCCGCGCTCTGGCGCTGGCGCATCACCTGGCTGAACGCACCATCTGGATCAAACACGACGAGCTGATTATCGGTAACCAGGCAAGCGAAGTGCGCGCCGCGCCGATTTTCCCGGAATACACCGTCTCCTGGATTGAGAAAGAGATCGACGATCTGGCGGACCGCCCGGGCGCAGGCTTTGCGGTGAGCGAAGAGAACAAGCGCGTGCTGCATGAGATCTGCCCGTGGTGGCGCGGCCAGACGGTGCAGGACCGCTGCTACGGCATGTTCACCGACGAGCAGAAAGGCCTGCTGGAAACCGGCATTATCAAAGCCGAAGGCAACATGACCTCCGGCGACGCGCACCTGGCAGTGAACTTCCCGCTGGTGCTGGAGAAAGGTCTCGACGGCCTGCGCGCTAAGGTGGCCGAGCGCCGCTCGCGCATCAACCTGACGGTGCTGGAAGACCTGCACGGCGACCAGTTCCTGAAGGCGATTGATATCGTGCTGGAGGCGGTGAGCCTGCACATCAAGCGCTTTGCCGACCTGCCGCGTGAAATGGCGTCCACCGAAACCCGCGAAAGCCGCCGCAACGAGCTGCTGGCGATGGCGGAAAACTGCGACGTGATTGCCCACGAGCCGCCAAAAACCTTCTGGCAGGCGCTACAGCTGTGCTACTTCATCCAGCTGATCCTGCAGATTGAGTCCAACGGCCACTCCGTCTCCTTCGCGCGCATGGACCAGTATCTCTATCCGTTCTATCGCCGCGACGTGGAGCTGAACCAGAGCCTCGACCGCGAGCACGCCATCGAGCTGCTGCACAGCTGCTGGCTGAAGCTGCTGGAAGTGAACAAGATCCGCTCCGGCTCGCACTCCAAGGCTTCCGCTGGCAGCCCGCTGTACCAGAACGTCACCATCGGCGGCCAGAAGCTGGTCAACGGCGAGCCGATGGACGCGGTGAACCCGCTCTCCTACGCGATTCTGGAATCCTGCGGTCGCCTGCGCTCCACCCAGCCGAACCTGAGCGTGCGCTACCATGCGGGCATGAGCAACGACTTCCTCGACGCCTGCGTGCAGGTGATCCGCTGCGGCTTCGGGATGCCGGCGTTCAATAACGATGAAATCGTTATCCCGGAATTCATCAAGCTCGGCGTCGAGAAAGACGATGCCTATGACTACGCCGCGATTGGCTGCATCGAAACCGCCGTCGGCGGTAAATGGGGCTATCGCTGCACCGGCATGAGCTTTATCAACTTCGCCCGCGTGATGCTCGCCGCGCTGGAAGGCGGCCGCGATGCCACCAGCGGCAAGGTGTTCCTCCCGCAGGAAAAAGCGCTCTCTGCCGGTAACTTCGACAATTTCGAAGAGGTGATGGCGGCGTGGGATACCCAGATCCGCTACTACACCCGCAAATCCATCGAGATTGAGTACGTGGTGGACACCATGCTGGAAGAGAACGTCCACGATATTCTCTGCTCGGCGCTGGTAGATGACTGCATCGAGCGCGCGAAAAGCATCAAGCAGGGCGGCGCGAAGTATGACTGGGTCTCCGGTCTGCAGGTGGGCATCGCCAACCTCGGCAACAGCCTGGCGGCGGTGAAGAAGCTGGTGTTCGAACAGGGCATCATCGGTCAGCAGCAGCTGGCGGCCGCGCTGGCGGATGACTTCGAGGGGCTGACCCACGAGCAGTTGCGCCAGCGCCTGATCAACGGCGCGCCGAAGTACGGCAACGACGACGACAGCGTGGATATGCTGCTGACGCGCGCCTATCAGACCTACATTGAAGAGCTGAAGCAGTACCATAACCCGCGCTACGGCCGTGGTCCGATCGGCGGAAACTACTACGCGGGTACCTCTTCCATTTCCGCGAACGTGCCGTTTGGCGCGGCGACGATGGCCACCCCGGACGGACGTAAGGCGCACACCCCGCTGGCGGAAGGGGCAAGCCCGGCTTCCGGTACGGACCACCTCGGCCCGACGGCGGTCATTGGCTCTGTAGGGAAACTGCCGACGGAAGCGATTCTCGGCGGCGTGCTGCTGAACCAGAAGCTGAACCCGTCGACGCTGGAAAACGACAGCGATCGCCAGAAGCTGATGGTGCTGCTGCGCACCTTCTTCGAGGTGCATAAGGGCTGGCATATTCAGTACAACATCGTCTCGCGCGACACGCTGCTGGAAGCGAAGAAACACCCGGATCAGTATCGTGACCTGGTGGTGCGCGTGGCGGGCTACTCGGCGTTCTTCACCGCCCTGTCGCCGGATGCGCAGGACGATATTATCGCCCGTACTGAGCATACGCTGTAAAAAAACGCCCGGTGGCGCTGCGCTTACCGGGCCTACATTGTCTCCCCGTAGGCCGGGTAAGGCGAAGCCGCCACCCGGCTTTCTGACTTTCATTCGAAATTAAATTTGTGCTCCCCGTCACCTTGTTATTAGAATGTTTCAAAAAGCAGTGACCCAGGAGCACAGTATGACCGTTAAAGTTATCGTCACCGATATGGACGGAACTTTCCTTGATGATGCCAAGCAGTACGATCGTGACCGCTTCCAGGCGCAGTTTGAGCAGCTTAAAGCCCGCGACATTGAATTTGTGGTCGCCAGCGGCAACCAGTATTACCAGCTCATCTCCTTCTTCCCGGAGCTGAAAGACAGGATCTCCTTCGTGGCGGAAAACGGCGCGCTGGTGTTCGATCGCGGCGAACAGATTTTCCACGGCGAGCTGACGCGTCATGAATCACAAATCGTGATTGGCGAACTGCTGAAGGACAAAGGGCTGAACTTCGTGGCCTGCGGGCTGGAAAGTGCCTACGTCAGCGACCAGGCCCCTGAAGCGTTCGTGGCGCTGATGTCAAAGCACTACCACCGCTTAAAGCGCATCAGCGATTACCGCGAAATTGACGACGTGCTGTTTAAGTTCTCCCTGAACCTGCCGGATAGCGATATCCCGAATCTGGTGGATAAACTGCACGTCTCCCTGGACGGCATCATGAAGCCGGTCACCAGCGGCTTTGGTTTTGTCGATTTAATTATCCCCGGCCTGCACAAGGCCAACGGCATTAGCCGTCTGCTGAAGCGCTGGAAAATCTCCCCGCAGGCGTGCGTGGCCATTGGCGACAGCGGCAACGATGCCGAGATGCTGAAGCTGGTGAAATATTCCTTTGCGATGGGTAACGCGGCGCAGAGCATAAAAGAAATCAGCCACTACAGCACCGACGACAACAACCATCAGGGCGCGCTGAACGTCATTCAGGCCGTGCTCGACAACCACTCCCCGTTCGACGTCTGATCCTCTCCTCGCCGGAGCCTCGCTCCGGCCTCTCACTCTTTTTCCGTCCTGTGGCTTGCGTCAAGTTTTTAAACTTGCATTAACTTAATTTTAACTTAAAGTATCACTTGTATATATTTTTACTTTCGAATGAAAGATGCGAGGCGGTTATGACCTTTACCAGTGAAACTTTGCCAGCGGATCACAAAGCGGCAATCCGTCAGTTGAAACGTGAGCTGCGCGCGCAGATCGGCGACGTGCAGGCGGTGTTTAATAAGCTCAGCGATAAAATTGCCACCCGCGTGGCGGAAATCAACGCCCTTAAGAACAAAGGCGAATCCGTCTGGCCGGTGATTCCGTTTGCGGACGTGAAAAACGGCACTATCACCGACGTACAGCGCGAGGCCGTTAAGCGCCGCGGCTGCGCGGTGATTAAAGGTCACTTCCCGCGCGAGCAGGCGCTGGCGTGGGATCGGTCGATGCTCGACTACCTCGATCTGAATAAATTTGACGACGTGTACAAAGGGCCTGGCGATAACTTCTTCGGCACCCTGACGGCCTCCCGGCCGGAGATTTACCCGATTTACTGGTCACAGGCGCAAATGCAGGCGCGCCAGAGCGAAGAGATGGCGCAGGTGCAGTCGTTCCTGAACCGTTTATGGACATTCGAGAGCAACGGCAAGCAGTGGTTCGACCCGGACGTGAGCGTGATTTACCCGGACCGTATCCGCCGCCGTCCGCCGGGAACCACCTCGAAAGGGCTGGGCGCGCATACCGACTCCGGCGCGCTGGAGCGCTGGCTGCTTCCGGCTTATCAACAAGTTTTTGCCCGCGTGTTTGACGGCAACGTCGATAAGTACGATCCGTGGAACGCCGCGCACCGTACCGAAGTGGAAGAGTACACCGTCGATAACACCACCAAATGCTCGGTGTTCCGCACCTTCCAGGGCTGGACGGCGCTGTCGGATATGATCCCCGGTCAGGGCTTGCTGCACGTGGTGCCAATCCCGGAAGCGATGGCCTACATTCTGCTGCGCCCGCTGCTGGACGACGTGCCGGAGGACGAGCTGTGCGGCGTAGCGCCGGGGCGCGTGCTGCCGGTTTCCGAGAAGTGGCACCCGCTGCTGATCGAGGCATTAAGCAGCATTCCTGCACTCGAGGCGGGCGATTCGGTGTGGTGGCACTGCGATGTGATCCACTCCGTCGCACCGGTGGAAAATCAGCAGGGCTGGGGCAACGTGATGTACATCCCTGCGGCGCCGATGTGTGAGAAGAACCTCGCCTACGCGAAGAAGGTCAAGGAAGCGCTGGAAACCGGCGCGTCGCCGGGAGATTTCCCGCGCGAGGATTATGAAAAAAGCTGGCAGGACCGCTTTACCGTGAACGATCTCAACATCCACGGCAAGCGCGCGCTGGGCATGGTCTAACTGTCGTACAGCCCTTCCCGCTCCACGGCGGTGCGTCGTTTCCCCTGACGTATCCGCCGTACCGACTCCCGTACGGCCAGCATACCGTTGAGCAGTAACGTCCCCACCGGCGCGTCCGGGCGCATCAGCCGCTGCTGGAGCATATAAACCGCTTCTGTTCCCAGCTCATCGCGAGGAACGTGCACGGCCGTTAATGGAACATCCTGAATCGCCGCCAGGTTAAACCCGTCAATGCTCATGACCGACACGTCCTGCGGCACGCGCAGGCCGTGGTTTTGTAATGCGCTAATGGTGCCCGCCGCCATAAAGTCGCCGCCGACCAGAAACGCCGTCGGCAGGTCTTTTCCCTTCTGCTGGTTAAGCCACTCGCTGACCATCTGTTCCGTTTCGCGCGCGCTGAAGCTGGGCACCACCAGCAGATCGCGCTTGTCGTTGAACGTCAGATTATGGGACTGCCAGGCGTCGCGGATCCCCGACAGGCGCAGCTCCATGGTGTAGCGACGCAGGCACAGCACGTTCATCACCTCACGGTGCCCCATCTCGAACAGATATTCCGCCGCCCGCTCGCCAATCGCGCGATGATCCGGCGCAACGGCAGGCAGACGCATGTGGCGGTCGCGGCAGTTAATCAGCATGCAGGGTTTACCCACGTCCACCGCCAGATCGTGAATATGGGGATCGTCGATGCCGAGAAGGATTGCCGCCTGGGCGTCCGCTTCATTCATGCGTGCCAGAAACAGCTGCGCGTCGCTGTCGTTCTCCTCCAGCGCGCAGTAGCGAAGGCGCACATCGTGCGAAGCAAGGCCTTTACTCACGCTCTGGATCACGCGGTAGTAAAAGATGTCGGACCGCTCGTCAAACGCCCGCTGCGGGGCAAAAACCACCAGGCTGTTGAGCAGCAGACGCCCAGCCGCCATGCCGTCCATCACCCCCAGCTCCCGCGCGCACGCCAGCACCTTTGCACGCGCTTTTTCACTGGTATTCGCTTTTCCCGCCAGCACCCGCGACACGGTACTGATCGACAGCTGCGTCCGGGCCGCGATTTCGGTGATCTTTAGCCTTTTGTCCATTTTGTGATCTGGCTCCATTTGCGAAATGAAAAAATTTTCATAGCGTATCCATCAGTAGATAACTGACATAGAGGCCATCATGCCAGAGGGTTTACGTCAGTTATGAGAAATTTTGCACAAAATCCACTTTTGCCCACTCATTTTCTTCCTTAAGGTGAACTTGTCACACAACTTCCATACTAGTTGCATACCAACTTAAGCAGTTTAAACGGATAGAAATCAAAGGCATAAAAATCCGTGTGACACCTGAACCTCCGTCCCCTTACCGTCCGTCTTGTGGAGAGTAAAATGAGTCAGGACATCAATAACACCGTAGCGACAAGCAAAACCCGTCGCGTCATCAAGAACCTGCGCTGGTACGTACTGGTGCTGTTCTTACTTGGCGTCACCGTTAACTACATCACCCGAAACTCGCTCGGGATCCTCGCCCCGGAACTGAAAGAGAGCCTCGGGATCACCACCGAGCAATACTCCTGGATCGTCGGCGCATTCCAGATCGCCTATACCATCTTCCAGCCCCTGTGCGGCTGGCTGATTGACGTCATCGGCCTGAAGATTGGCTTCATGGTCTGCGCCGGGATCTGGGCGTTGATGTGTATCTTCCACGCGGGCGCCGGAAGCTGGCTGCACCTGGCGATTCTGCGCTTCTTTATGGGTGCGTCTGAGGCCGCGGCTACCCCGGCGAACGCCAAAACCATCGGCGAATGGTTCCCGAAATCAGAGCGACCCGTTGCCGCCGGCTGGGCGGGCGTGGGCTTCTCCATCGGCGCGATGCTGGCCCCGCCTATCATCTACTTTGCTCACGCGTCATTCGGCTGGCAGGGCGCGTTTATGTTTACCGGCGTGCTGGCGCTGCTGTGGGTGATCCTCTGGTGGGCGTTCTACCACAACCCGGAGCAGCACCCGAACCTGAGCAAGGACGAGCTGGCGTTCATCAAGCAGGACAACGAACCGCCTGCGGTGAGGATGCCCTTCCTGACCGCGCTGAAAACCGTTTCGAAAAACAAACGCTTCTACGGTATCGCCATCCCGGCCTTTATGGCGGAACCGGCCTGGGCGGTGCTGAGCTTCTGGGTGCCGCTGTACCTCGCCAAAGAGCACGGCATGGACCTGAAGCAGATTGCGATGTTTGCCTGGCTGCCGTTCCTCGCCGCCGACCTCGGCAGCGTGGCGAGCGGCTACCTGACGCGTCTGTACACCCGTCTGTTCGGCTGCTCGCGCGTTAACTCGGTCGTTGCCAGCTCCGTGACGGGCGCGTTCCTGATGATCTCGTTGGGCATCGTGGCCATTACCCGCGACCCGTATATCACCATCGTGCTGATCTCCATCGGCGGCTTCGGGCACCAGATCATCTCCTGCATGCTGAGCGCCCTGGTCGTGGAGTCGTTCGACAAAGGCCAGATGGCGACCGTCAACGGCATGCGCGGCTCTGCGGCGTGGATCGCCAGCTTCCTGTTCTCGCTGTTAATCGGTGTGACCGCCGACAAAATCGGCTTTAACCCGCTCTTTATTGCCATGGGCTTCTTTGACCTGATTGGCGCTGTCTTCCTGGTAGCATTTATTGCTGAACGTCGCGCCAAGCGCGCCTGATAGTGGATGTATTGCATATGAAAACCCTGAAAAACTGGACCCTTGATACGCAGTCGGCAAACCATCTGGAACTGCTGGTCGATAACCAGCACCGCCTGTGCCTGTACGTACTGGAAGAGAACCTGTTCCGCGTGCTGATCAAACGCAAAGGCGAGCTGGCGCTGGACCGCACCTGGAGCATTGCGCCGGAAAAAGACGTACCCTGGGAAGGCCGCCGTCGTGACGACATAAGCGGCTTCTCCTGCCCGGCCTGGACCCTGACGCGGCAGGATGAGACGCTAACCGTGGCCACCGAACGGCTGCGCGTGACCGTCCACCAGCCGCTGTGGCTGGAGTGGCACTACCGCAATGAGGCGGGCGAGTGGCAGCCGCTGGTCAACGACCGCCCGACCAGCGCCTACCTGCTGAACGCCCACGGCGACGGCGTGGCGCACTACCTCAGCCGCCGCAAGGACGAGCGTTTCTACGGCCTGGGCGAAAAAGCGGGCGATCTGCAGCGCAACGGCAAGCGCTATGAGATGCGCAACCTCGACGCCATGGGGTACAACGCGGCCAGCACCGACCCGCTCTACAAGCACATTCCGTTCACCATCGCCCGCCGCGACGACGTCAGCTACGGCCTGTTCTATGACAACCTGAGCAGCTGCTGGCTGGATCTGGGTAACGAAATCGACAACTACCACACCGCCTACCGTCGCTGGCAGGCGGAAGCGGGCGATATCGATTACTACATCTTTACCGGCAAGCGCGTGCTGGACGTCACCAAAGCCTTCGTGCGCCTGACCGGAAAAACCCTGTTCGGACCGAAGTGGAGCCTGGGCTACAGCGGCTCGACCATGCACTACACCGACGCGCCGGACGCGCAAAACCAGCTGATGAACTTCATCCGCCTGTGCGAAGAGCACGCCATTCCGTGCGACTCGTTCCAGCTCTCCTCCGGCTATACCTCCATCAACGGCAAGCGCTACGTCTTCAACTGGAACTATGACAAGGTGCCGCAGCCGAAGGTGATGAGCCAGGCGTTCCACGACGCGGGGCTCAAGCTTGCGGCCAACATCAAGCCGTGCCTGCTGCAGGACCATCCGCGCTATAACGAAGTGGCGGAGAGCGGCCTGTTTATTCGCGATTCAGAAACCGATGCGCCGGAACGTTCCAGCTTCTGGGATGACGAAGGCTCGCACCTCGACTTTACCAACCCGCAGACGGTGCAGTGGTGGCAGAACGGCGTCACCACGCAGCTGCTGGAGATGGGCATCGACTCCACCTGGAACGATAACAACGAATATGAAGTGTGGGACGGGGAAGCCCGCTGCTTTGGCTTCGGCAAGGAAATCGCCATTAAGCACATTCGCCCGGTGATGCCGCTGCTGATGATGCGTGCCTCGCTGGAAGCGCAGCAGCGCTTTGCGCCGGAGAAACGTCCGTATCTGATCTCCCGCTCCGGCTGCGCCGGGATGCAGCGCTACGTTCAGACATGGAGCGGCGACAACCGCACCAACTGGGACACCCTGCGCTACAACATCCGCATGGGGCTGGGCATGAGCCTGTCCGGGCTGTTCAACGTCGGTCACGACGTCGGTGGTTTCTCCGGCGACAAGCCGGACGCCGAGCTGTTCGTGCGCTGGGTGCAGAACGGCGTGATGCACCCGCGCTTTACCATTCACTCGTGGAACGATGACCACACCGTGAACGAGCCGTGGATGTACCCGGGCGTCACGCCAGCCATTCGCGGTGCGGTTGAGCTGCGCTACCGCCTGCTGCCGTACCTCTACACCCTGCTCTGGCAGGCGCACGCCGACGACGAGCCGATGCTGCGCCCGACCTTCCTCGATCACGAGCACGATGCCCAGACCTTTGAAGAGTGCGATGACTTCCTGCTGGGCCGCGACCTGCTGGTCGCCAGCGTCGTCGAAGCCGGGCAGCGCGAGCGCCGCGTCTGGCTGCCGGATAACGCCACCGGCTGGTACGATTTTTACACCCACGCGTGGTATGCGGGCGGACAATCAGTCGTCCTCGATGCGCCGCTGGAAAAACTGCCGCTGCTGGTGCGTGCGGGAGCCGGTCTGCCGCTGAGCGAGCGCATCACGCATGTGAGTGCCGAAAAAGATACGGCACGCGAGATGAAGCTGTTCCCGGTAAAAGGCGTCGGGACAACCTCCGGCATGCTGTTTGAAGACGACGGCGAAAGCTGGGGCTACCAGAACGGCAGTGCGCTGTGGGTGGAGTGGGAAATGGTGTGCGACGGTGCAACCATTAACCTGAAGGTCAACGCGCGCGGGGATTATCGTCCGGCGTGGAAGGCGCTGAAGGTGTCGTTACCGGCGGGAGAAAAA